>NZ_CP159486.1:1378431-2067647 GCF_041902845.1 Limibacterium fermenti
ATGGGATTTCGTTTATTGATGAACAGCAGGCGAAGAAGAATTTCGAAAGGGAGATACGCGGACGTCATTTGCCCGATATTGCCGCATCGGGGAGAGATCTTTGGAATAAGACATTGGGGAAGTTATCGGTGGAAGGAGGCAGTGAAGATCATAAAGCGGTTTTCTATACATCTTTATATCGTACGTATGAACGGCCGGTATGTATTTCGGAAGACGGCCGGTATTTCAGCGCTTTTGACGGGAAAGTACACAATGATGAGGGCATTCCTTTTTATACGGATGATTGGATTTGGGATACGTATCGGGCTACGCACCCGCTGCGGACGATTATCGAACCGGATATGGAACGCGATATCATCCGGTCATTCTTGCGAATGTCGGAGCAAATGGAACATTTTTGGTGGCCTACTTTCCCTGAAATAACGGGTGACAGCCGTCGGATGAATTCCAACCACGGGGTTGCTACGGTGATAGATGCGTATCGGAAAGGCATCAGAGGGTATGATTTGACCAAAATTTATGAGGCTTGTAAGAATGCCTTAACTCAGAAAACATTGGCGCCTTGGTCGGCAAAACCTGCCGGGGAATTGGATCGATTCTATCATACAAAGGGGTATATTCCGGCCCTCCGAGAAGGCGAAGAAGAAACTATTCCGGAAGTCCATTCCTTCGAAAAACGTCAGCCGGTGGCCGTGACGTTGGGGACGGCTTATGATGAATGGTGTCTTGCCCAAATAGCCAAAGAATTGGGTAAAGAGGCGGATTACCGTTACTTTTTGGAAAAGTCTTATAATTATCGTCATCTGTTCAATCCGAACACCGGGTTCTTTCATCCGAAAGATAAAGAAGGCCGTTTTATCGAACCGTTCGATTATGCTTTCCCCGGTGGAATGGGCGCCCGTGAGTTTTATGGTGAGAATAACGGGTGGATTTATCGCTGGGATGTACAACATAATATTCCGGATCTGATTCAATTAATGGGAGGAGATTCAACGTTCGTCAAAAATCTCGATCGTATGTTTTCCGAACCTCTGGGTAGAAGCAAATACGATTTTTATGCAAAGCTTCCCGATCATACAGGCAATGTAGGCCAGTTCTCCATGGCGAATGAGCCTTCGCTGCATATTCCCTATTTATATGCTTATGCCGGCCAACCGTGGAAAACGCAAAAACGCATCCATACCCTCATTGATCAGTGGTTTAGAAATGACCTGATGGGAGTTCCCGGGGATGAAGACGGAGGAGGTATGACGGCCTTCGTGGTTTTCTCTCAAATGGGATTTTATCCGGTGACTCCCGGATTGCCGGTATATACCATCGGTAGCCCGTTCTTCGAGAAAACGGTTATTCAGTTGCCCAACGGAAAAACGTTTACGGTGAAGGCTGAAAATTTTTCAGGGGATAATAAATACATTCAATCCGCAAAACTCAATGGAAAAGAATGGAATAGGGCATGGATCGAACACTCTGCCATTGTAAACGGTGGGGTGCTTGAGTTAACAATGGGAGATAAGGCAAATGTGTCATGGGGTAGCGGTCTATCGAATTATTTTAATCCTGTTGTTAGATCCGATGCTCCCGATCCATCGGTTATTCTTGCTGAAGACGGTTGTTTTTACCTTTATCACACAGGAATTGGAATTCACCGTTCGACGAATTTAGTTGACTGGGAATATATAGGAAATGCTTTTACCGATGCCGGACGGCCTCGTTGGGAACCCAACGCCGGTTTGTGGGCGCCCGATATCAATTATATCGACGGAAAATATGTGATGTATTATTCCATGTCGGTTTGGGGGGGAGAACAGACTTGTGGTATCGGGGTAGCGATCTCCGATAAGCCCGAAGGGCCATTTACCGATCATGGAAAATTGTTCCGGAGCAACGAGATCGGCGTGCAAAATTCCATCGACCCTTTTTATATCGAAGAAAACGCAAAGAAGTATCTGTTTTGGGGCAGTTTTCGCGGCATCTACGGCATCGAACTGACGGATGACGGGCTCAATCTGAAACCTGGCGCCGAAAAAAAACAGGTGGCCGGCACGGCTTATGAAGGAACCTATATCCATAAACGCGGCGACTATTATTATTTGTTCGGTTCCATCGGTACCTGTTGCGAGGGGGTAAAAAGTACCTATACCACGGTGGTCGGGCGTTCCAAAAATCTTTGGGGCCCGTATGTCGATCAATCCGGCGGCAGGATGCTCGACAATAAGCACGAAATCGTCCTTCACGGAAACGGTTTGTTTAAGGGAACGGGACATAACTCGGAAATCTTTCAGGATAAAGCAGGCAACGACTGGATACTGTATCATGCTTTTGAAATAGCGCATCCCGATCGTCAGCGGCAAGTGTTGTTGGATAGAATCCATTGGGAGAACGGTTGGCCGACGGTAAAATCGAATGCGCCTTCCTCCGGGGCGGAGGCTCCCGAATGGTAGGTTTTGTTTTGTTATAAAAATGATAAAGAAGCTGAAGACAGGCCGTGGATCCGTCACTATTTTAAATAACCCTGGCACCTCTATCTGTAAGCGGCTTGTGTTATCAATATAAACAACATCAATAAATAGTATAGAAAAAATCAATTGATTTATTTATGTTTTATTCTTGTTTGTTAGAAAAATCGTGTATATTTGCCTTTCGAAAATAGGTTTACTGCCTGACACGACAGAAAAATCTAACTGGTATGTAAAACTCATGACAAAGGATCGGAAAAATATCAAAATAATGACTTCGGCGCCCCTGTTAACGCCTGTTAAAATAACGGGGGGGGGGGGTATTTACATTATTTAACCAAATAGTTTTTTCTCTTTCTATAGTGGCGGCTTCCGCGCCTCTGTTTTCTTTTCTCTATACTCCTGAGCGCTTTTTCGGAAATTCTCATTCTTCCCATATTCTTTCTTTTAAGGAAAAATCCGTCTGCGGTTTTCATCCTAAGGATACATTTTCTTTTCCGTTTCTTCCGGTTACTTTTCCGGAAGGGCTTTGTTATTTCCGTTCGTGGCGGGAAAAAAGCGAAATAAGCCGTTATCGGGCTTCCTGTCCTTACCGCTCAAGATTCGCATTTTTATTCATTCTATATATTTTCAATATCAATAGTTAGATAATCATGAAAAGATTAACAATCCATTTTTTCCGATTGGCAACAATCGGTTTAGGAACCCCGGGGCATAACACCCCGAATGGGTTCGAAAAGAATACCGGCATGTCGGTGTTGGAACTTCCGGTTTATCCGGATGTGGCGATCAAGCCTCCAAAAGGTTCATTCACGATAAAAAGGAGGTGAAGAGGGCAAGGACGAATTATCGTCCGGTAAAACATTCTATTATAAATCTATTTATTAATCTAAACAAATGAGAAAAAAGATTTTCGCAAGTTATTTTGCAATTTTAATTTTAATAGGCTACGTAGTGACCAGTTGTAGTCAGGAGGGAGGATATGTACCCCCTGAACCTCCCGTCCCATCGGACCCTTCCAAACCGGTAATATTTACCGATTACTTTCCAAAGGAAGGAAGTATGCGTACCTTAATATTTATTGAAGGAAGTAATTTTGGAACCGACATTTCGAAGATTGAAGTCGCTATCGGAGGAGTATCCGCTCCGGTTATAGGATCTTCAGGCACCAAAATATGTATTATGGTGCCCAGGCGTTCCAACAGGGGCGATGTGGTGGCCCGGATTAAGGATGAGAGCGGACAAGTGGTTAAAGAACACCAGTTCGAGGATTTGTTCACGCTTCATGTAGCTTTACAGGTGAACACGTTAGCCGGTAAGGTGGATCCGCAAACAAATTCTTCCAGCATTATTAATGGCTCTTTTGAAGAAGCTGAATTTCAAAGTCCTTGGTGGTTGGAATTCGATAAAGACGAACAAGGAAATAAGATTATCTATTGTATCGATGAAGAAGGTATGACAGCGCTTCGCAAAATCAACTTGACCACCCAAGAGGTTGCTACGGTGTTTACGAAAGGCCAAGCCGGCGTGGAGAGCGTGAAATCCATGTTGTTCGACACACCCACCAGAGACACGCTTTTCTTTGTGGATGACAACGGACGCGGCAACTGGAACGACCGGCACCAAATGCCGAATATGTTTTTTGCCCTTCGGGAGGAAGGCTTCAGAAAGGTCTATCCTTATCTGTATGCACAGTGTTCGTATTCTGCCGTATCCATGGGTGACGGATCCCTTTTTTACAATACTTGGACGAATTCAATCGTTTACAAAGCCCGTCAGGTATTTGATGAAGCTGCTCAAATGTGGGACGGAAAGCCTTTATTCAGTGTGAAAGCGAATTCTCAAGAACATATTTTCATGTTCAGGCACCCGGATGATCTGTATGTGTATGTGACCGGATTTAATGGGGTGTATCGATGCGCCTATGATAAAACAACCAAAGAACTCGTTTCATCGTCATTGCATGTAGGTAGTATTGGTGGCGGTTCGGGGTATGCGGATGCCCCGGGAAGTTCCGCCCGGTTTAACCGTCCGCGCCAAGGGGTTTTTGTAAAAAACAAAGAGTATGTAGCACAAGGGAAAACGGATGTATATGACTTTTATGTCTGCGACCATAATAATAGTTGCATCCGGAAAGTTACGCCTGACGGCCAGGTCAGCACATTTGCAGGACGAGGCAGTGCAGGGACCGATGGCAAAGTATATGGTTGGATCGATGGAGAAGCGCGAGAAACAGCCCGTTTCGATCAACCCACCGGTATTTGTTATGATGAGGAAGAAGAAATCTTCTATGTGGCAGACAAACAAAATAAACGTATCCGTACCATTGCTGTAGAGTAAATCAAAAGAAAAAACACGAAAAAATGAAGAAATATATTCTAATTGTTTTATGCTCGTTTATAGGTATTATGAGCATATTTGCCCAGAAAAAAACGGTGCAAGTTTCGGGTACGATTGCGGACTCGCAAGGCAATCCGTTAATTGGAGCCACTGTGGTTGTAAGGGATAAACCGGGACTGGGTGTGATTTCCGATATCGACGGAAAATACAAAATAGAGATCGAACCCTTTCAATATTTGGTGTTCTCTTACCTCGGTTATGAACCCCAGGAGCATTTGGTAAAAGATGAAAATACGACTCTTAATATTACGATGCAGGAATCAAAAGCCACTGCGCTGGACGAAATAACCATTACGGGTACGGGACCGCAGAAGAAAGTGACGGTTACAGGAGCCATTACTACCGTGGATGTGGGAACTTTGAATACGCCGGTCTCGAGTGTGAGCAACGCTTTGGCGGGCAATGTCGCCGGAGTATTGGCCATGCAGACTTCGGGACAGCCGGGACAAAATACCTCCGAATTCTGGATCCGCGGAATTTCCACATTCGGAGGCAGCTCCAGCGCTTTGATTTTGGTGGATGGGTTCGAACGGAGTATGGATGAACTCAATATCGAAGATATCGAATCGTTCTCTGTCTTGAAGGATGCCTCCGCCACGGCTATATACGGCTCACGCGGAGCGAATGGAGTTATATTGATCACTACAAAAAGAGGGAATGACGGGAAAGTGGAAGTAAATGCCAAAGCGGAATATACTTGGACCACCCGTACCAAAACACCTGAATTCGTCGATGGCATGACCTATGCTACGATGGCGAACGAAGCGCGTACCACCCGCAATCAAAAAGCGGTTTACACCGATTCGGAGTTAATGATGATCAATGAACAATTGGATCCGGATATTTATCCGAATGTCGATTGGATGGGCCTTTTATTGAAAGACGGGGCGCCCACTTATCGCGCTTCGGTGAATGTGAAAGGCGGAGGATCCAAGGCCCGGTATTATTTGTCGGGTAGCTTCTTGGACGAAGGGGGAATGTATAATGTGGACCGGAACATGAAAGATTACGATACCAACGCCAATTATCAACGCTATAACTACCGGATGAATATCGACATGAACCTGACGTCTTCCACCTTGATTCAGGTAGGTATCGGCGGAGCGCTGGAAAAAACGAATCGTTCCGGCGCGGTCAGTTCCGACGATATCTGGTATTCGGCTTTCGGCTATAATCCCGTAACCATGCCGGTGATGTATTCGAACGGATATGTACCTGTCATAATGACAGAAGGTACGTTGACATCATCGTGGGAAGCGATATATAATCCCTGGACAGGTGCTACACAAACGGGATACACCGAAATCTGGAAAAATACCATCAATTCGAATATTACCTTGGAGCAAAATCTTGATTTTCTAACGAAGGGTTTGAAGTTTATAGGACGTTACGGATACGATACCTTTAATGAGAACAATATCCAACGCCGAAAAAACCCGGAGATGTGGAGAGCCGAACGGTTACGCAATCCGAACGGCGAGATTGTATTTAGCAGGCTCATTCAAGAACGTTTACTATCCCAGAATTCTTCTGCGTCGGGTGACCGGAAAGAGTTCTTGGAAGCGGAACTTTCCTATGGCAGGACTTTCGGAGATCATAATATCGGCAGTGTTCTCAAATATACGCAAGACAATTATGTAAATACCTCCAATGTCGGGGGGGATATCATGAAAGGGGTCGCCCGCAAGCACCAAGGATTGGCAGGAAACCTTTCTTACGGTTATATGAATCGCTATTTAGCCAATTTCAATTTCGGCTATAACGGTTCGGAAAACTTTGCTAAAGGGCATCAATTCGGTTTTTTCCCTGCCTATTCTGTGGCATGGAATATCGCGGAGGAAAGTTTTGTAAAAAACAACATCGACTGGTTGGGTATGTTTAAGATCCGGTACTCTTACGGAGAAGTCGGGACGGATGGTGTCGATCCGAAAAAACCGGAGACACGCTTTCCTTATCTGGCCGAATTTGGAAATTATAGCAGGAATACAAGTGCCGGAGATCAAACGATATCTTACAATTGGGGCGACCTGGGTAGCCCATTCTCCTATTCGGGATTGACCTATACAAAGGTATCTTCCAATAATGTCACTTGGGAAACCGCCAAGAAGCACGACGTGGGAGTAGATTTGTACCTTTTTGGCGATAAATTCGGACTGACAGTGGATTATTTCGATGAAAAACGCGAGGGTATCTATATGAGGAGAGATTATTTGCCCGATATGGTCGGTATTCAAGGTCAAAACCCTTCGGCAAATGTGGGAAGTGTAAAGTCGAGAGGGTTCGACGGTAACTTCAAATTCGATCAAAAGATCGGAGAAGTCGGATTGCAGTTGCGCGGAAACTTCACATACAGCAAAAACGAAATTACCGAAGCCGATGAAATGGTCAACCGTTATCCGTATCTCCGTCGTACCGGATTCCGGGTGGATCAGGCGAAAGGATTGATTGATTTAGGCCTTTTCAAGGATTATGACGATATCCGGAATAGTCCCCGTCAAGATTTTGGTGATGCTCGGGATATCATGCCCGGTGATATCAAGTATAAGGATGTTAATGGCGACGGCATCGTCAATAATGATGATATTGTACCTATTGGCGCTACCACCAAGCCTAATTTAATTTACGGCTTGGGCATATCCGCTACGTGGGGGGGCTTTGATTTTAACCTGCATTTCCAAGGTGCCGGAAAATCGAATTTCTTCATCGATGGATTTACCGTATATCCCTTTATTAATGGAGAATGGGGGAATATCCTCGAAGAAATGGCGAATGCTAATCGCTGGATGTTGGGAGTCAACGAAGACCCGAATGCCGAATACCCGCGTTTGAGTTATGGGGGAAATGCCAACAATTACCGCCCCTCTACTTATTGGCTCCGGAATGGCGCTTACTTGCGCCTGAAAACATTGGAAATGGGCTATACCTTGCCCAAGGTGCTTACTACCAAACTGCACTTGAGTAAAGTACGGTTACATGTGATCGGTCAAAATTTATTGACCTTCTCCTCATTCAAATTATGGGATCCGGAAATGGGTAGTTCCAATGGAATGAAATATCCGTTGGGAAAAACCGTAACAGTAGGATTAACCGTTAATATTTAAAAGTAAAACATTTATGAAAAAGAAATATATTCTATTAAGTATCATAGCCTGTTTAAGTGTCGGCTTGCAATCTTGTTCCGATCATTTGAATGTAGAACGCTATTTTAACGACAGGCAAGATTTGGAGCGTATATTCAATAGCCGAGATTACACCGAACAGTGGCTCGCTAATGCTTATTACCAGCTTCTTTCCTTTAATTTGGAAATTGGGCATGTACGGTTTACGCTTACCAATTACTCCGATGATATGATTTTTACGGAGCCCGGCGCCGGCATTTCTTACTCTAACTATAAATTCGGCCAATACGGCCCTCAGTACGGCGGGAATGTACATGATCTTATTTACCGCCCTTGGGATCAGTCCTACGAGGGTATCCGCCAGGCTTCTATTTTCCTGCAACATGTGCATCCGGGCGATGAAATTAGCGAAGAAAGGTACCGGGATTTAAAAGGTCAAGCTTACTTCATTCGCGGCTATCTCTATTGGCTGTTGTTGAGAAAATACGGTCCTATACCTATCTTGCCTGATGAAGGGATTGATTATGAAAGTAGTTATGAAAATCTGATTTATCCGAGAAATACTTATGACGAATGTGTGGAGTATATCTCCGAACAGATGCTGTTGGCCGCCGGACTTTTAGAAAGTAACCGGGATAGCCGTAGCGCTTCACGCCCTACAAAAGGTTCCGCATTGGCGGTGCGTGCCAAAGCCTACCTATATGCGGCGAGCCCGTTAATGAATGGAAATCCGGAAATGTCTTCCTTTGTCGATGATCAGGGAAAGCAACTCATTTCTCAGCAATATGATGAGGAGAAATGGGCGAAGGCGGCTGCTGCGGCTTTGGATGTGATAAAATTAGGCAAATATAAAATATATGTCACTTCTAAACGGACTACCGGCGGACTTTGGGGGGCTTATCCGAAAACGGTAGAACCTCCGTATCATCCCGTATATTCCGAGAAAACTTGGGAGGAAGGCGGATGGAAGGATATCGATCCGTTGGATTCGTATCGCTCGCTGTTTAATGGCGACCTGTATGTTAATGAGAATCCCGAATTGATTTTTTCGCGCGGCGATAATCAACTGAACGACGAATATGGAATACAATCTATGACTCGTCACCAAATGCCGGTTAGTAAAGGCGGCGGATGGAATTGCCACGGCATCACGGGTAAACAATGCGACGCTTACGGTATGAACGACGGGAAACCGTTCGATCGGAGCACCAGCCCGAAAGGGTTTACGCAGAAAGACGGGGAATATCCTTATTTGAGGAAAGATGTTTGGTTGGAATATGCCAACCGGGAACCGCGCTTTTATGCGTCGGTGGCTTTTAGCGGCGCTCATTGGGCCTGTACCAGTGCAAAGGATGCCAATAACCGTGATTTCCAAATCTTCTACTATTACGGAGAAGATGACGGGCGTAAAATCGTGAGTACCGACGATCGTTGGATACCCACCGGTATCGGAATGATGAAATTTGTAAATCCGAAAGAGAGTTATAAAGATGGTGTTGCATATTCCAAAGTGGATCCGGCGATCCGGTATGCCGATATCCTCCTGATGTATGCCGAGGCATTGAATGAGTTGACCTCGACCTATCAGATTGCCTCATGGGATGGTCGTGAAACGTATAGTATTTCACGGGATATCCCGGCTATGAAAGCGGCCGTACTTCCGGTACGCTTGAGAGCCGGAGTGCCTAATTACGATGAAGTCGGTATGGGCGATCCGTATACCAATCCGGAGGAATTGAGAAAGGCGCTCAAACGCGAACGGCAGATTGAGTTTTTAGGGGAGAACCAACGCTATTACGACCTTCGCCGTTGGAAAGATGCGCCGGAAGAAGAGAGCCAAATGATTTATGGTTGCAACACAACCGTTCCGAAAGAATCCCGGGAGTTCTTCTATGAACAAGTCGTTGTGCCAAGTGTACAAACAAGCTGGTCTATGAAAAAATATTTCTGGCCGATAAATTACGAAGAGTTGAAAAGAAACGCTCGCTTGACTCAGGCTCCGGGATGGCCTTCATTTGATTGATTCATATATAAACAAAAAACACAGATGAAAAATTTATATTTTTATTTGATTATTCTATTTGGTGCGCTTTTTTGTCTCTCCGGTTGCAATAACGAATGGGAAGATGAACTGTATACCCGAATGGTATCATTGAAAGCGCCGATTAACAGGGATGATGTCTCCATTATTTATTTAAGATATAAACCCAATGATTCTACGGTCACTTATAAACTTCCGGTTATTGTAAGCGGATCACAAACGAATGATCGGGATTATAATGTGCGTATTGATGTGGATAATGATACGTTAAACGCGTTGAACATCGACAAATATGCGGCAAGAACCGATTTATATTATCATCAATTGCCGGAGAGTTTTTATGAATTGCCTTCGCAGACTTGTCATATTCCGGCTGGCAGCGACGTGGCTTTATTCGATATCAACTTTAAATTTTCGGGATTGGACCTGGTGGAAAAATGGGTGTTGCCATTGACCGTTTTGCCCGATGCTTCCTATTCGTTGAACACGTATAAAGGCCGGCAGAAAGCGTTACTCTGGATAATGCCGTTTAACGACTATTCCGGTAATTATAATGCGGGTAGTATGTATGTGTATTTCGGGAACAATACAACCAAGTATATGACGGCAAGTACCCGTGAGGCCCGAGTGGTGGATGAAAATACCATTTTCTTTTATGCCGGCATTACCGAGGAATTGGCCGAAAACAGGGGTGATTTTAAAGTGAAATGCGAATTCCTTCCACCTGATGAAGTGACGGAAATAAAAGATTCAAGAACAGGAGATGGTACCGGGCTTTATGTGAAAAAGGGAAGATTGATATTAAGTGCGGATAATCCGGCTTTGGAATTCGAAGTGATAGGAGAGCCTACTTACGAAATCAAAGAGGAATTCGATATCGACCGTCCGCATATTATTAAACGCTTCTTTACGCTGACGATGGAATATAAGTATAAAGACAGTGATTCCAGTGAAAACATGGTATTTCCTTACAGATGTAAAGGAACGATGATTTTGCAACGTAATATCAGTACATTGATTCCTGACGAAGATCAGGCAGTCTTCTGGTAAGTGCGGATTTGGCTGCAGCAGAAGAATAAAACAGGAATAAAGGAGTATCCGATATCATAATGGATACTCCTTATATATTGATTTAATCAGGTGTTTTTGGAGATTAAACAATCATTTTAGTATCTTTGAACGAAATTTATTTCAAAACTATTTTTTCTTTATTGTTTTTGTTATGCCGATAATTTTATATCTTTACGGTCTATAAGTAGAAGGTGAGGCATTTGTATCAAAAAGATATCAATAAGTATAAACTATCAAATATTTAATTTTTTATTGTTAGTATCTAATCTAAATAAACAGAAATTATGTCGTCAAAAATGTCAAGAAGAAAGTTTATCCAGGCAGGTGCAACAGCAGCTGTCGGATTAACGGTAGTACCGTCAACGGTATTAGGGAAAAGTATGGGCTATACGGCTCCCAGTGATAAGCTCAATATTGCTGCTGTTGGAATTGGTGGAATGGGTTTTGCAAATCTGAAAAATCTGGAAAGCCAAAACATCGTAGGTCTGGCTGATGTGGATTGGAAATATAGCGATCGCGTATTCAAACATTTCCCGAAGGCTAAGAAGTATTACGATTATCGTAAGATGTATGAAGAGTTGGGAAAAACCATCGATGGGGTTGTCGTGGCTACGGCTGACCATACCCATGCTGTTATCGCTGCGGATGCAATGACCCTTGGAAAGCATGTCTATGTTCAGAAACCGTTAACCCATACCGTTTATGAGTCTCGTTTGCTCACGAGCCTTGCTAAAAAGTATAAAGTTGCTACCAGTATGGGTAACCAGGGCTCGTCGGGCTCCGGTGTTCGGCAAGTAATCGATTGGATTTGGAATGGTGAAATCGGAGAGATT
Organism: Limibacterium fermenti; assembly: GCF_041902845.1. Taxonomy (GTDB): domain Bacteria; phylum Bacteroidota; class Bacteroidia; order Bacteroidales; family Dysgonomonadaceae; genus Limibacterium; species Limibacterium fermenti. Next base: position 1,390,352 of record NZ_CP159486.1, read on the forward strand.
AAAAAAGTAGAGGCCTTTACCGACCGTCCTATCTGGCCGCAAGGATTGAATACTCCCAAACAAGTTGACAAAATCCCTTCTACTCTCAATTGGGATCTCTTTATAGGCCCGGCTGCCAAACGTCCGTTCAATAATATTTATCATCCCTGGAACTGGCGCGGATGGTGGGACTTCGGTACGGGAGCTTTAGGCGATATGGCTTGCCATATTCTTCATCCGGTATTTAAAGGTCTCCGACTGGGTTATCCTACCAAAGTGGAAGGCTCTTCGACCATGTTGTTGAATGATTGCGCTCCCACCGCACAAATCGTTAAATATACGTTCCCCGCACGCGAAAATCTTCCTAAGGTGGCTTTCCCCGAAGTGGAAGTTAATTGGTACGACGGTGGTTTGCTACCGGTTCGTCCCGAAGGCGTACCCGCCGGCAAGAACCTGAATGATAGCGGTGGAGCCGTTATTTTCCACGGAACAAAAGATACGCTTATCTGCGGATGTTACGGTGTAAATCCATGGTTGGTTTCCGGAAGAAAACCCGATTCTCCCAAAACCCAACGCGAAGTAACTCTTTCCCATGAACTGGACTGGGTACGCGCTGCCAAGGAAAGTCCCGAAAATCGTGTCGAAACCGCTTCTCCTTTCTCCGAAGCAGGTCCTTTCAACGAAATGGTTGTAATGGGTGTGTTAGGTGTCAGATTGCAGAGCCTGAATCAGGAATTGCATTGGGACGGGGCAAATATGAAGTTTACCAATATTCCGGCCGGTGCAACTATCCGCACGATTATCGCTGACGGATTTAAGATTACCGACGGTGATCCCTCTTTCGATAAAACATGGACGGAACCGGTGGATGCCAATGCTTATGCAGAGGAATTAATCAAGCATACGTATAAAAACGGATGGAAATTACCGGCAATGCCGTAAAAACTCAATAAAAACGTAATTTCCTTTCGGAAAATGTCATTCCGGTTAGTTCTTATGAATATTCCGGAATGGCATATCATTCCATTTTTACAAAAATGAAATGATATTGAAGAAAATAAGTTTATAAAAAAAAGAAATCGTTATGAAAAAAGTGTATTATGTATTTAGTTTACTCATTATGTCGAGTATGATTTTTGCATCCTGCAACAATGCTCAAAAGAAAGCGGATGCCCAAGCGACAGATTCGGTGGAAGTAACTCCGGAAGACGAATGGATCACCCTTTTTGACGGCACATCCCTTAACGGGTGGCGCGGCTACGGACGTACCGATGTACCGGCAGCTTGGACTATTGAGGATGGTGCTTTAAAGATCAATGGTTCGGGAAAAGGAGAAGCCGGCGCTAAGGATGGCGGCGATCTTATTTATGACCGGAAATTCAAAAATTTCGAACTTACCTTTGAATGGAAAGTGTCGGAAGGTGCAAATAGCGGTGTGCTTTATTTGGCTCAGGAAGTTGAGGGCGAACCTATCTGGAAATCGGCTCCCGAATATCAGGTATTGGATAACGAAAGACATCCGGATGCTAAATTAGGTAAAAATAATAACCGTCAATCGGCTTCTTTATACGACCTGATCCCTGCTGTTCCGCAAAATTCAAAACCTGCCGGCGAATGGAATACCGGTGGTGTGTTGGTATACAAAGGAACGGTTGTTCATTCACAAAACGGTGAAAATGTAGTGGAATATCATTTGTGGACCGATGACTGGAAGAAATTGGTCGAAGGAAGTAAATTCAAAGGATGGGAAAACTTCATCAATGCCGGTGGTGAAAACCAAGAAGGTTATATCGGATTGCAAGACCATGGCGATGATGTATGGTACCGCAATATCAAAATTAAAGTTTTAGATTAAGCATCTTTTCATATAAAGAGTGTTCTTAATAGATGTTTCTATTAAGGATGCTCTTTTTTAATAATTGTATTACAATGAAAAAACAGTCATTATTACTAATCGTAGTCCTGTTCTCCGGTCTGGTTGCTTTGGCCGGATGCAATCAACAGGCAAAATCAGGTGAAAGCAATGAAAGGCCTAAACAAAAAAAAGACCTCTATCTCCAATTGTATTCCGTACGGGACGATATCAAAGCCGATTTTCCGGGTACGATTGCGAAGGTTGCCGAGATAGGCTTTACGGGCGTGGAAGCGGCCGGATATGCCGACGGCAAATTCTATGGATTGACTCCGGAAGAGTTTAAAAAAGCGATTGAGGGTGCCGGCATGCAAGTTCTTTCTTCACACGTCGGAAGACCGTTGGCTGAAAAGACTGCCGATACCAATTGGGAAGAAATTTGGCAATGGTGGGATACGGCTATCCAAGCTCATAAAGCAGCGGGCATGAAATATGTTATTGTTCCTTGGATCCCTGCTCCTAAGACGTTGGATGATGTAAAAGCGTATGCCGATTATTTCAATCAAATAGGGGAGAAAGTCAATGCAGCCGGTATGCGTTTCGGATATCATAATCACAATTTCGAATTTCAGGAAATAGAAGGACAACCCATTTACGATTATTTCCTGCAAAATACCGATCCGAAAAAAGTATTCTTCCAAATGGATGTCTATTGGGTGAATCGCGGCGGAAAAACACCGGTCGAATATTTCAAAAAATATCCGGGAAGATTCGAAATCCTGCATATTAAAGATGAAAAAGAACTTGGACAAAGCGGAGCGGTCGGTTTTGATGCTATCTTCAATCATATTGCCGAAGCCGGAACAAAATATAATGTCGTAGAGGTAGAACGATATGACTACACTCCGTTAGAAAGCGTGAAAATGAGTTATGATTATTTGATCGATAGCCCCTTTGTAAAAGAAAGCTATTCGAAATGATTTCAGATTTAAAACGGGATTATTAGTGTGATCATTCACATACTAAAAAACTCCCTTGCGGAATTCCGCAGGGGAGTTTTTTATAAAACCTTGAATTAAGAAACAGTTTCTAAGCTTTTCCGGCGCTGCCGAGAACCTTTTCCGTTTTGTGTTTGTAGAGTTTCTTCAATTCGTCACGAGCCGGTCCGAGATATTTACGCGGATCGAATTCAGCGGGTTTCAAAGCAAATACTTCCCGTACGGCTGCAGTCATCGCCAAACGTCCGTCAGAGTCTATATTGATCTTGCATACAGCCGAAGTAGCCGCTTTACGCAGTTGTTCTTCGGGGATACCGATAGAATCTTTCAAATGACCGCCGTATTTATTAATGGTATCCACATATTCCTGAGGTACGGAAGAAGAACCGTGAAGAACAATGGGGAATCCGGGGATTCTTTCTTCGATTTCTTTCAAGATGTCGAAACGCAATTCGGGCGGTACGAGCCGGCCGTTTTCGTCACGGGTGCATTGAGCGGGAGTGAATTTATTGGCTCCGTGCGAAGTGCCGATAGAGATAGCCAATGAGTCGACGCCGGTGCGGCTGACAAAATCCACCACTTCATCGGGTTCGGTATACGTGTGATGTTCAGCAACCACATCGTCTTCGATACCGGCTAAGACACCCAATTCGCCTTCCACCGTTACATCGTGTTGATGAGCGTATTCTACGACTCTTTTTGTTAAGGCGATATTTTCTTCGTAAGGAAGGTGCGAACCGTCGATCATCACGGATGAAAATCCGTATTCGATACAACTTTTGCAGAGTTCAAAGCTGTCGCCGTGATCCAAGTGCAATACGATAGGAATTTCGTAGCCTAATTCTTTGGCATATTCCACGGCTCCTTGGGCCATATAACGCAAAAGCGTTTGGTTGGCATATTTTCTGGCACCGCTCGAAACCTGCAAGATAACCGGAGATTTGGTTTCTACGCAAGCCGAGATGATGGCTTGCAATTGCTCCATGTTGTTGAAATTGAAAGCAGGAATTGCGTATCCTCCGTCAATTGCCTTTTTAAATAGTTCTTTTGAGTTCACAAGACCCAATTCTTTATAACTTACCATTTTTTCTATTTGTTTTTATATTATACTGAATGATAGAATTGTGGTGCAAAAATAGCAATTAATTGGCAATTGGTGAAATATTTTCCGAAAAGAGTCGGTCAAAATGCTGTGGTAAGGATAAAAATAATAAAATGGCGGTGAAATATTATTCTAATAAAATACTTGCGGAATCTCTTTTCTTACTATTTTTGTATTCTAATAGATGTTTAACTTGTAATGGTCTATGTGTTGAAAATAGAATAAGAATCTGTTTAGATTTATTTTCCGATTCAAAAAGATTTGTTTTTTGAAGGTGAAGAATACTCTCATGACCGCCTTTCGTCAGCGATTTAAGCGGATTCCAAATTCCGGAAAAGGATGAAATCTCAAATATATTTATTAAATATTTTATTATGATTATAGGAATACCCAAAGAAATTAAAGAGCAGGAGGGAAGAGTCGCAATGACCCCCGATGGAGTCTTCGAACTTACCCGTAGAGGACACAAAGTCTTTGTGCAAAGAGGGGCTGGTGTCGAAAGTCAATTACCGGACGAAAATTATCAACGGGCCGGGGCTGTCATTCTCGATCATATTGAGGATGTGTATGCAACTGCCGACATGATCGTGAAAGTAAAAGAACCCATTGAGAAAGAATATCCTTTGATAAAAAAAGATCAGGTGATATTCACGTATTTTCATTTTGCATCCAATAAAAAATTAACGGAAGCGATGCTTTCGAGTGGATCGGTTTGTATTGCTTATGAAACAGTGATCGATAAAAATGGGGCGTTGCCGTTACTTATTCCGATGAGTGAAGTTGCCGGTCGTTTATCTATTCAACAGGGAGCAAAGTATCTGGAGAAACCCCAGGGAGGAAAAGGAGTCGTGTTGGGAGGCGTTCCCGGCGTGAAACCGGCTGAAGTCGTCATTATTGGAGCTGGGGTAGTGGGGCATAATGCCGCGCAAATGGCCGCCGGATTGGGCGCAAGAGTCAAAATATTGGATGTTAATTTAAACAGGCTTCGATACTTATCGGAAATCTTACCTTCGAATGTGGAGACGCTTTATTCCACAGAAATGTCTATAGCCGAATCGATTAAGACGGCTGATTTGGTTATTGGCGCGACCTTGCTGGTCGGAGCAAAAGCGCCGCATCTGGTTAAACGTGAAATGTTGAAAGAGATGGTTCCCGGAACGGTAATGATTGATGTTTCGGTCGATCAGGGAGGTTGTTTCGAAACGACACATCCTACCACCCACGCCCATCCAACGTATGAAGTGGATGGAATTGTTCATTATTGTGTCGCCAACATTCCCGGAGCGGTTCCGGTTACATCCACTCGCGCGCTCACCAATTCCACGCTCCCATATGTGATTCGATTGGCTGAAAATGGATGGGCGGGCGCTTGTAAACAATTTCCTGATTTGCGAAGTGGCGTGAATATCGTAAAAGGAGAAGTCGTTTTCAAAAATGTTGCGGATTCGCTGGATTTACCTTATGTAGAATTAAACTTGTAGGAAGAGAATGTCACTCTGCGGCGTGACGGTAAAAAAGTAAATAATCCATGCGAACGATGACGGGTGGAGCTCACCTCGTGTGGAAGGCCTGCTCGAACCTTAAGTGTGAAAACGGACTTTGTGTGGAAAAAAACGGACATGCGGGTGCATTATTCTGCTCATATCCTTTGTACTTAGCGGAAATTTTTTTTCCTTTGTTCGTAAGAAACGATTTAAATTCCTTACGAAAGGTGGTCATGAGAGTATTCTTCGCCTTCAAAAAACAAATCTTTTTGAACCGCGAAATAAATTTAAATAGATTCTGAATAGAATTGAAAGAGAACCCCAATGAAATATTAATCGACTAATGGAAAATTTAGACAAACAAAATCAAATACAAATAGAATTGGGTGAGGACGTGGCCCAAGGAACTTATTCGAACTTGGCAATCATTTCGCATTCCACGTCGGAGTTTATTATCGATTTTATCCGCATAGTGCCGGGAATACCCAAAGCCAAGGTAAAGTCGCGTATCATCCTGACGCCCGAACATGCCAAGCGGTTGTTATTCGCTTTAAAAGAGAATATCGACAAGTTTGAAAATGCCAACGGTCCGATTCGCATGGGGGGCGACCCCGGAGGTTTTCTGCCGCCTATCGGAGGCATAGGGCAGGCGTAATGATGTATGATGTATGAAGGATGATGTGTATACGGTATGAATTAATTTAAATATACAACAGTCTATGGAATTATTAAGTGTATCTGCAGTTAACTGGTCGAGAGCACAATTTGCACTCACCGCCGGATATCATTGGTTGTTTGTTCCGCTGACCATCGGGTTGGCGCTCATCATGTCTGTCATGGAAACGATCTATGTGAGAACCGGTGATCCAAAATGGAAAAGTACCGCCAAGTTCTGGCAAAAGATTTTCGGAATCAATTTTGCCATTGGCATAGCAACAGGTATCATCCTGGAGTTCCAATTCGGAACGAACTGGTCGAACTACAGTTGGTTTGTCGGGGATATTTTCGGTGCGCCGTTGGCCATCGAAGGGATTGTGGCGTTCTTCCTGGAGGCGACCTTTATTTCGATTATGTTTTTCGGATGGAACCGGGTAAGCAAGAACATGCACCTGGCTTCGACGTGGCTGGTGACGCTGGGGGCGACCTTATCGGCGTATTGGATTCTGGTGGCGAACGCCTGGATGCAATATCCCGTGGGGATGGAGTTCAACCCCGACACGGTACGGAATGAAATGAACGATTTCTGGGCCGTCATCTCTTCGCCGATTGCCGTGAATAAGTTTTTGCATGCCGTATTTTCTTGCTGGGGATTCGCCGCGGCGTTCGTGTTGGGCGTAAGCAGTTGGTATCTGTTGAAGAAACGCCATCAGGACTTCGCGTTGAAGAGTATTAAGGTCGGCATGATTGTGGGCCTTTCCGGTTTTGTGCTGTTGGCCGTCACCGGTGACGGGTCGGGACACGAAGTGGCTCAGAAGCAGCCGATGAAGCTCGCCGCTATGGAAGGTCTTTACCAGGGCAAAGAAGGCGCGGGGCTGATTGCCGTGGGGATGTTGAATCCGGCAAAACAAGCTTATAACGACCGGGTGGATCCGTATCTTTTCAAGATGGAAATACCCAAACTGTTGTCGTTGTTGGGCTATCGCGATGCGAATGCCTTCGTGCCCGGCATCGAGAATATTATCGACGGGGGATATACGTTGCCCGACGGTACGGTCGCTCTGTCGTTTCGGGAGCGTAAAGAGCGTGGCGAGAAAGCTATACAGGCGTTGGCCGACTACAAGACGGCGACGGCCGAAGGGCGCCTCGACGATGCGGCTCAACATAAGCGGATTCTGGACGAAAACTACGCGCATTTCGGTTACGGCTATCTCGAAAGCGAGGCCGACCTGGTTCCCGATGTGCCGTTGACGTTTTATACGTTTCACCTCATGGTGATTATCGGATGTTATTTCATCCTGTTCTTTTTGATCGTCTGGTATTTCGTTCATAAGAAGAAAATGCACACGGAGCGCTGGTTGCAATATGTGGCCTTGTGGAGCATTCCGCTCGCATACATCGCGGGGCAGTGCGGATGGGCGGTTGCCGAGATGGGCCGCCAGCCGTGGACGATACAGGATGTGCTTCCGGTACAGACGGCCGTGTCGGCGGTTGCGACCGGCAATATCGTGGCGACGTTTATTCTCTTCGCAATCATATTTACCGGAATGCTTGTGGCTGAAGTGACGATTATGGTGAAGCAGATAAAAAAGGGGCCGGATTTCCCCCCGGAAGTTTCGGGATCAAACAGATTGATGGAGATTGATGAAGATTGAAAACAGATTGAAAAAGAACTATAGATTATGATCACATACGAATTTTTACAAAACTATTGGTGGTTTATCATCTCGTTGCTGGGAGGCTTGCTGGTGTTTCTGCTCTTTGTACAAGGCGGTCAGTCCATGCTGCATTCCCTGGGACGCACGGAAGATGAAAAGAAATTGCTTGTGAACGCTTTGGGGCGCAAGTGGGAATATACGTTTACCACGCTTGTCACGTTTGGCGGTGCATTTTTCGCTTCGTTCCCGTTGTTTTACTCCACGAGTTTCGGCGGCGCATACTGGGTGTGGATGATTATCCTGTTCTGCTTTGTGCTGCAAGCCGTGTCTTATGAGTTTCAGTCGAAACCCGGAAATATTTTCGGGAAGGGCACTTACCGGGCGTTTTTATTTATCAACGGCGTGCTCGGTACGTTCTTGTTGGGTGCGGCGGTCGCCACGTTCTTCACCGGCTCGGAGTTTACCGTGAACAAAGGCAACATCGTCGGCCTGGGCGATGCAGGGCCCGTTATCAGCCAATGGCAGAACCCGCTGCACGGAATCGAAGCGCTGGGCGATGCCCGGAATTGGTTCTTGGGGCTTGCCGTATTGTTTCTGGCCCGTACACTGGCGAGTTTGTTCTTTGTGAACCGCTTGAATCATGATATATTGGTAGACCGCTCACGGAAGTTCACCTTATATAACGGCGTTCCTTTTGTGGTGTTTTTCCTGGCGTTCCTCATCTGGACGTTGGTCGCCGACGGCTATGCCGTGAATCCGGAAACGAAAGTGGTCTTTCTCGAACCGGCCAAATACTTGCATAACTTTCTCGATATGCCCCTTGTGTTGATCGTATTTTTACTGGGTGTGGTCGGCGTGCTCTACGGCATTTTCGCTACCGTATTCCGCCCGGAATACAATAAAGGTATTTGGTTCGCTGGTGTCGGAACGGTGCTTACCGTGACGATGCTCTTTCTGGTTGCCGGCTACAACCACACGGCGTATTATCCTTCTTCTATCGATTTGCAAAGCTCGCTGACCGTTCAGAATTCCTCTTCGAGTGAATTCACGTTGGGAGTGATGTCGATTGTGTCGCTGCTCGTGCCGTTCGTCCTTGCGTATATTTTCTACGCTTGGAGGGCATTGGAGAAGAAATCGCTCGGGCTGGACGACCTTCAGGCCGATGAGCATTCGTATTGATTGGAGATTAGAGATTAGATATGAAAGATTAGATTGATGTTTGCTGAAGGCAAGGGCAGGCATCAATCTTTTATCAATCTTCACCAATCTTCCATCAATTCTCCTCCGTTCCTTCCTTCATGGGGACGAAGATAAAACGGCCTTCTTCCGATTCTTCAAAGGAGTCGGGGCCGGTACGCTCGATAACCATCATCTTTTGTCCACGGCTATCGCCCACGGGCACCACCATGAGTCCGCCTATGCGCAGTTGATGCAAAAGCTTTTCGGGACGTTGTTCCGGCGCCGCGGTAATCAGTATTTTATCGAAAGGAGCGTGATCGGGCAATCCCTCGTATCCGTCGCCGAAAAACAACTTCGGATAATAGTTTAAAGACTCAAGTGTTTTTTCGGCTTTCCGGTGCAGCGCTTCATACCGCTCGATACTGTACACGTTCATTCCCATTTCGCAAAGCACGGCCGCCTGATAACCGCTTCCGGTACCTATTTCGAGCACTTTGTCGCCTGGGCGGAGTTGCAGCAGTTGCGTTTGGAAGGCTACGGTATACGGTTGGGAAATGGTTTGCCCCTTGTCGATGGGCAAGGCGCGGTCGGCGTAGGCATAATCAACTAAACTTTTATCGATAAATACCTGCCGGGGGATAGTCCCGATGGCCGCGAGCACCCGTTCGTCGGTAATGCCTTTGCGCCGTAATTTTTCGACGAGTTTTTTCGCCCTGTCGTCGGCGTATACAATGGTATCGGTCATAGCAATCTCTGTTTTTGAGGATGATTTTTTGTTGCCGTTTGCTGCACAGCCTATGATGCCCGCACAGCTAACGGCGATAATGAATGATAAAGAAATTTGTTGGATGATGGTTGTCATATACTGTAATCTTTTTACTTCCTGAAAACAAAGATAATAAAAAATGGAGGATAGAGAATGGAGGTACTTCCTCCGATAATACCTCCGGCGATAAACGCTACGTGTGATAACGGCTAACGCCAATAGTTAAAGACAGGGAGACCGGAGACTGAAGGCATATATTTTTTACAATTTATATTTTGCCGGATGCAAAAAATGTCGTAATATTGTACCGTTAAATGTACTGAAATGGGGTGAATTATCCATACACATGGCCAATTATCTTCGAAAAACCGCTCCGCCCCGGAGCAGCTCAGGGCAGAGACATGCCTATCCCCATTCGCCCGGCCATCACGAATAATAAAGAGTTCTTTGCGGCGTATATGCCTCTTGCGACCGAAGCTTCGGGATGCCGGGGACTCTTTTTACGATGGCGGAAATCGCGGCGGGCAGAAATTTGCCCTGTTTCCGCTTGCGAAAGTCCCATCAGGCAAGTCAATCATCCTTTTTCCACTTGCGGAAATGCCATCGGGCAGGCAGGATGCCTTTTTTCCACTTGCGAAAACCTCTCCCGGCAGCCTGTGGCTGTTTTTCCTCTTGCGGAAACGTTCCCAACCGCTTTGTGCCTTGTTTTTCCATTTGCGAAAGATCCTTTCGGGAGAATGATGTGTCATTTGAATCTGTTTTTTTACTATTTATTTATATATCTGTTAAAAATGAAATATTATGATTATTAAAAGTACAAATTTATCGAAATCACCGTTGATGGAATTCTTTCAGGTGATGAAACTGATTGCCGGGTATCTTGGTAAAGAAGATATGGAAACGCTGAAGCTGGCAGTTGTGGCCACGGCGTTCCTGGTGGGCTTCGACACGCTCGATGCCGCTGTAAAACAAGCCGATAAGTCGGGTTTTACGACTGTAAAGAGGGAACGCGATAGTGTGCGCGATAACACGTTCGTGGGATTTATGGAATTTTTACGCAGCATGACGCGTTATCCCGATCCGGACGTCAGCGAAGCCGCCCGCCGGTTGCTGTTCGTTACCGAAAAATATGGCAAATCGATCCAGGCCATGGCGCGCGAACAAGAGACATCTATCTTGCATAATTGGGTTGGGGACATGCGCCAAAACGGCAATGTAGCCTTGTTGGAAAAACTCACTCACTTGCCATGGATCGATAAAATAGACGAGGAAAACACGCAGTACGAGGCGACTCATATTTCTTCTACCGAAGAGAAATCCACGTATGTCACCGGCCTTACGGATAAAGCTCGCAAGGAAATGCAAAAGGCTTTTGAAAACCTGTGTGAAGCCATTAACAGCCATGCTTTTATCGATGGTGAAACACCTTATATCGGGTTGGCCGATAAAATCAATGTAGAGGTGGCTAATGCACAACAACTCGCTAAATCGAGGGCTACACTGTTGAAGAATAAGAAAAAGAAGAAACAAGAAAAGCAATAATTCCTCCGATTTTTCTCTTAGGATGGCGTGATCGATTGGGGTCGGCCATCCTATTTTTTTTTCATAAAGAAGATATCATAAGGATAAAAAGCGTATTTTTGCACCCGTATTCTTTAAGAACTATTTATGAGTAGGCAAAGCATCATACCCGTTACTCTGTTGATGGTGAGCGCATCGATACTCCTTTTTTCCTGCAATGAAAGCAAGCGAAGCATGTTTAAAGCGGATAATAAGGTGGAGTTCGACACGATTATCACAGAGAAACAATATCATCTGGAAGGCGATACGGCCAACCCTTCGTGTAACTTGCATCTGGCGTTCGTATATCCTGTCGGCAGCGGAAAGGCCGACCTTGCCGCCCTGCAGCGGTTTTTCGTGCAAAATGTGCTGGGAGCGGCATACGACTCGCTTTCGCCGGCTGAGGCCGTGGAGAAGTATACGCGCGATTACGTCGATAATTATCTGTACGATGTGAAGGTTTATCGCGAAAATGTGAACGATATCCAACAAATTAACGCCCGAATCCCCGACATGCATGCCGATGATAGCGAACATGCGGTGATGGATACGTTTTACTCGTACTACGAAATCCTGTCCGATTCCGTCGTGTATAACCGCCACGATATCCTTGCGTTTCAGGTAAAACAGTCCAACAACAAAGGCGGCGTGGCTTCGTACGATTCGTACCGCAACTGTGTCATCAACCTCAAAACCGAAACGTTACTGACCGAAAACGATATCTTTAATGCCGGTTACGATGTGGCTTTGCAAAGTTTGTTTGTGACTTATCTGCTCGAACAAAACAACGTGAAAACCGTGCGCGACTTGGAAGATCTGGGCTTTTTCGGCGTGGAGGAAATGCTTCCCAACGGCAACTTCCTCGTGACCGATAAAGGCATCATTTATACCTTTAACAAAGGCGAATACTCGGCTTATCAACTCCATGCACCGGAAGTGTTTATTCCTTACGACGCCATCCGATCGTTATTGCGCAACCATACGGTAGTGTCGAAATTGGCCGGCTTGTAATGGACGCTATCGAGCGCTATTTCCCCGGTTTAACGCCGCGACAGAAAGAACAATTCGCTTCTTTGCAAACGTTATATGCCGATTGGAATGCAAAAATCAATGTGATTTCTCGGAAAGACATGGATAACCTCTATGTGCATCATATCTTGCACTCGTTGTCCATTGCCCGGTACATGCGTTTTGCGCCCGGCACGCACCTGCTCGATGTGGGTACGGGAGGGGGATTTCCGGGCATTCCCCTGGCCATCTTTTTTCCGGAAGCGTCATTTGTACTGCTCGACAGTATCGGCAAAAAGATAAAAGTCGTGAACGAGATAGCCGTCGCCATCGGCCTGGCGAATGTCGAAGGCGTTCACTCGCGGGTGGAGCAGGAGCGGCGCAAGTTCGATTTTATTGTCAGCCGTGCGGTAATGGCGATGCCGCAATTGGTCAAGCTCGTTCGCAAAAACATCATTGCGGAGCAGCGCAATGCCTTGCCCAACGGACTCATTTGCCTGAAGGGAGGCGATTTGACGGAAGAGCTCAAACCTTTCGGGAGTATGGCCGAAACCGTCGCATTATCCAATTATTTCACAGAACCTTTTTTCGAAACCAAAAAACTGGTGTACCTTCCCCTGGATTGATATAGATTGATAGAAGATTGTTATATGCTGTATTTCCACTCTATCTGCTGTAATTCTTTCCCTATTTCCCGTATCGTGCTGATAATTTCCTGTTGTCGTTTGGGTGAAGGTTTCTTTGCCCCGCTTATGTAAGCAGCTAACAGGCTTTGTTTCATTCCCATCCGGCGGGCAATGGCCGAAGCGTTCAACTCCGGATAATTCATGAAGAGCATATAAAGAAAATTGCTCTGTTTTTCTTTAAAAAAACCTTCGAAACTCAGATCTTCGTCAAGGTCTTTCCAATGTATGCCGAACTCATCGGCTTCGAAATTATTCCGCTCTTCAGGCGTGGCAAATTTCAAAGGTGGATAATTCGAAAAATCCTCGTATGCTTCACGCCCCTCTGCGGTGCGTATCCATATAGCTGTATCGGTCGTCCATATTTTTTCGATTACCATCATTATTTTCTTCTATTACGGGTTCTACCATCTTTAATTCTGATGCTTTTAATCCTTTATTATCCACTAATTTTACAGGAAAAAGCAGGAATTTTGCCCTTGTTTTTCCTTTTACAACATGTATGTGGATCGGCTCATGGTCATTGGCATAAATAAGTGATTTGAATGACGATTCAAAGATAGGTTGTTTATTCATAACCTGCAATTGTTTGTTCCTTTATATACATCTTCATTTATTCGAAAGGTATAGTATAGCGCGCTGCTTTTTATGCTTTCCCTGTGTGACAATTCAAAAGAAAAAGCTATTTTTGTGGAAGAAATAGCAACACGAAAGGAATCTTGGAAAAATGAAAATTAAAACATTTGAATTTAATCCGTTATCAGTAAACACCTACGTTCTCTCCGACGAGACGCGCGAATGTGTGGTGATCGATGCGGCTTGTTTCTATCCCGATGAAAAGGAAATGCTGCTGAATTATCTCATCGATAACGATCTTATTGTAAAACGGCTTATCAATACCCACTTGCATTTCGACCATCTGTTCGGTGTAAACTTCCTCGCTTCGCATTTCGGCCTTCCGTTAGACTATCATCCGGCCGATGAGTTTTTGCTCGAAGATATTCCCGGACAGCTCCGCTTGTTCGGCTTTCAGGGTTTCAGCGACGATTTGACGCCTCCCAAAGGATTGTATCTGCACGAAAACGATACCGTTACCTTCGGCCGGCAACAACTGCGCGTCTGGGAAGTGCCGGGGCATTCGCCGGGAAGCATCGTTTTTTACAGCGCCGAAGACGGAGCGCTGTTTTCGGGCGATGCCCTGTTCCGTGCCAGTATCGGACGGACCGATCTGGCAAGGGGCGATTACGAGCAACTGATCGACGGTATTAAGAAGAAACTTTTTGTTCTGCCCGATGAGACGATCGTCTATCCCGGGCATGGCCCTTCGACGACTATCGGCTTCGAGCGGCGGAACAATCCTTTTTTGCAATCGGACAAAAGCAATTGATAATTACGAATTACGAATTACGAATTACAAATTACGAATTACAAATTGGCAGTCTGTAACCATCCGGGTGAAATAGCTTGCGAAACTTAAATAATTAAACTGATAATAACAACAAATATCTACTAAACCGAATCGTGTATTTATGGAAATGGAAAAATTTTATACCCGTCATATCGGGACCAATGAAGCGGATAGAAAGAAAATGCTGGAAAGCCTCGGCGTTTCCTCAATGGATGAATTGATCGATCAAACGATACCTTCCGATATCCGTCTGGAGCATCCGCTATCGCTGCCGGCGCCGTTGTCGGAACAGGAGTATGCCGAAGAAATAGGGAGCATCGCCGCCAAAAACCAACTCTTTGCATCCTACATCGGCATGGGCTGGTACGATACCATCACTCCGGCAGTTATCTACCGCAACGTATTCGAAAATCCGGTATGGTATACGTCCTATACGCCATATCAGGCGGAGATATCGCAGGGGCGGCTCGAAGCGCTGTTGAATTTTCAAACGGTGGTGAGCGAACTCACGGCTTTGCCGTTGGCCAACTGCTCCCTGTTGGACGAGGCTACGGCTGCCGGCGAAGCTGCAAGTATGATGCATGCCTTGCGAAGCCGCGAACAGGTGAAAGCCAATGTGTCGAAGCTGTTTGTCGATGAAAATATATTTCCGCAAACGCTGGCCGTGTTGCATACCCGCATGGATTGCCACGACATTGAGATTGTCGTCGGCGACTATAAGCAGTTCGATGGCGGAGAAAATTTCTTCGGAGCCATCATACAGTATCCCAATAGTAACGGGAGCATCGAAGACTATCGCGGCTTTGTCGAAAAGGCACATGGAGCCGGCTGCAAAGTAGCCGTCGCTACCGATTTGATGGCGTTGACCCTGCTGACGCCTCCGGGCGAGTGGGGGGCGGATATCGCTTTCGGAAGTACGCAACGGTTCGGCATCCCGATGTTCTTCGGCGGTCCGTCGGCGGCTTTTTTTGCCACCCGCGACGAATATAAACGTTCTATGCCGGGACGCATCATCGGCATATCCAAAGATGTCAATGGCCGCCAGGCGTTGCGCATGGCTTTGCAGACACGCGAACAGCATATCAAACGCGACAAGGCGACTTCCAACGTGTGCACGGCGCAGGCGTTGTTGGCCACGATGGCGTCGTTCTATGCCATATACCACGGTCCCGAAGGTTTGAAGAGCATTGCCCGCCGTATCCATTCGCATGCCGTGCAAGTGGCGCGCGAATTGGAAGGAATGGGATTCAAGCAGGTAAACGGGCAATACTTCGATACGTTAAAGATTGAATTGGCGCCGAAAGTCTCCGTTCAGGACATACGCGACAACGCCGAAGCGCGATCGATCAACCTCCGCTATTTCCCCACGGGCGAGATAGGCATCAGCATCGATGAAACGACCAACTGCCAACGGATGCAGGAGTTGCTGGGCGTATTTGCGATGGCGGTGGGCAGCTCGAAAGCGTTTTTGTTCGAATGCGCCGAACCGCAGCAAGCGGCGCTTTGCGAAGAGCTGGTTCGTAAGACCGATTTTTTGCAACACGAGACCTTTAACCGCTATCATACCGAAACGGAATTGATGCGTTACATCAAACGTTTGGAGCGCAAGGATATTTCGCTGGCGCATTCCATGATTTCATTGGGTTCGTGTACGATGAAACTTAATTCGGCTTCGAGCATGTTGCCGTTGGGGCTTGCGGCGCTGCAACGCGTCCATCCTTATGCCCCCGTGGAACAGGCGGCGGGGTATCTGCAATTCATCGACGAACTCGAATCGATGTTGGCCGAAATCACCGGTTTTGCCGGAGTCAGCTTGCAGCCTAATTCGGGCGCCGCGGGAGAGTTTACCGGGCTCATCATCATCCGCAGTTATCTCGAAAGCATCGAACAGGGGCATCGTAAAATCGTTTTGATCCCCGCTTCGGCTCACGGAACCAATCCGGCTAGCGCTGTTCAGGCGGGATTTACCCCCGTAACGGTTGCTTGCGACGAACGGGGAAATGTCGATATGGATGACTTGGCCCGCAAAGCGCAGGAGCATGCGCATGATCTGGCCGGATATATGATTACGTATCCTTCCACGCATGGAATTTTTGAAGCGGACATCCGTGAGATGTGCCGTATCATTCATGAGAACGGCGGACAAGTGTATATGGACGGCGCGAATATGAACGCCCAAGTGGGATTGACCAATCCGGGTACGATCGGCGCCGATCTCTGTCACTTGAACCTGCACAAGACCTTCGCCATTCCTCATGGCGGCGGCGGCCCGGGTGTCGGCCCCGTGTGTGTGGCGCAACATCTGGTTCCCTTCCTTCCCGGGCATCCCGTGGCTTTCGAATCGGATAAGAACACGGTTGCGGCGGCTCCTTATGGCAACGCCGGGGTGCAGCAAATCACGTATGCGTATATCCGCATGATGGGCGTCGAAGGTTTGACGAAAGCTACCGAAAACGCAATATTGAATGCGAACTATCTGGCGCAGCGGTTGCAAGACTCGTACGGCATTGTGTACCGAGGAGCAAACGGCCGGGTAGGCCATGAGCTTATTCTGGAATGCCGGCAGTTGAAAGCGGTGTCGGGCATTACCGAGAGCGATATCGCCAAGCGGCTGATGGATTACGGTTTTCACGCGCCGACTCTTTCTTTCCCGGTGCATGGTACGTTGATGATCGAGCCGACCGAGTGCGAGAGCTTAGCCGAGTTGGATCGTTTTGTGGAGGCGTTGCAACAGATTCATGAAGAGATTCTGGAAGTGTCGCGCGGCGAGTATACGCTCGAAGATAACGTGCTGGTGAATGCTCCGCATCCCGAATATGTAGCTGTTGCCGATGAGTGGAATCATGCCTATCCGCGCAGTAAAGCCATTTATCCGTTGCCGTTTGTTGCGGCGAATAAGTTCTGGATCAATGTAGGCCGCATCGATGACGCGTATGGCGACCGGCATTTGGTTTCATGCCTTTGCTGATGATCCCGTCTGACGGTTCCAAGCCGTTTGACGGATAACGGGAACGAAAACTCCCAAAGGAAAAAAAGAACCTCGGGTGTCGTATCAAAACGATGCCCGAGGTTTTTCATATTTTCGGATAAATCCGTTTACTCCATCGTTCGTTTTGCCTCTTGCCAGATCTCTTCCATCTCTTCGAGCGACATTTCGTTCAACGACCGCCCTTGGTCCTTCACTTTCTTTTCCATATAGTTGAAGCGGTTGATGAATTTGCGGTTCGTGCGTTCCAAGGCATTGTCGGGGTTCACCTTATAGAGGCGCGCGGCATTGATGACACTAAACAGTAGATCGCCGAACTCGCCTTCCATTTTATCGGCATCCAGTTGTTCGATTTCCGTTTTCAGTTCGCCGAGTTCTTCATCCACTTTATCCCATACATCGTAGCGTTTGTTCCAGTCGAATCCCACATTGCGGGCTTTGTCCTGAATGCGGTAGGCCTTGATGAGCGAGGGGAGCAGCGAGGGCACTCCTTCCAGAACGGTTTTATTGCCCCCTTTCTCTTTCAGCTTGATTTGTTCCCACGAGCGTTCCACCGCTTGAGCCGTTCGCGTATGCGCGTCGCCGAACACATGCGGATGACGGAATATCAATTTCTCGCAAATGGCATTGCACACATCGGCGACATCGAACGCCTGCTTTTCTTCCCCGATTTTGGAATAGAACACCACATGCAGCAGCAAGTCGCCCAGTTCTTTTTTGATGTTTTCGTTATCCTTATTGATAATTGCGTCGACCAGTTCGTAGGTTTCTTCCACCGTGTTGGCCCGGAGACTTTCATTGGTTTGTACCTTGTCCCAAGGGCATTTCAGGCGTAGCTCGTCCATCACATCGAGCAACCGGCCGAACGCTTCTATCTTTTGTTCGCGAGTATTCATATCTTCCAGTCTTCAGTCTCCAGTCTCTAACCTCCAGTCTCTATTTTCCAATTTTATAGTTTTGCAAACCCGTTTGCAAGAATTGGATATATTTATCCACATTCTCGTCATAAGCATAAGAAGGGCCGATCGGTTGTCCCTGATTGTTCAGTGCGATATAATACGGTTGGGCGTTTGCGCCGAATTTATGACGTTGCAGATAGCTCCATTTGTCGCCGATCGTTTTCAGCTTAGTCGTTCTTCCGTTTTCATTGACTTCAATCACCTCCGGAAGCCGTTCCTTGTCGTCCACCATTAAGGTGATGAGCACGTACCCGTTATCGAGCATATCTTTCACACGGGGATCGGTCCATACCGATGCTTCCATCTTGCGGCAGTTCACGCAACCGTATCCCGAAAAGTCGATCAACACCGGCTTACCGGTACGGGCGGCATGCGCCATTCCGCTTTCGTAATCCAAAAACTGGGCATGTACTTCGCCTTCGTATAAGTTAAAATCCTGCGTGTACATCGGGGGAGCGAAAGCGCTGATCGCTTTCAGCGGTGCGCCCCAAAGTCCGGGAATCATGTAAATGGCGAATGCCAGGGAGATGATGGCCATGAACAACCGGGGAACGGATACGTAAGGCACATCGCTGTCGTGCGGAAATTTGATTTTTCCCAGCAGATAAAATCCCAGCATGGCGAAAATGACAATCCATAGAACGACAAATACTTCCCGGTCGAGAATACCCCATCCGTAAGCGAGGTCGGCCACCGATAAGAATTTCAAAGCGAGGGCCAGTTCGAGAAAGCCCAATACCACTTTCACCGAGTTGAGCCAGCCGCCCGATTTGGGCATGCTCTGCAACCACGAGGGAAAGATGGCGAACAGGGCGAACGGGATGGCCAAGGCAAAGGCAAATCCGAACATGCCGATGGCGGGAGCCAAGATGTTGCCCGACGTGGCGGCATCGACCAGCAGAGTGCCGATAATAGGGCCGGTACACGAGAAAGAGACCAATGCAAGGGTGAATGCCATAAAGAAAATACTCAGTACGCCCGAGGTCTTGTCGGCCTTTTCATCGCTTTTGTTTGTCCATGACGCGGGTAAGACCATGTCGAACGCTCCGAAAAACGAAATGGCGAATAGAACCAGCAAAGCGAAGAAGATGAGATTGAACAGCGCGCTGGTCGCCAGGGTGTTCAATGCGCTCGCGCCGAAGATTCCCGTAATGAGGAGACCCAATAGCACATAGATGACGATAATGCTCAATCCGTAAATAAGCGCTTCGGAAATCGCTTTCGTGCGGTCGGTTTTATTTCGTTTGAGGAAGAAACTGACGGTCATCGGTATCATCGGCCATACACAAGGTGTGAGCAGAGCGATTAGGCCGCCGATAAATCCGGCGATGAAAATCCAAAAGAGCGATTTGCCGGTGGTACTTCCTTCCATACCGTATGCTTTCAGCTCTTCGATAACCGGTGTCCATAGCGGGTTCTGGTCGATAGGGCCCGAAGCGCTTATAATGGGAGCGAGTGCTATACCGGTCGAGTCCGCTGTGGTTGCGGTTGTATCGGATACGGCCGCTTCGTCGGTTTCTGTCTTTTCGGTCGATGCTGCCGGATCAGCTTTAGCAGCGGCGGATACCACCAGCGTTGAAGGCAAATTGGCCGATGTAAAAGAGAAATCGACAGGTAACGGCGGCAGACAGCTTTGGTCGTTGCAAGCCTGAGTCCGGATATCGCCGCTAAGCGCGAACTTTTGTTTGTCGGTAACTTTAAATCGTTGCACAAATCGCGCAGCGTTCTCGAAAGTCCCTATTTCCATTTGGAACACGGCGTCATACTTTACGGTGGCTTTTTTGCCCGAAGCCTGAAACTCGCCTACCGCTTCGGCTCCCGTCAGCTTGTCGAGGCTCAGGGAGGTGGGATAGGGGCCGTCTTCGGGAAGACGCGTATCGTATATATGCCATCCCGCTTGTATGGTGGCGTCTGCCGTTAATTCTACTTCTCCGTTTCCTTTGTCTTGCAAGCTAAACTTCCATGAGACTTCGTCTTGAGCAAACGTAAGAAACGAACTGATGAGAAAAAGGGAAAAAACAATCGCTTTTCTGATCTTCATATTGTATAGTCTGTATAATGGATAATTTTAAGGTGCAAAGATAATAAAACTTACCCACAGGTATTCCATCTCGAGTTATTAATATAGTAAGAAACTGTTTAAATTTCTTACGAAAAACGGAAATGAAAGTATTCTTCGCCTTCAAAAAGTTTCTTTTTGTATTCTTCTTCCTTTTATTCGGCTCAAATAGCTCGCGATTATCGCCAAAACAAGAAAGGATACTGCTAAAAAACAACTCTTTTTGAATCGCGAAACAAATTTAAACAGATTCTAAAAGAATGTATAGGAGCGTAAAAGAAGAGGCTGTCTCCAAACAATTTTAAGACAGCCTGCTTTCTATTCAAATGCGATAAATCCGTTTTACGCGATGCCTGCTTTTTCGTAGGATATATGCATTGCATCGGCTAACCCTTTCCCATAATCCGGGTCGGCTTGGTAGCAATTGCGGATGTGGCGGATTTTAATGAATCCTTCCACGCCTTCCATATTGCGGGCGGTGTTGCCGAACAAGACTTGTTTTTGCGCGTCATTCATCAGGCGGAACAATTTTCCGGGTTGAGTGAAATAATCGCTGTCATCTTCGCGGAAGTTCCAGCGTTTGATGTCGCCGTCGGCTTTCTGAGCCGGCTCCTCAAACTCGGGTTGTTCTTTCCATACGCCATAACTATTGGGCTCGTAATGCAACGTTGCGCCTTGGTTCCCGTCCACACGCATTTGCCCGTCGCGATGATAAGAATTGGTCTGAGGCGCTGCTTTCGGCTGGTTTACGGGTATCTGGTGATGATTCACCCCAAGGCGGTAACGTTGGGCATCGCCATACGAGAACAGTCGTCCCTGCAACATTTTGTCGGGCGAAAACCCGATGCCGGGAACGATGTTTGCCGGATTGAAGGCGGCTTGTTCCACGTCCTGGAAATAGTTGTCGGGGTTCCGGTTCAACTCGAACTCTCCTACCGGAATCAAGGGGAACTCTCCTTTGTACCATACTTTGGTTAAATCGAACGGATTATAGGGCATGTTTTCAGCCTGTTCTTCCGTCATGATCTGGATGTACATTTTCCATTTGGGAAAATCGCCTTTTGCAATCGATTCGAGCAAGTCGCGCTGGTGGCTTTCGCGGTCTTTGCCGACAAGCTCTTGGGCTTCCTGGTCGGTCAGGTTTTTTATTCCTTGTTGCGTCACAAAATGGAACTTCACCCAATGGCGCACATTATCGGCATTCAGAAAACTGTAAGCATGGCTGCCGAAACCGTGCATGTGACGGTAGCTGTACGGAATGCCCCGGTCGCTCATGGTGATGGTTACCTGATGCAAAGCTTCGGGCAAGCTCGACCAAAAGTCCCAATTATTGTTTGCGCTGCGCATATTGGTGTGCGGGTCGCGCTTTACGGCATGATTGAGATCGGGAAATTTGAGCGGGTCTCTAAAGAAGAAAACCGGAGTGTTGTTTCCCACTAAATCCCAGTTTCCGTCTTCGGTATAATACTTCATGGCAAAGCCTCGGATATCCCTTTCGGCATCGGCCGCTCCTCTTTCTCCGGCTACGGTAGAAAAACGGACGAACATTTCGGTCTGCTTTCCAATTTGCGAAAAGATTTTTGCTTTGGTGTAGCGGGTAATGTCATGCGTAACCGTAAAGGTTCCGAATGCTCCCGATCCTTTGGCATGCATGCGCCTTTCGGGGATTACTTCCCGATCGAAGTGCGCCAGTTTTTCCAGAAACCATACATCCTGCAATACCATGGGGCCACGGGGCCCTACGGTCATCGAATCCTGATTGTTTACAACCGGAGCTCCGGCGACGGTCGTCAGTTTCTTTTGATTTTCTTTGTTCTTGTCTTTTTTTTCTTCTTTTTCCATACGATTTGTAATTAAGTTATAGAAGTTTTTTATTTGGGGTGTTCGTTTGAGTTGCCGTAAATATTGAGTTTGACGGAATTGATTTCATAGCCTTCGATGGCATGTTTTTCGAAAAACGTTTTTAAGAGTTCGTCGAGTTCTTCGTTTACGTAATCGGTGATTACATTGCTATCGGTGTGATATAAATGATGATGGGGCGTGAGTATACCGTCGTAGCGCATCACTTCGTCGGGCGTAGAAACTTTGTGAATCACATTTTTCTTGACAAACGTGTCCAATGTTTTATAAATAGTTCCGATCGAAATCGTCGGATGGGCTGCTCGGACGAAATCGGTGATCTGTTCGGCCGTGGGATGATTGTTCAACGTATAGATCGCATCGAGAATGGCAATCCGTTGAGGGGTCGCCTTTAATCCTTTTTCCGATAACTTTTGTTGCAATAATTGTTGATGAATTGCCATGGATAATCTCTGCTAAATAAGAATCATTCTCCTCTAAAACGCCGCTTCTTTACTTTTGTTCATCATTATCCGTACTTTTTTTGATTTTTTTTAGGGTGAAAGCAAAAAACAAACCGGTTGTCGCGGCGAATACTCTGACAAACCGGTTTCGGGATATCCTTAATCCAATCGGAAAAGAGGTATTATCTAAAAGAATAATCCCCGCCGGGGATTTGTCCGGCAGGGATTTTGTAGTGAATTGTTATATATTGAGAAAATTACTACTTAAATACTTTCACACGTTTTTCGACAGATTCATACGACTTTTCAGCCGGTTTGTCCAACGCGACGCCGAAGGGCATTTGTGCGATCAGTCGCCAATCTTTGCTGATATTCCATTCTTTTTGAATCGATTCGTCGATAAGAGGATCGTAATGTTGCAGGGAAGCCCCGAGCCCTTCGTTTTCTAATGCCAACCAGGTAAGGATTTGTACAATGGCAGAGGAGTGCTCGCTCCAAACCGAAAACTTTTGACTGTAAAGCGGGAACTGGTTTTGCAATCCCTTTATAACGGTTTCGTCTTCGAAAAAGAGTACCGTGCCGTATCCCGACAGGAAGCAGGAATTGACTTTATTCTCAGTTTGTTTCCATGCTTCTTCCGATCCGCTTACTTTTTTCAACTCGTCTTTAACGATTTCCCATAATTTCTTATGTTGGTCGCCCAATAGCAAAACAACGCGTGCCGACTGTGAATTAAATGCCGATGGCGAGTGCTTTACCACTTCTTCAATAATGGTTTCTATTTGTTCATTCGAGATGGGAGAGGCGTTGCTCAGTTGATAATAACTGCGCCTATGTTGAATGGATTCCTGTAGACTTTTACTTCTCATTTGACGTCTTTCTTTTATAAATTTTTTATGAATGATATTCGTAAAACAATTTTATGAAAAGATTGTTCGCGTTATAGTTTTTATTGATAGCGTATTGCCTCATGTGTATAGGATAGCCTTTGATAACTTGTTAATAGTTTATGCCGGATTGTCTTCCGATTATGCGTACATAAACGTACCTTTGGTATCTTTTTCGGAATATAATTTTTGTTGAAAATGGAGAAACAAAAGCGCAAAGGAAATATTAAAGTCGTAGAAAAGACCGTTGTCGCCCCTGATATGGGGAAGTTGCCGCCTCAAGCCCGGGAGTTGGAAGAGGCGGTGTTGGGAGCCCTGATGTTGGAAAAGGACGCGTATTCCGTGATCAGCGATATTCTGAAACCCGAAAGTTTTTATGATCCCATTCACCAGTTGATTTTTGGAGCCATCCAAGGCTTGGCCATGCAGCAGAAACCCGTAGATGTCCTGACGGTTGTGGAAGAATTGAAACGAAGAGGGGAGCTGGAGACGGCCGGCGGCGCCGTGTATGTGGCTGAGCTGTCGGAGAAGGTCGCTTCGGCCGCGCACATCGAATATCATGCGCGCATCATTGCCCAGAAATATTTGGCCCGCGAGTTGATTACGTTTTCTTCCGAAATTACGCATCAGGCTTTCGATGAAACAATCGATGTGGACGATTTGATGCAAGAGACCGAAGGCCGGTTGTTTGAGATTTCGCAACGGAATGTAAAAAAGGATGTCATTCAAATTAATCCGGTTATCCGGGAAGCCATGCAGAATATCGAGGCTGCTGCCAACCGGAAGGATGGGATGAGCGGCTTGCCTACCGGATTTAAAGAGTTGGATAAACTCACTTCCGGTTGGCAAAATTCCGATTTGGTTATCATTGCAGCCCGACCGGCTATGGGGAAAACCGCTTTCGTGTTGTCGATGGCAAAGAACATGGCTTTGGATTACGAAGTCCCGGTGGGGGTTTTCTCTTTGGAAATGTCGAATGTGCAGTTGGTAAACCGGCTAATTGTGAATGTGTGCCAGATTAAAGGCGAAAGCATTAAAAGCGGACGGTTAAGCGACGATGAATGGATCCGGTTGGACAAAAACCACAAACTGCTCTATAATGCGCCGATATATATCGATGATACGCCCAGTTTGTCGGTCTTCGAACTGCGTACCAAGGCCCGGCGATTGGTGCGGGAAAGTCATGTCAAGATACTCATTATCGACTACTTGCAGTTGATGAATGCCAGCGGGATGAGTTTTGGTAGCCGGGAACAGGAAGTCAGTACCATTTCGCGCTCGTTGAAAGGACTGGCTAAAGAGTTGAATATTCCTATTATTGCTTTGTCGCAGTTGAACCGTGGCGTCGAAACCCGTCAGGGAAACGAAGGGAAGCGTCCCCAATTGGCCGACCTTCGTGAATCGGGAGCTATCGAACAAGATGCCGACATTGTGTGTTTTATTCATCGACCGGAATATTATCGCATTACGGAAGATGAACAGGGTAACTCGCTGATAGGGGTTGCCGAGATTATTGTGGCAAAACATCGTAACGGACCGACCGGATTGGCCAAGATGCGTTTCGACAGTGAATATGCCCGTTTTCAAAATATGGATGATTTCGTCGTTGGACAACGCTATGTCGAACGTCCTTCGAAAATGAATAAGGCGACCAACGGCGATCCGTCTTCTTCTGCAGACGCTCTTTCCGGTGGCGATTTTACAACCCCAAATAAGGAGCCTCTTCCTTTTTAACGGATTGAATTATGAAAAAAATGACAGGTCTTTCTATGGTATTGGCGGGATATTTTTTGATGATCTCTTGTGGCGGCATTGATTCCGATGCAAAAAAAGCGGCCGAACTCACCAATCAATCTATTCGGCAAAGTGTGGATTTGGAGCTCGAAAAGTCGCAAAAAACATATCATAAAGCTCAGGCTCTTATCGAAAAGCATAAGAATACAAAAACTTGGAATGAATTTAATCGTCTTTACAAGATGTATCGCGATCAAGAAAAAGCCTCTCCCGAACCGTAACCGAGCGCATGGCTTGGAGCGGTACTTTCGGTAAAATGGACTTGAAAAAACATTATTCTAAATATTCTTCGTATTTTTGTGCATTGAAGAACGAGTAATTAGTAGTAATAATCGGAAAAAGAACGCGTATGCATGACTCTTTATTTTTGAAAAAAATATATCTATTCCTGTTTTGTTTGGCCCTGAGTGGCGCCGCGGTTTCCGCACAGCAGGTGCCTTATGAAGTCGTTACAAACAATGGTCAGACATTCTATAAGTATACGGTGAAGCCGGGAGAAGGAGTGTATGCCGTAGCGCGTAATTTCTCGGTTTCCGTAGCCGATATTCTCCGGCATAATCCCGGGGCGAGTTCGGGTTTGCAAAACGGGCAGTACTTGCTTATTCCCGTTCGTGGAAATAGTCAACTTGTAAACACGACGGTTCCCATGCCGGGTTCTGTTCGGCAAGGACCTGTCGAGAATCAAAATAAGACATTTAAGCATACGGTTGTCAGGGGAGAAACGGTATTCAGTCTTTCGCAGATGTATCATACTTCTGTTGAGGAGATTTATAATCTTAATCCCGGGTCAAAGGAAGGGATTGCCGAAGGGCAGGTGATAACGATCCCTCAGCGGCGTGTGATTAGTGAAGAGAAAGAAGAAAACTACCGTTACCATACGATTCTTCCGCAGGAAACGCTTTACTCTCTTGCCCGTACATATTCATTGAGTGCGGAAGATATTCTTCGGGCGAACCCCGGCCTTTCCGTGCAAACGTTCCGGATCGGCAAGACGATACGGATTCCTTTTTTCGAGTCGTATGAAACCGTCGTTCCTTATCATGACCAGGATACGACGCTCCGCCATAAAGTAGAAAGACGGGAAACGCTCTATAGTATTTCGCGGCAGTATAATCTTTCGGAAGAGGATATACGCCAAGCCAATAACGGATTGGAGCAAGGGCTAAAAACCGGTATGGATTTGGTTATTCCCGTTAAGAAAGGAGCGCTGCGCAATGGCAGCACGGTTCAGGCTGAAAGTCAAGCAAACCGCCTGCTTGTTCCACCCCGGCCTTCTAAAGTTAACCGGATGAAAGTGGCTCTTCTCTTACCGTTTTTGGAGAAGAATAACGATAATCGGCATTTGCGCTTTCAGGAATATTACGAAGGGTTTTTATTGGCTGTGGAAAAGATGAAAGAAGAAGGAGCGGATATCGAATTGTATGTGTTTGATATCGGTACGGAGAGCGACACCCGCAAGCTTACCAGTCTGCTTGAAACCCTCGAAATGCAATCGCTGCATTTAATGATCGGGGGCTTTTCGGATAATCAGATCAAAATTCTTTCCGATTTTTCTAAAGCTCATAATATTAAGTATGTGGTTCCTTTGTCGCGAAGCAATGAAGTACTCAACAACGGCATGATTTTTCAAGTTAATTTTCAGCCTTCCTATAATTATACAAAAGCATCGCACGTGTTTATGCAGACTTATCCGGCAGCCAAGGTTCTTTTCGCCGCCGGGGAGAAGGATGATAAAGCCGATTTTATTTCACAATTGCAAAGCGACTTAAAAGCCGATAAGCGTTCGTTTGTGAAGGTGGACGGCAGCAATTTGGAGACTGCTTTTCTCGCGCAGTTGGATCCTGCGAAGGACAATGTCGTTGTGCCGGCTTCGGGAGATTCCCCGTCGCTAAAACGGATGGTCGAGGCTCTAAAGAAAATAAAAGAGACCCATCCTTCTTATACCGTCCGCTTGTTCGGCTATCCGGAATGGCAGACCTATGATGAAGAGCTTGTGAAGGATTATCATTTGTTTGATACCCAGATTTTTTCGTCCTTTTATGTCAATGAACAGGATCCGGCGACCCGGGACTTTATGCAGAGCTTTAAAAAGTGGTATGATCGGGACCTCTTGAACACGTATCCCAAGTATGGTTTATTAGGTTACGATACCGGATTGTTTTTCTTGACGGCGTTAGCAAGATACGGGGTTAATTTTGAACAGTCTGTAGATCAAATCCGGGTAAATACCTTGCAGTTCCCGTTTTACTTTGAACGAGTCAATAATTGGGGCGGATTTATTAATACCGGATTATATCTGATTCATTACGACACCTCTAATTCGATTACTAAAACAGATAAAAGTCGATGAAACGGTATGCGCTGATTGTTTTTCTCATCGGTCTGAACTTATCGGTTATGTATGGCCAGGCGAATAAGTTTAAAGGGGAGTTCTATGTCGGAGCCGGCGCAGGAGCGCTGGTTTCATCCGTCAGTTTTTCGCCCGGTGTGGCTCAGAGTTTCCATTTAGGAATGCACGCAGGGATAGCAGCCAAGTATATATCGGAGGAGCATTTGGGGGTTATTGCCGAAATTAACTTCGCCCAACGGGGATGGAAAGAAGACTATGATGCGGAAACCGGATTTTCGTATAACCGGACGATGAATTATGTGGAGATTCCCTTTTTATGGCATGTCTATTTTGGAAATAAAGTGCGGTTTATTTTTAATGCGGGGCCTCAGGTAAGCATTCTATTCAATCATTCCTCAAGTATGAGCGAAGCGCTTGCGGCTGACGTGGAAACCCAAAAAAAAGCAAATCCGGACAATGCTTTTATCGGATTGCAATATGCCGATCCCGAAAGCCGGTTCGATTACGGATTGATAGGGGGCGTCGGGTTAGAATTGAGGACGGGGATCGGCGATTTTGATTTGGAAGGCCGTTATTATTTTGGCCTTGCCGATTTTTTCCGTTATGAAAGCCGGAAAACGGATTTTTCGCGTGCCGCCCATCGCGTGATAGAAGCGAAGCTTACCTATTATATAAAATTCTGATGAAGGAATCAATAGAATGACGACTACTTGTGAGTATGAAATAATGGCGCCGGCAGGTTCCTACGACTCTCTCATGGCGGCTATCCAAGGCGGCGCCGACTCCGTTTACTTCGGCATCGAAGGATTGAATATGCGCGCCCGTTCTTCCAATAATTTTACGATAGACGATTTGCATGCCATCGCCCGTATATGCAGGGACAATCATATCAAGAGTTACCTCACGGTCAATACCATTATCTATGAGCAGGACATGGCGTTGATGCGCCGCATTGTCGATGCCGCCCGGGAGGCTCGCCTGACGGCTATTATCGCCGCCGACGTAGCCGTGCTGATGTATGCCCGGAGCATCGGGGTGGAAGTGCACTTATCGACCCAACTCAACATCACCAATACCGAAGCGTTGAAGTTTTACGCACAGTTTGCCGATGTCGTCGTGCTGGCCCGGGAGTTGAATCTGGAACAAGTGGCGGGTATTCATCGCGATATTGTCGAGCAGCAAATAAAAGGGCCGTCGGGCCGGTTGATTCGTATCGAGATGTTCGCCCATGGCGCATTGTGCATGGCGGTGTCGGGTAAATGTTATCTGAGCCTTCACGAGAAGAGCCTTTCGGCCAACCGCGGCGCTTGCAACCAAATCTGCCGCCGCGCCTATACGGTAAAAGACAAAGACAGTGAAATCGAACTGGACATCGATAACGAGTATATCATGTCGCCGAAAGATCTGAAAACAATTCATTTTATGAATAAGATGATGGACGCCGGCGTGCGGGTCTTTAAGATAGAAGGGCGGGCGCGGGGCCCCGAATATGTCCGTATCGTTACCTCATGCTATAAAGAGGCGGTGCAGGCGTATTGCGAAGACTCCTTTACGCAGGAAAAAATCGATTTGTGGAATGAAAAGTTGGCGACTGTATTCAATCGCGGTTTTTGGGATGGTTATTATTTGGGCCAGCGGTTGGGAGAATGGACTCATCGTTACGGATCGGGAGCGACCAAAAGAAAAGTCTATGTCGGAAAGGTCCTTAAATATTTCGGAAATATTGGTGTCGCCGAATTCCTTATCGAAACCCAATCGGTAAACGAAGGCGACGAACTGCTGATTACCGGTCCGACTACGGGAGCGGTGTTCGCCACGGCTCAAGATATCCGTGTCGATTTAGAAACCGTTGAAGAAGCGGTAAAGGGACAACATTTTTCCTTCAAGACTCCTGAGAAAGTTCGTCCCAACGATCAGTTGTATAAGATGGTTTGGGCTAACCGCAAGGGAACGGCGTACGCGGAATAGAGTACCGGAGCATGCAAGTCGTTTGTGCGATGCTAACAGGCATTTTTTAATATCTGCAGCCGGTTTTTGTAGTATTGTGCGGCATTTTTGTCATTCATACATTCATTTTTGTCATCCATACACTCATTTTTGTATTGTATACATGTCGTTTTGTCATTTTTACATCGGTTTTTCTGTTTCAAACAGGTCATTATGTCGTTCTTATGCCGGTTTTTCTATATTGAATAGGCTATTTTGTCCTTCTTGCATCAAGAAAACACAGGATGTTGCGTCAAAAGTATGCCTCCCCCGCCTCTAACGGCTTTATCCCGTTGAACGAATCGGCCGGAGATGCGATTTTCGACCTGCATTTTTCGTGAAAAACATTTTTAACAGGATAAAGGTTCTTCTTTCAGTCGGATATAACATTCATATCTACAGTTGATTAGTTTTTATTGACCATATTAATCTTAAAACAATTCAAAGCTTAACTTTGATTAACTTGTGGAAGTCATTACTCCGTAAATTATTTCCTAAACTTGGGCGTTTTTAAATATAAACATATAAAAATAAATCCATTATGAATACGAGAGATTCTAATTCACAAAGAATGGCTCGTAACGTGAAGGAAGTCCTCCACCAATACGAACCGGTTTGGAAGGAAAAACCAAGAGTAGCCAAGGAAGTAAACACATTCGACTCGGCTGTGGAAAAAATGGAGCCGCATGCCATAGGCTCGCTTATCGTAACCAAAGGTTTCACGGATAATAAGGATGCCGTAGCCCTCGAGATGTACGCAGAGGCAGCGGCGATCGCCCGGAGGGTATCGATCTATGCCCTCGATACCGGCGACTACGGATTGCACGACCAACTGCGGGTCAGCCGCGGGTTCCTCGTGAATATGGGAGAAGAAACAGCTTTCCACAAGGTCGAAGACATTTACAATCGCGTGTTGCCGTTGGTGCCGTTGTTGGTAGATTATGACGTTGACGAAACGAAAATGGCCGGTCTAAAAACGTTGATGGATTCGTATGAAGCGCTGACGGACAAACCCCGTAACCTGACCCTGGAACGCAAACGCCATAACCAGACCATTCCCGAAGTGAAGAAAGAACAACGTCAGAGTCTGTACAAGCTCGACAGCCTGATGACGATGTTCGCCGGCACCGATTTTTACAGGGATTACAAGAACGCCCGCATCATTATCGACCGGGGCGGAAGTTCAAAGGAAGAAGAAAAGAAATAAGGATATATTATAAGAAGAACCATATTTATAAATATGAAATCCGTCATTTATTTATTATCAATACCTCTTGGCATTATCCAATTAGGCAAAAACAACTTGGATTAGCTAAGGCGTCTGCCGTTACTTCTCTTTATCTAAATCGACAGATGCCCATTACCTTGATATCTATATTCAGATTTTTAAGAGGAAAAATAACATACTTTCTGGTACTCCATATGTACAATTGAACGTAGTTTTCAGAAATACATAATCAAACCCTTATTAAAAAATATAACAACATGAAATTAAACGGTTGTTCCGTATTTAGAACTCTTCCTACTTTCCGATTGGGTAAAAATAACTTGGATAGGTCAGGTGCCTACTGTATGTTTTACACTTTATCAATAACTAAAATTATTCATTAATGAGACAAACAAATCATATCCTATTTTTACTTTTACTCTTTCTTTTGTCCTGTGCAGGAAAAGCCGATAAAAACAATAATCCGGCACAATACGATACGATTCCTGTCATAGCCAGTTGAATTATTGCAGAATCAGGGTTTTATTGTGAAACCGTTATAGAAATAAACAGTAATCTCGGTAACATGAGAAAGCTGTTCTTAATAACACCTTCAGTAAAAAATAGCCTCGTGATTATTTGAATAACCCGAAAAAAAGTGCCATATTTGTAACGCTAAAATTACTTGAAAATAAGGCGAAAATATGGCTGTGTTCCGTAATAAATATGACTACTATTTAGGTTACGCCTTGAGTGGAGGAGGAGCAAAAGGCTTTGCTCACTTAGGAGCCTTGAATGTACTGGAACAATACGGGTTGAAGCCCGACATCATTGCCGGGACCAGTGCCGGTGCGTTGGCCGGAGTGTTGTATGCCGACGGGTTTCATCCTCTTGAAATTTCCGATTTGTTCAAAGGCCGTGAGTTTCGTGAATTTATTGAATTCACGTTACCCAAAACCGGATTTTTTAAGAGTACCGGACTTTATAAGTTCCTGAAAAGTAACCTCCGGGCGAAAACCTTTGAGCAGTTGCAAATTCCTTTTGTGGCTGTAGCTACGGACTGGAATAATGCCCGGAGCGTTGTTTTTTCGCAAGGTGATAATTTGGTGGAATCGGTTGTCGCGTCGTGCTCTGTGCCCATTGTCTTTCATCCGCAATATATCGATGGCGCAGCTTATGTAGACGGAGGATTATTTAAAAACTTTCCTGTCTCGGTCATTCGCAAACAATGCAAATTCGTAATCGGAGTCAATGTGTCGCTCATGATTCCCCCCGCTGAAAAGAATAATATACGGAAAATGGCCGAACGGACATTTAATCTGATGTCTAACGCGAATACCCTAATAGATAAAAAACTATGCGATATCTTGATTGAAACCCCGGGCGTGGAAAAATACACCATGTTCGATTTGAATAATATCGATACGATCTCAGAATTAGGGTATACCTGTGCAGCCCATACCATGGGCGAAGAAGCGTCGTTGAAAATCGTCAGGCGGTGCCTGCGGTATAAGGAATTCAGTGAAAAGATCATTCATTATATTAAACGGAATAATTAGCATGCAATCCCATAAAATAGTTATCTACCAAGTGTTGCCGAGATTGTTCGGAAACCGGACGGCAAACAATATCCAGAACGGAAGCATCGGGGAAAACGGATGTGGAAAGTTTAACGACTTCACCGATACGGCGCTTCAAACTATCAAAGACGCCGGTTATACCCATGTGTGGTATATCGGTGTGCTGGCTCATGCTTCCATAACCGATTATACGCGTTACGGCATTCCCGAACAATATCCTGAAATTATCAAAGGAAATGCCGGATCGCCGTATAGTATCCGCGATTATTATGATGTGGATCCCGATTTGGCGGTGCACGTGGAGAACCGTATGCAGGAATTCGAGGAGCTGGTAGATCGTACACACAAAGCCGGGTTGAAAGTTATTATCGATTTTGTACCGAATCATTTGGCCAGAAATTACCGATCGGTTAATAAACCTGCCGGTATCGAAGATTTTGGGGAACACGACGATCCGTCCGTCGCTTTTTCCCCTCAAAACAACTTTTATTATCTGCCCGGCGAAGCGTTGCACCTGCAAATAGCGCCGGCAAAACTCACGCATGCCCGGTATCACGAGGAGCCGGCAAAAGTAACCGGAAATGATTGCTTTACCAATAATCCGACACAATATGATTGGTACGAAACAGTAAAGCTCAATTATGGAGTCGATTATCTGAACGGCCGCCAGACTTATTTTTCGCCGGTACCCGATACTTGGAAAAAGATGAAAGATATCTTGCTGTTTTGGGCTGCGAAACAAATCGACGGTTTCCGCTGCGATATGGCCGAGATGGTTCCTTTGGAATTCTGGCGGTGGGTTGTTCCGCAAATAAAAGAACAGTATCCCGGATTGCTTTTTATCGCCGAAATATATAATCCTTCCGGATACCGGGATTTCTTAGCCGATACGGTCTTCGATTATCTTTATGATAAAGTCGGATTATATGACGTGCTCCGTGATGTGTCGTGCGGATATCGGCCGGCATCCGATATTACGTTTACGTTGAACAATGTAGGGGATATACAGCATAAAATGTTGAATTTTATGGAAAACCACGATGAACAGCGTCTCGCCTCCGATTATTTTCTGAAGAGCGGCGACAAAGGAATTGCCGCCATGGTATTAACGTCGTGCCTGAATGTAAATCCGGTTATGATTTATTTCGGACAAGAGTTAGGAGAAAGAGGTATGGATGAAGAGGGATATAGCGGTAAAAACGGCCGTACCACGATCTTTGACTATTGGTCGGTGGATACGGTGCGGCGATGGAACAATGGAGGCAAATGGAATGACGAGTTACTGACCGTGGAAGAAAAACGGTTGCAGCAGTTTTACTCCAAACTCATAAAAAGCTGCCATAACGAAAGGGCGCTTTCGCAGGGATTGTTTTATGACTTGATGCCGGCTAATTATGATAATCCCGATTTCGACTCGACCAAACAGTTCGCATTCCTTCGCAGCGACAAAAAAGAGTTAATCGTGGTCGTGGTCAATTTCGATAATCATGCCAAAGAGGTCTCCATTCATATTCCTCCGCATGCTTATGCGTTCTTTGAGTTAAATCATTTACAAGGGGGAAAGGCGCGACCGTTATTTAGCGGAGATGGCGCGGAATTATTTTTCTCGCCGCAAGGCTCTCTCAAAGTGACTCTTGGAGCACACTCGGGAGAAGCGTATAAGATTTCTTCTTTGTAAACATTTTTTATTAGAAGTAGTTTTTGTACTTTTGTGGCGAAAAATTCAATCAATAGAGAGTAGTCTTGTTCAAACAATATTAATTAAACTATAGTATAAAACAGCATGCAGGAAAGGCCGTTTAAAATTTTCTCCGGCACCAAGTCTCGTTATTTTGCCGAAAAAGTGTGTAACAGCATTGGATGTCCGTTGGGAAATATGATCATCGAACATTTTGCCGATGGTGAGTTTGCCGTATCTTATGAGGAATCTATACGTGGTAAGCAGGTATTTCTCATTCAATCTACGTTTCCCAATTCCGATAACCTGATGGAATTATTGTTGATGATCGACGCCGCAAAGCGTGCATCCGCCAAATCCATTGTCGCCGTGATTCCTTATTTCGGATGGGCGAGGCAAGACCGGAAAGATAAGCCCCGTGTGAGTATCGCTGCCAAACTCATTGCAGATTTACTGCATGTGGCGGGAATCAACCGGTTGATCACAATGGATCTTCATGCCGATCAGATTCAAGGATTTTTTAATGTCCCGGTAGATCATTTATATGCTTCGGGGGTTTTTATCGATTATTTGAAAGGATTGGACTTGAGTAATATGGTGATCGCGACACCGGATGTGGGAGGCACGAAACGCGCCAGCGCTTATTCCAAGTTTTTAGGATGTCCGATGGTGATCTGTTACAAATTGCGGAAGAAAGCCAATGAAGTTTCCGATATGCAGATTATCGGCGATGTAAAGGGGATGGATGTGCTGATTATCGATGATATTGTCGATACGGCGGGAACCATTACCAAGGCCGCTAATTTAATTATGGATAAAGGGGCTAACTCCGTAAGAGCTATCGCCAGCCATGCCGTGATGTCCGATCCGGCGTCGGAACGGGTGAATCAATCCGCACTAAAAGAAATTATCTTTACCGACAGCATACCTTATTCTAAAAAGTCGGAAAAAGTAAAAATACTTTCGGTTGCCGATATGTTTGCCAACTCCATTATCCGGGTTTATAATAATGAGTCTATTAGTTCTTTATATGTGGTATAATTAAAAAACTTTTGGTATGCGGAGAAACGATATCATCAAGAAGCTGTTTCTGTGGCTTTTCCTTTTTTCGGTAGGATTCTCTGCGCATGCATAGAAGTTGAATTTCAAGGCGGACGGGACTTTTAAAATTGTTCAGTTTGCCGGCGATGTGGTTACGGGTGAGCCGGTAATGCCCGGATTGTCGAACTGAAAGAAGGTACGCGGGAGTTTGTTACTTGGATCCGCTTATTGGACGGAACGGTAAAAGACCGGACTGTGTTTCCCAAGGATTTTGAATAAAATAAAAGATGCGAATTTGAGACGGCCTCTTTTAAATTCTATTATTCTTCCGTGAGGATTTTCACAAATCCTGCCGGAAGCCATATATTCTTGATGGAAAGCGCGCGTTTAAACAACGGGGCGATTTCCGATTCGTGAAAACCGGCTATCCCGCATCCGACACGCGTTACTAAGAACGTGAGGTCGGAATGTTCGGCGGCAAAATCGATAAACTCTTCTACATACGGTTGAATGACCTCTACGCCTCCATGCATCGTGGGGATGCCGTAGGATTGGCCCTGCAAACCGCAACCTTGCCCCCATATTGCTCCGAATCTCTCATAGGCCATTTTAGCTGCCCCGCCGCCATGATAGCCTTCGAGGTTGCTTCCAAAAACAAATATTTCGTTATCGTTCAAATCCGAAATATAGTCGGGCGTAATTCTGTTATTATCTGATATATTCATGTCTAATGTCTAATGTCTTCAGTCTCCGGTCTTCAGTCTTCGGTCTTCAGTCTTCGGTCTTCGGTCTTCGGTCTCCGGTCTTCAGTCTTCGGTCTTCAGTCTTCGGTCTTCGGTCTTCGGTCTTCGGTCTTCGGTCTTCGGTCTCCGGTCTCTAACCTCCAACGTCCAACCTCCCGTCCCTGCATTTTCTTAGAACGTAAAAACCAGTTCGACGGTAAATTTATCGGAATCCATTTCGGGATATTTATTGAGTATATCGAGTTCATTTTCGATGAAGTACCATTCATAGTCGAGACGAAGGATCGAGGAAATGTTTTTTTGTTCAAAGGCGAAGCCCAAGCCCACGGTCAGGCGATTGACATCGAATCCTTTATTGTCCGGATTCTTGTCAATGGCATCCCATCGGGCAGCCGGAACCAGCCGGTCGAAAAAGCGGCTTTTCGTTAAAGGAATAAAATAGGCCCCTTGAAAATAATAAGAAAGCATATCGCTTTCAGCTTCTACGCGACTGTCTCTTTTCATGATCTCGGTTTCCAATTTCCAATTACGCGCCTCATAGCGAAGATCGGCGCCATAAAAAAGATAGTGAATATCTTCATTTTGATAATCGTAATATTTTATCGTGCTGCGAAATCCCTTCATGCTGCCTACGGCCAGCCGGGCGCCATACGATAAGCGATCGCGCCATACCGGATCATTAATGGTGTTGCCGTTATAGATTCCCAATTCAAATGAAGAGGGGACCGAACCGATTTTAAATTCATAATCCGCTCTAAAACCTAAATCGCGTGTACTTAAAAAATATTTTCCAATGAACGCTCTATTCGCAAACATCATTTCGGAAGGGCTTACGATGTATTGGTTGAAAATGGGCACGCTGGTTTGACCGAGCGTTAAGGAAAGCCCGTCGACCGGCTTTAAGGATCCGCTCAAATCCAATACTTCGAAGCGGCCTTCATTGCTTAATTCGACTTGCGCTTTGTAGCCCGAAAACGAGTTGATGTTTCCTGAAGCCCCTATACGTGAATTACGCACGGAAAAGCGCGACATGCCTGTTTCGCTGGCATATTCGAACTTGTTTTTCAGTGTTCCGGAGATCTTCATGCTCGGATAAGAAACCGAATCTGCCTCCTGTGCGCAAATAGAAGGAATAAAAAAACTGACAAAAAATAAAACAAACAGAGAACGGTCATGCATTAATTTCATATTCTTTATGAGTTAGTGGTGATCGGTTTTTTGCTCGAGATCGAGAAAAGCTCGTTTTCGTTCTATGCCCCAATGGTAACCTCCCAACTTGCCGTCGCTGCGGATAACCCGGTGGCACGGGATGAGGTACGATACCGGATTCATTCCTATGGCCGTGCCTACCGCACGAATGGCTCCCGGATGACCTGCCGATTGCGCGAGAGAACGATAGGTGGTTGTTTTGCCTTTAGGAACGGATAACAAGGCTTTCCACACGTCTGTTTGGAACTCGGTACCCCGGATGTGTAAAGGAAGCGACGTGTCCGACGGCTTTCCTTCGAGGAGCGTCAATGCCCGTCGGTGCAATGTGTTCGATCGTTTGTCGAACAAAGCTCCCGGATACCTCCGGTGTAATTCTTCGATGATTTTTTCGCTGGAACCGAAAGCCAGGAAGCAGATACCTTTGGGGGTCGAAGCGATAAGGGTTTCTCCGCCAATGGTCTCGTAAAGTTCATACTCTATACGCAATCCCCGTATTTCGTCAGCCTGCAAAGGTTCAATAGATACGTTGCTTGCAACGCGTTTGGACTCAGTAGTTGTTTTTTTATTGTTTCGGTTCATAACTTATTGTATTAAAATATCCAGTTTATCGGCGAAAAACTCTTCAAAACCATCCGAGTAAGCCACGCCTGTAGTACCATCGGCCTTTGCATAAATAAAAAAGTAATGCAAGCCCGGTAACGTTCTGGCCAGTTTCACCGATTCGTTCAGTCCGGCCACCATAAATACCGTAGCATAGGCATCGGCCGTCATGCAGTCGTCGGCCAGTACCGTAGCGCTGAGCATTTCGTTTTCGGAAGGGTATCCGGTGTACGGGTCGATGGTATGGGCATATTTTTTGCCGTCTTTGATGTAATAATTGCGATAGTTTCCGGAGGTAGCCATCGATTTGTCACATAACAAAAGCACGGTTTGTAATTCCTGGGAAGCGGGCGTTTGATCGTCGGTCGGTTTATCAATTCCGATGCGCCAGCATTCGCCTTTTTCATTGATACCTTTGGCTACGATTTCTCCGCCGATTTCTACCAAATAGTTCTCGATGCCATGACGTTGAAGCAGACGGGCAATCACATCGCATGAATAGCCTTTGGCAATCGCCGACATATTGAGTTGGACCCTCGGATCGGTTTTTACGATGTTGCCCTTTGCATCGATGGATATTTTGCGGTATCCGACAAACTCTTTTAAGCTGTCGATCGTTTCCGGAGTGACGTTGTCCGGATTGTCGAATCCGAAACCCCAAGCATTGATCAGCGGAGAGACGGTGATATCGAATTTGCCGTCGCTTACGCCGGAAACTTCCTCGGCCTTATTAAATACCGTAATGAAAAAGGAATCCAACTGTACGGGTTCGTTGCGGTTCACTTTCGAAATGATGGAGTTTTCCATAAACGGATTCAACGAAACCTCGAACCGATGCAGCTCATCCACAATCTCTTCCCCTAACGACCGGTCGTAAGTATATTTTATATGATATGCCGTATGAAATATTTCCCCTTGTTCGTGAAAATAACGGTAATCTTTTTTATTCTCTCCCTTTTGTTTGCAAGAAGTTAGCCCGGGTAACAGGAAGAGTAGAAAAAAAATAAAAAGAACGGATTGTCTTTGCATTGCTGTTTCTTATTAAATTTCTTTTTTTGATTCATTTATCCTTTTATTTGCCTCGTTTATAGAGTCGATCACCTTTTCTTTTTGAATGATATACATCCCTAATCGTTCATTGGAAACCCCTTCTTTTATTTTGTAGGTATAGAAAGGAATTCCATTTTTATTGATGGTCTCCAAATAAACAAATCGGATGTTTTCTTCTTTTAAGCGCTCAGCCACTTCCAAAATATGGGTGGATATCACGAAAAAAGACCGTTTCGTATGTGCAAAAGCCGAAATGATGGCAAGCGATCCTTCAAAAGCGTCTTTCACATTTGTTCCTCTGAACAATTCATCGAAAATGACTAGCCTGTCGGTTTTATTTTCCAGCCTTTCCGCAATATCTTTTATTCTTTTTATTTCGGAATAAAAATGGCTGTAATTCAATTGGATATTATCCTTTAAATTGATGGTGGAGTAAATTCCCGAAAGGATACTTATTTTAAACGTTACCGCAGGGACAGGAAATCCGATATGGGACAAGTATGCGGCAATTCCCAATGATTTTAAGAACGTGGATTTGCCCGACATGTTCGGCCCGGTTATAAAAATCATGTTCGTTCCGGCATCCATTCTCAGGTCATTTCCCACGGCATTTTTGAGCAATGGGTGGAAAAGGCCTTCGGCTTGGATGATTTGTTCCGACGAAGGGCGCAGCTCGGGATAACACAAGTGATATTTATCGGCTGCTTTCGCCATAGCCGTCAACACATCCAAATAATAGATTAAATCAACAAAATAATCGATTTGATATCGATGCGTATAACGGAACATATAATCGAAATTAGCGATTTCAACCGCTTTTAATTTACGCAGATTTTTTATGCCGGATACCGCGGTAAATTCTTTCTCTTTGAAAACAGCCTCCATCTGTACGCGCGTAGAATGAAGATATTCCGGTAGTTCCGTCCCGTCAAGGCCGGTGAAAAAGTCTCGGATGTTATTCAATAACTCAATCGTATAATCGATACCCCTTTCAATGATGTAATAGTCGTTATTGGGTTTTATCCGATACATAAAGCCTTTTTCCATAGCGCTGAATTTGTTGGGCTTTCGAGTCGGCTGATCGTGATAATTTAAGTAATGTTCAATAAAGTCGAGGCTGTTTTTATCGATATCCAAGTGCGAAATGGAGCGGCTGTGGGATTGAAAGTAAGCGATCGTGTCGCTTCGGTTCATTAGGAAATGTCTATCGGTAGAAGGCTCCGACATGATTTTTCGTAATCTTTTTTTCCCGCCGTATGAGATACAAAGATCAAACAAATCATAAAGGGATTTTCCGATAGAAACATCGAAAATTCCTAAATCATTTTTTGTTTGTTCATCTAATTCGAATCCCATCGTTTATTGTTTAATTGCGCCTGTTTAAAAGTTCGCTTTATCCGTAAACGCCGGCAAGCGGTTCATCGAAACGGTTACTCCACGTCTCTCTGTGCAACTTTCAATTAAAACTCGTCTTCTATTTTATAATGATTTCTCTCGGGGGCGTTGCGCGAAATAAGTTCACCCAAAAACCCCGCGAGAAATAATAACGTACCGAGAATCATCATCGTCAGCGAAATATAAAAATAGGGCGATTCGGTGACTAAGCGGTAAGGATTGCCCTGCTGCATGTCGTAGAGCTTCATGGCGCCTACCGCCACAATGGCGAAGAACCCCAGTATAAACATGACGCTTCCCCACAAACCGAAAAAGTGCATCGGCTTTTTCCCGAATTTATTCAGGAACCAAAGGGTCATGAGGTCGAGATAACCGTTTACAAAGCGGCTTGCCCCGAATTTGCTCTTCCCGTATTTGCGTGCCTGATGATGTACTTCCTTTTCGCCGATTTTTGTATAGCCCGCTTCCTTGGCGATAATGGGGATGTAGCGGTGCATGTCGTTATAGACTTCTATATCTTTCACCAGCGCCCGGCGATAGGCTTTGAGGCCGCAGTTGAAGTCGTGCAGCCGGATGCCGGAGACTTTACGCGCCGTAGCGTTGAAGAGTTTCGAGGGGATGTTTTTTGTCAATATCGAATCATAGCGTTTCTTTTTCCATCCCGATACCAAGTCGTAATCTTCGTCGGTTATCATGCGATACAGTGCGGGGATTTCGTCGGGACTATCCTGCAAATCGGCATCCATGGTGATGATCACATCGCCCTGCGCCTTTTGGAATGCGCAATACAACGCCGGCGATTTGCCGTAATTGCGTCGAAACTTTATCGCTTTTACCTCCGGAGATGATTTCCTGATTGTGGTGATGATCGGCCACGAACGGTCGGTACTGCCGTCATCTACAAAAATGATTTCATACGAGAAGGCATTTTCATCCATTACCCGTTTGATCCAGGCATGTAGTTCGGGCAGCGATTCTTCTTCGTTATAAAGTGGTATGACTACTGATATATCCATTTCTGTCGATAAAAAAGATTTGTTCTATTTCGATTTATAGTTCATGGCCAACGGCACAATAATCACCGAGAGCAACATCCCCATGAAAACGTTTCCCAAAATGACCGTATTGATAATATAACTGGAGGGCGTAGGGTAGGGCTGTTCGGAGATGTTCGCGATCAACGCTTCGTCTATCTTCATCGACTGCGCCATCTGTACCATGTTGTCATATAACGTTGTAATAAACATCGGGTCGATCCAGTTGACGTGTATGAATACGATGACCGATTTGAGGAGGGAGGCAAAAAAGAAGAGCAGGATGGAAAACTGCATGCCGTGCCAATAATTCATCCGGCTGTCGGGAATGATGAGCCTTTTATACCTCACTAAATAATAAAAAAGAAGAATGGGCGTTCCGATGCTTAAAATCGAATCGATAACGGCTAATATCGCATGATTCGTTCCGGCCATGGTGAAAAAGTACTGTACGACCCAGAACAGGCCTAAGTAAAGACCTGCGTACATTGCGTAACTCAATAATCGACTTTTATCCTCTTGCATGAAACTGTTTTTTCTTCTGCAAAAGTAATGAATTTTACCGAATGTCCGAAGAGAATTGACAATTGACGATGGATAATGGAGAATGGACAATTCATAATTCTGCATTTTGTATTGTTCATCCGGTTCGAAATATTTTTTTATCTTTGTGCCCATATTTTAGAATATGGAAAACGAAAAACAGTTAAGCGCGGCATCGAAAACAATTATCGGCGTGCAGTTTCTTTTTGTGGCTTTCGGTGCCATGGTGTTAGTACCCTTGTTGGTAGGGTTGGATCCATCGACGGCGCTTTTCGCCGCGGGAGTCGGGACATTGGTCTTTCATTTGGTAACGAAAGGCATTGTCCCGATTTTTTTGGGCAGTAGTTTCGCTTTTATCGCCCCGATCATCAAAGCTACGGAACTATATGGATTGGCCGGTACGCTATCGGGACTGGTAGCGGTGGGATTTGTATATTTCCTGATGAGTGCGCTGGTCAAATGGCAAGGCTTGCGGCTCATCGAACGCTTGTTTCCTCCGGTGGTCATCGGGCCGGTAATCATCCTTATCGGTTTGTCGCTGGCGGGAACCGGGGTGAGTATGGCGCAGGAAAACTGGATGTTGGCCCTCATCTCGTTAATCACGGCGGTGGTGATCAGTATGTTTGCAAAAGGGTTCTTTAAACTCATTCCGATTATTTCGGCGATCATTGCAGGATATATTGCGGCGGTATGCATGGGGCAAGTCGATTTTTCGGGAGTCGCGGCTGCGCCCTGGATCGGATTGCCCCAGTTTGTAAAACCGGCCTTTTCGTGGGAAGCCGTGCTGTTTATGATACCGGTTGCCATTGCGCCGGTCATCGAGCATATCGGGAATGTGTATGCGGTGAACGAAGTAACCAAAAAGGATTTTATGAAAGACCCCGGATTGCACCGCACGTTGCTTGGCGACGGCATTGCCTGCTGTATCTCCGGCTTTATCGGCGGCCCTCCCGTTACGACGTACTCCGAGGTTACGGGCGCCATGGTGTTGACGAAGGTCACCGATCCGGCGGTCATACGGGTGGCGGCTGTTGCGGGTATTGTCTTTTCGTTGATCGGGAAGGTGAGCGCCGTGTTGAAATCCATTCCCGGAGCCGTATTGGGAGGAATCATGCTCTTGCTCTTCGGCATGATTGCCGCCGTGGGCATCAATAATATGATTCAGAATAAAACCGATATGAACAATACTCGTAATTTGGTTATCGTTTCGCTCATTCTTACCACCGGCATCGGAGGAGCGGTCTTGCAAGCCGGAAGCTTTACGTTTTCGGGTATCGGTCTTTCCGCGGTCATTGGTTTGGTGCTTAATTTGATATTACCGAAGTCACAAGCGAACGAATCGGAATAGATTTTCCCGCTCGAAATGTGAAGCAATGCAAACCATTATAGTTGCATGTGTAATAAAGTTTAAATTGTCGGCTTTTTCCTTCAAAAAGTTTGCTTGTCGAGAATAACGTATCGACTGTTTTTGTAAGTTTGCATCGTTAACGACCTTTATAAAAAGAATCATTATGAGTATAACAAGAATTTATCAAGGTAAAGATGTTGAAATGCTCACTACATGCAATATCATGATCGACAATGCCATTGCCGACCTACCTTTCCTTTCATCCAAGCGCAGTACTTGGACGATAGAGTTTTTTACGGGTATTAAGACACGCATTTCCAACGCATTTCAGAACTATCTGGGTATCGACCCCAAAGCCGGAGTGCATGCCGCTACCGAGGTTGTGGAGAAATTATGCAACGATGCGCTTATCGACCTTTCAGAGGTAAAAACGCAAATCGGCGAGGATTATAAATCGAATAGGCTCCGCCGCGACGAGATTTTAAAAGCATTGGGTTACGCTACTTTCTGGAAACGGGCGTCCAAGAAAGATCAGGAGGCTATCGCCGAGTTATTGTCGCATTTCGCCACTGGTTTAACGGAAGAGTTGAAAACGGAATTTACTGCCACCGGGATTGCTACCGAAACATTGGA
This sequence comes from Limibacterium fermenti, assembly GCF_041902845.1. Taxonomy (GTDB): domain Bacteria; phylum Bacteroidota; class Bacteroidia; order Bacteroidales; family Dysgonomonadaceae; genus Limibacterium; species Limibacterium fermenti. Next base: position 1,434,071 of record NZ_CP159486.1, read on the forward strand.
TCGCATCGTTGCCGCCGCTAAAGACGAAACGGTACAACAAGCGAATGTGAAGCAAGAAACCCTTAAAGGCGACAGCAAGGATATCTCGGCGGAAGTCGTCACCGAGTTCAATGGAATTTACAGCCAAACAATTTCTATAGGAAAGATTGCGACTTCTTTCCATCGGGGCGATCCATTGATGCGTGAAAAATTTTCCTATTCCAAGATCCTTAAAAATTTGAACGCCGCTCCCCGTAAGGATGAAAAAGAGGGCGAAAATAAGAAATAAAAGATAAAGCCTTTCCTTGTCCGTGTCTTTCTGTCTTTTTCAAAGAGGAGGCTATATTTATATTGTAGGCTTCTCTTTTTTGTGGGGTTCCCATTCTCTTTGCCCGGCATCCTGTTCTCTTTAATCGATTTCATCTTCTCGAAAGCCGTTTTGTCGTTCTCTTTAGCCATTTTGATGTTTTATAAAGTTATTTTCCCCTTCTCGATACTGATTTTCTAATTCTCTTTAGTCATTTTCATCTTTTCGAAAGCCATTTTCGTGTTTTCGAAGGATATTTTCCTTTTCTCTAAGGTCGTTTTGTGGCGCTCTTTGGCAAAATGTTTGTCGCTACTATTTGTTACAAACACTTCATAAAATTTTAACCGTTTTGTAACATCTATTTCATTCCTTTGCGCTCGAAAAAAATTAGGTAATATCATCATTTTTTATGAGAAAAAGAATTTGTTTTAGGGCCCATAGCCTATGGATGGTTTTGGCTTTGTTTTTAGTTGCTGGCGGCATTTCTGCGCAAACGTCCTTGTTGAAAGGGAAAGTGACGGATGTCAATAATGAACCGCTCATTGGAGTGAATGTTATTGAAAAAGGCACGAATAACGGTACGGTTACCGATATCGAAGGCCGTTTTTCTTTGAATGCTTCTTCCAATGCCACGATCGTGTTTTCCTATATCGGGTTTACGGAGCTCGAAGTGGCGAGAAGCGGGCGGACTGTCTTGGATGTTACGCTCGAAGAGGATATGAAATTATTGGACGAAGTGGTTATTACCGCTTTAGGGATTAAGCGAGAAGCCCGGCAATTGGGATATTCTACGGAAAACCTGGATGGCGAATCTATTGCCAATACCATGCCTGCGAATTGGTCTGCCGGATTGAGCGGGAAAGTGGCCGGATTGAATATCGTGTCACCCGGTGGCCCCATTGGTTCTACCCGGATTTCTTTGCGTGGGGATGTATCGCTGAATGTGAATGGAAATAACGCCTTGATTGTGGTCGACGGTGTCCCGATGAGTAATACGATTTCCAATCCGGGGAATGGCTTACGGCGCCGGAGTGGCGGCGGAACTTTCCATCGACTATGGAAATGGTTTTGCGGATATAAATCCCAATGATATCGCGAATATTCAGGTACTCAAAGGAGCAAGCGCGACGGCTCTTTACGGTTCGAGGGCTGCCAACGGCGTACTATTGGTAACGACCAAAGCAGGCGAAAAAGCGTCGAAAGGTATCGGCGTAACGTTTTCATCCAACCTGAATTTTGAAGATGTCATGAGATGGCCGGATTACCAATATGAATTCGGACAAGGGTTGCCGACGAATATCGGCAAGGCGGGCACGGAATATGCCGGGAAACAATATTATTCGTACGGGGCATCGCCCGACGGAAACTCCGGGACGAGTGGGACAAGCAGCGCTTATGGAGCTGCGTTTGATGCAAATCAACTTTATTATCAATATGATCCCGTTACACAAGGAAGAGCTGCTGTGCCTACTCCTTGGGTCGGCTATCCGAATAACCGGAAAGATTTATTTCAACTAGGATTTACCTCTACCAACTCCGTTGCTATTACCGGAAAAAACGATAAAGGTTCGGTAAGGGCATCGGTTACTTACACCAAGAACGAGTGGATTTTGCCCAATACCGGTTTTGAACGGTTTTCTTTCAATGTGGCGGGCCAACAACAGGTTTCTAAAAGAGTGAAGTTGGATTATAGAAGTTCTTATACGAATAGAAGTTTAGACAATACTCCCGCCTTGGGTTATAACAGTAATTCTATTTCCTATTTCCTTATCTTTCAAAACCCGAATGTAAATCTCGATTGGTTAAAGCCGAAGTGGAGAACGGGGCAAGAAAATATAAAACAATTACAGCCGTATAGCACCTATATCGGTAATCCTTACGTGATATTACATGAATCGGAAAATCCGTCCGAGAAGCATAGCAATGTTACTTCGCTTTCGGCAACCATGAATGTAACACCCCATTTGGATGTCATGGTTCGGTCGGGGCTTCAATTGTCTTCCGATCAAAGGGAACAGCATCGTCCTATGAGTGATGTGGTGTTTGGAAACGGTTTTTTCAAAAAAGAAAATGTCTTTGATTATGAAATGAATTCCGACGCATTGGTTACCTATCACCATATTTTTGGGGATGCTTTCCATATCAATGTTGCCGGCGGAGGAAATCTGATGAGGCAAAAATATGATTTGTTGGCTGCATCGGTAAACGGATTGAAAACGCCGGGCGTCTATAAATTATCCAACGGCTCTTCCAATCCTTCGGTAAGAACGGTTATCCGGAACAAGGCGATTAACAGCCTTTACTTTATGGCGAATTTAGCCTATCAGAATAAGGTCTTTTTGGATATCACCGGGAGAAACGATTGGTCGTCCACCTTACCGGCCGAAAACCGTTCGTTCTTCTATCCGTCGGTAAGCAGCAGCTTTATTCTGAATGAATTGTTTACGATGCCCTCGCAAATTAGCTTCTTTAAGTTTCGGGCTTCCTGGGCGCAGGTAGGAAACGATGCGGAGCCTTACAAGACCTCGCAATACTACGAAACGAGCGATTTTTCAGGCTCGTTGGTTTTACCCACCACGCTGTTCAATACCGATTTTAAACCTGAAATATCTACCAATTACGAGGTCGGTATCGATTACAGAATGTTTAACGACCGTTTAGGGATTGACCTGACGTATTATTACAATACGACTAAAAACCAGATTTTAGATGCGCCCATTGATCCGACAACCGGTTATTCGCGGGCGACGATTAATTCGGGTAGCGTACGCAATAAAGGCTTGGAAATAGAATTGAATGCCGTACCGGTATCGACCAAAGACTTTACGTGGAGATCGATGGTTACGTGGGCGATGAATAAGAATAAGATCCTTTCCTTAGCGGAAGGCTCCGATGAAAATCAGTTGATTGCCACGGTCGGGTCGGTCGTATCCTTAATCGGTACGGTCGGCGGTACGGTTTCCGATTTATGGGGATATAAGTTGGTTCGCAATGAAGAAGGGAAAGTCGTCATAGGGGCGAACGGGTTACCCGAAAAAGCTCCCGAGATTGAATATGTCGGAAATGCGAGTCCCGATTGGAAAGCCGGATTCTACAACGAATTTAAATATAAAGGCTTCAAATTGGGCGTCCTTTTTGATGGGCAAATGGGAGGAATGGTGTATTCGCAATCCTTTCATAAGATGACCGAACAGGGTAAGTTGGCCCATACGCTCAACGGCAGGCTTCCGGGCACGGAGTTCTACATCGCCGCCGACGACCCGAGAATAAAAAATGATCCCTCGCTAATACAATTGGGAGGTATTTATATGGTGGCGCCCGGTGTGATAAGAAATGCCGATGGAAGTTATAGTGAAAACACGAAACTAGTCACCGTCGAAGCGTATAACAAGGAAAATTACCGTCGGGCCAATGTGGAGACGAACACCTTTGATGCTTCTTACATCAAACTCAGGGAAATAAGGCTCGAATATGCCTTATCGCCCAACCTTTTGCAAAAGACTCCTTTTACGGCTGCATCCTTTGCCGTGTATGGAAGAAATCTGCTCACCATTACCGATTATCCGCTGTATGATCCGGAAATAGCCGCGTTAGATGGCAATTCGATGGTGGTGGGTATCGAAAACGGGTCGTTGCCCTCTACCAAATCCTATGGAATCAATTTAAATTTGAGCTTTTAATAGATTAAATTATATATAATGAACGCATTAAAACAGACAATTCTATACATATTCTTCATCATGGGGGTTGCTTTCACCTCTTGTGAAGACTTAGACGATTTGAACACCGATCCCACACGCATGCAGCAAGCAAACCCCGGCGTGTTCTTGAACCCGGTTCTATACAATGTATCTTCTTATAATTGGGAACGATATAACAGCTTTACATTTCATTTGATGCAAGGCATTGTGACGACTAACAGTACCGGTGGATTAGGGTGGTATTATATGACGGATGCTGCGGGCGATGGTACATGGAGTACGTATTACCGTTGGTTGAATAATATAAAAGAAATGGAAGAACAAGCCGGAGAGTTGAACGAACCCAATTATGAGGCGATTGCAAAAGTCTTGAAGAGTTGGCTCTATCAGATTTTGGTCGAGGGATTCGGCGATGTTCCTATGACGGAAGCCATACGGGGCGATGAAAAGATTTTTACGCCGGCTTTCGATTCTCAAATCGATATTTATCGGACTATTCTGCAAGAGTTGGATTCGGCCAATCTGCTTTTCGATGAAACGCAGGGATTGCGGTATAATCCCGAAGGGGAATTATTATATCATACGGAAACTCCGGCATCAGGAGCCACATCGGCCGGGATCGTTAAATGGAGGAAGTTTGCGAATTCTCTTAAGCTCCGCGTCTTATTAAGGGTGTTGGATGTGAATGGATTGAATGCGAAAGCTGAAATCATGAAACTAATCAATGATCCGGTTGCCTATCCTCTATTCGAATCGAATGACGAGGCCGCTTTACTGCCTGTTACGGGGGTATATCCTTTGGAAGCGCCTATGACTCGCCCGCAAGATTTTACTTCATATAAGGCGTTATCGGAATTTTTTATCGATCATCTGAAAGAATGGAACGATCCCCGATTGCCGATCTTCGCGCAGCAAACGACCAATGACGGGGTGAAATCTTATTTCGGATGGCCAAGCGGATACAATACGGTGCCCAGCTTTAACGGTTCTCTGCCCAATCAGGGTATCGTAAAAGCGCCGATGAAATTAGCGTTAATGACGTATGCCGAGGTGGAGTTTATCAAAGCCGAATTGGCTCAGAAGTCGATTATCTCTTCCGATGCAGCGAGTCATTATCGCAAAGCGGTCGAAGCGGCTATCACGCAATGGGGGGCCATTGTTCCGGAAGGGTATTTCGATAATTCCGAAACGAAATACGACAATTCGTTGGAGAGGATCATGATCCAGAAATATTACGCCTTGTTTTTTTGTGATTATCAGCAATGGTTTGAATATAATAGGACGGGAATGCCCGAGATGCCTGTCGGAGAGGGTGTTCCGATAGGTAATGTCATGCCCCGGCGGTTTAAATATCCCTCTACATTACAAAGGACGAATTTGGCGAATTATCAAAAAGCCAAAGAAAGTATGGGCGGCGATGATTTTAACCTCAAACTGATTTGGCAAAAATAATGCGGATTATCGTAAAAGTATAAAATAAAATTCTTCTTAGAGCCTGTTTAAATTTTACAACTAAAGTTTTTTATAGCTGTTTTGGGATGGATTTTTTGCTTCTTGATGGCAGATTTAGCGGGCTAAATCAAAAACAAGAAGTGAAAAAGACGCTCGAAAGAGCATAAAAAAGTAGTTGAGAATTGTTTTTTACCTATAGCAAAATATTTCGCTAAAATTTAAACAAGCTCTTAACCTTCCGGCGGGTAGCATACACCTGCCGGAAGTTTTTTTTGATGGCGTTTTTAATTGGATGAAGCAGGTTCGTTAGTCGTTAGAATGGGTACATATCTTCCTTCCTTAACCTCATATCCAAATTCGTATTTCACTATAAAGCCAAGAATTTTCAGCACTCGTTCGCTGAAATGCTTGCCCGCTTTTTTACAAAGGGAAGGACGGAAAAGATATTTGCTCAAGTCTATCTCTGTAGCGCTATTCCGCTTGATTTGCTTTACGTCTTTGAGAAATTCGTTTTTGAATTGTTGAAAGAGAAAAGATTCCGAAAGTTCACGGTGGATAAGATAAGCGCTTCGCCAAGTCCGGTTGGGAGGTAAAGAACTCTCGATTCCTCCGAAAAGAGTCAGTTGGGAATGAAAGATAACCGCTAGCGCATGTATGGCAAAAACCGGCCATAAATGACTCCGTTCTTTCAGCAGGCAATTCTTCAAGGAAATGCTTTCAGGGGTAATGATGTCTGTTTTGCAGAGTAAGTAATTGTAATATTCCCAATCCTGTTTATGGGAGAAAAAAGGAGAGTCTAAGTCGAAGAAACTTCTTAATACGGATTCCTCTATTTTCTCCACTTTTTTACGGGTAAGATATTCTTTTTGTATGGAAACCTCCGGTAAATTGTTTTCATAAACGCCTTTCATTTCAAACCATTGGCGCAGGATATTCCTGTCTTTGGAGGAAAGAATCGAATTCAACCTGTTTTCGAGCAATAAAAACATCGGTATATAGCCGTTTTTGTGCAAAAAGGAGATAATGATGGTTTCATCGCCATTGTATTCGTATTCTATGATGACGTTTTCAAGCAATATCTCTTCATTCTTAAGCGTGTTTATGCGATGTATTTCGTCAACCATTTCCTTTTTGAAGCCTTCCAGTTGTTTGGCGGATTCTATGCCGATTTTTCTAAGGGAAAGAAATGAAAAGCCCGGCCGGCAAATAGCCATGCGGCAAAAATCGTCCATTGAATAAGTATGGAGCACATTCTGACATCGCACACTTAATGTTTTGACTTGCTTTCGATAAAATGCATCAAGCAAAATCTGTTGATTCTTGTTGAGTAATTCATAAAGATTTCGATTCTCTAAAAACGATTGGTCCTCATTTTTAGAGAATAGTAAGGATTCATCTTTCCTGGAGTGATAGATTCTTTTATTCATGTTGGCTCCTAATTAACTGTAATAACGATGTTTTTGTCGGCAACTAATGGGCAAAATAGTATCAAGTAAATAGGGTTACAAGTGAATGATAGCAAAATAATTCGGTTCTTTTGTAACTCTAAGGGAAAATCTTAATTGTGGAAACTGTCGTTATTTTCCGTTTACATGGAATTCTTTGCAGCTTTCCATTATTCCTTAACTGTTATATGATACCTGTCTATAGTCTTTTTGTCGACAAAACAGAACATCTTTCTTATTTGGTTACAAATTTATGTTTTATTTTTTTATTTTCGATAGATAACAGCGGGAAAAGGCTCTGCTTTAGGTTAAAAATTAATAAAGTCTGTTTCCGTAACCCTATCCGAGAAAAGAATTGTCCGTATTTAATGGGTGCTGTTCGATAACGGACACTCTCTTTATTTGCAATTGTTGATATATAGATGTTTATGCTTTTGGCATAAGCTTTGTCCATAGGTGTTCGTACAAATAATAAATAAAATGGATCGAGAAATCCCCAAAGAAGTATTACGAAAGGAACGAAGACGTAAGATGATTAAATTAGTCGCAGTCGTAGGCGTGTGCGTGCTGGTTGTCATACTCGTTATTTCCTTCCTGAGAGATTCTGTAAACAGGAAAAACATTCAATTGTCGACGGTCGATACCGGAACGATTGAAGTGTCCGTCAGCGCCTCGGGTAAAGTGGCGCCTGCATTTGAAGAGATTATCAATACGCCCATCGAGAGCCGTATTGTGGAAGTCTACAAACGAGGCGGGGATTCGGTTGATGTGGGTACGCCCTTGTTAAGACTCGATTTGCAGACAATTGAAACGGATTACCGCAAGATGCTCGATGAATTGCAGGTGCGCCAATACCGTATTGAACAGCAACGAATCAAAAACAGCAGTACGTTGAGCGATATGGAAATGCAGTTGAAAGTAAATGATATGCAGATTGATAAAATGGAGGTCGAGGTACGCAATGAACGTTATTTGGATAGTCTCGGTGCGGGAACAACTGACAAGGTTCGTGAAACGGAACTGAGTTATAACGTGGCGCGGCTCGAACAGGAGCAGGCGCGCAAGAAATTCGAAAATGACAAGAAGGTGACGGATGCCGAATTACGTGTGCAGGAGCTTGAATTGGAGATTTTCCGGAAATCATTGGCCGAAACGCGGCGCATCTTGAATGATGCGCAGATACGTTCGCCGCGCAAAGCCATTCTCACGTATATAAACAACCAGGTCGGGGTGCGTGTGCCGCAGGGGACGCAAGTGGCTATTGTTTCCGATTTGTCGCATTTTAAGATCGACGGGGAGATTGCCGACAGTTACGGCGATCGCATTGCGACGGGAAATAAAGTCGTGGTGAAGATCGGAAACGAACAGTTGACGGGTGCTGTGAGCAGTGTGACGCCTTTGTCGAAAAACGGAATTATTCAATTCACCGTACAGCTCGATGACGACAATCATCCCCGGCTGCGCTCGGGCTTAAAGACGGATGTGTATGTGATGAACGCCGTGAAAGACGATGTGATGCGTATTGCCAACGGGCCGTATTATACCGGCAAGGGGACATACGAACTGTTTGTGCTCGACGGTTCGACGCTCAAAAAACGCAAAGTCCAGCTCGGCGAAAGCAATTTCGAATATATAGAGGTTGTGTCGGGATTGCAGCCGGGCCAGCAGGTTGTCGTGAGCGATATGTCGGAGTACCGCAACAGGAATAAGATAAAGGTGAAGGAGTAGAAATGCAAATTATCAATTACAAATTACAAATTACAAATTACAAATTACGAATTAGCAAATGAAGTCAAAGGTCTAACGTTTAAAGACGGATGACCGGTGACATTAAACTTTCGACAGTAAAAATATGATTCAACAATATTTCAAACAGGCATGGCAGTTGATAAAGCAGAACAAGCTTTTCAGCGGCATTTATATCGCCGGGACGGCGTTGGGTATTTCCATGGTGATGGTCATGGCGATATTGGATTACGTGAAAACGGCAAACATCTATCCCGAAATGAATCGCGAACGGATGTTGTATGCCAAATCCATTTCCGTCGCTCCTGTAGATACGGCACGGTTTAAATATACAAATTCCGGCAGTTTGTCTTATAAAGCGGCGGAACTGTTTTTCCTGTCGCTAAAGACGCCTGAAAGAGTATCCGTCATGTTTTCGGGAACCGACTTCGCCTCGCTGCCGAATAACGATAACCTGATCAAGATAAAAAGCCGCCAAGTGGATACGAATTACTGGAAAATCTTCCCTTTCCGGTTTCTGTCGGGTAAACCGTTTTCCGATGCCGATTTCCAATCGGGATTGGCGGTTGCGGTCATCACCGAGTCGCTGTCGAAGAAACTGTTTGGATCGGACAAGGCCGCGGGTCAATCGCTGGAGTACCGTTTTAAGCCTTATCGCATTGTTGGCGTGGTAAAAGACGTATCGTATGTAATGGAAGACACGTATGCTCAAATATGGATGCCTTATACATGTATCGAGAATTATGATAAGGAAAATTCAGAAAGGGCCGGAATGATCGGCGATGTGGGCAAAGTATTCCTGTTGGCGCGTTCCGCGTCGGATTTCGGATCTATCCGCAGGGAAGTAAACGATAAGGTGCGCCGGTTCAATGCTTCGGCGGCGGATTGGAAAACCGATTTAATGGGGCAACCCGATACGCGAAAAGTGGACGCGCACCGCTATTGGTCGAATAAGGGACCGGAGATGAAGAAAATAAATATCCGGAACATATTGATTATGTTTTTGTTGCTGGTGGTTCCCGCGCTTAATCTATCGGGAATGAACAGCACACGCATGGAGCGTCGGCTTAGCGAAATGGGCGTGCGCAAAGCGTTCGGCGCGTCGCGATCGCGGCTTGTTCACCAAGTGCTTATCGAAAATCTGCTGCTGACCGGCTTAGGGGGATTCGTCGGCTTGCTGGTCTCTTATCTGATTGTTTTCTTTACAAAAGAATGGATACTTGATTTGGGAAAGCAATTTACGGACACGCTTCCCGAAGGGGCCTCGGTCGATTTTTCCATATCCATGCTCTTCAACGGGAAGATATTCCTTGCCGTTTTATTGGCATGCCTCGTCATGAATATACTTTCGGCGTTGATTCCCGTTTACCGCTCCCTGCGAAAAAGTATTACCGATTCGCTTCACATTAAATACAACTGATTATGCTGTATCATATTTTCAAACAGATTTGGGCGCAACGGAAATACAATACATGGATTTTCATTGAACTGATGCTGGTGTTCGTGCTGGTATGGGTGTTAGCGGATTATGCTTTTGTAATACTTCACAATAAAAGTATTTCGCAGGGATTTGACGTGAAAGATACTTATCGGGTTACTTACGATGTATTTGGTAAGGGAACTTCCCGGTATAATCCCACGGAGGACGATTCGACGATGGCGATGGAAAACCTGCAATTGTTTGTACGCAAAATAAAAGCATACGAAAATGTGGAAGAAGCCGCCTTGACTTATATGGATTGGGGATCGTTGCCGTATTCGGGAGGATATAACAGCACGGCGGTTGAAATTCCCGATCGCAGTGATTCCACCGTGGCTTTTGCAGAAACAAAAAATGTACTGTCGGGCGAGTATTTTCGGCTATTCCGGTATACCTCCGCGAAAGATCATTCATGGGAACGTCCGGCAGGGATCGACCTACGCCGGAATAATTCCGTCTTTATCACCCGGATGGTCGAACGGGAGCTTTTCGGGACGGCATCTGTTATCGGCAAGGTTGTCAAGGTCGATATCGGCGAAGGCCCAAAGGACTACGTGGTAGCCGATGTACTGAATGATCAGAAACGATTCGATTATACGTTACCCCACGGCGCCGTGTTCGGAGCGTCACCTCTTATTTCGGAGGAGAACCTGATGAATTTCGGAGTGTGCATCCGCGTCAAACCCGGTGTGCCGGAAGATACGTTTATAAGGAATTTCAGAAAGGAGATGACCCGGCCTTTGCGCATCGGTAATTTCTATTTGAAGGATATTCAATCCTTCAAATCCTTAAAACAGGAGATCGATTACAGCTTTGGCGTAACCAATGAAATGCGTACCCGGGCGGGGCTGATGATTTTCTTTTTGTTGAATATAGCGCTGGGGATTATCGGTACCTTCTGGTTCCGCAATGAAACACGGCGCGGTGAAATCGGGTTACGAATGGCAATGGGCAGTACGCACGCCACCTTGCAATGGCAGTTTATGACAGAAGCTCTTCTTTTGTTTTCAATCGCCGTTATTCCGGCTATCGTTATCGATTATGCGATTGCACGGGCCGATGTGTTGAAACTGGATATGGATATAATCATGGATTATGAAACGGTAAAAGGTTCGCCGTATATTACACAGAATGCTTCGTTGCGCTTTCTGATTACGAATGCGATGACGTATGTTTTTCTCTCGGTTATCGTGGCTTTGAGCGCTTGGATTCCCGCACGGCGGGTCTCGAGGATACATCCCGTCGAGGCGCTGAGAGAGAATGGATAATTACAAATGACGAATGACGAATTACGAATGACGAATTACAAATGACAAATTGGAGGGCTGTGTTGCAGCTAATGATTAAAATATGATTCGACACTATTTCAAACAAGCGTGGCAGTTGCTGAAAGATAATAAACTGTTCAGTACGATTTATATTTCGGGAACCGCATTGGCGATAACCATGATCATGATTGTATCGGTGTACTTATATATGAAAGAGGGAAATATTGCCCCAGAGGTTCATCGGAGCCGGATGATGTATGTCGCTACCGTAGAAATAAGGCCGAAAGATTCCACACAGACGGGTATGGCAGCTGCTTCGCTTTCGTATCAAACGGTGAAAAACGTGTTTTATCCCTTGAAGTCTGCCGAACGTGTATCGGCTGAATTGCAAGAATATGGCGAAGAGGCTTCTGTTTCGTTACCGGGACAAACAGAGAATATTCCTACCGTTGTAAAATATGTCGATGCGGCTTATTGGGATATCTTCAGGTTTTCTTTTGTCGAGGGACATCCCTTTTCTACCGGAGAGTTTCAATCGGGCATTCGCACGGCGGTGATTGCCGAGTCGTTTGCGCGGCAGCTTTTCGGTACGGAGCCGGCACTCAATAAGCGATTTCTCCTCGATTCCGAAGAATTCATGGTCGGCGGTGTCGTAAAGGATGTTTCGTATATTCTTCCGAATACTTTTTCTTTGGTTTGGTTGCCTTATACCGTGAATCCGAATTGGGAGGAGCGGGTTTTTAAGGAAGGCCTTTTAGGTTTTTACAAGGTATATATACTGGCGCATTCTTCTAAAGATTTTAATCGGATAAAGAAAGAAATAGAGAGCCATATTGGCCGGTATGAAGCGAATCTGACATGGAAAATGGATTTGATGGGGCAGCCGGATGATACGTTTACGCATTCGTTCCGGAAAGGAAACAGGGCTTTGGATATGCCTCAAATAAAAGCGATGTTCGCTTTGTTGCTGATTATCTTTTTGATGGTTCCCGCTTTGAATCTTTCGGGGTTGAACAGTAGCCGCATGGAGAAAAGAACGGGCGAACTGGGCATCCGTAAAGCTTTCGGAGCGCCACGTTCGGTACTCATTCAGCAAGTACTTACGGAGAATTTGTTGCTTTCTTTTATCGGAGGGGTGGTCGGGCTTATTGTTTCGTATGCATTGGTTTTTGCGGCGAAAGAATGGCTGGCATCTTCCTTCTTGTTTTATACATTAAGCAATCCTTCCGCATTAATCAGCTCGTCAGTCGGTATTACCCCCGCCATGCTGTTCAACATAGAAGTTTTCTTGTGGGCATTTATAGCCGTACTGGTAATGAACGTACTGTCGGCGCTTGTTCCGGCCTACCGCTTCAGCCGGCGCACGATTATCGATTCTCTTGATGAAAAAATATAACGAATGATGTCAATGATACAACATATTCTGAAATTGATTTGGACGCAACGGCGGCGTAATTTGTGGATCTTTGCCGAATTACTGGTCGTGTTTGCCCTTGCATGGTATATTGTCGATTACCAATTCGTATTGATTCATAACCGGATGTTACCCAATGGCTACGATGTGGCGGATACATACCGTATTTCTTACAAAAGCCTGACGGATAAAAATAAAGAGGCATTCCGGCAATTTTACGACCGTGTCCGTTTATATCCCGGAGTGGAAAGCGCTTTCCTCACCGATCGGTTTTCGGGTGTTATGCCTTATAGTGATACGTATAATGGCATTTCCATCAGTGTTGATTCGACGGGAAATTCCCAAACTTATTATGGACAGATGAAAGCGATAGGTTCCAATAATTATTTCGAAGTATTTAAAGTGCATTCTGTCGTAAACCCTTCGGCGTTGGGACGTTTGGATCGATCGAATTCCCGTTCTGTTGTTCTGACACAAAATCTGGCAGAGGCTCTCTTCAAAGGAGCCTCACCGATGGGAAAACGTGTTTTTATGAATGGCAAATCAGAGTATGTGGTAACGGATGTGGTGCAACCGCAAAAGCAATATGATCATGCACAACCTCATCATTCGGTTTTCTATTACGAAAACGACACAACGATAGCCAAGCCTGAAATTGCCATCCGGGTGGCGCCGAATTTCTCCTTTGAGCAATTCAAAAAAGAGGTCAGCGGTTCCATTGTCAGTTATAAGAATGTGGGGCGGAATTTGGATTTTATGTTGGGTGTCACCAATGAAATACGATTGCGTACCGGCTTGATGATCTTTTTCCTGTTGAATGTGGCATTGGGTATTATCGGTACTTTCTGGTTTCGCAATGCCGCCAAGCATGGGGAAATCGGGTTGCGTATGGCATTGGGAAGTTCCCGTTCGACGATTCAAAAGCAATACATTGCCGAAGCGGTGCTTTTACTCACCTTGGCAGCCGTCCCGGCGGTGTGTGTCAACTTTACCCTGCTCGAAGCCGGCGTGATCAAAACCTTGGGCGAACAGTTTTCTGACAGCGGTTATATCACGGCTAATAAATGGCTCCGGTTCATCATTACCAACGGGCTAACGTATCTTTTGCTCGCTGTAATCGTTGCTTTGAGCGCGTGGATTCCCGCCAACAAGGCTTCCAAAGTGCATCCCGTCGAGGCGCTGAGAGACAATGGGTAATTACAAATGACAAATTACGAATGACGAATGACGAATGACAAATTGGATGGCTGTGTTGCAGCTAATGATTAAAATATGATTAAACAATATTTCAAACAAGCAACGTATTCCATAAAGGAAAACAAAGTATTGTCTGCGATAACCATTTCGGGTACTGCACTTGCCATTTGTTTAATAATGATTATGGTAATGACTTATCGGGCGAAAGTGGAGAATTATCCGCCGGAAACAAAACGTGACCGTATGTTGTATGTGAAGTGGGCGGGATACCGGTATAAAGAAAACGGGGAAATCAGTGGTAACTCGTCGCTGTCGCTTCAAACTGCTAAGCAGTGCTTTGCCGGTTTGGAAACCACAGAAGCGGTAACCATTACTACGCGTCCTTTGTTAAAACTGATTGCAACGATGGATGAAACGGAAAAATTCAAATGTAAGGTGCTGCCTGCGGATGCCGCTTTCTGGCATGTCTTCGATTTTTCTTTCCTGAACGGAAAAGGATACACTGAGGCCGATGTGAACTCTGGATTGAAGAAAGTCGTCATTAGCCGTACGACAGCCCGCAAACTATTCGGGACTATCGATGTGTCAGGGCGTCAGGTTTATCTGGGCTACGTGCCGTATACGGTTGTAGGGGTTGTGAAAGACGTGTCGAAATTTGCGGATTCTTCCCATGCCGATGTCTGGATACCCTACACATCCACCTATATCAGGGAGTATCCCTGGGCCGACAATATTTCCGGATCTTATTTAGTGAAACTTCTTGCCCGGCGTCCGTCGGATTTTTCCGCCATCAGAAAAGAAGTGAAAAAAAGAGAGGAGACATATAACCGGCAGTTGCCTGAGTATGATCTGGAATTGTACGAACAGCCGACTACTCGCTTTGGCGACACGGAAAACCTCAAAGCGGAAGGCGGCGATATGAAAAGAATAAAACGCCAGGGGATTATCGCGATCCTCTTGCTGTTAATTGTACCGGCCGTAAACTTGTCGGGACTGGCGCTTTCGAGAATGGATGAAAGAAAGAGCGAAATCGGTATACGCAAGGCCTTCGGGGCGAGAAGAAGCGTATTGATAGCACAGGTATTCATGGATAATTTCTTGTATACACTCATCGGGGGAGCGGCGGGATTCGCTTTTTCCTACCTTTTACTGTATCTGTTGTATCGCGATATATTTATCGGTCCGCTCCTGTCGCCGGTCGTCTTTTTGATTGCGCTTTTCTTTTGTCTGGTGTTGAATACCGTTTCAGCGGTGATTCCGGCATGGAACGCCTCTTCGTCCCCTATTGTGAATGATTTGAAAAGGAGTTGAAAAATGATGATAAGGCATGTAATGAAAATCTGTTGGAACGAGCGTAAGAAGAATGCGTTTTTGCTTACGGAGTTATGTATCGTCGCCATTGCATTATGGTATGTAACGGACTATCTGTTCATCATGAATGCTTCGTATCACGTCCCCCTCAACAGGGATATCAAGGATACGTACAATGTGATCATCACCCAACGGGAGAAAGACAGCAAAGGCTACATCCCGGAAGAGCGATTGACCCAAACCAAAGGAGAAGATATCCTGGAAATTGCGAACAGGTTGCGGCTTCATCCTGCAGTCGAAAACGCATCCGTCTCTTTAGTCGCTCAGCCGTACATTACGCACGATTCTTATACGGTACTTCATCGCGACACCCTTTCCCGCCATCTCCGTTGTTATATGGTCGATCGGGAGTTCTTCGACGTATTCCGTATCCGTGCGAAAAACGGATCGCCTTTTCTCCTTGAAGATTTATTACCGGAACAACTTGTACTGACGGCCGATGTGGAAAAGGATCTTTTTGAAGGGCTTTCTGCAGTAGGCAAGCAAATAAGATGGGGAGAGGAAGAAAGCATGCGAAATATTTGTGCAGTCTCCGGAACGATGCCGCAGGCGGAATTCATGACGCCCCTTCCCGCTTTTTTCTACATAATGAGTGATAAAGGTGTGGTCGAAATGGCCGAGAATAATTGGGAAGTTATTGAAATGTCCGTCCGGTTGAAACCGGATGCCGATGAGGATGCTTTCCGCAAGGAGATGATGAACGGACTGAATGTACAGAATTTTTATCTTGTGGATATTCAACCTATTGGCGACATGCGGACTTCTTTTCTGGAACATACCGTAGAACAGGTAAAAAACAGGATATATATATTGCTCTTTTTGGTGTTGAACGCCTTTTTAGCAGTAATCGGCGTGTTCTGGTTCCGAACATCGCGGCGGACAAATGAAATAGGACTCCGCAAAGCCGTGGGATCTACCTGTAAAGACATACGGCATATTCTTTTTTCGGAAGGAATCGTTTTGCTGATACTGGCAATGGTTCCCGCTATGATAATCGGCGCCGCTTTAGGACGGTTCGATGTTTTATCGACTTACTTTATGCCGTTTACCCTGAAGCGATTTGCAATAGTAACGGCGCTTTGCTTCTTGAGCCTTTGCCTGATTGTCCTTGCCGGAATATATTTTCCCGCGCGCCGGGCCTCGAAAATTCATCCGGTGGAGGCGCTGAGGGAGGAATGAATTATGAATTATGAATGATGAGTTATGAATGAGGATAATAAAACAACTTTAACAACATAAAAACAATGATAATGGAAAAGATGATTGTACTGAATCAAGTCGATAAGATTTATCGTACGGAAGAGATCGAAACGGTGGCATTGGAAAATGTCAACCTCGAAGTGAAGAAAGGCGAATTTCTCGCGGTCATGGGGCCTTCGGGATGCGGCAAATCGACCCTCCTGAATGTGATGGGATTGCTTGACGCTCCCACTTCCGGTAGCGTCATTATCGACGGTAAAGAAACCGCGCAGATGAAGGATACCGAACTCGCCCGCTTCCGGAATGAAAAGCTGGGCTTTGTCTTCCAGAGTTTTCATCTGATTAATTCGCTCAATGTATTGGATAATGTGGAACTGCCTTTGCTGTACCGTAAAGGCGTGTCGGCTTCCGAACGTCGCCGGTTGGCCGAAGCGGTCCTGAAAAAAGTCGGATTATCGCATCGCATGCGCCATTTCCCGTCGCAATTGTCGGGCGGGCAGTGCCAACGCGTAGCGATCGCCCGTGCGGTGATCGGAAATCCTTTTATCATCCTTGCTGATGAGCCGACGGGAAACCTCGATTCGAAGATGGGGGCCGAAGTGATGGACTTGCTTCATCAACTCAATCGCGAAGACGGCCGTACGATTGTCATGGTAACGCATGATGAAAGCAAGGCGGCCCAAACATCCCGCACCATCCGCTTCTTCGACGGACGGCAAGTATCTTGATAATTAACAATTAACAACTAACAGTGAATAATGAATATGAAAACAAAACAGATTATCATCGCCATACTTATTGCAATCATGGCTCCTGCGTTGTCGTACGCTCAAAACAGTAAAATCGTTCATCAAAACCGGCGTGTGGGTAACTTTTCTTCCATCGATGCTTCCGGCGGATGGGACGTGATCATCCGGCAGGGAAATACCTGTTCCGTTTCGGTAGAGGCTAACGAGGATCTTATCGATCATGCCGTCACCGAAGTGCGCAACGGGGTATTGCATATCTATAACGAAAGGAATACGCGGAATCATTTTAATTTCGGCACGCGGAATATTATCCGCCGGGTAAACATTACCGTTCCTCGCCTGACAAAAATCGATGCCTCCGGCGGTTGCGACATTCGGTTTCAAACGCCTTTTAAAGCGGATGTGTTCGAGTTGGAACTCAGCGGCGGTTGCGATCTGGAGGACTTGAGGCTCGATTGCCGTCATTTCGAGGGTGACTTTAGCGGAGGAGTAGATGTTTCCGTGTATTTTACTTCCGTGCAAAAGATTGATTTGGATGTGAGCGGCGGCAGCGATGTGGATTTGAAAAATATCGCAGCAAAAGAATGCGTGGTGGATGCCAGCGGCGGTTGCGACATTGACCTGGCGGGGCGCACGGATTATTTGTCGATTGATGCTGCGGGCGGCTGTGATGTCTCGGCTTTCGGATTGCGGGCAACCCGTTGCGATGCAACTGTGAGCGGTGCTGCAGATGTGGAACTTTATGTGACCGGTTCGCTTAAAGTCTCCGCTTTCGGAGCGAGCGATGTGTCCTATAAGGGCAATCCCAAAAGCATCGAGAAAGACAAAGACCGTTCCAGTTCGATTGAAAAGGAAGACTGATCGGGGATTACAAATTAGCAAATTAGCAGATTAGCAAATGAAGTCGAAGGTCGAAGGTCGAAAGTCGAAAGACAGACGACCGGTGACTGGTGACTGGTGACTGGTGACCGGCAACATTCGACTTTCGACTTTCGACAGCAAAATATGATCAAACATTATTTTAAACAAGCATGGCGCTTATTGAAGGAAAATCCGGTGCTGAGCGCGATATCCGTTATCGGGACGGCATTGGCCATTTGCATGATTATGGTCATCGTCATGTCGTATGAGGTGAAGAATGCGCCGTATCCCCCTGAAACCAACCGCGACCGGATGCTCTATGTGAAATGGGTGAGCAGCCGGGAAAAAGGAGGTAAAAACACAGGCTCTTCTAACGGCCCTATGGGGTATGTGATGGCCAAAGAGTGTTTTAAAGCCCTTCAAACACCCGAAGCCGTAACCATTGTATCGGCGTATGCTCAACCGTTGTTGGCCTCATTGCCGGCCGGGAAAACAGCCGTCAGTTTCGACAAGATGCTTACCGATGAGGCTTTCTGGAAAGTCTTCGACTTCTCTTTCATCGATGGGAAACCTTATACGAAGGCCGATGTGGATGCAGGCCTGCGTAAGACGGTGATTACCGAAAAGGTCGCGCGCGAGATTTTCGGCACGACTTCGGTTACCGGCAAGCCGATTCTCTTTAATTACACCGAATATATCATCTGTGGAGTGGTGAAAGATGTTTCGACCTTGGCGACGGCAGCTTACTCACAGGTGTGGATGCCCATTACTTCTGAAGTACAGATAGAAGAGACCAATGGGATAACCGGGGCTTGCCGTGTTTTTATATTAGCGCAGTCGAAGGCGGATTTTCCGGGCATTAAGCAGGAAGCCGAACGGTTGCGGCAAAAATTCAATGCGTCGCTTACCGATTATGAAGCGTTTTATCGCAATCAACCCGATACGCATTTTGTCTATATCCACCGTAAATGGGCGAATGAAGAACCCGATATGAAGAGCGTCGTCAGGCAATATCTCATTGTGTTGCTTTTACTGTTGATTGTCCCTGCCATTAATCTGTCGGGAATGATGGGCTCTCGGATGCAGAAACGATTGTCGGAACTGGGCGTCCGCCGCGCTTTCGGTGCTACACGCGGCAATCTCCTTTCACAAATCTTATGGGAAAGCCTGTTGCAAACATTGTTGGGGGGAGTGATCGGATTATTGCTTTCCTATTTGGCCGCCTATCTCTTCAAAGGTATGATTTATGGGAACAGTGATATGGCGTATCAACTGGGAGAAGTCTCGTTAAACCCGGTATCCTTGCTCAATCCGGTGATCTTTTTGTACGCCTTTCTCTTTTGCGTAGTATTGAATTTGCTTTCGGCGATGATTCCTGCATGGCGCACATCCCGTAAACCCATTGTCGAATCCATTTTATCAAAATAAAACCTATAAAAAAAATGATTAGACATTTATTTAAAGTGATTTGGAATGAACGGAAGCACAATATCGGCGTGTGGATTGAATTGCTGTTGGTTGGCCTGTTCTTATGGTATATGGTCGATTATATGTATGTGTCGTTGACGAATTATTTCGAACCGTTGGGTTTCGATACCGAACATACGTACATCATGCGCTTGGGGTTGCTGAATGAAAGCAGTCCTGAATATATAAAAGATATTCCTGAAGATGCGCGGGTGGGGTATTTGCATACGGCGTTAGAGCGTATGCAGCATAATCCGATGGTGGAAGCGGCCAGTATTTCGTTTGTGTCAAGTCCCCATAACGGGGGTAATCGTTCACAAAATATATATCACGATACATTAACAATACAGGGCGTATTGCATCGGAAAGTGACACCCGATTTTTTTCGAGTGTTCAGGTATCAGTCGAAGAATGGAAGTATCGATGAACTCGTACGGGCTTTGGAGCGGAACGAACTGGTTATTTCTCCCGATGTAGAAAAGAAATTGTTTAAAAACAGCGAGTCAGCCGTCGGACAATTCGTCTCTTTCGAACAAAGCGATTCGGCTCAGATGTATCGTGTAGGGGCCGTCTCTACCGTCATTCGTTATGATAATTTCTCAAGTTGGAGTTCTTATTATGCGGATGCGATAAATGACGAATCCCTCGGTGCTTTCTCAGATGGATATATATCGATTTTAGAGTTTTGCGTACGGGTAAAACCGGAGGAAGATCACGATTTTATCCTGCGCTTCCGGCAGGATATGACGCAGCAGTTACGCCTCGGAAACTATTATCTGAGCGAGATACAGTCTATCCCCGCCAATAAAAAAGCGTTTCAGAAGGATAATATCAACGATTTGCAAATCCGTTTCTTTATCATCCTTTTCTTATTGGTCAATATCTTTTTGGGGATTACCGGCACGTTTTGGTTTCGCACGCAATACCGGAGGGGAGAAATCGGCGTGCGCATCGCCGTCGGCGAAACATCGAAAGGTGCGCTTCGACTGTATTATGCCGAAGGATTGCTGTTGCTGACATTGGCGATTGTGCCGGTGATGGCGCTCTTCGCGTTTCTCGGCAAGATGGAAATCCTGCATTATTATTGGGAGTTCAATATGTGGCGATATGCGATCGGTTTTGTCGTTACTTTTCTATTGTTGGCGGCGATGATTCTGCTCGGCATTTGGTTCCCTGCCCATAAGGCTGTACACGTGCCGCCTGCCGTGGCGTTGAGAGAAGAGTAAAATGTTAATTACAAATTACGAATTACAAATTACGAATTACGAATGACAAATGACAAATTACAAATTACAAATGACTAATTACTAATTACAGATGACTAATGGATGAATGTTGATAGCTAAAACAATGAACAAAATTCTTTTTATAACGCTACTTTTTTTAATCTCAATCGGTTTCGGGGTGTCGGCGCAACAAACGCTGACGCTCTCCGAAGCCATTGAAACGGCACGACGGCAATCGGTCGATGCGGCTGTCGCCCTCAATGAGTTGAAAACATCGTACTGGGAATTTCGCACCTACCGGGCTGATCTGCTTCCGGAGGTGAATTTCAAAGGCACGCTGCCTGATTACCGGCGCAGCTACAGCTTGTATCAGTCGGAAGACGGTACGTATAAATATATCCGTGATAATTCGTTGCAAATGAGCGGTGAGATATCCGTCGATCAGAATATTTGGCTGACAGGCGGAAAGCTCTCGATGAATTCGTCGCTGCAATTCGTAAGTCCCTTGAATATGCCGGGAGCGAGCCGTTATTATATGAGCATACCGGTCGGTGTGACGTTAACGCAGCCTGTTTTCGGCGTGAATAATTTGAAATGGAAACGCCGTATCGAACCGGTGCGTTACCGGGAAGCGCAGGCTTCTTATTTGGAAGATGTAGAGAAGGTGACGCTAAAAACCATTACGTATTATTTCGAGTTGCTGCTGGCGAAAGAAAACCTGCACATCGCCCATCAGAATAAAGAGAATGCCGACCGTATTTACGAAATTGCGCAGGCGCGCCGCAAGATGGGGCAGATATCGGAAAACGAATTGCTACAGTTGAAACTCGCCGCCCTTAAAGCCTCATCGAACCTGACCAGTGAACAATCGAACCTGAATGCGGCGATGTTTCAGCTTCGATCGTTTTTGGGCCTAAGCGAAAACGACAGTATCAATTCCGCCATTCCCGAGATAGCCGATTATCCTGAAATCGGATATACCGGCGTCTTGTCGAAAGCGCAGGAGAATAATCCTTTTGCGCGCAACATCCGTCGCCGGCAACTGGAAGCGGATTATGAAGTGGCGCAAGCTAAAGGGGAGCAGCGTGAAATCAGCCTCTATGCTTCCTTGGGTTATACCGGGCAGGACCGGCAATTCGGTTCGTCTTACCGTAACCTGATGGATTATCAGATTGTGCAGGTCGGTGTGAAAATTCCCATTCTCGATTGGGGGAAACGCAAAGGACAGGTGAAGGTCGCGGAATCGAACCGCGAGGTCGTGTCTTCTCGGTTGAAGCAGGAGCAGATGGATTTCAATCAGGATATCTTTTTATTGGTCGAACATTACAACAATCAGGCCCGGCAGTTGCGCATCGCACGGGAGGCGGATGAGATTGCGCAGAAGCGGTATGCCACTTCGGTCGAATCGTTTATGATCGGCAAGATCAACACGCTCGACTTGAACGACGCGCAGGTATCGAAGGACAATGCCCGAGCCAAATATATTTCGGAGATGCATCTTTACTGGTATTACCTGTATCAGATCCGCAGTGTCGCCCTATACGATTTTATAAATGGCACGAATCTCGATGCGGAGTTCGAACGGTTGGTCAGGGAGTAAAAAGGAAAGAAAAGCTATATAAATGATTTCGAAATACATTTACGAAGTATTACGATGGTTCGTCTTAAAATATTGCGTATTTTTGCTTAATCCATTGAGTAAAATAATGAGTATGTTTGAACGGTCTTGTTTAGAGCAGGTTAAAGAAACGATTGAAGAGCGTCTGCTGTTGGAAAAAACCTATACTTTAGAAGAGATTTATGAAAAGGGACCGGATAAACGGAGTGCACATTACGGTATGGATATACAGGACTTAAAATCAAAATTGGAATGATTCTTATCATTGACGACGATGCGGGCGTGCGTTCCTCGCTTTCTTTTCTGTTGAAGCGCGCGGGATATGAAGCGGAGACCGTTTCTTCACCCGAAGAAGCGCTGACATTCGTGCGCCATACCGTTCCCGAACTGATGCTGATGGATATGAACTTTTCGTTGACGACCAAAGGCGAGGAGGGTTTGGAGCTTTTGCAGAGGATGCGTGTGCTGTGTCCCGATGCGCCGGTCATTCTTATCACCGGTTGGGGTTCGATTGCGCTGGCGGTGAAAGGCATGCAGGCCGGTGCGTTCGATTTTATCACTAAGCCGTGGGACAACCGTCAACTGCTGAAATCGGTGGCGACGGCATTGGAACTGAGTAAAGGTAAAAGTGCTGAGGAAGCGCCCTCGACACGCAAAGAACTCGATGACCGGTACGACTTTTCGGCGATTATCGGCCACTCCGATGCATTGGTGAAGGTGTTGTCGACCGTTGCCCGTATTGCCGACACGAATGCGTCGGTACTCATCACCGGTGAGAGCGGAACCGGTAAGGAATTGATTGCCGAAGCCATTCACCGTAACAGTGGCCGGCGGGGCAACCGTTTCGTGAAAGTCAATCTGGGCGGGGTGTCGCAAAGCCTTTTCGAGAGTGAAATGTTCGGGCATAAAAAAGGGGCTTTTACCGATGCGCTTGCCGACCGCACGGGACGCTTCGAGTTGGCCGACAAAGGAACCATCTTCTTGGATGAGATCGGCGAGCTCGATCTGACCTGTCAGGTGAAACTGTTGCGCGTGTTGCAGGATCAAACGTTCGAAGTCCTCGGCGACAGCCGTCCGAGGAAGGTCGATGTGAGGGTCGTGAGCGCTACCAACGCCGTTTTGCCGCAGATGGTTCGCGAAAAAACTTTCCGCGAAGACTTATATTACCGCATCAATCTGATACAGATACATCTCCCTGCATTACGGGAGAGGAAAGAAGATATTGCGCTGTTGAGCGCTTTTTTTGCCGATAAACTCACGCAACAAAACCGCTTGCCGAAGGTCAATTTCACGCCTGGAGCATACGGATTGCTCGAAAAACAACCCTATCCGGGAAATATCCGTGAGTTGAAAAACCTTGTCGACCGTACCATTTTGGTCAGCGGAAAGAGCCTTATCGACGAACACGATATCGCTGCGCAAATCGAAAACGGCGAGCGCGTGACGGGACGTAATCCGGTTCCTACCGGCCTCACGCTCGAAGATATGGAAGAACAATCCATCCGTCAACATATCGACCTGTACAACGGCAATCTGTCTAAAGTCGCGAAAGCATTGGGCATAAGCCGGGCGGCGCTTTACCGGCGGATGGAAAAATACGGAATATGATATGAAGTTGCGAGGTTACTTCCTTATCTTGATTATGTTACTGCTGGGCGTTTTCGCCTTCACTTTTTACGAAAGCTTGCAACAGGAGGTGTCGTGGAAAGCGATTGTGGTAGAGGCGCTCATCATTATCGTACTCATCTATTTGGCGTTTTTTTACCGGAAAGCCGTACGCCCCTTGCAAAATATAAGTAACGGGATGGATTTGCTGCGGGAACAGGATTTCAGTTCGCGCCTGCGGAAGGTGGGGCAGTACGAAGCCGACCGGGTAGTGGATATCTTCAATAAGATGATGGAACAGTTGAAGGACGAGCGGCTGAAGTTGCGGGAGCAGAACGAGTTTCTCGATTTGTTGATCCATGCCTCGCCGATGGGGGTAGTGGTGATGGATTATGATAATCGCATTGCGAGCCTCAATCCGTCCGCCGCCAAAATAATGGGCATCCTGTCGGAAAAAGCGGTAAAAGGGCGCGCTCTCGCCGAAATCAGGGAGCAGGTGCTGCTCGACCTGTCGGAGATACCGATGCATGAAACGCGTACTATCGGCCTATACGACGGCACGATCTATAAATGTTCGCTCGATTCGTTTATCGACCGGGGATTTCCGCGCCCATTTTATCTCATTGAAAGCCTGACGGACGAGTTGCGCCGCGCCGAGAAAAAAGCGTACGAGAAAGTCATCCGTATGATTTCGCATGAAGTCAATAACACCACCGCGGGTATCACCTCCACGCTCGACACGGTGGAAAAGGAACTGGAAGGCATTTCGGACACCGACGATATGCGTCAGGTCATGCAGGTATGTATCGAACGATGCTTTACCATGAGCCGCTTCATTACCAATTTTGCCGATGTGGTGAAGATCCCCAAAGCGGAACTTTCGCCGGTGAACCTCAACGATATGATCCGTGCCATGATTCGTTTTATGGAAGTGCTGTGCATCAACCGGAATATCCGCCTGTCGTTTCATGCACACGATGAGCGGTTGCCCGTGCAGATCGACGCTGCGTTGTTCGAACAGGTCGTGTTGAATATCATTAAGAACTCGGTCGAGAGCATCGGCGCCGATGGCGAGATTGTCATCACCACGTCGGCTCATCCTTCGGTACTCGAAATAGCCGACAATGGAAAGGGCATCAGCAAGCAGGTCGAAAAGAAACTCTTCAATCCGTTTTTCTCGACCAAACCGGCAGGGCAAGGCATCGGGTTGTTGTTTATACGGGAAGTGTTGTCGCAGCACGACTGCCACTATTCGCTGCGCACGTATCCCGACGGATGGACGCGCTTTGTGATTCAATTTAACAAACAGTGACCCTACTCGTAAGGCGGAATTTGTGAAAATCGCCGTAAATATATATCTTTGCGCCATAAAATAACACTTATCGAAATGTAATTAATAATTTCTTTCAGGCAAATCAGGACTATGTGCTGCAAAGCGGCGGTAGGCAATTGTTTTATCCTTTAACGAAAGAAGTTATGTTACGATTACAAAATATCTCCTTTATACTTCCCGACAAAGATGTACTGTTTCAAGGTTTGAACCTTGTGGTAAATCTTTACCAAAAGACCGCTCTGATAGGAAATAACGGTGTGGGCAAATCTACCTTGCTGAAAATTATTGCGAAAGAATTACAACCTTCCGACGGACAAGTTACCACGGATAATCACCCTTACTATGTTCCCCAAATTTTCGGGCAATTCAATCATTTGAGCGTTGCGCAGGCTTTGGGCATCGAAGAAAAACTGAACGCTTTGAATGCAATCTTGAGCGGCAATGCGAGTCAACGCTACTTCGACGCTCTCCGGGACGATTGGACGATAGAGGAACGTTGCAAGGAGGCGCTTAGCTATTGGCACCTGAACGAATCGACTCTGACTAAAAAAATGGACACATTGAGCGGGGGAGAGAAAACGAAAGTGTTTTTAGCAGGAATTGTGGTTCATCAACCCGAATTGATTTTATTAGACGAACCGACCAATCATTTGGACACGTCGGGCAGACAGCTTTTGTACGATTTTATTCAATCGACAAAAAGCACTTTACTAATCGTCAGCCACGACCGGAAATTGTTGAACCATTTGGACACGGTGTGCGAAATGAATCCTAACGGAATAAAAGTTTATGGCGGCAATTACGATTTCTACAAGGCACAAAAGCAAATTGAGATGAATGCTTTGAATCAGGATATCCACAGCAAGGAAAAGGCTTTGAAAAAAGCGAAAGAAAAAGAATGGGAAACCATCGAACGACAGCAAAAACTGGATGTTCGTGCAAAGAAAAATGCCGGCAAAGGAGGTCTTCCCAAAATCGTGGCCAATACGTGGAAAAACAGTGCCGAAAAGAGTACCGCTAAAATTGCAGATATTCACGCAGATAAAATCGAAAACGTCAGGCAAGCACTCCACGGATTACGGTCGTCTCTTTCGGAAACCAACCAAATAAAGTTCGGTTTTGACAACTCGAAACTACACAAGGGCAAAAATTTGGTCATTGCCGAAAATATCAATTTCAACTACGAAAACGAACAATCTTTGTGGAACGAAAACTTGAATTTTCAAATCGTCAGCGGCGAACGTATTGCGATGAAAGGCCGGAACGGTTCCGGAAAAACCACCTTAATCCAATTGATTACAGGGAAGTTGGAACCGTCAGTCGGGACGGTTTACCGGGCCGCGAATCAGTCGGTTTATATCGACCAAGAGTATTCGTTGCTCGATAACCGACTGAACGTATATGAACAAGCGCAACGATTCAACGCCTCGATGTTGCAGGAACACGAGATAAAAACTCGTCTCAACCGGTTTTTATTTACCATGGAAGATTGGAAAAAAGCCTGTGTCGTTTTAAGCGGCGGCGAAAAAATGCGTTTGATGATCTGTTGTTTACATATTCAGAGCCAAGCGCCGGATATAATCATTTTGGATGAGCCGACGAACAACTTGGATATTCAAAGTATCGAAATATTGACTGCCGCGCTCAATGAGTATGAAGGAACGTTGATCGTTGTCTCACATGACGAAAGTTTTTTGCAGCAGATTCACATCAACCGTACGATTGAGATGGGCAGATAAAACTTACAAAGCAAGAATTCTTTTATATTTTCTTTTACGGATTTTGAATTTCTTATGCAATCAATGATATCCTCATAAAGTTGCATTGTTATTTACTTTCCACGCAATCATTGTAGAGTTGTTTTTTTCTATCATCGTGTTCAATAATCCGTCCCATGTCGATGATGTAATCCTGTTTTTTATTTTTTTATAAAGGCGAAACCGCTATATTTGCAGTTGGTTCATAAGGAATCATTTCGCAACTGAAAAAATGAATAAAGATTGGGATTGGATTTTTGAAACGTATGTTCGTCGTTTTACAAGCCCTGATGGACGTGATACCTTCGAGACAAGCGATGAATTGGTAAAACGGATTATTCTTTTTTCCGATTTATCTCCTCACGATACGGTTATCGATATGGGATGCGGATGGGGAAATGTGTCCCTCGGAATAGCCCCTTTTGTGGAAAAAGTAATTGGAATTGAGCCAAACGACACAAATATTCAATCGGCAAAAAGAACGATGCAACAAACGTCTGTCCGTAATGTCGAATACAGAAAAGGAAGTTTCGAAGCTCCGGGTTATGCCGGGAAAGTTGATAAAATAATCAGTTCTCTGGTATTTCATCAAGTCAAAAAGAATAAAAGGCAGCAGAGTTTGGCAAATGTAAAGAATTTGTTACAACCGGACGGCAGTTTTATTTTATGCGATACGTTGATGTTTTTCGATCCGCGGGAGGAAAGAGAAAAATTTAATGCGGTGTATAGGTACTTGTTAGCGGTAACCACTCCGTCCGATATTTATGATAATCATATTAAACCTTACCTTGCGGATACGGGATATATGTATTCCTGGTATGATATGGAAAAGTACACGCCGGAAGATTACCGGTATTATTCGAAAGGCGAACTCGAAAAACAATTATTGGAAATAGGTATGGAAATAAAAAGAATAGAGGAGTTCAGTCCGTTTTTCGGAATATTTAAAATAGAAAATATAGGATGATGAAAGGTAATGAGCTACTTTTCAAGAAATATTGGCTTGTCAGGCATACATAAAATCTTTTAGCTATCGTCCGAGCGATAATACGGTATGATCCGGACATTTTTTGTCCCGGCCGAATGCTCGGATGAGTTGCTCCGGGAATTTTTAAGGTCGTCTGAGCCTCAGCTAATGTGATCCGGATACTTTTTTAGTTCATCGGAGGCTCGTCCTTAACAATAAGGATGCTTATGAACTCATCCGAGGCTCATCCTTAATAATAAGTAAGCTTTTAAAGCCATCCGAGGCTCATCTGAAACAAAAATTAAGCTTTTCAGTTCATCTGAGCCTCATCCGGCCATAAAAGTCTTTTTTTATACGCCGCGTCGGCCTTCGCCGATGCTTTTTTCTTCTTTTATATCGCCAAAAATAAGTATCTTCGCTTTCTCATCTGAATATATACATAAAAGACAACAATGAAAACAACAGTTCGATTCGTATTTCTTCTCCTTTTCGGTCTGACGGGCGCGACGGTTCTTTTGCAGGCACAAAAAGCGGGTAATCCCGTGTTCCCCGGATGGTATGCCGATCCCGAAGGCATTGTTTTCGACGGCCGTTACTGGATTTATCCCACCTACTCCGCGCCGTACGAAAAACAGGTGTTTATGGACGCCTTTTCATCGCCCGACCTGGTGAACTGGGCCAAGCACGAGCGCATTATCGATACCTCACGGGTGAAATGGGCCGAAAAAGCCTTGTGGGCGCCGGCTATCGTACATAAAGACGGGAAGTATTTCTTGTTTTTCGCGGCGAATGATATTCAGAGCGACGAGAGTCCGGGCGGTATCGGCATCGGCGTTTCCGACAAACCCGAAGGCCCTTTTAAAGATTATCTAGGCAAGCCCCTGCTCGATAAGTTTCACAACGGCGCGCAGCCCATCGACCAGTTCGTTTTCCGCGATACCGACGGCCAATATTATATGATTTACGGCGGATGGCGGCATTGCAACATCACCCGCCTGAAAGACGATTTCTCCGGATTTCTGCCTTTCGACGACGGATCGGTGTTTAAGGAAATCACTCCCGACGGATATGTGGAAGGTTCGGTGATGTTTATCCGTAACGGCAAATATTATTTCATGTGGTCGGAAGGCGGATGGACAGGCCCCGATTATCGTGTGGCGTATGCCATTGCCGATTCGCCCCTCGGCCCTTTCGAGCGTATCGGTACGATATTGGAACAGGACGGCCGCATTGCCAACGGCGCGGGGCATAACTCGGTGATTAATATTCCGGGCACCGACGAGTGGTATATGGTATATCATCGCCGTCCGTTAAGCGAAAAGGACGGGAACGCGCGTATGACCTGCATCGATAAAATGGTGTTTGATGACGACGGAAAAATCCTCCCCGTGGTGATGACGAACGAAGGCGTCGATGCACGGCCGCTAATGAAGACAAAGTGACCGGAAGACTTTATGAAGTATGAAGTATGAGTTATGAGGTATGAATTAGACATTCGACCTTCGACAAAAGACTGATGACCGGTGACCGGCGACTAATTTAAAATATCTCTTCCCTCGGATATTTGTTTTCCACTTTGCTGAAAAGATACGAGGCAATGGCGCCTACAATAAGAAAAATGACGCACAATGCCAATGCGCCGCCGAAGCTCAAACCGGCCGTAGCGAGTTGCTCCGTTTGGAAAGCGGGAAACACGATGGTCGGAAAGATGGCCAGTGATGAGCCGATAACCATGCCGAGTATGAAATGATACATCCCCGGATAATATCTTTTAAAGAGATAGGCCGCCAGCTTGGCAAAGGCCAATACGCAAATAATAAATCCAACGACAAGGGGGATAATAACGGCAAAGTCGAAATCTTTTATGCCCGTGGCCATCTTGTCATACAGCCCGAAATAAATCAGGAAGTTCGATGGGCTCATCCCGGGGACAATCACGCCCAGCCCGATGAGTGCGCCCGATCCCAACCAGGGGATAATGCCCGGTGTTACCTCCGTCAGTTGTTGCCCGCCGATGATCATCAAGAAGAAGATGAGCAGGGTGGAGGCGATGAGGATGAGGAAGTCCTTCCCCGAACGCCCTTGCTTTCCGGCGGTGCGGTAAAGTGACGGGAAGGTACCTATCACGAAGCCGATAAACAAACAGATGAACTGTGCTGCGTATTTTCCGAACGCTTTCTCTACGAGTATCGAAAACAAAACGATGCCGATGCCGGCGCCGATAAATACGGGTAGGAAATACAGCAGATTGGCGATAAAGTTTTTCCGGATGTCGGATAAGAACCGGATGAGCCGGTCGTAAATGCCGAGGATGACGGCCAATACGCCGCCCGACAAGCCGGGAAGAATGAAGCCGATGCCGACAATGATACCTTTTATTAACCGTACGAACCAGTCGGCGACGGGATTGGGTTGAGGAACACTCGTTGAACGGGTTGCGTCAGTTTTTGTGGGGCGTTGATCCATAAAGCTGTATTATTTTGGGCACAAAGATACGATTTTTTTAGCAATCAGCCGCCAGTTATCCGTTAGCAGTCTTCAGACAGTCACCGGTCTTCAGTCACCGGTCATCGGTCGAAAGTCTAATGTCGGCCGTCGGTCAATCTTCATCAATCTCTTATCAATCTTTCATCAATCTCTTTTAATAATACGTATGTACGATATCGATCAGGTTCGACTTGGCCATATCCGCCGGATTCGTGCCGGGCGCACCTTCCGGCACCGGTGTGTGGAGCCGTTCGAAGTGCTGAATCCAATACGGATCGATTTCTCCGGTCTCCAAATTTTTAAACGACATCGCCAGCGGCTCGAAGAGAGGTTTTCCCAATGAGTCCGTGAAAGCGTAACGAACCAGTTCGCTGCAATAATACGCATCGTTGTCCTCGTCGTAAGCATAGTCGTAGGGCTTGCCGATGTGTTTTTGAGCGTTTGTGATCGCATCGCGAATACTATACCGAAAAGGCTCCTTCAGGCGGCCTACAGCCATAAGCGATTTGCCGTCAATCCTTGCGGTTTCTTCGAAAAAGGAATCCAACGGTGTGATGACGACGCCTTGGGGCGAGGTCGCTTCAAGAACGAACAGTTTGTCGTTTTCGATATGCACGATACCCACATGCGAAAAGGGGATCTCTTGCTTGCCTGATGTGCTGTTTTGAATAGCTTTCAACAATTCCGATTCGCCTTTGCCGACGGTAAAAAGCAGATCGCCTTCCTGCAGCACGAAAGACTGGTTTCGGCATGCCGGCAGGAACATCAGTATGCACACGATAAATAAGAAACGGATACGGGTCATATTATTTTTTATTTTCTGCAAAAAAAGCGGTTTCTGCCTGACAAAACAAACAAACGCGACAGTTTATTTACTTCGGGAAGTTTTTTGTTGAATAGCGCGCTTGTACGTGTCGAGGGCTCGTTGCCGGGCTTTCTTCATGATTCATCTTCGGTTCGATTGTTGGCTTTTATCTTAGTACACTCGGCGAGAATCGAACTCGCATCGTCGGAACCGGAATCCGATATTCTATCCATTGAACTACGAGTGCAGGATGACACGTTATTTAAATGTCGACTTATCCCATTTCAGTATGATCGAATCACTTTTTAAAAACGGCTCGACCTCGGCGGCCATGCTGTCGGAAAGATACGATTTGTAGTCGAATACCAGTGTCAAATCGTCCGCTCCGTTTACAAATTCCGCTTTGATGGGAGAAATGTCCGGCAAAGATACAGCATATTTATAATTTTCCGCTGTTTTTTTCGAAGAATCGAAGAAAAAATTGCCCGATAATGTCGGAAGAAACCGTTCCGACGGCAATTCTTGCCAGTTTATATCGTAAAAAGAGATGTAACTGTCGCACATTTTCGCGCAAACGGTTTTAATGACGCACACCACTGTCGAATCGTTGTCATAGTCGAGCAGCTTAATCTGCGTACTACCCGCCTTGGAGGTTCGCAGCAGGAGGTAATCATCCGATGCATATATCTTCTCTATTTCTCCAAGCGCATACGGAACTGTTGTTTTGCCGGTATCCACAAGCAGCATTGTCTTTGTGCTTTCTGCGAGTCCCGGTAAAATGGAAGCGGGAACAGTAGAGAACACGTCTTTAATTGTTTGCGCATATCCGATAGAAGATAGCGCCAAAAGTACCAGTATGAATATTTTTCTCATTGTTGTTTATTTTGTCAGGATTTTTATTTGAGTAGGGGCGAAAGGGGCGTTTCCTCCATCGATACCGACCAGTGACTGAAACCGTATGAAGCGGGCCTTGACCTGTTGCTTAAACATCACACGCTGTTTAATCGGATTGTTTTTGATATTGGCAAATTCATTGTTACGCACCTCTTTCCAATTTTTTCCATCGTTGCTTATTTCAACCGTATAGGCAAAGACCGACTCTTTCTGCGGATCGGGCGTATACGTGAATCCCTCTATAACCATCGTTTTACTCATATCGAGGGTGAACGGATCATTCGCAATTACTTTCCAACCGGATGGATTATTGCTTATCGGCATCGAGTTGAACGAGTCGTCGATAGCGGGTGCGAAATAGGCGCCGACTCGCTTCATAGCGGCTTTTTCGCGTGTCTCGAGGATGGTGACACGTATTTTAGAGGGAGTGCAATCGTCAAATTTTATCAATCGTTTATATCCGATGGTCGTGCCTTCGCCCAATTTGATCCATTCACTGCCGATAAGCCCTTCCACTTTGAAGACTTCCACGCGCTGCCCCTTTAGAATATCTTCCTGTAAAAGAATTGTATTGATGGGGTCGCCGTCTTTCATGTCGAATTCTTTAAAGTCGCCCGGTTTGGCTCGCCAAGCATTGTGGCCGTCGCTCAGTTTGTCGTTCTTAAATACGTACGAAAGGTAGTCTCCGAATTCTATAAGCCGCCTACTGTCGATTTCGTGCAATTGTCCGCGTGTGTCGGGCGGGATATTCAGCAGGAGGACCGAATTCAGTCCGACCGATTGATAGTAGATATCGACTAATTGCGCAAGCGTTTTCACCTGATGATCTTCTTCCGGATGATAAAACCATCCCGGACGGATGGATACATCTACTTCCGACGGATACCAATACAATGCCTTCGCTTCGCCGATCAGCTTGCGGCTGCCCAAATCTTCCGACATCGGGGATACCCCCAATCGTTTATTTTCTTCGACAATCGATTCGTTGATATCGGGTTGCAAAGGAGTGACGCTCCATTCCGTTTGGCGGCCCAATCCGCTTTCGTTTCCGACCCACCGGATGTCGTTGCCCATAATCGCTTTTACCGATTGAGGCTGTAAGCTGTCGATGACTTGGTAAAAACGTTCCCAGTCATATATCTGCCGTTTGCCGTTAGGGCCTTCGGCATTGGCGCCGTCGAACCATACTTCGTCTATGCGTCCGTATTGGGTGAGGAGTTCGGTGAGTTGTTGAATAAATAAATGATTATATGCCGGAGAATCACCGTAACTGCGAGCATTGCGGTCCCATGGCGATAGATACACGCCGAATTTCATATTATATTTGTCGCAGGCGTTTTTTACTTCGCGCACGATATTGCCCTGTCCGCCCCGCCACGGACTGGAAGCGACCGAGTGTGCGGTGGTTTTAGTGGGCCATAAACAAAAGCCGTCGTGATGTTTGGCTGTAAGAATGAGCATGTTGAATCCTGCTTTTTGAAGGACCGACACCCATTGTTCGGCATTAAAGTCTGTCGGTTGAAAAACCGAAGGGTCTTCGGTGCCGTCACCCCATTCCCGTCCTGTAAAAGTATTCATCCCGAAATGAATGAAAGCGGTGAGTTCGAGTTGTTGCCAAGCATATTGCTGAGGGGTGGGAGTCAGATAGGCGGAGAGCTTTATTTTTTGCTCGGGCGTGATTTCCTCGGGGAAGATAATTTCTTTTTCGAAGTAGGCTCTTTCTTTCTGACGGCAACCATCAAAAAGAACAATGGCCGCCAGCAGGCTTGCAACGATTAGGATTTGTCTCATACTTTTTATCAATACAAATGTCATTGTTCGGTAATATAAACTTTATCGAGACTTTCTTGGGCCGATACTCTCGTTTGTTCGGTAGCAAAGGTAGTGATTTTGTAGAAAAAAGGCACAAAAAAAGCCCCCCTTCTTTTGGGTGGCTTCTTATAAACGTTTACGGCCGATATTATTCGGCGGTAACAACAGAGTCTTGAGCCAATGTGTCAACAGCCAAAGCTGCGATACTGTCGGCTTGAGCCTGTGCAATGCTGTCTAATCTTGCTACTTCAGCAAGACTGTCTTGTCTTGCTTTTTCTGCATCAGCTTGTGCATTTTTGCAAGAAACAAATCCTAATGTTGCTACTACAGCAACTAAAACCAATACTTTTTTCATTTTCCAAATACTTTTAAACGATGAATAATAATTGTTCTCAATAAAAACGGTACAAAATTAGATGAAAAAAGTGTTCTATAACATGTTTTCGTAAAAAATCTTAGTTAAAAAAAACTAAAACGCCTTTTCAGGCTATTTTGTCGATAGCCTGTGATAAAGTAAAAGCCTGTTTTCAGCTTCGTGTTCTATTTAAATGTATTTATTGTCAGTCTATTAGGCCTTCGGTACTCTCAATTGGTACTTTTTATTGATATAAAAAGCGTTTAATGCTTTTTTTTGGCGTTTTTTCAAATTCTGTCTCTACAATTTCTATTGCCTTAATTTTTTCATACAAAGCGACACTCTTATGGAGTGTTTTTATATTTTTATTCATGATCTTTTGGATGTCGTCTCGCGAAATGCCATGGGTTTCCAACGCTGCGTAATCGGGATGTATTAAAGCGACTAAGCCATTGTTCTTTTCTACTACCAGGCTTTCGGCAATATAGGGTAGATTGTTCAGCCGGGATTCGATTTCCTCGGGATAAATATTTTGTCCGTTTGCCGTCAGGATCATTGTTTTAATCCGGCCTTTAATATATAATCGCCGGCCTTTCATAATCCCCGAGTCGCCTGTTTTTAGCCATCCGTCGGAGGTGAAGGCCGCAGCCGTGGCTTCGGGATTCTTATAATAACCTTTCATTACATTCTCTCCCCTGACCTGAATTTCACCGGGGACATTTTCCGGATCTTCCGAGTCGATTCGAGCCTCCATAATTCCTTCTAATACCGATCCGCACGAAGTCGGGACGAAATCGTAATGATGGTCGTATGAAATAAGAGGGGCGCACTCCGTCATGCCGTAACCCACGGTAAACGGAAACCCGATCTTGTGGAAAAAATTTTCTACGTCCCCATTTAAGGCCGCACCGCCGATAATTACTTCCCTGAAATTTCCTCCTAACCCGTGAATAATGGAGTGTCTGATCTTCTTATAAATAAAGGTATTGATGAGAGGCACTTTCAGCAGAAACTTTACAACCGGCTTTTCAACGATGGGAAGGATTTTCCTTTTATAAATCTTTTCGAAAATAAGGGGTACGCTAATAATCAGCTTCGGTTTGATTTCTTCAAATGCTTTCAGGAGGTTTTGAGGCGTAGGCATAATGCCTAACAAAGTGACATGTACGCCTACCGAAAGAGCGTACAGAAAGTCGAAAGCACAACCATAGGCATGAGCCATCGGAAGAAAGGCCAGATGAGGTTCGCCTTCGAAAAGTAAATCGAGTTTGGCGGCGTAAGTCACGTTTCCGGCGAAGTTATTCGCCGTAAGCATCACACCTTTGCTGAAGCCGGTCGTCCCAGATGTATAATTGATACAAATGACTTCTTCATTGGAAATTTCGGGATAAAGAATATCCTCTTTCTTAAATCCCTGGGGATATCGTTGATGGAATAGCTTCTTCCATTCTCTGAATTTTTCGGCCGTTTCTTCATCGGGACTTTGCATCAATGAAAAAGAGGGGATGTTGACGATGGGTATATGGAACTTATTTTGGTCGAGATGTTCCCAAATGGATTCGGTGACAAACAAAAGCTTCGATTCCGAATGGGCCATCAGTTCATTCATACTCTCGGGATTGAATTCGTGCAGAATAGGAACGATGACCGCACCGTAGGTTATTGTGGCCAAAAAGACAATCGACCACGAAGAATGATTTTTTCCGATTAAAGCGATCTTGTCACCTTGCCGGAGATGTAATTCGGAAAATAATACGTGCAAGCGGGCAATCTCTTCGGCTAATGCTCCGTACGTATAAGACGTCGTTTCTTTATAGTCGGTGATGGCCGGCAATTCCCAATTCTTCTTGAAGTTGTTTTCATAAAGTTTTATGAAATTCTGCTCGATCATAATTGCACATTATTATTAAATATGTGCAAAAGTACGATGATAATTTAGACTATCAAAGAAAAAGGAGCAATAAATCGTGCTTTTTGTTGTATTTTTGCATTTTTGAAATAAGAAATTCTCAACGCCGGAACTCTTCTCCGGTCGATAAAGATATGATTGATCCGACAATATTCGAAAATAAAACCGCCGCCTATTATACTTTAGGATGCAAACTGAATTTTGCCGAAACTTCGGCTATCGGCCGGCAATTGATGAATGCCGGTGTAATGCGCGCCCGTAAAGGACAGAAAGCCGATATTTGCGTCATAAATACGTGTTCGGTAACGGAATTGGCCGATAAAAAAGGACGGCAAGCTATTCGGCGCATGATTCATCAACATCCCGATGCATTTATTGTGGTTACCGGTTGTTACGCACAGCTTAAGCCGGAGGATGTGGCGGGAATAGAAGGAGTGGATTTAGTGTTGGGCGCGGAACAGAAATTAGATGTCCTGCAATACTTGGATGATCTGAAGAAAAATGAGAAGGGAAAAGTCATCACGACCAAGACAAACCGTATCCGTTCTTTTGTCCCTTCGGTTTCGGCTGACGACCGCACCCGTTATTTCTTAAAAGTGCAAGATGGCTGCGATTATTTTTGCTCGTTTTGTACCATCCCACATGCGCGTGGACGAAGCCGCAACGGTTCGATTGCCGATCTGGTCAAACAGGCGGAGGATGTGGTTCGACAGGGGGGGGAAGAAATTGTCCTTACCGGAGTAAATATCGGCGATTTTGGCCGGACTACCGGTGAAACATTCCTTGACTTGGTATGTGCTTTGGATAAGGTCGAAGGTATCGAACGCTTCCGAATCTCTTCTGTCGAGCCGAACTTGCTTACCGATGAAATCATCGATTTTGTGTCGCGTTCCCGTCGTTTTGCTCCGCACTTTCATATCCCGCTGCAAGCAGGGAGTGACGAGGTGTTGCAACTAATGAAGCGACGCTACGATACGGCGTTATTCCGTCATAAAATAGAAAAAATAAAAAGCATTCTTCCCGATGCCTTTATCGGCGTGGATGTGATTGTCGGTGTGCGCGGGGAAACCGACGACTATTTTGCTCAGAGCCGACAATTTATCGATTCGCTCGATATCTCGCAACTACATGTGTTCGCCTATTCCGAACGGCCGGGAACGAAAGCTTTGTCTATCGAATATATTGTTGACCCGAAGGTCAAACATGCCCGCAGCAAAGCCTTGCTCGATATTTCCGATAATAAGCTGATTGCTTTTTATGAATCACAAAAAGGGACGCGCCGTAAGGTGTTGTTCGAACACACGAAACACGGTAATCATATGCACGGCTTTACCGAAAATTATGTCAAGATGTATGCCCCTTACGATGCATCGCTCGTGAATAGGGTCGTTGAAGTGGAAGTAGGGGAGTACAATGAAGATGAAATGGCAATGAAAGCAGTTTTTCCATCATGAAACATTCTCGAAAAAAGAATATCACGTTTTATATTTTATACGGAATCAGTTATCTGCATGCCTTACTGCCTTTTTGGGTATTGTATATACTGTCGGATATATTATTTGTTTTTCTGTATCACGTCGTGCGTTACCGGAGGAAATTGGTAAAAAAGAATTTACATAACGCGTTTCCTGCCAAATCGGTTTGGGAGATCAAACATATAGAGCGGAAGTTTTACCGCCATTTTTGCGATTATTTTGTGGAAACGATAAAGACCCTGAAAATTAGTGATAAGGAAGTTCAAAAACGAATGAAATTCGAGAATCCCGAGCTGATCAATCAATTGACAAAGGATGGTAACAGTTGTTTCCTTTGCATGGGGCATTATGCTAATTGGGAGTGGATAACCTCCTTGGGATTGCAACTGCGCGACGATATCGAACAACGGCCTATTTATAAAGAATTGCATAATCAGTCGTTCGATGATCTTTTTTTACGTATCCGGTCGCGTTTCAGCCCGAAGCCTATCGAGATGAATAATGCTTTCCGTATGATCATCAAGCATCGGAATATGGGTAAAACAATGCTGATCGGTTTTTTAGCCGACCAACGGCCGCCTTTTTATTCCGATCACTATTGGACGGACTTTCTCCATCAGGATACTTTGGTGCAGACCGGCATGGAACGCCTTGCCCGGAAAATGGGCTTTTCGGTCGTTTATCTGGATATGCAATGCGTAAAGCGAGGCTATTATACCGGAACTCTTTCGGTTATTACGTTCGATGCTTCCACTGAACCGGAATTTACCATCACCGAAAAATATATGCGGGCGTTGGAGAAAACCATCTTACGTGATCCGGCTTACTATTTATGGACACATAATCGCTGGAAATTCAAGAGGCAAGGATGAATTATGAATTATGAATTATGAATTATGAATTATGAAGGATGAGTTATGAAGGATGAATTATGAAGGATGAGTTATGAATTATGAAGGATGAATGATGAGTTATGAAGGATGGGATGACGATCGGAAGAATACAAATAATCCCTCTGGGTTTTAAAATAAAAATTAGATGGGTTTTAGAATGAAAAAGACTTCGGTTATATTACTGAATTGGAACGGGCGGAAGTTGCTTGAGCAATTCCTGCCGCTTGTGCTACAACATAGCTTGTCGGATGACTGTGAGGTGTGGGTGGCGGACAATTGTTCTTCCGACGGCTCCGTCGCCTTTCTTCACGAGCAATTTCCCGATGTTCCCGTCATGGTGTTCGACAAGAATTACGGCTTTGCGGAGGGATATAACAGGGCCTTACAACAAGTCGATTCACACTATGTGGTGTTGCTGAATTCCGATGTGGAAACCACACCGGGTTGGCTGGAGACTTTGACGGACTATATGGATAAGCATCCTGAGATGGCAGCCGTACAACCGAAGATCCGTTCGTACACCAACCGTTCGCAGTTTGAATATGCCGGAGCTTCGGGAGGATTTATCGATCGGTTTGCGTATCCTTTTTGCCGCGGACGTATTCTGGAAACCGTGGAAGAAGATAGCGGACAATATGATGATCCCATCCCTGTTTTTTGGGCTACCGGCGCCGCGCTGTGTATCCGCCGCGAAGCGTACCTTGAAGCGGGCGGACTGGATGCGGGTTTCTTTGCCCACATGGAAGAGATCGATCTCTGCTGGCGGTTGAATGCCCGCGGGCATTCAATTGTTTGTGTACCCTCATCTGTGGTATATCATGTGGGGGGAGCCTCGTTAAATAAGGATAATCCGAAGAAAATGTACTTGAATTTCCGGAATAACTTATTGATGATTTATAAGAATGTCTATGGAAGACGTTT
Source organism: Limibacterium fermenti (assembly GCF_041902845.1). Classification (GTDB taxonomy): domain Bacteria; phylum Bacteroidota; class Bacteroidia; order Bacteroidales; family Dysgonomonadaceae; genus Limibacterium; species Limibacterium fermenti. Next base: position 1,473,765 of record NZ_CP159486.1, read on the forward strand.
TTTATTTACCATCATGGTGCGATATCTGTTTGATCTTTTGGCTTATTTGCATTTATTGGTACAAGGACAATTCAGTAATGGCTGTGCCGTGATAAATGCGCATCGCGATTTTCTGAAGTTGCTTCCGTCTTATAAACATGCCCGCCGCGAAAATCGGGAACGGACCACTGTGAAGCATATTCCTACTCATTATAAAGGAAGTATTCTTTGGAATTATTATTTCCGGGGAAAGAAAACCTTTGGCGAAATTAAATGGTGAGTGGTGAATAGTAAGTAGTAAGTGGTAAGTGGTGAATGGTCTTTTCAGTCAAGTTCTATAAGCTATTCGAAATGAAAACTTAGCGTAATCATGCGTTGCGTTGCTTTCGATAACGAACGAGGATACTTCTGTAAATTTTCCTGTACAAGATCGGAGCGGTCTTTTTCCAAAACGTTCCTCATTCCGAAACTGAATTTCAGTTCAGGGCATAATTTGAACAAGGGAAGGTAAAAATCACATCCAATGCCGATTTCGATTCCGTAATCATAGGGTTTCAGTAACAAAGGCTCGTTTTTTTGAGGAGCCAGTTCCAAGCTGCCGTATCCGCCCAATAAAATATACGGCTTGTAATTATTGATTCTGTCGGCCGATAGCTTTAGATGTATAGGCACGGATATATAGTTGTTTCGTAAGCGGGTTTTGAATTCTTCGCCCGATTCCTGTTCGCGAAAAACGAAATTTTTATCCCCTAATAGTAAGGTGGGTATAGCACGAAGGTGCATAAACCGGTTCAGATACAGATCGGCAATAAGTCCCGCGCTGAATCCGGGGGAATAAGACGGTATTTCGGCAAACCAAACTTCCCCTTCGGGGGTAGCGGCTCCTGAATGATAGAGAATCAAATCCTGCGTATGCAATCCAACGGTGAAACCCAAATGGAACATGCGCTGATCGGCATACGGCTGGTTTTGGAGTTTGCGCTGTTGGCCCATGACGCTCGAAGCGATCATCCACAATGCCAAAACAAAGAAATAACGATATCTTTTTCCCATTACCACATAAACGATGTTCTTTCCCGAATATTATGTAACAGAGATAAAAAATCTGTAACCGGCTTTCTATTTATTTAGAAAGCATAAAAATTAGCAGCGCCGTTGGTTGTGCAATATTTTGGGAATAATTGTTTTGAGCATATGAAAGTAAAGCCGGTTGGTAATTTCCGGGAGAGCCTTCGCAAAACATTTTTTTGTTCTTCGGAAAATCGTTATCTTTGCGGGAGTTAAAATATAGTTAATATTCAATTAACCACTAACTAATAAAATATTTACATTATGGCTTACGTAATTAGTGACGATTGTATTGCTTGCGGAACATGTATTGATGAATGTCCTGTTGAAGCAATTTCAGAAGGTGATATTTATAAAATAGATCCCGATGTATGTACCGATTGTGGTACGTGTGCAGAAGTGTGTCCTTCAGAAGCGATTCACCCGGCATAGTAGAGCGTTATAAACGATTAGAAAGCTGAACAAATAATTTGTTCGGCTTTTTTTGTCTGGATGATAGGGGCCTTCGTCGATAAACGTTACGCGCGATGATGGGGCATTGGAGACAGAGGAACCCTTAGGGACAAAGAGACAGAGGGACAGAGGGACAGAGGGACAAAGGGACAGAGGGACAAAGGGACAGAGGGACAGAGAGACAGAGGGACAGAGAGACAGAGAGACAGAGGGACAGAGAGACAGAGGGACAGAGAGACAGAGAGACAGAGGGACAGAGAGACAGAGGGACAGAGAGACAGAGAGATAAAAAACGGGGATACCGATTGAACGATACCCCCGCAGCATTATAACAGAAATATAAATTATCCGTTTACTTGTTTCATATGAGCGATAAGATCGAGCAGTTTCACGGAGAAAGCCCATTCGTTATCGTACCATGCCAACACTTTTACAAATGTCGGGCTTAATTGGATACCTGCTTTTTCGTCGAAGATCGAAGTATGAGGGTCGCCGATGAAGTCGCTCGATACGAGGTCTTCGTTGGTATAACCCAGCACGCCTTTCAATTCGCCTTCGGATGCTGCTTTCATTGCCTTGCAGATTTCTTCGTAAGTGGTTTCTTTGGCCAAACGAACGGTCAAGTCAACGATAGAAACGTCCAAAGTAGGAACACGCAAAGACATACCGGTCAGTTTTCCGTTCAATTCGGGAATAACTTTACCTACCGCTTTCGCTGCGCCTGTAGAAGAAGGGATAATATTGCCTGAAGCAGCACGTCCGCCTCTCCAGTCCTTCATCGAAGGTCCGTCAACGGTTTTTTGAGTAGCGGTAGTCGAGTGAACGGTAGTCATTAACGCTTCCACGATGCCGAATTTATCGTTCAATACTTTAGCGATAGGAGCTAAAGCGTTGGTTGTACAAGATGCGTTTGATACGAATTGTTCCCCTTTGGTATATGTCTTTTGGTTCACACCGTTAACATACATACGGGTATCGTCTTTCGAAGGACCTGACATTACGACATATTTCGCACCGGCATCGATATGTCCCTGAGCTTTTTCTTTGGTAAGGAAAAGTCCGGTCGATTCAACTACATATTCGGCACCGATAGCATCCCATTTCAGATCGGCAGGATTTCTTTCCGAAGAAACACGGATAGCATTGCCGTTAACGACTAATTTGCCGTCTTTTACTTCTACGTCACCGTTGAATTTTCCGTGAATGGAATCATATTTCAGCATGTAAGCGATGTAATCGACATCGAGTAAATCATTGATACCGACAACCTGAATATCTTTTCTTTCTTGAGCTGCACGGAAAACCAGACGTCCGATACGTCCGAATCCGTTAATACCTACTTTGATCATAATCTTTTAAATTTTTATTGTTTAAAAAGTCTCTAATAATTATTGATTCTTTATTTGCACACAAAAATACAAAATGTTTTCATTTTATGGAAATTATTACCTTGTAAAAAAATGGAAAGAAAAAACCGTTATCTTTGTGGTCAATCATACTTTTGCTTTAAAAATCAAATGGAAATAGTTTATTTACTTGCCGGCATAGTGGCCGGTGGAATAGTTGCCTGGATTTTGGCAACACTTTTACAACGGGGAAAAACCGTGTCGAAGGCAACTTTCGAAGAACTGCAATCGGATTTGGGTATATTAAAGACGGAGATAGGTATCGAGAAAGAAAAAAACCGGGCGGCGAATGAACGGCTACTCGTCCGCGAGGGTGAATCGAGACAATTGGCGGAGACGAACAATGCTTTGACGGTCGCTCTGGCATCGGCGGAGGCCAAACTCGATGCTTCGGGCGTGCAACTGAAAACGTTATCGGACGATCTTTCCCGAATGAAAGATGAATTGAAAGATAAAACAGATGAATTGAACGGGGCGATGCGGAAAGTCTCGGAAATTACCGCCCATAACACGTCGTTGATTGAAAAGCTCGACACACAGAAGAGTGAAATGGAAAACCTTCGCAAACAGTTCAATATTGAGTTCGAAAATATCGCCAATAAAATACTGGAAGAGAAAACGCAAAAGTTCACCGACCTGAATAAAAACAACTTGGATTCGATATTAAAACCACTCGGCGATAATATTGAGATATTCAAGAAGAGGGTGGACGAAGTGTATGACAAGGAATCGAAAGAGCGCTTTTCGTTGGGGCGTGAAGTGACGAAACTGGTCGAGCTCAATCAAAAGATTAGCGAAGAGGCCAATAATCTGACCAATGCCCTGAAGGGTAGCTCGAAAACGCAAGGCGATTGGGGACAAATGATTCTGGAAAACATCTTGGAGAAATCGGGATTGGTCAGGGATCGGGAGTATTTCGTGCAGGAGTTTTTGAAAGATGATGACGGCAATAATTACCGGAACGAAACGGGCGGCAAAATGCAACCCGATGTGATCATCGCTTATCCCGATAACCGCAAGGTCATCATCGACTCGAAAGTTTCGTTAACGGCCTATACGCGCTATGTATCGGCCGATGATGCGGCGGAACAGAAAACCGCTTGTCAAGAACATTTGCGTTCCATCCGCAAGCATATCGATGAACTAAGCGCGAAGCATTATCAGGATTTTGCCCCGACACTCGATTTTGTGATGATGTTTGTTCCCAACGAACCGGCTTATCTGTTGGCTTTGCAGCATGATCCCGAACTTTGGCAATATGCCTATAACAAACATATCCTCTTAATCAGCCCGACGAATCTCATCGCCGCGTTGAAGTTGATTGTCGATCTCTGGAAACGGGAATATCAAAACCGGAATGCGTTGGAAATTGCCGAAAGGGGGGCCGCTTTATATGATAAATTCGCCGGATTTGTAGAGAACATGCAAGCGATCGGAAAGAGTATCGATAAAACCCAAGAGAACTATGCAATAGCCTTTAAACAACTTGCCGGTGGTCGGGGAAACTTGCTTGTGCAAGCTGAGAGGTTGAGGGAACTGGGCGTGAAGTCTAAGAAGAAACTGCCGTCCAGTTTGCTGAATGATGCGCCGGAAGAGGATGATGTATGATGTATGAACGATGATGTATGAACGATGATGTATGAACTATGAACTATGAACTATGAACGATGATGTATGAACTATGATGTATGAACTATGATGTATGAGATATGATAAACGGGAGCGTTGTTCAATGCAATGCCCCCGTTCTGTTGTTATTCCTGACGGATTAAATAGAGAATGACCGGAAGGTGGTCGCTATAGCCATTGATAAATGTATTATTTGAAAAAGTACGAAGAGGGTATCCTTTATTCTTTCCTTCTTTTTGGATCAGGAAATCGCGATTGAATACCTCGGTTTTCCAGAAACGGAAACTCGAATAATCTTCGCCCAATAATGATTGGGAAATAATGATCTGATCGAACAGACTCCACTTACCTTGATAAGCCAACGAGCCGATTCCCTTGTCGTATAACCGCCACGTCGTATTATAATAGCCGCCGGACGCTACTTCGCGCACTTGTTTCTTCGCATTCAATACTACCCGCACACTTTTATCGCCGGGATCGTCGTTCAAGTCGCCCATCAAAACGATCTTTGCGTCGGGATTTTCCACCCGCAGCGAATCGAATGCCGTCTTGGCTACTGCCGCCGCCGCTTCCCGCAATTCAGACGATTTTCCTCCGTAACGCGATGGCCAGTGATTCACGGAAATATGCACGGGCTCTCCCGCCAACAGTCCACTCACCAACAGTTGGTCGCGTGTGACGTAGGTTGTGTCGGTCCAACGGAAAGGATGGACGGTGTAGTTGGTTACTTTGAATATCTGCGGATTGTAAAGCAATGCCACATCGATTCCCCGGCGGTCGGGCGAGTCCTGATGAATAATTTGCAGGTTCATGTCGGCGATAGCCGGACGCTTCACCAGATCTTCCAATACACGTCGGTTTTCGACTTCGCCCACTCCGATGGCTGCGGGTCCCATCGGACAGTATTCGCGCGCCAACCGGCTGATAACCCGCGCCACGTTGTCGAGTTTCTTTTCGTACTTTTCTTGTGTCCAGTTGTAAGCGCTTCCGGGGAGGAATTCATCGTCGCCGGGGTTGGCCGGATCATTTTCGGTATCAAAAAGATTCTCTATATTATAAAATGCCAGAGAATAGACGGCATAATTCTTTTCCTGGGCGAAAATGGCGACACCCAGGAAAAGAAAAACTAAAATGAGTAATTTTCTCATTTGCGTTAATTTTTAGGTTTAATCACGATCACTTCTTCCGGGGCGGTTGTAATGGCGATGTTATCCAAACGAAGTCCGAAAGTGTTCAGTGAAGCTTTGGCCTGAAACTGTATTGTTAGATCTTTTTTCGCCGGAATATCGGTCAGTGTTACCGTGTACACTTTGTTGTTATCGTTATTGGCATTGCTTACCGTTTGATCGGGTACCGGCATTTCTTTTCCGTCTACAATGACAGTCATTGCATTCAGGTTCATCTCCGATCCGGCATCAAACAAGTTCGCCGTCAATTCGTATTGTAAAGCCAATTTTTCATTTGCTCCGGCGGAAGTATCGACTTTCTTAATGGTGAGATAAGCATCCTTCTTGGCGGGGAACCACAGATGGGGAGTATTGAAAGTTTTTGTGGTTCTTACATCCGTCACTCCCGAAGCATCGCTATATTCAATGTCTTTATTGTCGAATTCAGTGTATTCCGCGATTTTGGGTTTCACGCTTTCGGTAATCTCTTTGGTACCGAAGGATTCCTTGTAATAAACGGTTACCTCTTCGCCCGGTTCGGTAGGTGTTTCGCCCGGGATCGGTTGCCCGAAGTTTTGACAGTCGTCGGCAGTGCGGAGATAGAGTTGCCAGTCCGCACGGAATTTCGATAACACCGCTACGATTGTTCCGCCGCCTTCGGGAAGAAGGTTATTGGCGAAATCGGCATAGTTGCTGTTACGCACGATGATCGAATTGCCGTCGCCGTCCTTCAACGTCCGGTTGGTGGTCGCATCCGTATCGCTGAAAGGCAATTTACCGCCGTCGGGGAAATACACGTTTTCGAGTTTCACGAGCGTATTCACCATGTCATCATTGAGTTCGGAAAGCTTGATCGTTTTCGGTTTCGCATTTTCCTCCAACGGCCATTTGTTTTTGAAGATATAGTAATTAAATACTTCCCACGGGATGCGGTTGGCGTTGGTGGCGGCATATCCTATCTGGAGTTGTTCACCGTAAACGATCATATATAAACCCTTCAGGTGAAGATATATTTCTTGTCCTACACGGAAATCGGTATAAATGGAATTTTGATCGACGCCGATGTTGATTCCTCCGGTTTCGTCTTGTATATACAATTGTTTGTAGATGTTTCCGGAGATATCATTCGCCGTTACGGTCGCCTTGATGATATAGTCTACGTCGATAAGCGTAGGGTCGGAAATGGTTGCGTATAACGATTTGAGTTTGGCGATGGTCATGTTCGCTTCGGCCCCGGTATATTCCGGTTCGGTCAAGGGAGGCGCCTGATAATCGCGTTCGCACGAAAGCAGTACGCCGGCCATCAAAAGTATTCCGAGTAAATAGCTGTAAATTTTCATATCTTTATTATTTGTATTGAATGCGTTGTTTGTGATTCTGTTCATTTCATTAAAAACGATAACTCATATTCAGGAAGCAATTGATGCCCTGCATGTAATAATATTTCGAGGCGAAGCGATTGGGATAATCCAGATTGATACGGGCCTGTTCATATCCTCCGGTGCGAATATCCGTACGGTTGAGCAGGTTGTTGACCGAAAGGTTGAAGTTGATGGAATTGCGATTGGCCAGATACCAGATCTTTCCAATACCCAGGTCGAGTGTATAGCCTCCTTTGAATTTCTCCTGATGCGTAAAGAAACGATAGGCGTCATATAAGTTCTCGTCGAATCCGCCGGTTCCGGGAGGCTGGATGCCTGCATAGTTAGAAGCCAAACGCCGGAACGGTGCGATCTCGATGTAATTGCCTGCAAAGCCATTGATGTTGAGGTTCAGGAACCAATAGTCATAAAAGAAATTGATGCCGAACGTACCCATGGTTTGCGGCATGCCTCCTACATAGTAGTCTTTCATATAGGCGGTCTCGGCCATGATGTCGCCTTTTCCGTTTTCGTAACTGATGACTCCTTCGGGATTGTTCGCATAATAATACTCGCCGGTGGTACCGATGACATCGAAATTCCAATTCTCATTGAGTTTGTAATTCAGTCCGACCTCAATACCCTGATGCACTTTTTCTATTCCCGAAAGGACGTGGTTGACGAAAGTCCGCTCCGAGTCGTGATAATAACTCATGTGATCGACATCGTCATAGAAATGGGTATTGAACACACTCACGCGTCCCATCAGGCTGGGGAGCGAGAAGATGTAATTCAGGTCGGCCGAGAAAACGCGGACGCTTTTCATATTGTTCACGGTCAGGTCGGTGATGCGCGGCGAAATATATACATTGTCGACCAAAGGCGCCATCGTTTGGTAACTGATATTACCCGTAAAGAAATGGCGGCCATTGAGTTTGTAGGTGATTCCGGCTTTTGTGGCATAGTCGGTGAAACGGTGCATCTTGCCTTTTCCGAGCGAATTGGCGGGATAACGTCCGTTACGCATTTTTCCTTCGCGTTGGAACTGGGTATATTTGAGTTTGGCGCCGTAATACAGATCGATATTCCGATACGTATGTTCTTGTTGCCACCAAATATCGGCCGAATTCACACGGAAGCGGAAATCATAGCCGAACACATCGTCCGTATACACTTTGCGGTCGGGACGTTCCAAGTCGTTTTGTATCAATTCCCGGTCGCCGGCAAAATCCCGTTCGGCAAACTTGTCGATATCGAGTACATATTGGGCGCCGAGCAGGTCGTCCACCGTTTTGAACTGTTTCGAAAGCGAGTGTTTTAAGCCGATGCCGGCCGTCAGTTTCACCTCCGGGCTTAATTGGGTATTGAGCGTGGAGTTGAGCGCCGTTTCGAACAAATCTTTCCGGCGTTCTTCCATCATGTAAATGGCGGAGCCGTCGCCTTGGAGGTTATTCAGGTGATTCGCCTCCCACATCTTGTCCCAGTCGAGCTGGGCGATACTTTCGTCGGAAGACGTTTTCCACAGATACGTGTAATAATCGAAAGCCTTTTGATTGTCGCGATTATACGAAGGCAAGTAGCGGTAATAATCGGGACGCGGGTCGGGGCCGTTGTACCAGTTGAGAGCCGATCCGCCGTAGCGGCTGTAATGCGCTGCCACGCCGCTGGTGAGTGTGGTGTTTTCACCCAATTTCCACACGTGCGAAAGGATGGCGGTGGGGTCGAACGATTTCACCACTCGGGCGTTTCGTTTCTTCCCGTTTTGATAGCCCCAGTTGGGGTTGTAGAGATTATTATCGACTAAATCATACACTTCCTGATAAGACGATCCCTGCTGCCCTCTTTCGACGGGGGATCCGAACGTGACGAACGAAATGCGGTGCTTTCCGCCGGCGATTTCTTTTTCGAGACCGACGAAATACGAGATGTTGCGATAGAACACCCCTTCGATGTGCCCTTCGTGCGAATAACGGCCGCCCACCGAAGCGGTAAACGCCCAGCCATTGTCCTGCATGCCGGTGGAATAGCTGCCCATTGCCCGGGCATAATAGTTGCGGTTGGTGAGGGAGAGCGTAACTTTTCCTCCTCGGGTGTAGTTGCCCGCACGCATATTGATATTTTCCGATCCGCCGATAGAGCCGAACGTAAAGGATGAAGGAGCGAAATAGTTCACGGCATCGCCGTTGCGGGTCATGTCGTTGAGCGCCCCGATGGATGAATAGTTGAAGACGCCGCGTATCTGGTCGTTAAAGTTAACACCGTTGATATAACGGTCTTCGAAGCGGTTTTCGTAGCCCCGGGAGCGGAAGCGGAATTGCGAGAATTGGTATCCCGCGTTTTGCAGGAAGACGTCGTTCGAGAAGATGACCATGGCGCTGACGTCCTGCGAGAGGCCGGTGTCATCGTCTTCCGTGGCGCGTTGCGCTTCATCGATCACGCCCGCGAGTTGTTGTACGGGCATCGGACGGCGGGTCACTTGGATGATGCCGAGATCTAAGGATGATTCGCGGGGAATGTCGACCGGTATTTCTTTCGATTGAATATCGGCAGCGTTAAGAGACAGGACATCTTTGCCGTGGGTGACAGGATGAAACACGAAGGCGCCGTCTTCGCCGGTATACGCCGTTTGATTGTTTTCCCGCAGCACGACCATCACCCCCGCTATGGGATCGCCCGTGAGTTCATCGATTACTTTTCCGCTTACTCCGGCCGGCGTTTGCGCAAAGGCGGGTAATGCGCATAAGCAGAACAACCAAAGCCATAATTTTTGTTTCATACGTTTTTTTCTTATTAGAATGAATATTATTTTTTGCGAACAATAGAGGCCAAGTGTTCTTGACCTCTATTGAATGATTGATTTCATCGGATAAGTGGTTATTTCTTTACACCTTCCAATTTAATGTTGTCGAGACGGAAACCACTTGTATTTGTTTCATCCGTATAGAATTCCAAAGTCGTAACATCGTCAATAGGAATGTCTATAGTAATAGTAGAGAAAACATTTTGCTCTCCTAACTTTTCTTCTGACAAAGGTATATCTTTATTGTTACACTTTATTTTTAAGATGTTTGCGGCAATATCCTTTGCATTGGCAGCAATATCATAAGTGAGTTTGATACTGGTATATCCTGAAGGAATATTACTTATTTTTACAAAAGCGGCGTCATACTTTGCATTATATCCAGGGAACCATAAATGTTTACTTGTAATGGAACCAGTAGTTCGTACATCCGCTCCTGTTCCTGTATATTTTCCATCAGCAAAATCAAAACCGCTGACAGAAGTGCCCTCACTGTTAAACTTTTCCTTTAATGGAGTAGCATTTTCAAATGTTTCACTGAAAATCACTGTAGGTTCTCCTCCAGAAGTCTTTTGCGATACGGCAATTTCTTTTGTCAGAGCTGTTTCGGTCAAGGCCACGATAATCTTTCCGGTAGCTCCGGTAGCAGCAGTTGCAGTGGCGACGATTGTGGCATTACCGGTTCCGCTAGCGGGACTGATCGTAAAGCCCGAACCTTCTGTTGTTGCCGTCCAAGCACCAGAAGCTGTGATAGTAATGTTCTGTGTGTTATTTGCACTTGCTTCGAATTCAATAGCTGACGGAGAAACTTCCAACGTGCTTGTACTGCTTCCGAAACGGGATTGAGTCAATCCTTCCACGTCGGCTGCAACCGTCGGCAGAATCTGATAAACCGCTTCACCATCTTTCGGTTGATTGATGCTGGCGATTCCTTTTAGCGTTCCGCTTCCCTGGGGAACCTTTTGATTTTTGAATACCGCGTAACTCGAGGTAAAGAGAATGAATTGCCCGCCGTTTTCAAATTCCATGTTGATTGAACCATGTTTGTCCGTGGCGAATGTTTTTTCCAAATCGGCTGCAACAACCTGTACATTCGGGACGGCTACATATTGCGATTCGTATTTACCGGCAAGGAAATCGGCCGCCGTTACTTCTTTCGCCGTTACGGTTTTCGTTCCTGTTTTTGTCACATTTGCATTCGGAAGATTGTTGATTTGCAACAATCCGTTATAGGCAGACAACTTTTGATCTTTGAGGCTGATTTCGACTTCATCTCCGAATGTAAGCGTTTCGTTGTTCTCTACAAAACGCACCGCGATACCGGCTGTTTCATCCTGTATGACGATATTTTTCAGTGAAGTGGAATTTCCGCCTTCTTTATTTTGGATCACGACGGCTTTTACTTTCACCTCTTCGGTAATTGTGTACTCCGTTCCGGTAAATTTCGAACGTAATTCGGCAACAGTCCAGGAGCCTTGCTCTCCTTCATTCGGTTTCAGTGTAACGATACCGCCTATTTCCACATCTACCCAATCGACAATGGTTGCAGAAGGCTGTACTACCGTAACGCCGGTTGTAGAAAGCTGGATGGATGGGTACGTGTACTTTTTACCGGTTTCGACGGCTTGTGCATCGGGTGTCCATTCGTAGGTTTGGCCTCCTACTTTAAACGATATCTTCGTGTCTTTCAGGTCTTGTCCCGGCACGAGGATAGCTGCTACGGTAGCTGTTTTTCCGGAAGCGGCTACAACAGGGGTGATCGTTTTGACCGTCGTGCCTGTGGTAATACTTCCGTCGGCTAAGTTAAAGGTACCGTCGGTTTTCAATCCTTCGATCGAAACCGTTAAGCCGTCCAGTGACGTTACACCGTCGCCTGCCGAAACATTCAGGACCAGCATGGCCAGTTGATGCTTGAATTGAAGAGCGACCGCCGGTTCCGATTGGTTGACGGCGTTATTGGAAAACAACAGGTCGATGGCCGCCGGTTTGGATTGGTCGGCTACGTCGATGGCATACACATTGTTTGCGAGCGATTCCCGATAGGGATAATACGCGATAAAGTCCAAGTTGCCTGTTTCGGGGAACGTAATGCCTTCCGTTGCGGCGGTAAAGACTCCTTGTTCGGCTTCGGTGGGAGTCGTATACTTGATATTCGATTTGCTGTCGTATACGCCGTCCGGCAATTTCTGTCCGGCATTCAGCGCATACACGCCGATAGCGTCGCCCGCATTCCAAGTCGTTCCGGCGGCCCGTGTGGTTACACTTGCTCCGATAGAAGCTTGAAATTTCACCTGATTTTCGCCGCTAAGCGGGTTTATCAGGGGCTCGTCTTCACTATTACAGGAACCGAAAGCGACGGCCCCGAGAAGCAGAAGAGAAAAAATTTTATTACTTTTCATAAGGCTGAATATTTTAATGATGGATAATTGAACGAATTGACTAGAGTATATATTATGATAATGGTTTTACAACTCATTTTCCGCTAATTCCAGTGCGGTGATTGGGATGCGTTCTTTTTAACTTCTTTCGCCACATCGGCGGGCAAGTTGGGGAAAAACGTAAAGCCCGTTTCCTGTTCCAACGTTTCGACCGATACGATATTGCTGTAATAGGGCGATTTTGTATCGGCGTTTTCCATCCGGAAAGCGATCGAAGTATAGGCGCCGCCGTTTTTTTGCTTACGCAACAATGCCTTGTACAGGTATTTTGGTACAACGGATCCTTTTTGATTATTGTCATTGACATACGTGTATTGCTGGGAAGACTCGGGAAGAATACAGCCGGTTACCACATAGAGCGTATCATAAGCAGATTGTTTACACCACTCACGAACTTTATTTTCGAGCACGGCCCACGGCCCGCTGTTCATATCTTTGTCTTGCGGAGCCATATTAGTAAAATAAAAAGTTGTTTCATTTAGGACTCTCGTTGCGTTTCTATCCGCACTGGCCAATAGATGTCCTCTATTATACGTCATGCTAGACCAACCATTATATAAGGTGGGTTGCACACTTTTGGGTGAAATGATAGGGTCGTAATCCCATTCTTCTGTTCTGCCGGCATCCCCTAAATACATCGAATGCATTGGATATGCCACCCAATACGGCACGCGATTTTCGGTATCGTACAAGATACTGTAATTGCGGATGCTCGTATTATTGACCGTATAGCTTGGATTCAACCAGTCTTTGTCGCCGACCATGTGCAGGGCCGAAGCGGAGTGGGGCGCCGTTCCGCCCGACGTGTAAGCCGGTATCTCCATGTAGGATGTCGAGAGGGCGGCGGTCGATTCGAGACCATCCAGCTCGATGGTATAACGATATGCTTTACCGCCTTGCAGAATTTCCTTCGGACGCCAGGTAAAGGTCTTCCCTTGAAGGGTGAAGTCGACGGTCAATGCTTCCGGTTGTCCGGTGGGGAAAAACATCCCCGATGCCTGCTTTTGCGTGGAACTTCCCGACACGGCCAATTCAATGTCGCCCGTTGACGTTTCGTCGGCCTTGAGCGTTCCGCCGGCCAACGAGAACGAACCCCGCACGAGAGCGCCTCGAGCTGTTACCGTGAGTCCATCCAACGTAGAGCCTTCTTTTTTGGGCGTAATGTTCAAGACGATTTTGGTCAGCGGGCGCCGGAACTCCAGCGTCCGGGCGCCTCCTTTTGCCTTGCTGATATCTTGTAAGTTGTTACTGTAGAAAAACTCCGTTTGTTTGGTAAGGTCGATGGAATAGGCATATCCGCTTATCGATTCGTCGTACGGATAATAGGCGATCAGATCGATCGAAGCATCCCCTTCGGGATAATAGATGTTTTTTCCTTTCGGATAGAAAAAGCCGTCCCCTTGAGTGGTAAAAGCCACATTCTCGCTTCCGTCGAAGATGTTCCCCTCTTCCAGAGGCATTTGGTGGTTGACGGCAAAGATTCCGATGGCGTCATCCGCTTCCCATTGCGCACCGGTAGCGCGTGGGGTAATATCCGCTTCCGTTTGTATCAGGACGCTTCCGAAATAAAGGGGCGTTTTTTCTTGTTTTTGTAATACCGGTTGTTCTTGATCGCAAGAAGCTAAAGGAAGAAGGATGAGTGAAAATAACGGTAAATACAGCTTTTTCATTTTTAATTTATTTGAATAACAATTTTTCATTCTGTTTATCAATATGGTTGAAAATAAGATGTTACATCTTTATTCTTTGTCCTTGCAAATGTATGGATTATTTTTCCCACTAACAAAAAAAATCAAGAACAATTTGTTAAGACGTAAGTCAAAAGGATCGTTTATCTTTGTCTCTTGCCGTTAAGAATGACTATTTGTAAACGGATGAGATGAAAAGTGTCAATCAATAACATCCGGCCTTAGGAATAGGAACGACTATAATTCCCGGATAGATACAAAGATACCCTGTCAAAAAGTCATCTTTTATGTCGTGGCAAGAATTTTGATCGGTCTTATATAATGAATAAAAAGTATAATCGAAAAAAACTATCTATATGAATTTTAATAATTTTACAATCAAAGCCCAAGAGGCCGTGCAAAAAGCCATCGAGTTGGCGCAGGGCAGCGGGCAACAACTTATCGAACCGGTACATGTACTGAAAGGGGTGATGTTGTCGGGAGAGAATGTGACGGGCTTTTTATTTCGTAAGCTTGGCGTGAATCCCTCTCAGATTGACAGCCGCTTGGAGCAGGAAATCGCTTCCCTGCCGAAAGTGTCGGGCGGAGAGCCGATGCTGAGCCGCGAAACGAATGCCGTTTTTACGAAGGCTTCCGATTTATCGTCTAAGATGGGCGACCAGTTCGTATCGCTTGAGCATCTGTTGATGGCATTGATGAGCGAAAACAGTCCCGCATCGCAGATTCTCAAAGATGCCGGTGTGACGCAAAAGGAACTCGAACTGGCGGTGAAAGAACTTCGCAAAGGTGAAAAAGTAACCAGCCAGTCGGCCGAAGATACCTATCAGTCGTTGAGTAAATACGCGATCAATCTTACGGAAAAAGCGCGTGAGGGCAAGCTCGACCCGGTGATCGGGCGTGACGAGGAAATACGCCGTGTATTACAGATATTGAGCCGCCGCACCAAGAACAATCCTATTCTTATCGGCGAGCCGGGAACGGGTAAAACGGCCATTGCCGAGGGATTGGCGCATCGTATCATCCGAGGCGACGTGCCTGAAAACCTGAAGAGTAAACAAATATTTTCGCTCGACATGGGCGCCCTCATCGCGGGAGCCAAATATAAAGGCGAGTTCGAAGAGCGCCTGAAGTCGGTCGTGAACGAAGTGGTGAAGTCCGAAGGCGAGATCATCTTGTTTATCGACGAGATCCATACGCTGGTCGGAGCCGGAAAGAGCGAGGGGGCCATGGACGCGGCTAATATTCTGAAGCCGGCCCTGGCGCGCGGGGAATTGAGGGCTATCGGTGCGACCACCCTCGATGAGTATCAAAAGTATTTCGAGAAAGACAAGGCGCTGGAACGGCGTTTCCAAACGGTGATGGTGAACGAACCCAGCGAGGCCGACTCGATTTCGATTCTTCGGGGATTGAAAGAAAAATACGAAACGCATCATAAGGTCCGGATTATGGATGAGGCGATTATTGCCGCCGTGCAGTTGTCGCATCGGTATATTACCGACCGTTTCCTTCCCGACAAGGCCATCGACCTGATGGACGAAGCGGCGGCCAAACTGCGTATGGAAGTCGATTCGGTTCCCGAAGAACTCGATGAGATTATGCGTAAGACCAAGCAACTCGAAATTGAGCGCGAAGCCATCCGTCGTGAAAAGGATACGGTAAAGGAAGAGGTGTTGACCCGTCAGATCGAAAATCTGCGGGAAGAGGAAAATGCGTTGAAGTCGAAATGGCAGGCTGAAAAAGGATTGATCAATAAAATTCAGCAAAACAAAGTCGATATCGAGCATGCGAAGTTCGAAGCCGATAAAGCCGAACGCGAAGGCGATTACGGTAAAGTGGCCGAATTGCGCTACGGACGGATTAAAGAGAAAGAGACCGAGATCGAAAAATTGCAGCAACAGCTTCATGACCAGCAAGGAGGCCGCGCGATGATTAAAGAAGAGGTCGATGCCGCCGACATTGCCGATGTCGTATCGCGATGGACGGGCATACCGGTAAACAAAATGCTGCAAAGCGAACGCGAAAAGCTCTTGCATCTCGAAGACGAATTGCATCAGCGGGTCATCGGACAGGATGAAGCCATTGCCGCCGTAGCCGATGCCGTTCGGCGGAATCGCGCCGGATTAAGCGATCCGAAGCGTCCTATCGGTTCGTTTATTTTCCTGGGTACGACCGGAGTCGGGAAGACCGAACTGGCCAAAGCGTTGGCCGATTATCTGTTCGACGATGAAAATATGATGACGCGTATCGACATGAGCGAGTATCAGGAGAAGTTCAGCGCCACACGGCTCATCGGGGCGCCTCCGGGATATGTGGGATACGATGAAGGCGGGCAACTCACCGAAGCTATCCGGCGGAAACCTTATTCGGTGGTGCTGTTCGACGAAATCGAAAAAGCGCATCCCGACGTGTTCAATATTCTCTTGCAGGTGCTCGACGACGGCCGGTTGACGGACAACAAGGGGCGGGTGGTCAATTTTAAGAACACCATCATCATTATGACGTCCAACATGGGGTCGAACCTTATCCGGGATAATTTCGAGAAAATAACCGATAACAACCGGGAGGAAGTCATCGAGAATACGAAAGCGCAGGTAATGGAAATGCTTAAGCAGACCATTCGTCCGGAGTTCTTGAACCGTATCGACGACATCATTATGTTTGCGCCGTTGAAGCAGGGAGAAATTGCTCAAATCGTACGCTTGCAGTTGAATGGCGTGAAAAAGATGTTGCATGAGAACGGAATCGAACTCTCGTATACCGACGAAGCCGTTGCCAGCATCGCCCATGCGGGATATAATCCCGAGTTCGGGGCGCGTCCCGTGAAACGGGTTATTCAGCGCAAGGTGTTGAATCAGCTTTCGAAAGATATTCTTGCCGGGACGGTCGATAATTCCAAAGGCATCACCATCGATGCCATCGACGATACGCTGTTTTTCAAAAATTAATAGCTTCAGCGTATGAGATTGAGTTGAAATTCAAGACTAATAAGTTAATAAAATGTAAAGATAAATATTGAAATCATTTCAATATTTATCTTTGCTACATAATAAAAAGAGAATTATGAATATACAATTTGTTTCGGATACAGATGGAAAGATTAAAGCCGTACAAGTATCTTTGAAAGACTGGCAGACGATTCAAAAGAAATTAAAAACTTATCAGATAGCCGAAAGTGTAAAGACAGGATACAAAGAAATGAAGCAGATCGAAAGCGGAGAATTGAAATTAAATCGTTTTGAAGATTTTATCAATGGACTTTGAAATCATTACTACGCCTAATTTCGAAAGAGAGGCCAAGGCGCTTCAAAAGAGATATCCTTCGTTTAAATCGGATTTGATTGCACTTACTGAAGTATTACTCAACAATCCCATGCAGGGAGTGGAAGTGTATAAAAATTGCTTTAAGGTACGTTTCTCTATCAAAAGCAAAGGACGAGGTAAAAGCGGTGGCGGAAGGTTGATTACCTACGTAAAAATAATGAATAAAAGAATTTATTTACTATCTGTGTTTGATAAATCGGAGAGAGAATCGGTTTCGGATACTTTTTTAAGGCAACTTTTGGCTGATTTGGATGAATGTTGATGCCACTGGTGTGACACAGGCCAAAAAATCAACTGATTGTAACTTATAAAAAATATTTCTCGCAGATTACGCGAATTTTGCAAACCATAGATAAAATATGTGTTTATCTGCGTAATCTGCGAGAGATAATTTATCAATCGTATTTTCGAATGGCCTATTCTTTTTCTTTCTTCTTATCTTTTTTGCCCCCTTCGCGGTGCTTGATCAGTTCCTTGTACCGTTTGCGGATGACATTGACAACCGTAAGAAGCTTGTTCCACTCGGCCTGGTCGGGATAGGCTTTCGCCAACACGGCAATATATTCCATGAGATTCGAGTAGTCTGCGCTCAGTTGCCTTCGCAATTCTCTCGATTTGGAGTTTTCCTTAACCGCTGTCTTGGTGCGTTTGCCCGTTTCTACTTCGCGTACTTCGTCATTCGCAAGTTGCATGCCATCGCGGTCAGTCGTCAAATTCAAAGTACCCAGGGCCGATACGAAAGGCTCTTTCGACAGGTCGTTCAGCAGGTTATCCGTTTCGCCGGTTTGTCCCTTCACATTCTTCGACAAGATGTTGCGATGGGCGAGCCATACCGGTTCCAAGGTTTCGAAGGCCGCTAATTCTTCGGGATTCTCGGACAGTTCGTAATAATATAATTTTTTCCGGAACTGCCGGGTTCTTTTGCTCCGAATGAAGTCTTTTTGTGCAACGATTTCCGTTAGCGGATCCTTCAAGGGATTCTTCGTCATCTTTTCGAAAGGATCGATGCCGTTCTTCACTTTTCCCAAATAGTTTTGCAGGGGAACATCGGTGGTGAGTAATTCAACTTTTGTCGCTTCCACGTCGGCTAACGTTTCGCGCATCAGGGTCACATACTCCATGTTTTGGAGTGAATCTTGTCGTAAAGCTTCTAAACTTTTCATTTTATCATCCTATTAAAAATTAAACAATTAGTTTGTTTATCTTATCTATTGTTTATAAGATTATTATTGCTTCTTTTTTACGGATGAGTCCCGGAGGAACAGAATGTAGATCGATGCATCGTGTTTGAGCGGAGGCTCGTCTGGCTTTCAGAATTTTTTTTTGATGCCGGCGCCTCAGTATCCGGCATGCGAAATAAAAATTTCATTAAGGATACCCGGTCGTTGCTTTCCAAATAAAAACTATTGTTAAGGATACTGAGTATCTATGTTCTTAATTGAAATAATTGTTATAGATACTGCGGCTCCTGTCTTCAAACGGAAAATGGCAAGCCGGATACCGGATATCCCCGGCTATATGAAAAATAAGCATCCCCCCTTGTTGCGTATCCTATCCCTGTTTTGCAAATCGCACCCCGGATACAGGGGAGACGGCGTCTTATCGTTCATTTTCATGACAAATACTGCCTGTCGCTTTGTCATGTCACTCGTTTACGGATATGCTTATTGGGTATATTCATAAATATGCCTCAAAGATAAAAGTAATATTTTGAAAATCCAATAAAAAATGAAGATAAAATTATTTCTTCCAGAAGCTGGGCACGATGAGCGAAAGGACGGTAAATATTTCCAAACGTCCGACCAGCATGAGGAAGCAAAGAATATATTTAGCGGCGGTCGTGGCGTGGATGAAATTGCCGGAAGGCCCGAAACGCCCCAGTCCGATGCCGTTGTTGCCGAGTGTCGAAATCGCCGTCCCGAACGATTCGTTGAAAGACATGCCTGTCAAGCTTAGCGCAATCGAACTGACCCCGATGATCGCAAAATATAAAAAGATGAAAGACAATGCTTTTTCGATAACGGTATTCGATACCACCTGGCCGTTTATCTTGACCATATAAAGCGCTTGCGAATGGACGAACCGCTTAAAGGACAAGCGGGCGTTTTTCGTTAATAAAATCAATCGCGATATCTTCATACCGCCCGACGTCGAGCCCTCGCATCCGCAGAAAAGAACCATGGCGAGGAACAGGAACCAATAAAATTCGCCCCACTCCAGAAAATCGACCGTGGTAAAAGCCGTGGTGCTGATGCTCGACACCACTTGGAAAAGCGCTGTCCGGAACGTATCTTCAAACGAGCCGTCGTCATATCCTTTGATATACATGTAGACGATGGTGACAAACGTGAAGATGCCGATTAGCGATGCATACCACCGGAATTCTTCGTCTTTAGCGATTCTTGGCGAAAAATGCCGCAAAAGTTGAAATATCAGCGTAAAGTTTGTCGCACCTAAAAACATCAACACGATTAACACATACTCGACATAGGCCGAATTAAAATGCGCGATTCCGGCTTGCTTGGTCGAAAAGCCACCGGTCGATATGGCCGAAAAGCTATGGCATGCGGCGTCGAACGCATCCATCGGGCCCGCCCATAGAAGCAGGAATCCGCTTAAGGTCAGGAAGAGATAGGTCACCGACATGCTCCGGGTGATATCGCTGATGCGAGGCTTGAATTGTTGTTCCGAAATGCCGGTGACTTCGGCGCTATAGAGTTGCACGGCGGTTCCCCCGAACACCGAGATGAAGCTCATCACGAAAATCAGGATTCCGATACCGCCTATCCAATGGGTGAGGCTGCGCCAGAAAAGAAGCGATTTGGGAAATGCTTCTATGTTCGACAGGGTGGTACTGCCCACGGCGGTGAATCCGCTCATGCTTTCGAAGAAGGCATTGGTGAAAGAGGTGATGGCGCCTCCCAACGTGTAGGGCAGGCAGCCGAATAACACCAGCGAAATCCAAACGAAGGTGACGATGAAAAACGCTTCCCGTTTGGTAATCCGGTTGTTTTTCTTCTTTATTCTTCCGGCGCCGTACAGGGCAACGCCCGAGCAGAAGGTTATGATGGCCGACATGTACAGGTAGTTTACCGAAGGCTCGTGATAATATTCCCCCACCAGAGCCGACAGCAACATAAAAACGGCTTCGATCATCAACGTGACGCCGATGCTGCTGAATACGAATTGAAAATTGAATCTTTGCATGCCATTTAGCCGGATTTGCCCGAAAGCAATCCTGAAAAATTAATTAAACAACCGCTCGATTTGTTTCAAAGCGCTGTCCAGAAAAAACACCACGACTTGGTCGTAGGGTTCGATGAGCGTGTCGCCGTCGATGAGCATCGGCTCGCCGTTTCTTACCAACGCCCCGAAAGTCAAGGCCGAAGGTAAGTGTAAGTTCTTGATAAGTTTTTGAGTGACTTTCGAGTTGGGTTTGGCCGTGACTTCCCCTACATTCGCCTGCGAAAAGGTCAGGCATTTTATGTTCGAAGCATCGGCTTTTAGGAGTAGTTCGTAAATTTTACTTCCAGCAATGAGTTTTTTATTAATGACGGTTCCAATATCGAAACGCTCGGCCATAGAGATATAATCCATGTTTTTGACCTCGGCGACCGTTTTTTTTACGCCATATTGTTTAGCCATCATACAACCCAGTATATTCGCTTCCGAGTTTCCCGTCAGGGCGATAAAGGCGTCCATATCGGCAATACCCTCGCTCTGGAGGAGTTCGGCGTCGCGCGCATCGCCCAAAAAGACCGTTATGTTCGAAGGGCACATTTCCACAAGTTTCTCCGCCCGTTCGCGGTCTTGTTCGATAATCTTAATGTCGATGTTTTGCGGAAGTTGTTGTACGGTACGCATGGTGATGCGGCTGCCTCCCATGAACATGATTTTCTTCGTTTCGAACGATCGCTTACCCAAAATTTCGGGCAGTTCGTGAATGTATTTCCGGAGTGTTGTAAAGTAGATGATGTCGTCGGGAAGCACCTGATCGCTCCCTCCGGGGATGAACGTATCGACATCGCGTTTAATGGCGACCAAGTGAAATATTTTATTGGTATGCGATAACTCGTAAAGATGTTTATTGGCGATGGGGGCGTTATCCCTCACTTTGGCGCCGGCAAGAATGACGGAACCGTTCGATAATTCCCACCAGAAACGGGTCCAGGGTGTCCTGAGCGCCATGGCTATTTCTTTTGCCGCCATCATTTCGGGATAGATCATCGAGTCGATGCCTAATTTCTCGAAAAACCCGGCATTCTTCGGAAGCAGATATTCGAAGTTGTTGATGCGGGCTAATGTTTTTTTCGCCCCCAGATTGGAAGCCAAGATGCACGAGGTGATATTTTGAGATTCTTCGGGTGTGACCCCTATATATAAGTCGGTATCGGCCACGCCCGCGTCTGTGAG
Organism: Limibacterium fermenti; assembly: GCF_041902845.1. Taxonomy (GTDB): domain Bacteria; phylum Bacteroidota; class Bacteroidia; order Bacteroidales; family Dysgonomonadaceae; genus Limibacterium; species Limibacterium fermenti. The sequence goes on from NZ_CP159486.1 coordinate 1,495,487, forward strand.
GTCTTTCAGCGAAGTACAATTGCCCACGCGGGTAATCACATCGGTGTTGTCACCTACGATGGCCAGACGTTCCCTGTCGGTATCCATCAATGTGATATTGTGGAATTCCTGTCCCAATAATTTGGACAGATGGGTACCGACATTTCCTGCACCGGCAATTAAGATTTTCATAACTCGGAGTTTATTTTAACTCTACCGGAGGTGTCGCTTGGAGGGACGCCGTCGGTTGCCCCATCGCTTGTCCGATTGTGGAAGAGGCCGAATGGGTGGAACGCTTTCAGGCTTTTATCGTGCGGGGCGTCTTGTTTCATTTTTTCGTATACCGAAACGATATGTTGCAGAATGCCGTTTTCGTCCAACTGTTGTAGTTTGAGCAGTTCTTTTACGGCCCCGTGCGGAACAAACCGGTCGTCTATTCCCATCTGATGCACTTGGATATCCGTCAATCCGTTGGCCGCATAAAATTCCAGTACGGCGCTGCCTAATCCGCCGATTTTCGTTCCGTGCTCGAGCGTGATAATATAACGGAACTCTTTGGCCACATTCAGCAAGAGCTCTTCATCGATGGGTTTAAGGAAGAGCATATCGTAATGCGCCACGCTGATGCCCATTTCTTTGGCTTTTTTAATGGCCCGGGCGGCATTGTTTCCGATAGTGCCGATAGACAGTAGCGCGATGTCGCTTCCTTTCGATAATTGGCGTCCTTTACCGATGGGGATAATCTCCGGCTCGTTATGCCAATCTGTCAGTTCCCCGTGGCCACGAGGGTAACGGATGACAAAAGGTCCGTCGTTACCGTAAACCGCCGTATACATCAGGTTGCGTAAATCGTGCTCGTTGTAGGGCGCTGAGATAACCAAGTTCGGAATCAAGCGCATGTAGGCTAAATCGAAAACGCCATGATGGGTAGGTCCGTCTTCGCCCACCAACCCGGCGCGATCGAGGCAAAACACGACCTTTAGTTTTTGCAGCGCCACATCATGGATTATTTGATCGTAGGCGCGCTGCATGAACGAGGAATAAATGTTGCAGAAAGGAATCAACCCTTCTTTGGCCATGCCGGCCGAGAACGTCACGGCATGAGCTTCGGCGATACCCACATCGAAAGACCTTTCGGGGAAGCGATTCATCATAAACGACATGGAGCAGCCTGTGGGCATGGCAGGTGTAACGCCGACAATCTTCTCGTTCTTTTCGGCCATCTCCACCAATGTATGCCCGAAGATATCCTGATAGAGTTGGGGTTGGTTTTCTTTTATTTGAACAAGGCGTTCGCCGGTTTCTTTATTGAACAATCCGGGGGCATGCCAGATGGTAGCCGATTTCTCCGCGGGTTTGAACCCTTTGCCCTTTACGGTTTTTATGTGCAGCAGCTTGGGGCCCGTCATATCTTTAATATTCCTCAATACGCGGATCAGCCCCGGCAGATCGTGTCCGTCTACCGGCCCGAAATAGCGGATGTTAAATCCTTCGAAAAGGTTTTGCTCTTTGGTTATCAGTGACTTCATGCTGTTGTTGAAGCGCAGCATTTGGTTCTTGTCCTGTTCGGTAATCAGGTTGTTGTTCTTGAATTTTTGGTAAAGGTGATTCCTGACTTTATTATATTTTGAAGAGGTTGTCAGTTTGACCAGATAATCTTGCAATCCCCCCACATTATTATCGATAGACATATTGTTGTCGTTGAGGATAATCAAGAGGTTGTTAGGCTGGGAGCAGGCATTGTTCAGGCCTTCGTAAGCCAGTCCGCCGGTCATGGAGCCGTCTCCGATGATCGCCACCACATGGCGGTTGTCTTCGTGATGGAGAGTCGCCGCCACGGCCATTCCCAATGCGGCGGAAATAGACGTGGATGCATGTCCTGCAATAAACGTATCGTACTCGCTTTCGGCAGGATTGGTGAACCCGGAGAGTCCGTTTAGCTTGCGGTTGGTATAAAACCGATCGCGGCGGCCCGTCAGTATTTTATGGCTGTAAGCCTGATGGCCTACATCCCAAACCAACCGGTCGTAAGGGGTATTGTAAAGATAATGAAGCGCCACTGTCAATTCAACGGTACCCAAACTCGAAGCAAAATGTCCGGGATTGTGAGAGAGTTGTTCGATAATAAACTCCCTCAAATCGGCACAGACGACTTCTAGCTGTTCGATATCGAGTTTCTTTAAATCTTCAGGACTATTGATATTTTGCAAATATTTCATTCTTTCTCCAATCGCCGACAAGTTTATAACGATAAGTATCGTAGATTAGTTTAAAATTTATCCATTAATTGGCCATATCCGAGAGGAATTTGATCCGTACGAGGCGTATTTCGTCACTCGTATAGTCGGCCAGTTCCTCCTGCGCTTTCTGCAAATCGTCCGTTTCCGCTTCTTGAAAGTAGTCGTAAATATCTTCCAAGACATCTTCGTCCATGACTTCATCGAGAAAATAGTCGATATTTATTTTGGTGCCGGAATAAACGATCGCTTCCACTTCGGTGAGCATATCGTTAAAGTCGATTCCTTTCGATTCGGCCAGGTCATCGAGCGCTACTTTACGGTCGATAGCCTGAACAATCGATACTTTCAACTTCGATTTGTTGGCGACGGTCTTTACCCGCAAGTCTTCGGGACGGGTAATATCGTTCTCCTCGACGTGCTTTTTAATCAAATCGACAAACTCTTGGCCGTATCGTTTGGCTTTTCCCGCCCCGACACCCGGAATGTTTTGCAATTCTTCGAGCGTGATAGGATAGGAGGTTGCCATCGCCTCAAGCGAAGCCGGTTGGAAAATGACATACGGCGGCACATTTAATTTCTTCGACAGCTTTTTGCGTAAATCTTTCATCATCGAGAAAAGAACCGGGTCGGCGGCTCCTCCCGTGCTGCCGCCGGCAGAGGCCAACGACGATTCCGATTCCAAATCGGGTAAATCGCCCTCTTCTTCCTCTTCCTTCACGATCTTGAACGAGACGGGTTTTTTCAGAAAGTCTTTTCCTTTTTTGGTGACTTTCAGAATGCCATAGTTCTCGATATCTTTTTTCAGATAATTATCGAGTGATGCCTGCCGGATGACGGCGTTCCAGATGTGTTCACTTTCATCCGATCCCGAGCCGAATTCTTCCAACTCGTTATGGCTGAATGTCTCTATCTCCGACGTTTCTTTTCCCAATAAGAAGTTGACCACATAGTCGGCTTTCTGTTTCTCTTTTAACGCAATAATAGCTTCTAATACTGTAATGAGTAATTCTTTTGCTTCCACCTTGATTTTAGGATTTAAACAATTATCACAATGTTCACAATTTTCTATGTTGTAATCTTCACCGAAATAGTGCAATAACACTTTTCTCCTACACACCGGCGACTCGGCGTATGCGGCCGTCTCCATGAGCAGTTGCCGGCCTATTTCTTGTTCCGATACCGGCTTGCCGTGCATGAAACGTTCGAGTTTTTGCAAGTCCTTTTCCGAATAAAAGGCGATGCATTTGCCCTCTCCGCCGTCGCGTCCCGCGCGTCCCGTTTCCTGGTAATATCCTTCCAGGCTTTTGGGGATGTCGTAATGGATGACATATCGCACATCGGGTTTGTCGATTCCCATTCCGAAGGCGATGGTTGCTACAATCACGTTCACCTTTTCCATCAGAAAAGCATCCTGATTGGCGCTTCGTGTGGCGGCATCCATTCCTGCGTGATAGGGTAGGGCCAGAATGTTATTGGCTTGTAGTATTTGTGAGAAATCATCGACCTTCTTCCGGCTCAGGCAATAAACGATACCCGATTTATCGCCCTGCGAAAGGATATACTTAATGATTTCCCTATCGATGGTTTCCGTTTTACGGCGCACTTCGTAATACAGGTTCGGGCGGTTGAACGATGACTTGAATACTTCCGCATCCAACATCCCGAGCGTTTTTTGAATGTCGTGCTGCACCTTCGGCGTTGCCGTGGCCGTAAGGGCGATCACCGGACGCAGGCCTATTTCTTTTATAATGGGGCGTATCCGGCGGTATTCCGGTCGGAAGTCATGCCCCCATTCCGATATGCAATGCGCTTCGTCCACAGCATAAAAAGAGATCTTTACGTTGCGCAAAAACTCGATGTTTTCGAGTTTTGTCAGCGACTCGGGAGCCACATACAGCAGCTTGGTCTTTCCCGCCATAATATCCCGCTTCACTTCCTCGACCTCTTGGCGGTTGAGCGAAGAATTCAAAAAATGCGCAATGCCGTCTTCTTGACTAAAATTGCGCATGGAATCGACTTGATTCTTCATCAAAGCGATTAAGGGCGAGATGACGATAGCCGTACCTTCCGATAAGAGAGCGGGAAGTTGATAGCATAACGATTTCCCTCCGCCCGTGGGCATTAGTACGAACGTATTTTTTTCGGATAAGATACTGCGCATAATGGCCTCTTGATTGCCTTTAAACGTATCGAATCCGAAATATTCTTTTAGTCCTTTGTGTAGAATTTCTTGTCCTTCCATAGAGCGATCTCGCTTTCAAATAAAAATTAACTTTTCCCGCGAGCCAGTTACAAATATAGGAAAGTATTTTTTATTATCCATCATAAAATTAAAATACGAAACGAAGCAAATCCATAAAACATAATTTTATGGATAAACTTTATGAAAAACGGGTTGATTGTTTACTGAAAGGACGTGGAAAAAGATACCCGTCATGCCACTTTTAAGTGTTGCAATCCGGATTTTTCGAGATGTTCGATTGCATATTTCCTCGAAATATGCAATTTTTTCTTTTCTTCGGAAGGCAGGGAGAACATTGCATCCATCATAATGGCTTCGACGATGGAACGCAGTCCCCGCGCACCCAGCTTGAACTCGATGGCTTTATCGACAATATACTCGTTTGCGTCCTTATCGAAAGTGAGTGTAACGCCGTCCATCTCGAAAAGCTTCTGATATTGTTTGACGATGGAGTTCTTCGGTTCGATAAGAATACGAAGCAATGCATCCCGGTCCAACGGTTCCAAAAAAGTAAGTATCGGCAAGCGGCCGATGATTTCGGGAATCAGTCCGAACGTTTTTAAATCCATCGGAGTAATGTATTTCATCAAATTATTCCGGTCGATGGTCGTTTGCTCATTGCTTGCAGCATACCCTACAACGCGTGTATTTAAGCGTTGGGCTATTTTTCTTTCGATACCGTCGAAGGCGCCTCCGCAAATAAAAAGAATGTTTTTTGTGTTGACGGAGATCATCCGTTGTTCGGGATGCTTGCGTCCTCCTTGGGGCGGAACGTTTACGATAGAGCCTTCCAGAAGTTTCAGCAACCCTTGCTGTACCCCTTCTCCGCTCACATCGCGGGTGATGGAGGGGTTATCGCTTTTACGGGCTATTTTATCGATCTCGTCGATGAACACAATTCCTCTTTCGGCCGAAGCGACATCGAAATCGGCCACCTGAAGCAGCCGCGAAAGAATGCTTTCGATATCTTCTCCCACATATCCGGCTTCGGTGAGCACCGTGGCATCGACAATCGTAAAAGGTACGCGCAGTATTTTGGCTATTGTCCGGGCAAGAAGGGTTTTGCCGGTACCTGTTGCACCCACCATAATAATATTGGATTTCTCAATCTCCACGTCATCTTTTACCGATTTCTGAAGAATTCGCTTGTAATGATTATATACGGCTACCGACAGGAAACGTTTTGCATTTTCCTGCCCGATAACGTATTGATCGAGAAATTCCTTTATTTGTTTGGGTTTTGGAAGCGAATTGAGTGATATTTCGGGCGCCGAATGTCCGGAACTCTTGAATGTTTCGTTGACAATCTCATATGCTTGTTCGACGCACATGTCGCAGATATAGCCGGAGATTCCGGATATCAGCATATTCACTTCATTTTCACTTCTTCCGCAAAAGCTGCAATAATTACTACTGTTTGCCTTCTTTGCCATTCGATATTTTATTTTTTTATCAATACATCGTCCACCATGCCATACTCTTTCGCTTCGGAAGCGGTCATCCAGAAGTCGCGGTCCGAATCGCGCGCCACATCCTCTACCGGTTTCCCGGAATGCTTCGAGATGATGGAAAAAAGTTCTTGTTTCACTTTCGCTATTTCACGGGCGGTGATTTCGATGTCGGATGCTTGTCCCTGTACCCCTCCCAGAGGTTGATGAATCATTACCCTCGAGTGTGTAAGGGCGAAACGTTTCTGGGCTGTTCCCGATACCAACAATACCGCAGCCATCGACGCCGCGATACCCGTGCAAATAGTCGATACGTTACTCGATATAAATTGCATCGTGTCGTAGATGCCGTATCCTGCATATACCGATCCGCCCGGAGAATTAATATAGATAGAGATATCTTTTCCGGGGTCGGAAGAATCCAAGAACAGCAATTGGGCTTGGATGACGTTGGCCGTGTAATCGTCTATCTGTGTGCCTAAAAAGATAATACGATCCATCATTAAACGCGAGAATACATCCATCTGTGCGATGTTTAACTGACGTTCCTCAATAATGGTGGGGGAAATGTATCCTCCGCCCTGACTGGTTATGTTCATATAACTGTCTAATCTGGAACCACTCATTCCTAAATGCTTAGTGGCGTATTTTCTGAATTCGTTATTCATAAATTGAGTTGTTAATTCTGTTTGTTACTTTATTGCTCTCTTTTACCGGTTGCAAATAAAGTGCCAATTATTTTTGATTTTACCAAACAAAGATATAATGAATGATCCAAACGAACAATTATTCTGAAAAAAACTCCGGCCTGCTTTTGACACGACCCCGTCGTTAGTCTTTTTGCTCTTGGTCTGCTTCTTCCGTTTGTTCTTCGTGCGAATGCCCCTCGTGACCATGCTCGTGATCGTGATCATGCGAATGCCCCTCATGATCATGTGAATGATCGTGAGGATTGGGGTTTATTTCCTCCAAGAGTTTGCGGAAGTCTTCCGACGAAACGGCTTTTTCGTTTATCTGGATGTTTTCTTTCAGCCAATCGATTAGTTTGCCTTCAATAGCGCGGTCATAAAGGTTGCGGACGGTTTGTTCGTTTTCCATCATGTTCTTTATGTAGCTTTGCAAAAGGTCTGCCGGCACATTGGTCATTCCATATTGGGTGAATTGTGCTTTTGCCACCTCTTCGGCCAGCGATTCGAGATCGTTACTTTCAATTTTGATATCGTTATCGCTTATAATCTTGTCGCGTGCAATCATATATTTCAGGTCTTCGAGCACTTGCGGATAGTTTTCATCGGTTAATTGCGACGATTTTGCCGATTCTTCGGAGCGTTGCAACCAACGTTTAAATAATTCTGCGGGAAGCTGCACCTCTTCCATCTTCGAGAGAATCAGTTTGCGGGCTTCCTGCAAGAAAAGATTGTCGGAGCTGGGTTTGAACTGGTTATTGAGACTTTCCGCTACTTTCGATTTAAACTCTTCCTCGGTGGTAGCCGCGCCTTCACCCAATACTTTGTCGAAAAGTTCCTGATTCATTTCGGCTTCTTTGTAGCGGGTCACTTCTTTGATGTCGAAACGGAATTCCGACCGGATATCTTTTACATCTTCCTTAATGGTTTGCAACAACGAGGCAATTTCGGCATCATTATTATCATACGCTATTTTAGGATCGAAAACGACGCTGTCGCCTACTTTGGCGCCGATGAATTTTTGCTTGATTTCTTCGTCTTTTACATACGACGGCATCAGGATGGCATTTTCAATGACGCGTCCGTTTTCTTTATCCTTACCGTTTTCCTGTTCGGTAAGGATACCCTTGATCAGGTCGGTGTCCAATGCCGGTTCTTCCACATTGACGTATGTCCCGTAGTTTTGTTTGTAGGCTTCCATCTGCTTGTCGAGCAAATTCTCTTCGAGCTCCACCTTATAATAAGTGGCTTCGTCATTTTTCGTAAATGCCAGGTCGAATTCGGGAGAAAGAGCTACATCGAAATAAAACGTGAACGTTTCCTCCTTGTCCAAATCCGGCTGTTTATCTTCGCTTTCATCGGGCATCGGTTCGCCTAATATCTTTACCTTGTTGTCACGAATATAATTCGTTAAAGCATCGTTTAAAATCTTGTTGAGTTCTTCTACGAGAACGGCTTTCCCATACATTTTACGGATAAGCCCTTTGGGGACTTTCCCTTGGCGGAAGCCGGGAATATTCGCTTTTTGGCGGAATTGGTTCAAGGATGATTCTACTTTACCTTCGTAATCGGTTTTTTCCAGCTCAACGGCAATTACGCCGTTCACTTCGTCAGTCTTATTAAGTGATACCTTCATTGGAATGTCAATATATTTTTAATTCGTTTTGTGAGTTTGGAATGTAAATCTGCTGATTTCAACTATTTAAAGCTCTTTTCCAAAACAAGACTGCAAAATTAGTGTTATTCTTTTAAACTGCAAAAAAATATTATCTCAATCTCCATCAATCTCTCATCAATCATCTTCAATCTCCATCAATTTTTGTATCTTTGCATCGTAAAATACATTACTACATGCAGCAAATATTAGCCGGCTCTTCCCCGTTGTCGAGATTGTTTTATCTCTTTCTTTTTGCATTCCTCGGATTATTCGTGGCGAGCGGATTATCGATAGGCGTTTCGCGCATTTTTAACTTATCCGGTGCGGATGCCGGCGTACTCTATGTGACGCTTTTTTTGCAATCGGCCGGCATGTTCCTGCTGCCTGCTTACACCGTTGCGGCATGGAGTTCTCGCGAGCCCCTGCGATATTTGAAGCTTCAGAAAACGGATGGAGCGGAGAGAGGCTTTCTATTGGCGGTGATGGTCTATGTGTTGTCGTATGCTTTCGTGGCTTTTTTAACTCGATGGAACCAGGGAATCACCTTGCCGGAGTCGATGCATGGTATCGAACAGTACATGCGCGCCATGGAAGATTCGGCCATGGAAACGACCGACCGGTTGCTTTCGGGGCAAACTATCGGGACGTTTTTGCTGAACTTTCTCATTATGGCTGTGCTTGCTGCGGTTGCCGAAGAGTTGTTCTTTCGAGGGGCGTTGCAGCAGTTCATCGAAGAATGGGCCGGTAACGGGCATGTGGCCGTTTGGGTGTCGGCATTTATTTTCAGTGCTCTGCACATGCAGTTTTACGGCTTTTTTCCGCGATTGGCGCTGGGGGTGTTATTGGGCTATTTATTCTTTTACACGCGTAACCTGTGGGTGCCGATTATCATGCATCTTTTCAATAACGGGGTTATAGTGATCGTATATTTTTTACGGAAAGAGGACGATTGGACGGCGAATTTGGACGATATGCCGTTATCGCTGACCTTTGGCGTGGGGGCTGTGTTGAGTGTTTTCTTTACGGTATGGGCTTTCCGATGGTACCTGTCCGGAAAGCGTCGGAAAGGCGCTTCGGAGGAAGCCGACCCTTCATAATTTTTTTAGTATAATGATACAAATTCAAGATACGATATTATCAGACGATATTTTTGAGGCACATTTCATTTGCGACTTGTGTAAGTGTAAAGGACAATGTTGCGTGGACGGCGAGTCGGGTGCGCCTTTGACCAAAGAGGAATATGACCGGATAAAGGTGATACTTCCTGTTATTTGGGAGGAGCTTTCGCCGAAAGCGCAGGAGCTGATTCGTACGCAGGGAATCGCCTACAACGATTATGACGGGGAGTTGGTTACGTCGATTATCGGAGGCGATGAGTGCGTGTTTACCTATTTCGATGAAGCCGGCGTATGTAAATGCGTTATTGATAAGGCATACCGCGAAGGGCGCATCGATGTGGAAAAACCGGTATCGTGCCATTTATATCCTATCCGGATACAGAAATACAACGATTTTACCGCGGTCAATTATCATCGATGGTCGATATGCAAGCCGGCAACCAAACTCGGACGAAGGGAAGGGGTGAAAGTATATCAGTTTTTAAAAGAGCCGCTTATCCGTTATTTCGGCGAAGAGTGGTATAACGAGGTGTGCGAAGCGGCGAAATTATTGGAGCAGGAGACAGGGAGATAGCGCGACAAAGAGACCCTTAAGTGACAAAGTGACAAGGGGACAAGGGGACAAGGGGACAAAAGATGCCGGCTTTTGTCCAAAAGTATATAAATTAGTGTCTTTACCGTTATTTTACAGAGGAAAAGTAGTATCTTTGTCCGGAAAACGGAAAGCAAATGACTATAATCACATTGAAAATAGATAAAAGGGAAAAAGAAGCCCAAGCGCTTCTTGAGTATCTTGAAAAACTCTCTTTTGTGGAGATAAGAGAGATAAAAGAAGACAACTCTTCTGAAACGAATAAAGAAGAATTTTTCGCCAGGATAGATCGTTCTATTGAAGATGTAAAAAGAGGAAGGGTTATTAAGCAAAATCCGGAAGAAAGTATTGACACTTTCATTGATAGATTGTTGTGTACCGAATAGTGTTTTCGGGAGAAGCCAATAAAAGCCTGAAAAAGTTGGAAAAAAAGTGCCCGAAGCTATTTTGAAGTTGAAAGTGTTACTTAAAGATATAGCCGAGCATCCACGTACCGGTATAGGTCAAATAGAGCAACTGAAATATTATAAAGAGGGCACTTGGTCGCGTAGAATTAATAGAGAGCATCGAATTATCTATCGAATAGATGATGACGCCAATGAAATACTTGTTCTCTCAGTTTACGGACATTACAACGATAAATGATACATTTTATGGAGGAAAAAAAACATCGTTCCGGATTTGTAAATATTGTGGGAAACCCCAACGTCGGTAAATCAACATTGATGAACCGGCTGGTGGGTGAAAAGATTTCCATCATTACCGCGAAGGCACAGACTACCCGTCATCGCATTATCGGTATTGTAAACGCACCGGAATATCAAATTGTGTATTCCGACACGCCCGGCGTACTGCGCCCGAATTATAAATTGCAGGAATCGATGCTGCGTTTTTCGCTTTCGGCTCTCGACGATGCCGATGTGTTGCTCTATGTGACGGATGTGGTGGAGACGATTGACAAAAACGATGACTTCCTGTCGAAAGTGCAACGGACGGAGACGCCCGTATTGTTGCTTATCAATAAAATAGACCAGAGTAATCAGGAAGAACTCGAAAAGATGGTCGAACGTTGGAGTGACTTGCTGCCCCGAGCCGAGATTTATCCCATATCGGCATTGAATAATTTCGGTATCGACCGGGTGAAACAACGGGTGATGGAGTTGCTTCCCGAATCGCCTCCGTATTTCGAAAAAGATGCGTTGACCGATAAACCGGCACGCTTTTTCGTTACCGAAATTATCCGAGGAAAGGCCTTGCTGTATTATCAAAAAGAAGTGCCGTATTCGATGGAGATCGTCGTGGAAGAGTTTAAAGACGAACCCGATATCCTTCGCATCCGTGCAATTGTGATGGTTGAACGCGAAACGCAAAAAGGCATCGTCATAGGGCACAAGGGAGCGGCATTGAAAAAACTGGGAACCGAAGCCCGTAAGGATATCGAGCGCTTTTTCGAGAAAAAAGTCTTTCTTCAGCTATATGTCAAAGTCGAACCAGACTGGCGAAACCGAGACAATATGCTCAAAACATTCGGATACAAGTTGGACTGAAAGACTGTAGACCGGAGACTGGAGGCTGGAGGCTGGAGACTGGAGGCTGGAGACTGAACATTAGACATTAGACAATTAGACAATAATATGAGTAATTTAGTAGCTATAGTAGGACGCCCCAATGTGGGGAAATCAACGTTGTTCAACCGATTGACGCAAAGCCGTCAAGCCATTGTGACCGACGAGGCGGGTACCACGCGCGACCGTCTTTACGGTAAAGTGCAATGGAACGGACAAGAGTTTTCGTTGATCGATACAGGCGGTTGGGTGGTCAATTCGGAGGACGTGATGGAGGATGAAATCAATAAACAAGTCGATATAGCTATTAAAGAAGCGAATGTGGTCCTGTTTGTGGTGGATGTGATGAACGGACTTACCGACCTTGACTCGAGTGTCGCCGATATTTTGCGCAAATCGGGCAAGCCGGTGGTCATCGTTTCGAATAAGTCCGACAATTATTCGATCGGATATCAATCGGCGGAGTTTTACTCGTTGGGATTGGGCGATCCGTATGCCATTTCGGCGATTAACGGTTCGGGAACGGGCGATTTGCTCGATCGTGTCGTGAGTCTGTTCTCGAAGGAAACGCCCGAAGATGAGTTGGAGGATATCCCTAAGTTCGCTGTCGTAGGGCGCCCCAATGTGGGAAAATCGTCTATCATAAATGCCTTGCTCGATGAGAAACGGAATATCGTGACGGATATTGCCGGTACTACGCGCGATTCGATTTATACGCGTTACGATAAATTCAATATGAACTTTTACCTGATTGACACGGCAGGCATCCGTAAAAAAGGAAAGGTGACGGAAGATATGGAATATTTTTCGGTGATCCGGTCGATCCGAGCCATCGAAGAGGCCGATGTCTGTATTCTCATGGTCGATGCTACACGAGGTATCGAAAGTCAGGATTTGAATATTTTCTCCATTCTACAAAAGAATCGGAAAGGGTTAGTCGTTTTAGTGAATAAATGGGATTTGGTAGAGGACAAAACCAATACGGCTGTTCAAATGTTCGAGAATGCGATTCGCGAGCGGTTGGCGCCTTTTGTCGATTTCCCGATCATTTTCGGGTCGGCGCTTACCAAGCAGCGTATCCTGAAGGTGATGGATGTGGCCAAAGAGGTATATCAGAACCGCAAGCGAAAGATTCCTACGAGTAAACTCAACGAGGTTCTTCTGCCCTTGATCGAGCGGACGCCGCCGCCTGCCAACAAAGGAAAATATATTAAGATAAAATATATTACGCAATTGCCCAATACCGCGGTGCCGACATTCGTTTTCTTCTGCAACTTACCGCAATGGGTGAAAGAACCGTATAAGCGTTTCCTCGAAAACCGCATGCGCGAAAATTGGAGTTTTACCGGTACGCCGATAAATGTGTTTTTCAGGGAGAAGTAATATAATTAGCAAATTAGCAAATTAGCAAATTAGCAAATTAGCAGATTAGCGAATTGGAAAATGGAAAATTAGCTCATGAGATTTAAGTTAACCCTTCGTGTAGCCCGTTCTTCAGGGCGGTTGTTGCCGCTTAATTATCAATACGAGCAAAGCGCCGTCATTTATCGCGTGCTGGCGAATGCCAATCGTGCGTTCAGTGCCTGGCTGCACAATAATGGCTTTGAGGATGAGAGTGGAAAGCGCTTTCGTTTGTTTACCTATTCGCGTTTCTACGTCCCTCAATATCTTATAAAAGGACGGTTTATGGAGGTGTTGTCGGAATATGTCGAATGGTACATTTCGTTTCTTCCCGAAAACAGCACGGCGGAATTTATACAAGGTCTTTTTCATGACCAATCGTTGGAAGTCGGAAATCGCGAAGCCGTCATGCGATTTGAAGTGCAGCAAGTCTCGCTGGTGCCTCCGCCCGATTATACCGGTACAATGGCTTTCGAAACATTGTCGCCTATTTGTCTGGCGAATAGAGACGACGCAAGGCGGATAACGTATGTTGCGCCCGACCATTCATCCGCTCCGTCACTTATTCAAATGAATTTGATAAGTAAATACCATGCTTTTACGAGAGAAATATATCCGCAAGAGGATGTTGCGATCGCCGTACGGTTGTTGTCGAAGGCCAAACCTGTGCTGATTACCATCAAAACCGGAACCCCACAGGAGAGTAAGGTCCGGGGATTCTTATGCCGTCTCGCATTAACGGCTCCGCCCGACTTGATGAAGATTGCCTATGAATGCGGCCTTGGCGTGAAAAACAGTATCGGGTTCGGAATGGTAAAAGCCGTTGAATATCCAATAAATGATGTCGGCGGCTAAAGAAATTCTGTCGCGGGCAAAACAAGTGCTTCCGGCGATGAAATAAATACTGATGACCGATGAAGAAATGCCGATGAATGTCGAAAAACAATTCAGAATGTAAAACAAATAAGAATCGCGGCCAAATAAATCGGACTGGCATTTAAATAAACGCGAACGGCTTTCGAATATATCCTACTTTCAAAAAATAAATTCAATCGGCAGGCAAATAAATGCGACTGTCGAAAGGATAAACGAATGTGGCTTGTAAATAAATGAGGTTGGCGATTGAATATATACGATCGACTTGATAAGATATTATCGAATTTAGAAAATAAATCCAAAAATGATGGATAAAATTATTTCTGACGGCACATATTTATTCTTTTCCCTCATTGTTTGATTATGTAACCTTTCGTTTTATGAAAAATAGATTCTGATTGATAATGAGTTTTCTATATCCGTTAAACTTGTTTGCATCGAAAAAGCCAATGAATAACCTGTATAAAAAAATAATTAGACAAGTATATTAATAATAGTTAGTATACTTTATATTTTTATCTTCTTCTTTTCCCAATAGAACCCTTACCTTTGTAACGATATTTTTCTTATATTTTTAAGATCTCTTCCGAAAAGTGATTAAATGATGCGAAAGCACCGATTATCATACATGTATTTTAAAGCATATGAAAATGAAAAAAGTAATTATTTTAAGCATTTTGGTGGCTTTTTCGTCGCTTCAGATAAAAGCCCAGCAAGTAAGGGAAAGCGATTGGCCCAACTATAATCGTACGTTGGCGGGAGATCGTTTTTCACCGCTTACACAGTTTACCAAAGAGAATGTAAGCAAATTGAAGTTGGTTGCCACTTTTGATTTGGCATCGGATATTAATTCGTTTCAAACGGGACCGGTCGTCTTGGACGGTAAGATGTATTTTACTTCCGACACGGTAACGTATGCCATTAATGCGGCTACTGGCAAATTATTGTGGAAAAAGGTGCGCTCGAACACGAAGACGCGCGGATATGGTGCAAACAGAGGCGTTGCCTATTTAGACGGAAAACTGTTTCGCGGTTCGTCTGATGCACATTTTTTTGCAATGGATGCCAAAGACGGAAAAATTTTGTGGGAAACGGATTTAGGTTCGGGTACACCGGGAGCGGCTATTCCAATGGCTCCTTTGGTTTGGAATAATTTGATTTTTGTCGGGATAGCCGGCGGTGATCAAGTGGGAGTGGTCGGTTATGTTTATGCGTTGGATGCTAAAACAGGAAAAACCGTATGGACGTTCTGCTCCGTTCCGGATTACAAAGAAAATCCAAAAACATCTACCGGACTTCCTGTAACCGGAGGCGGCTATTGGACATCATTCGGTTTGGATACCGAAAAAGGGGTATTGTATGTCCCGAGCGGCAATCCGGCGCCGGATATGGATATTGAAATCAGAGGCGAAGACCGTAAGTTTTTTAATTATTTGATAGCATTGGATACTAAAACGGGAAAGCTTCTTGGATACAAACAATTAGTTAGAAATGATATTCATGATTGGGACGTTTCGGCTCCTCCGGTAATAATAAATACAAAAGAGGGTCGTAAAATCGTTGCCTCTGCCAATAAAAACGGTTTATTGTCCGTCTTGGACCGTTCGGCTGTTGATGCGGCTTCTGCTGCCGACCCTGCCGGAACATTACCTTTAATATATGAAGTCCCTACTACTACACGCATCAACACGGATGTAAGTTTGTCTCGTGAAGTTTTAACTTATTTCAAACCCGGATATCTGGGCGGAAGTGAATGGAATGGTCCGGCTTATAACCCTCTATTGGATGTGATTTATACCGGAACGACTGATTGGGGACTGAAGGTTAAGTTACCTCCATATGAAAAAGCGATAACAAATATTCCTGCGCCGGGAGCTACATGGTTCGGACCCGACTCTATAGTTTGGGACGATGCCTCCGAGGCAAAAGGATGGCTGAAAGCGTTTAATGCTAAGGACGGCAGTCTGAAATGGGAATATCATTCTCCGGGACCTGTGCTTTCGGGCGTAACGCCGACTGCAAGCGGACTGTTATTTACCTCTTCCATGAACGGCGACATTTATGCCTTCGATGCCGAAAACGGTAAAATCCTTTGGCAAACAAACACCGGGCTTATTAATGGCGGTGGGGTGATAACTTACTTGGTAAACGGCAAGCAATATTTAGCTGTTACGGGCGGTATGAAATCCGACCTTTGGAAATCGACGGCCAAAGTTTGTAAGATGTTTATTTTTGCCTTGAATTGATCGGTGCTTGACACACCGGTGGTAAATTAGTCTGTCTGATTTTTTTTTTCGGCAAAAGACAATATTTAGAAGAAGGTGGTTCAATTGTTTCCTATGGACCATCTTCTTTAATCGTACCGAAATTTAACTTACCGGATGCCTAAATTTCAGTATCGGACAAGGGTATGGTAAAAGAGTGCAAAAACGTTTAGACATCCAAACAAGAAATATTTACAAGGGAAAAATGATTTTGAATAAATATTCCGATATAACCATTTTTATTTTATTGCTTTTTATTCCTCATTTAAAAGCGCAACAAATGTCCGTCGATAGCACAGATGTAAGAACAGATACGCTTATTTCAACTTTACCCGAAATCCAAGTCACAGGTTATTTGGACAGACAATTATATTGGGAAACGCCGGCATCCGTTAGTCTACTCACCACTACGCAAATCGAAATGCAAGCCCCATCCTCGATGGTTGGCGCATTCAATACGTTACCCGGCATACGCATGGAAGAACGGTCTCCGGGAAGTTATCGTTTGTCGATACGAAACAGTTTGGTGCGTTCTCCTTATGGCGTTCGCAATGTTAAGGTGTATTACAACGAATTCCCCTTTACCGACGCCGGAGGAAATACCTATCTGAATGCATTAAACATGAATGATCTCCAAGGCATAGAAGTATTAAAAGGCCCCGACGGCAGTTTATTCGGAGCAAATTCGGGCGGAGTTGTCTTCTTAAAAAGCGATGTCGAAAATAACGATAAAACACAGCTCAACACCTATGCAGGCTCTTTTGGAACCGTTGGGGATAATTTGTCCGTTTCCGGAAATGCCGGGAATCATTTTATATCGCTCAAACAATCATGGCAGAGAAGCGACGGTTACCGCCAGAATACGCAAAATAATAAATTTTTCAGTCAACTGTCAGACAATTGGAATTATTCAAAAAAAGGCTTTTTAGATATATACGCTTTCTTCTCCGATATTTCATACCGCACTCCGGGAGGTTTAACGCTTGAACAGTTTAATGAGAACCCGGAACAAGCCAGGCCGGCAACATCCCGGCTTCCGGGAGCGCAAGAACAAAAGACCGGTTCGCACAATGTAATGTATTTCGTCGGTTTAAGAAATAAAATCGCCGTTAATTCGATGCTCTCCAACACTTCGTCGGCATGGGGTAATTTTGTTGATTATACGAATAGGGCCATAACAAATTACGAAAAACGAAAAGAGGACAATTGGGGATTCCGCTCTTACTTTACATTAAAAAACGCCGATACGATAAGTGAAAAATTAAGATGGTCAACCAACGCCGGCATGGAGTGGCAAAGATTATCATCGGATATTCATAATTTCGATAACAAAGCCGGAATAGCCGGAAACCTACAGGCATATAGCGATATACTCACAACCCAATATTTTTGGTTCGTAAAAGGCCGGGTTGAATGGAAGCACCGTATTATATTCGAGGCGGCCCTGTCCTACAATTATTACAGCTATCACTTTAAAGATACGACCCATATCAAAAACAATTTTAAACCGGTGGCGATGCCTCATTTTGCCTGCAACTATAGGTTAAACGATTTGTTGCTGTTCCGTTTTACCTTAAGCAAAGGATACTCTCCTCCCACAACCGCCGAGGTAAGGCCGGCAAACAATAAAATATATAGTTCCCTTAAGGCCGAATATGGCTGGAACAGGGAGATCGGGGCAAGATTATTTGCTTTTAACAATGCCCTGATTATTGATGCTTCTGCCTATTCAACTAAAATGCGAGATGGTATTGTTACACAGATAGACGAAAACGGAACGTCTTTCTTCGTTAATTCTGGAAAGACAGACCAAACAGGAGCTGAAATTTCTTACTCCTGTTTATTTTCACTGCCCATTCCCTTTATTGAGAATGTAAAATGGAGCGGGGCTTACACCTACTCTCATTACAAATACAAAGATTACCGGACAGAAGACGGAGATTATTCGGGAAACAACGTCCCCGGCATCCCGCGTCATGTGCTCACCAACAGTTTGGCGATTCAATTAAAATCTTCATTCCATTTTTCAGCACAATACACATTTAACGATAAAACGCCGCTCGATGACGCAAACACCCTGTTTAGCAAAGCGTATCATTTATTGCAAGTAAGGGGAAGTAAAACCTTTTGGACGCGGAAGATGAATAGCCTCGAAATTTATGGAGGAATAGATAATCTGCTAAATCGAAAGTACAGTTTGGGTAATGATATAAATGCTTATGGAGGAAGATATTATAATGCTGCGCCGACACGAAACTATTATATAGGCCTAAAAATAAATATTTAAAAATGAAAATGAAATTCATTTTGCAGATTATTCTGTTTTGTTTGATGCCGATATACTTGACGGCGCAAAATGCCAGGGGAAATATCTCCGGAAGAGTGATGAGTGACGATTTGCAGCCGGTTGAGGGATTGAAAGTTTCGTTGTTGAAAGCTTCAAAAAATACGACAACGGATGCCGAAGGATTTTTCGCCTTTTACAACATCCGGTCGGGCGCAGATACCCTGGTGGTTTCATCTGCCGACAAAATACATGAACAGATAGTCGAAATTCCAATCAATAATACATTGAATGTGGGAGAAATACTGATAGGAAAATTATTTAAACAACTAAAAGAAGTGCGGGTTGTCGGGCATCCGTCTTACGAAACCGACTATTCTACACTGGGCACAAAAGTGGAAGCTTACTCGCTCCAGGTGCCGCAAGCCATATCTACGGTAAATAGTGCGTTGTTAAGTGACAAAATGATTATCAATCTGAAAGATGCTGTTGATAATGTAGCCGGTGTAAGTCAATATTCGGGTTATGACGAGTATACCATACGTGGATTCAGGGCCGAAAATGCCCGGCTCATAAACGGTTTGAGAGGATATAACACGACTTATACAAATCCGCTGCTTTTAAATATTGGAAAAATAGAAATCCTGAAAGGCCCATCTTCCACCTTGTATGGAAACGGCGACCCGGGCGGCACAATTAACATGATCACCAAAAAACCCTTGAAGAATACGGTTGCCGATATCGAATTATTTGCCGGTTCGTGGGAGCATTTTCGCATACAAGGCGGTATTACAGGCGCTTTGGATAATAAGAATAAATTCTTAGGGCGTTTGAATGCAGGATATGACCAAAACAAATCATTCCGGTATCAATCGGATGGCAAATCATGGCAAATAGCTCCTTCTTTCAGCTTTTTCCCAAATGATAAATTGGAAGTGAACGCCGATTTTTCAATATCGGCTGTCTATGGCGTTTTAGATCGGGGGCAACCCGGCCTAACGGACAACGATGACTTGAAAGCGACCTCGAAAAAACTAAACCTGAGTCAACCCGGGGATTATTTAAAGGAAACGGATATAGCTTCAACGGTATCAGTCAAATATAAGATAACCGGCGATTTGCATTTCAATTTAGGCTATTTGAATTACCTTACAAGACAAAAAGTGGCGAATCATGGTTTTGAAAGTTATGCGTCGAACGACTCTGTGAATTTGAATTATACAACATGGAAATACAATACGGCAACCAATACCGTATCGGCATTTCTTACATACGACATAAAAACAGGCCCTTTCTCGCACCGACTGCTTGGCGGATACGATTTTGTGCATACCTCTGTGGATTTAAATCAAAAATACTATGAAATACCCGACCGATTTGGCGATGGGTCGGGTATTGTAGGCCGGTTCAGCCTGCTTCAGCCGCAATATGCAAAAAGGCACGTCGATCGGTACAAATTATCGGAATATGATTCGGAAGCAATGGAAGTGGATGGTGAACGATATTATACACAAGGTATTTATCTTCAGGATATGATTAAATGGAACAAGTGGATTTTGTTAGTGGGAATAAGGAATGAATGCTACCGCAGCACAGATGATGAAGATGATGAAGAAGCGATAAAGCAAAATGTATTTCTCCCTCGCATCGGCTTAACTTACCTTCTTCAATCCAATATTGCCGTATATGCAACTTTTAATAAAGGGTTTGATCCCTTTGAAGCTGCGGGAGAATTGCAAATATTTACCGATAAGTTTAAGCCTGTAACCAGTCAGCTTTTCGAAGTGGGGTTGAAGTCGGATATTATCCAAAACCGGCTTTCGGCTTCGCTTGCCGTTTATCAAATTACATTGGATAACGTCGCCGTAAATGCAAACGATCTTTCCAATCCCAACCTGTTTGTTCAACAGGGCGAGAATCGTTCGAGGGGTGTAGAAATTGAACTAAACGGGAACATCTTGCCGAATTTCAGCCTATCGACATCTTACGCATACAACGAGACTAAAATTACCAAAAGCCGCGTGCCGGAAGAAGTAGGAACCATAGCCAACAATGCACCCGGGCACACATCCAACGGATTGTTGAAATACAGTTTTGCACAAGGTTTTTTGAGAGGGTTGTCCCTTCTGGGCGGATATACGTTTGTAAGCAAACAAAATACACTGCAAAAGAATTTTACGTTACCCGCTTATTTTCTTCTGGATGCCGGATTACAGTATAGTTATCAGAAACTTACATTAAGTGTAAATATAAAAAACATTGCAGACAAAGACTATTGGTATGGTGCGTACAATAATGTATATAAATGGGCGGGTATGCCCCGGAATATAATGGCGGGATTAAAATATACGCTATGAAATATGCGTAAAAAAGATATCGCATGGGAACTAACTGTCAGCAAGTCGCTTCGCATCGGTTAATTGACGGTACGAATCATTATCCGTTTATTCATGAGGTTGATCTTTGAGAAATCCTTTGTCCATCCAAAGAGTTTTCAGGTTCCGGAATCGATGGATGAAGTCCTCGTAATCTTTATTCTCGCGGGATGTCCATCCGCTTTCGGCATAAGCTGCGATTCTCGGGAAAGTCTGATAATAGACCCTGGCCGTATTCGGCGTATATTCTCCCCACATTTGGCAGCCCAATCCCAGAATCTTGGGTTCGTCTTCTTTTTTCAATCCTTCGGGGATGGGATCGAACGAATAAGCCTGCTGAAGCGATATACGGTCGTACCCATAATCAAGGTATGTGAAGTGACGGTTCGAATTGACCACGTCATACCCCTTTTCGATGGCTTTGTTCACGAGACTGATGTCGCCGTCCCAAAAGTGGACGATCGTTCCGGGAGCTAGTTGCTCGGATTGGCTGGCTTGCATGTGCTCCTCCCCGCGGATATTGTCGCCCGTGATCTCGTTCCATCCCATCATCCGTACTCCTTTGGCGGATAAATAGCGGGAGAAACGGTTGATAGACCATACCTGCAGGTCGGAAAATGTAGGTATATTGTTTTCTTTCATAAAAGCTACGATCTCCGGATTATTCTGCCAGTGTGTATAATTCGCTTCATCACCCCCGATATGGACAAGCTTGGAAGGAAACAGGGCGATCACTTCGTCCAACACATGATGCAGGAATTCCTCCACTTTCGGATCGGTTACGTTGTATAAGTCGCCCCATACGCCGTATCCCTGCGAGCGGCTCGAAGATCCGAGCCAAGGGTAGGCATAGATGGCTGCGGAAGCATGCCCTGGGACTTCTATTTCCGGCATGATTTGGATGCCCCTGTCGGCGGCATAGCGTACAATTTCGCTGATTTCGTCCTGAGTATAAAACATTTTTCGATTTGGATATAGCTTATCCCATTCTTCCGCCACCTGTTTATGGGAAAAGTCGCGTTTGGATCCGATGGTCGTCAACTCCGAATATTGTTTTATCTCGATACGCCATCCCGGGTCGTCCACCAGATGCCAGTGAAAGATATTCAGTTTGAGGCGGGCCATTTCATCGAGCAATCCTTTTACTACGTGCATTCCGTGGAAGTGGCGGCTTTCGTCGAGCATAAACGCCCGCCAGGGAAAGGCCGGTTCGTCTTCGATGGTACAAACAGGGACGCTGAATTTTCCCTGATCGTTCTTTATGATCTGCCGGAGCGATTGCAATGCGTACAATAATCCGTTTTTTGTTGAAGCTTCGGCTGTGATCCGGTTTTTATGTTTGTTTCCTATCGTCAATCGATATCCTTCGTTGCTTGGCGATGCTTTTTCGTTGAGCTTTACGACAAGATCGGCATCGCTTTTGGATGTGAAAGAAGTCTGGATCCCCAATTCGTAAAAGATAGACGAAATATAGAGCTTGTTCAGTTGGGCGTCCGGATCAAGATAAATACGGAGGCCATTTTTTAACGCAATATCACCACCTTTTACCTGTGCATGCAGTGGTTTTGGGACGATAGGCAGTTCCTGTGCCCCGCCAAAAAGTGGCAGGCAAAATGCAAGACAAAAAAGATAGATTAATTTGATATTCATAATGGATAAATAAATAATTTAATGTTGGAAAATTTCAGGATATCTGCGGATAAAATATAGGGGAGTACAACTCCATGCATGGCAGTAACTATTTAACGGATGAAAATTGTAAGGCGACAGATAATCATTGCCGGGGTCATATACTTCCCAAAACGTGTCCGCTCCTTTTTCAATCATTCCGCCCCAATAAGAGGTCAGTATCTCCTTTGCTTCTTTTTGCAATCCGGCGTCAATGAGTGCCTGAATGTAATAATGGTACAAATAAGGCGATCCCGGAGTCGTAACGTTTTCCGAACGGCTTAAATTTTGCAAAGCTCTCCGGGCGTCTTTTTTCGATGCGATTCCACTTAATACCATCCATATTTGGGAGGCATACGATATTTGTTTGTTTTCAAGCCCGGTGAAAAAACCTGTCTTTTTATCGTAATAACGGCGGTAGGCGGCTTTAGTCATTTTTTCTATTAAAGCGGGGAGTTCGGATACTTCCTGTTCTTTTCCGAGCAGTTTTGCTAACTCATAGGTGTTTTTTAATGCGAATACCGACACTCCATGCAACGAAACCTCCTTATACAGATTATCTTTCCAATCGATATGGATCCACCATTCTTTGTTAGCCTTTTTAAAATCCATTAATCCGTCGGGTTGCAAATACGTGTGAATAATATCGAGTTGCTTTTTCGCGACCACCCATAAATCGCCGGCGGTTTCTTTGTCGCCGGTGGCTTCCAGATAATCTTTCAGTGTGACGTTATAAAGCAAGGCATATTCCAAAAGGAATAACCGGGAATCGCCGTGAGGTTCCGGAGTTTCATATACACAAGGATGTAGATAGCCGTTGGGATGGCTCAATCCGGCTAACAGATACAGGCATCTTTTAGTCAATTCGATCTGCTTGAACGAATAGTAATTGGCCATTGCCTGAAGATACAGGTCACCGATCCATAAGCGCTGGTCTCTTTTCGGGCCGTCTTCAAAGACGGTCTGCATACACTCTTTCAATGTATTTAACGACGTTTCATCAATTTTCCGGATCATCGGATCAACGCCGGAGGGTAGGGGCGCGACCGCTGTTGCAGCCGAAGTGCCGGCATTGCAGTACATGCTTGTGAATCCGAAAGCATAAGATGGTTTTGCCGTCAGTTCTATTTTTACATATCTGAAAGATACCCGTCGTGGAATAGTTGTGGTGGAAGGCAGGGTCATAACGGTTACCGTTTCGTCCTGCATCCATGCCCGGGAAAGGCCTCCCGGAAACGGATCGAACGGCGTCATTATTTCGGAAGGAGTCTCGCCGAAAGTGAATTTCAACCGTACGGGAGCGTCCGCCACAGTACCGATGGGGGCCAGAGAGAAAGAGAAATATCCCGTCACGTGTTCTCCGAAATCAAGAATGATTTCCGTTTGATCACGAAAGGAGTTCCCATAGAACGAGAGTATATTTTCTTTCGAAGCCGGCTCAACTTTCCATCCTTGAAAAGCTTGTTGATCGGGAACAATCTTTACCGTCTGCAAAGGCGCTTTTTGGGTAAAGACGAGTTGAGGGGTGTTTGCTTCGGCTTTTTCCAGCCAACGGACACGATAATCTTTGTAAAAATCCGTATCCTGCGCATGTAAACCCCATGTAAAAAGAAACAAAAAAACGGATATCCAGTATTTATACATCTTTCTCACTTCTAATTTCTCATTTTCCACTTCTCCCTGTCCGATATACATAGTTGAAGCGCCCTCCGGGAGCAACGTCGCCATTGAGGTACCAGTCCATCGGGTCGTCTTCGTCTTGCATATTGTCCGACCATTTGAATTCAAAATCAAGATCGGATGTCTTTAAGCCGATGGAAGAAGCCGGAAAAGAAATCATCAGCTTTTGCCCTTCTTGAGCAAGAGCAATGGTTTTAAAGGTAATCCATTTACCATTATCGTAACGTTGTAATTGCGTGCCTCCATCGATGCGGTAATCATATCCGTACCAACCGGTGTGGTGGTTACGGTCGCTATCGATATAAAGCCTCATCCAATTACTCCCCGGATTATCTGTGATATCATCGGACGTTTCGGCATAGAAATAAAGATTCTCTTTATCGCGTGCCGCTTTCAGAATATAAAAATCATTCCTGCCGGTTGTGTTCGTATATGTTTTTGAGGGATTCAATTCGGCTCCCGGATGATTCCGGTGCGCCGTATCATTTACATAATCCGTAAAGACAGGCTTCACCTTGTTCCAATCCGAAAAGTTTTCGATCTTTTTAGGGGCGCTCGCCGACGGCACCGCGTTTACGCCTTTATATCGTCTGATGTTTGCTGTCAACTGCATGTAAAAGTTATCTCTCAGGCCTGCCGTAAAAGTCGGTTCAATATCGCGGCTGTATTCGGGGCTGGCCTGGTCACAGAAATACGAATGTTCGGGGTTCCCATCCGTGCTTCCCCAGCGCCCGGCAATCCATTCATTCCATCCGGTGACAAACACAAAGGGGACATCTTGTTTGAGGGCGTAATCCCATTGTTCCTGGAAATTGTAGCCGTAACGGATATCGGTTTCCGGATTTCCGTGCGATCCGTTTCGATAACTTCTTCCCCAATTATCCATATTACCGTAAAAGGCCGATCCGCCCATTCCGGCTGCCGGATTGGGATGCTGTGCTACCGACACGTTGATGATTTCCCGTTCGCCTTTCAAGTTTGTGTAAACCGATTGCGGGCGGCGGAAATCGATCCACGGCCAACCGTTCGGTTGATCGGGTTCGTTGGGCCATTGGGCTTCCCGGAAAGAGAAGAACGATTCGAAATCTTTTCCTTCGGCTTCTTTTGTCCTTCCGATGATCAAGGGTTTTCCTCCCAGATAATACCATGTCGACGGATAATAATAAGGCGCTCCGGATTTATAAAAAGCATTGTATATCCGTTGCATGGTATCACCCGAAGCCGTATTCGTGTAATAGACGATTCGGGGAGGGTTTTTCCCCTGATCCTGCAGAGACTTGATCGCTTTCATCAGGACTGCCGATTGTTTTTCGTAAATAACGGTGTTCGTTGCGTCCAGCACTAAAAAGTCCACCCCGGCATCCGTCAATAACTGCATGCTTTTAAGATGTACCCAATAATCCTCTCCGCTGTAATAACCGTAAATAGGTTCTCCCCAGAAATAATAAAATCCTCGCGAAGCAGAACCCCAGTGCGGACTGTCTCCGTCTTCAAGCGCTTCGGGATGTGCCGGAATTATTTTACTCAGATCCCACGCATGTTCCGATGTTTTCGAGATGGGATCGCCTTGCCATAGGAAATAGAACATAGCCACTTGCCGGTTTTTTCTCAAGTTACCGGTTTCTTTGTTACCGGGCAAAACTCGTCCCAGTTCATCTGCGCCCGCGTACGGTTGAACGAACGCGATCTCCTCGGCCGATGGTTGTTCGTTGGCGGGAGTTCCCTCTTCAAAGTTCTCGATGTTTTTTTCCTTGCACGAAGATGCACAGAGAAAAGCGGATGCCGAAATCAATAAAAAATAATAGATTGTTTTCATTCTTTTTTAGAAGATGGTGTGCCGAAAACGTTCTTTACTGCATCCAGATATTGATATTTCCAAATAGTGTCCGGTTCCAGATAGCTGCCTTCCGACCATTCGTTCCATGCATTGATCGTCACTATTTTGGGTTGTATGTTGTTTTTATCGATAAACTCTTTGGCTTTGACAAGATATTTCTCGAATTTTTGCGGAGTGGAATTGGTAATATAACCCGTTTTGAAGGGAAATCTGGGGTTGGCATCCCAACTAACCGTTATGTTCGGGTAATAGGTCATGGAAAAATCTTTCCCGAATTTGTTCCACATATTCGTTGAAGCATCACCCCATACTTCATAATCCCCATCGGGATTTTGCAGGTGAGCCCAGCAATAATTCGTCAGGCTTTTGAATCCGAAATACGACAATACTTCGCTCTGGCTTTGAATGCTGTCGCCGGGTACGCCTTCAATCGAGCTTGGTAGCGCTTCCCATAAGATACTTTGCAGATGCAGTCCTGGAAATCCGGCCTCTTTGGTTTTTTGTGTGAAATAATCCAACGCTTCCTTTGTTTGTTCGGGGCCTCCCAAGCCGTTGATGAGCGTGTTCAGTTCGTAGATGCAGAAGACCGGTTCGTCGTTTATTTTGTAATAGGACGGGTCTTTGAAATATTGATTGATCACTCTGTTCACCACGATATTGAATTGTTCGCGATCTACTTCGCCGTCCCAGATGACCGAGTCTTTACGCGGATTATCCACATCCCAGTAAGTGGTCGCATCGTGATTCGCCCACATCAGATAGAAGTTCATGCGCCCGTTGTTGGCTTTCAGAAAGCCGTTATTGATGCAATCCTCCAGGAAGGGTTGTTTATCGAACCAGTACCAGTCGAAGATAAAAGTATTCACTCCATATTCTAAGGCGGTCTCTATCTTTTTATCCATATCTTCGGGATTTGCCTCATTCTGGTAACCCCATAAAGGGACTTTCGGCTGTCGGTGTCCTTCTTCCTTCGCTTTGGCATTATAAATGATTTCCCATTCACCTTTCTTTTCCGGAAAGAGGAATTCTGCGCGAGGTTCGTAGTGGTAAGCCGGCCAATAGAATGCCGCGACGGTGTATTCCGGCGTTTCTTGATTTTTCTTATGATTATTTTTACAGGCGGGTAATAAAAAAAATGCCGGTATTAAGAAAATCGCAAAAAATAATGTTTTGTAGTTCATGCCATGCTTATGTTTTTAATTTATTTCTTTGATAATTGAATGTTGTAAAACGCTGGTATCATAGTTCTTTTTATTGAACGACGCAAAAATAAGGATTACAATCGAATATATATTGCAAAAAATGATACAAATACTACGATTTTTGATAAGCCGGTTTTTTTGACTTTGTTATTTTCGTGCTTTTAATATGGCGCCATACTCATCCAATACGGCGATTGTTTCATTTTCACCGTATAAATCAAAATAGTTTTGATGCAACATCCATGTAGCGAACGTTGTAAAAGAATCTATGCCTAATTTTCTATATATTTCAACATCCCGTTTGCAATAGCCGGCATTCCAAGGGATTTTACGCCATTCATTTCTTTTCCAGTTTGAAAACATGGACGCGTCCAACCAATATTCCAGTATGCATGCGGTTTCTTTTGAAAAAACCGTTAGATTTTCTTTTAATGCTTCGTATTGTTCAGATGGCAATGGATTCACATAATTGCGGCCAATGGGTGCAAATTCAAGAAATATTCCTTTTTCGGGTGTAATTATTTTCGGTGCGTTTAAAGTACTCGCATAAGCTAAGTGAGCCAAAGTGGCTTTTGGATTGATTTTGCGAATGATCTTCAACATTCTGTTCTCGTAAATTAAGGCTTGATCGCTCGGTGAATATATTTTACATTTTTCACAATGACAAAATCCATCGTATGAATCATCTGTCCAAAAAAAATAACGGTTTGTAGTAGGTTTGATCCATTTGAGCAATTCCGTCATATTCCTTTCTATAATATCCCATGCTTCGTCGGAAGAGAAACACATATTCCAGTCAGTCGTTCTTATTCCATTTGTATCGACACGAAAATATTCAGGATGATCCTTAAACAATGTACGGGTAAGAATTTCTTGTAATACATGACATTCATATTCAATATCTATGTTATTTACCTTACATAAATTCATGAATAACTTACCTTCATTGCTTTCAAGGAATAATCGAAGGCTGTCTAAATTTTCCGTTATGCTGTTGGAATGTATTCCTATTAGATTGATGTCTGCTTCTTTCAAAATAGCAATCGTTTTTTCAGCTCCGATAGAAAGGATATCGCTCGGATAAAGAACGACGCCCCGGAAACTCTTTTTTGAAGGGATATCTTTATTATTGCTACAGAAAATGTTGAATGCTATAAACAAAAAGATAATTGTGATTGAAGTTGTTCTATTTTGCATATCGTTTTTACTTTTGACTATAAATATGAAAATGACCGGAAGGAAACTTGTAACTGACATTTCCTGGGGTCGATTCAATCCGTGAGAAGTTGCAATCTTCCAATTTTTTCCCGTTAACCGTAAATACTCCGTCGAAAGGAAATGTTACCAGTCCGGTTGAATTGGGCGGAATGGTAATTTCCCAGTCGAATCTGTTTTTTTCTTTTTTCCAACTGCTTATCACTTCGCCGAAGGGGGAACGAATACTGGCTTTCGCCCAAGGCAGGTAATCGCAGAATAAAGGTTGGAAGCGAATGACCTTAAATCCGTAACCGGCAGAATCGGGGCGTATGCCGGCGATATCTTCAAAGAAGGAAACATCGAAACCTGCCTGCATCGGATGGTTATAGGATGCTTCCGCAGCCGACTTCCGTGTAATTTCGTTAACCGGCAAGATTTCCCATAGCGATGTGGCTTGTGCCGATTTCCACATCCACTCGAAACTGTTTTCCCCTTTTTTCGTAAACATATTCCATGCAGCCTGAGCGTTTTCATTTCGGGCGAGCATACTTCCCATCCGGCACAATCCGAATATTCCACAATACATAAACCCTTCACTTTTTTCATTCATATTCCGGACAATGGCATCCGCGACGGCTTCTTCGTCTCCCGAAGGGACGAATCCTAAATCGAGAGCCATGGCATCTGCTGTCTGCGTCCCGAAAGTCTTGTTCATGGGATCGTACATCGTTGCGATGATTTCATGCGCTATTTCTTCTTTTTTTGCCCCAAATGTTTTTGCATCGCTTTCTTTTCCCAGTAAACGGGCAACCTGTTCCATAATATGGGTATCGAGATAATGAAAAGCCGTGGAAGTAAATTCAACGAGGGGATTGTCTGCCGATTGATACGTAGGTAGGCACCAGTCGCCAAGTCCTTGATAAACAATGGACGTTGTTTCCGGATTGTATTTTTTTGTTCGTTCTTTATTTTTTGCTAACGATTCCACATATTCCGTCCATTGCTTCATCAACGGGTAATACTCCTCGAGTATTTTCCGGTTCCCGTAATACACATACATCCACCACGGGAGTTGTACCAACACTGTACCCCAATCCGGGGAGGCCACTCCGCAAAGGCGTTTTCCCGGAGCGATCATATAGGGTATTCCGGCCGGTTTATCCTCAAAATAGAAAGTGTTGTTATATCTTTCATGAAACAAGGTGTTTTTTTCTTCTTTTGAAGCGCCTGAACGGATATCTTCAAGATATTTTTGCCAAAAATTATCCATTTGAAAATTCAGAGCAGCCATTTTTACGTAGGCATGGACATCGCCCAACCATCCGCACTTCTCTCTCGTGGGACAATCGGTCGGTATACCGTGAAGATTACTTTTGACGGTTCGTACCGCCATCTCGTGCAACGTGTTAATTTGCTCATCGGCGCATTCAAAAGTGCCGCTGTTTTCTACATCGGAATGAACCGTCACCAGTTTGAGGGTTGTTTCATTCGGCTCTTCTGAAATTCCGGAGAGTTCGGCATACCGGTAACCGTGATAAGTGAATCGTGGCGACCAGCGTTCTATCGAACCTCCTTTGCAGGTATATTCGTCTTGGAATATGCGGCCTTGGTGAATCCAGCCGGTGGATTCAAAATCCAAACTCCCGGTTGTATCGACTTCTTCGGAAAAACGGATGGTGATGTGTGTGCCTTCAGGTTGCTGAACCTCTAATAGCGGAATGCCCGCTACGTTCACGCCAAAATCATAAATCCAGTTGCCGAATGGGTCTTGCCAAATTTTTTTCGCCGATAGGACTTCTTTTTTTCGGATGGGTTCTATCAGTTGAGGCATCAAGCGGGAAGGTGTGTTTTCCGACGCCGGCAACGCGGGTTGCCATCCGTCGGTTGACATGCCCGGCATATTCCAATTTTTTATTTCCCGGCGGGAATCATAACTTTCCCCTAGGTAAATATTTGTTTCGCAAACAGGACCTTCTTTCCACATCCAGCTTTCATCGCTTCCCAATATCCTGCGGCTACCGTCCTTATAAAACATCACAAGCTGAAGCCGAAACATCGGGTCGCCGTATGAAAGGCCTCCCCAGGCTTTGTCTTGTGAGAACCATCCGTTGCCAAGCATAACTCCTATACAGTTACTCTCTTTTTGCAGGTATTCCGTTACATCGAATGCGCTATATAAAGCATATTGTTCGTAATTGGTTTGTGCCGGATCCAAGAAACGGGTAGAGTCGACGTTTTGTCCGTTCAGATAGAGCTCGCCAGCGCCTAAACCGCAGAAATAAGCGATTGCTTTTGTCGGAAGTTTGTCGTTTAATTCAAATGCCTTCCTAAAATAAGGCAGAGGCTGTTCTTTAGAGTAAGGGTACGTTATCCATTTTGCCATCCATAATGTTTCGCTTAACAGTCCGATAGAAAAATACGCAGGATCGCTCCAGCGGCTAACTTTACCGGAGTTATCCCAAATTCTTACCCGCCAGTAATAAGGGGTCGCTTCTTTCAAGGATAATTCCGGCTTGATATTGAATTGTTTGTCGGAGAGTTGTTTTCCCGACTTCCACACGTCCGCTTTTCCTTTTTGAAGC
Source organism: Limibacterium fermenti (assembly GCF_041902845.1). GTDB lineage: Bacteria > Bacteroidota > Bacteroidia > Bacteroidales > Dysgonomonadaceae > Limibacterium > Limibacterium fermenti. The sequence continues at coordinate 1,526,380 of NZ_CP159486.1, forward strand.
AAATCTCTACGGGACGCTATTTCAATTTCCCAGGCAGTTTGAGAAACACCTTCCTCCGAAGTTTTTATTTCCCAGCTTAATAACGGAAAATCAACCCCTTCAGGGTCGGTTAAATTGTGGCATCGCAGTTCATCAATAACGATATTCTGATATACTTTTGTTTGCCATGATGAAATCGATAGAACCATGATCACAAAAAGAATAAAACGGATTTGATAACGTAATCTACTGGAGCGCAAGTTTTGAATTTTTCTATACATGAGAATTTCGGATTATTATGAATTAACTATGTTAGCGTGTTACTTGGAGCCATTTTCCCGAGAGTGAGCCGTCAATTTCGAGCAACAACGACTCTCCCTTCACTTCCGAAGGAATAATCTTTTCACCCAATTTCACGACGGGTGATTTTCCGCCTGCCGCGATGGGCAATCTAACATGACCTGTCCCCGTGATCTGTATTTGGTAAACAGTTCCTTTATCATTTGTTTCGGGAATGAAGACAATTTTCGTAAGCGGTTGCTCAGCGAAGGAATATTTATGACCATCAATTACGATATCCTTACAATGGCTACCGATAAAGGCTGTCAGACGGTTATTATTGCCAGTTCTGAAAGCCATTGAAAGTTTTCCATTGTATGTGATTCTGTGTCCGTTGATAGCTATATTGTTAAGATCAATGATGTCGGTAGGTAATGGGTTGTCAGCGAGAGCTTGTGCATCTTTTTCGGCATTCCGGGAGAATCCTCCTTCCCAATTTTCGCAATGTGTGCGATAATGTCGTACTACCATCGTTGTGGTATTTGGAAATGCGGTTACGAAGTAAGCGGAAGTACGCGACACCACTGAAGGGTTATCGTTAACGCCCGTCACGCGTCCTGTAGCGGGATATGCATCGGCTGCATGAAGCAGTTCGAACAAGGTGCGCGTTTCGTAACCGAGGCTCTGCGACTGATCATCACGCGGACGGTATCCAAGATAGTAGAATGTCCCTTTTCCATGATCGGTTTTTACTCCGACGATTTTACCGTCACATAGTGCGACGACTTCATTATCATTGGAGTCTACCGGATAGATCCGGTCCACGAGAAAATCGGTCAGAATGGTTTGTGGTGGAACAGCAGAGAAACTTTCCTTGAAAGTGATTTCCTTGCCCGTTGCGATTTCACCCATATAGTTGTCGTATTGGTAGCTAATTCCCGCCAGTTGTTGCCATTGCGCCGTACAATCGAGTCCTTCCGAGTCGAGCAACGGTGGAGGGCCGAACCAGAGCACTTTACCTCCATTTTTCATAAACTGCGCCAGCATATCGAGTAGTCCTTTTTCCGGTAAGGGTTCAAAAAGCACAACCAATGTGCCGTAGGTTTTGTCTTTTACCTTTAATTTGCCATCAACCGATGCCTCGCCCATTTCTACCAATTTTTCGGCGGTAAGATAGTTGGTATAGCCATATTGGGTAATCCAACTGCCGAAGCGTTCTTCTACCGCTACCAAACTCAAGGGATAGAGTGTCAACACATCCACATCACGGTGAACACCTCCTGTGATCATAGAGATGTCGCGGGGCGGCTGGGCGCCGAAAGCATAGTCGATGGCCATCCGGCGTTCCAGCGCCTTGTCAGGGAACCCCCAAGCTGCCGCATAAGCGCTCGGGTATTTGTTGATCACTCCGATAGATGCGGCCATCGCCGCACCATAATAGTTGCGATCGCTCCAGCCACATTCCGCGAAATCATTACCGGTTGGTTGCAAGTATTCACCCCACTTGAAATAGTCGTAACAAGCCGCCGCCGCTTGGTGTACCGTGTTACTCCACACGAAATTAGACGTATATTCGTATTGCGAGGGGAATCCGGGCAACCTTTCCGTGTTCCACAGATCAATAGTCGGGCTTTCGGCCCAGGAAGCATGTGCGCCGGTTTTCAACTCGCGTTTGAACAATGACTCGCCGTATGTTTTCGCCTCCTTGAACAGGTCAACGACTCCGTTGTTCAACAATTTATAGTAACGGTCGCGCAACAGGAACGTCCGGTGAATGTCTTCCGGTTCCGGTCCCATCACGTACTGCACGTTGAGTACTGAATGGGCGAACGGCTCGAAATTGGGCGCGCCGTAAACGAAATAAAGCAGGTATTTGTCCTCGAACGGCTGCCCGAATTTTCGGGAGTACGTTTCAGCCATGCTTCTTGTGAGATAACGTTCGGCAAACTGTCCGTTCTCGTGGTGACTGAAATAGCTCCAGTCTTGCTGGATATGCATTTCGTCGGAGTACAGCGCCGTCAGGTTCACACCTTTATCGTAGTATTTTTTCATCAATGCCTTGAGAAAAATCGGCGCATCATCGTTGAAATAATCCATTTCTTGAGTTTCATATTCGAGCATAACCATTACCCGGTCGTACCCAGACACACAGGGCTCTTCACCAGAAACGTGCAGCAGGCGCATCTCAATGCTCTGTCCTATCCCATGCGTAGCATAGGTCATTGTATCGGTTGATTCGTACTCCACTTGAGTCAAAGGCACTATGTTCTCCGGCTTAACCACACGATAGGGAATGTGTCCGCCGCTTTCTTTAAAGGCATAAGCTTTGACGCTTTTCAACTTTACAGGCGATTTGCCTTTGTTGTTGGTCCAGTAAAGCTGCTGCCAGATAGGAAGGTTGAACTTACCAGTATTGGCATCCCTAAATCCTACTTTGTAAGCCAGCCAGCGTCCGCTGTTACCAGTCTGTTTTTTATATGCATGTCCCAGTTCTATAGGACTAAGCAGGCTCAAACACAATCCAAGGTCGTATCGCTTCGCAAAGTCGCTTACGATCTTGATTTTATCCACATATTCCTCCATATCGGGTGTCAACTGCCGTTCAATTCCCGAATCATTGCGGTATTGCCTGAAAAATTCGTCGAAAGCGACGATTAATTCTTCAGACCCACGTCTACTATTCTCTTCACAAATTTGTCTCAAACTTCGGATGTCCTTATTGTATCCGATAGATAAGTCTATCTCCTTGTCGGGATCAATCAAGTCTGTTAATTGTTGATCGCTGGTGAGGATAATTGATTGAGCCCAAATCGATAATCCACTTCCACAGAGGGATCCTAACACACATATTAAAAAGAAAGTTTTTATTACCTTCATAATTGAATTATGGATAGTTGGTTCCACTGAAAAGCATTGAGATGTTTCATTTTTTCCAAATATAGGCAAGATCGTCTAACTACTTAGCAAAATCTTGTAGGAAGTTGATATTCTTTTCCAACAACCCTATCGTTTTTTTCCAAAATTTTCAGAGTTCTCGGAATGTATGTCCGGATTCATCTAAGTTTTGATTAAAAAATATTAGATGAAACAAGTATTACCAACCTGGATTCTGCCAGTTTTCGCCAGTGGAAGATTCCATTTTAGTCACTTCAGAAAGGTTGATAGGAAACATCAGATACTTATCTGCATTGGTTCCACGATCTTGTAATTTTATCCTATTATAGATATACTCTTCTCCATTCTTTGTTATTCTCATACCTGTAACAAACTTGTCGGTTTCGTTCAGTATTTTCCACCTTCTTACATCAAAAAAACGATGCTCTTCAAAAGCTAACTCCACTTGTCTTTCGTTGCGATATCGAACTTGAAACTCTTCACTCGAAAGACCTGCAGGCAATGGAGGCATATCAGCCCGTACCCGAACTATATTTACAGCTTCTCTTGCTGAAAGGGCGCCTATTCCGCTCGCTTTCCCTTCCACGGCTACATCGGGGCCAACAGCATTTGAAGCAGCCTCAGCAAAGTTTAGATATAGTTCTGCCAATCTAAAGATTTTCATTAATCCGTCGGCATCAACATTTACATTGGATTTGTAATTATTAAATTTCCGGAGATAATAACCCGTACGGGTAAATCGGGTTTGCGTGATATCATTTGAAATTCCACAATTACCTCCTACAAAAGTTTCGACAGGAGTTGCTGCTTGAGGTGGTATAGAAGTTTCGATCTGGAAATCTTTAATGGTTATCTCATACCCTTCTCCTCTTGTGGGATCAAACCGCAAGAAATGATTTTCAGGAGCTGCTCCGCCGCTCGCATTCACACCAAACCCCCAAGTGGTTATTGCCGTAGAGAGATCGTATTCGAATCTTTTCCATTCGGAGGCTTTTTCAATTGTAATATTGCTGCCAGACTCAACACCTCCCTGCGGACCGCCTGCTACACAGAAAAAGAATTCAGCGTCAGTAACTGTTTTGTTACTCTTGTACTGAAAGCTGATCACACTTTTTCCGGCAGAATTTAATGCTCGCCCAATTTTGGTGGTATGTATCCATGGATCACCTCCGGTGCTTGTTAAAGTGGTTTCATCACCATTAACAGAAACTGAAATATTATTCGCTGCATTTTCTATAAAATCTAACGGATATAGCTCTTTCTCTATATTCCCGGAAGAGAGCGTTCTGGGAGCGTTGTTGTAGTAGATGGAGGCGTAAAAGCGAGGATCTCTTCCGTTGTAGGGGTTAGAAAGATCATATCCGGAGCTTTGATTTATAATAGGCTCTAAATGTTGAGCGTCTGAATATCCCAAGATGGGCATTTCACCGGTTGCTTGCATGCCGTAAGCGTCTACCAACTCCTGAGAAGGACCTGCCCCTGCTTTCTCAACACCTTCTGTGATGGGAGTGCCGGCATATTTCCATACGTTTGTTCTGGCGGCGGTTGTTTCAAATATGGTTTCCTTGTCTACAGAACGACTTGGGTCGGAACGGAGAATGAAATAATAAGCATACGCATTTTGGGCTATATTTTTTGCCGGTTTAGTATTGAATAACTCAAACCCGTGTGCCAAACATTGGTCTAATGCTTCTTTGGTGATTTCCGCGGCCATTGTCCATGTGTACTTACTATTTGCTGTATTCCACAATGGGCTTGCAGCATATAATGCAGTCTGCGATTTGACAGCATATGCAAAGGCGCGGGTAATTGTTCCTCTTTCATTATCACTAATATTCCATCGGAAGCCTATATCTGATTTTCCGCTTTCCGGAATTGTTAATGCAGCATCACAATCGGCAATGATAAAGTCCGCACATTCCTCGAAAGTAGCACGATGATCTTGGGAAAAATCATGAGTAACCTCATAGGGCGTATTTATGATGGGGACTCCTCCATACCTTTTGATCAACTGTAAGTAATAAAATGCTCTTAATACGTGCACTTCGCCAATCCATCCATTCTTTTCGTCTTCATCAATTTGTGCCGTAGCTATTTCAGGATCATTTATACTTGCCAGGAATGTGTTGCATTTTCTGATTGCTTGAAAATAGTGGGCCCATGAATAACTTCCTTCCGCGGGATTGTTTGATGATGATGTCCGGTTATCATACCAGCCATTCACTGCACCATTCACACCATCACTTGCATCATGCGCTTCATCGCTGAAGGATGCAAGTGGAGTCTGTTGTCCCTGATACATAAATCCGACTTGAGGAAAATATGCGCGACAAGAGCCATAGTAATTTCTTGTCAGATAGTAACTGCTGAACATATCTTGAAGCGTTAACCTTCCATCTGAAGGTAAATCAAGATCGGCACAAGCGTTTATACCTAAGAGACTAATAGCAATGATAAATATTTTTATAATAAAATTTCTCATAATCTAAAACATTAGAAGTTTACACTGATACCAATATTAAAAACTCTGTAGGGTTGGAATGTATTTATACTTCCGATTTCCGGATCAATATAGTTAGATTTCATATTATCGAGTGTGAACAAATTTTGAATATTAAACGCTACTCTGATTTTTTCGGAGTGAATTTTATCCGAAAGTTCTTCTGGTAATGTATATGCCAATTCTACATTGCGCAAGCGTAGGTAAGAACGATCCATTAAAAAGAAATCGTTTGCAATATGGTTCGTAGACGGTGATAAAGAGAGTGCAGGATAACTGATTTTTTCTCCCGCAGTATACCGTTCAGGCGTCCAGGCATTCAAATGGATATCATTAAATATTCCTTTTCCCTGATTTTCATAAGCTCCAATGCCACTTAAGAATTGTGAACTTTGTTTCACGCCGTGAAGGAGGAAAGAAAACTCCCAACTTTTCCAGGTGAACCCTCCAACGACACTATACTCCTGCTGCGGCAAGCTGGTATACCCTAAAGGAGCCTTGTCCTTTTCGTCGATGATGCCATCATCGTTTAAATCTTTGTAGATAAAATCTCCTACGCGGGGCGTACCGAAAGAGTAGGTGAGGCCTGAATTGGCCAGTTCTTCCGCCGAATTGAACATTCCGTTGCCATTACTCCTGTCAATCTCATATCCCCAAAGTTGTCCAAGGGGGTAACCCTGCGTACGGTAGGGATAAGCGTAATCATCACCAAGCGAAGGTTCATTGATATTGATTACCTTGTTTTTCGCTTGCATGAAGTTTGCTTGGGCAAACAGTGAAAAATCTTTCGAGAGATGCTTATTGAAACCTAAGGATAACTCAAATCCTTTATTCTCCATTTCTCCTTCATTCAGTTTTGGAAAATATCCTAGTGGAATTCCTTGATATTCGGGTATCTTAGAACTACTGTTGATCAACATGTTATCAACATAATGGGAGAAATAATCAAAATCTACTGTGAACATATTGAGGAATCCCAAATTTATTCCTGCGTTCAACTTTTTGATTTTTTCTGCTTCCAGCTCTGGATTTCCCCTTTCCAGTTCCGAACCATCCGAGCGAATATTATCCAAATAAAGAAGTCTCGCTCCACCCAACTGGTCACTGCCACTGATACCGTAGGACACCCTAAACTTTAGTAAGGAGATGAATGGAGATTGAAAAAAATCTTCCTTGGATGCGATCCAGGCAGCTGAAACAGCCGGAGTAAGTGTATATCGGTGATCCGGGTGGAATTGCTCCGAGCCTGAATATCCCATATTCGCTTTCAGAAAATATTTATCCTTGTATCCATACAGCGCAGAGAGTCCAAAGTTTTGCCGTTTATACGGTAGTACATCACTGGAGGATCCAGCCGATTCTTTTTCTTGGTTTAAATAATAGGTATGTGCAGAAGCATCGATGCTATGGTCTCCAAAACGACGGTTATAGTCGATGCTTCCCAAAAAGTTCAAATAGTAGAAAAATACAGAACCTTTGTTGTAACTTAACGGTGTATTTTCGAACGTTTTATATTGAATGAAATTATCTAATGTAGAAAAATCATCCTCTCGTATAAGTCTCTTAAAACTCTGATTGGTACCCGTCTCATTCCGTACATAAGTTTGATAGGCCATACCACCGCTTACTGAAAGTCCTTCGGATAGGAAACCCAAATCCAATTTTAATCCTGTTTGAGCCAAGATATTTGTCTCAATCACTGTGCGATATCCTGATCGGTTCAACATACCGTATACAGGATTATCCAATCCGTCTACCGTCACTACCTGTTCACTCAATTCAGCATCGTTTTCATTAATCGGTGAAAGCGGACCATACATCGTCGGAGGTTGATTGAATATTTGGCTATATATATCCCAACCCAGATATCCACCAGCTAATATTTCCCGTTTTACATTTCCTGCCAATCTCATATAACCGGATATGTAGTCATTGAATTTAACATCCATGTTCGTACGGAAGTTACCAATATTCACATTGGGCGTAGGGTCATACTTTCTATTAGGTTCGTCTGTGATGATTAAAGGCTCATCCTGATGAATAAAGCTTAAGTTTGAGTAATAACGAAATTTATCCGTACCACCTGACACATTCACGCCTACTCGTTGTCTCAACACTACTTGTTTGATGTATTGATCAAACCAGTTGTTGTTCGGGTATCTGGGATCATTTCCTGCTTCAAAAAGATCAATTTCTTCCTGCGAAAATTGAGTGTATGTGCCTAAGCCGTCTCTTTCTCCGGCCTCATTGCGTAATCTTGCATACTGTGCCGAACTAACGAATTGCGGACGCCGGGTCATCTGTTGAAAGGATTGATCGGCATAGGCTTCCACCTTCAATTTCCCTTCGTAGCCTCTTTTTGTGGTGATAACAATCACGCCTGCTGATCCTTGGATGCCAAACGCTGCAGTTGCCGATGCATCCTTTAATACCGATATACTTTCTATCTCCTTGGGAGAAATAAATTCGATATACTGTGTGGGGGCAATTACGCCGTCAATCATCACTAACGGAGAATTTCCGTTAATAGATGAATTTCCACGAATTGACTTGCTATAATTCCCATATCCGAAGAAAGTCAGCTCAGCGATGTTATTTATCACAGTTAAACCGGGTAGCCTTCCCTCATACGTGTCCGACAGCACATTCGAAGGAGTTTTATCCAATACTTCCCCCGAAACGGAAGAAACAGCTCCGGTGATCGATTCCTTATTATAGGAGTGATATCCAAAATTAACTTCTCCTCCCATGTTGTGGGGATCGAAAGAGAGTTTAATCTCTTTTTCATCCATCAATTGCTCAACAGATATACGGATATTTTGATATCCGGTAGCTGATACCTGAATAAATTTACTCTTCAATTCGACGGGTAACCTGAATGTTCCATCCTTTGCCGTGCGTAAAGTATATTTACCATCTTCTGTCTTGATTATTGCACCCTGAATCGGTTGGTTAAATTCATTCACGATCCGATTCTGCGCATCATTTGTTTCCTGTGTATATGAAGGCACAGCCATTAGTAAACAAATAATGTATAAGGCTATGAATTTAATATTTTTCTCCATTTTATTCAGCATTATTGAAATTACCATCCTGTATTTTGCCATTTTTGTCCCGTTACAGCTTCAAGCGTTGCTGCTTCTTCTAAAGGTAGTGGAAGCAATAAGTCCCGGTTTTGCCATCCTCCTCTCGAACTACTAGAAACATTCTGACGAGTATAGGAGAATCCACCATCATTTTTTTTGGTTATAACCATTGCGGTAAACCATTTGCATGTTTCGCTTAAATTACCTGTTGGTTTTTGCCAGCGTCTAAGATCGAAATAGCGCTGTTCTTCCCATGCCAGTTCCACACGGCGTTCATTGCGTATGCGCAGAATCAGTTCCTCCTGGGATAGGCTTGCCGGCAGATCGGGCATTCCCGAGCGGGCACGAACTTCATTTGCGGCAGCTCGCGCATCATTTAAATGGCCTGCTTCGGCAGCTGCTTCAGCTAAATCCAATAAAGTTTCACCCAAACGATAATATTTCCAGTTTGAACTATTGATTTGATTATTGCCGCTTGCCCCAGGCGTAACCATTTTGGTAGGGTAATATCCTGTTCTTGAGAAGCTTTTGTCCGTTATGTCGAAATTAGGTGCATGTGCTCCCCCAATAAAAGTTTCAATCTCGACTGTTTTACTATCGAATACAATGGTACTACCGTTATGAAGCACTGTTTCATCAAAACGGGGATCACGGTTGGCATAGGGGTTATTCGGGTCATACAGCGTATTTGATGCATTATAATTGGGTTGTAGGTGCTTCTCGTCCAAATAAGGCTTTTCGAGATTAAGGATCGGCTGTCCGTCGATTGTTTCAAAAGCGTCGACCAACTCTTGGGTAGGACTAGCCCCGCATTTGTAGGTATTGGGCATATTACTGCCTATATAACCGATATGCCATACAAACAAACCGCCTGACCGTATCTGGAAAATAGTCTCCTTGTCGCGTGGTGTGGCGGAATAATCCGCGTTTTGAGAAACCAATTGACGTAATGCAGCGCCCGGGCCGGTGCCATAAACAGCCGGTTGTGTGGTCTTGGTAAATAACTCATATCCGTTTGCCTTCAGTTTTGCGACTGCGTCTTTGGCAGTAGTATAGGCCTCTTCCCAATGGTCTTCGCCTTCATTATGAAGCGGGCTAGCAGCGAATAACATTGCTTTTGTCTTCAGCGCTAAAGCTAACGCTTTGGTTACTCGCATTGCATCATCCTGATGGTCGATCCTCCAAGGTAAATTAGGCTCTGTCAAGGCTGCATCACAATCGGAAGCAATGAATTTTGCCACATCGTAGACTGAAGACCGTGTCATAGTTGAAAAATCAGCATCGAAAGGAACAGTCGCTTCCAATATGGGAACTTTACCAAACCATTTAATCAATTCCATATAGAAAAATGCTCTTAATACGCGCGCTTCTGCTTTGAAACGCCCTCTGTCGGTCTCTCTGTTTACAGCTGACTCATCTATTAGCTCAATAAATTGCGTACATAGGCGAATTTGCTGCCAGGAACGTATCCAGTAATCATTATTACCTCCTCCATGTCCATCATAGGCATCCCGCATATGGTGAGAGCTTGCTGAGTTGGCATCGCTGTAAATGCCTGTAATAGGATCATCTGCTGCTTCGTATGAAGTATACGCATCATCACTTGCTGCTATCGGCAAATTTTCATAAAACCAATAGGTGAATCCTTTCTGGGGAATGTTATTATAGCAACTATTCAAAAGCGCTTCTACCTTGTTTGGGTCAGAAAGAACCTCGTCCATCTGCATGTTACCATCAGGCGCCATGTCAAGAACATCCGCGCAGTTATTGAAAAACAGGGCCAAGGGAAGTATTATCCATAATAATCGTTGAAATTTCATATCCTGCATTATTTTATTAGTTAAAATGTAATATTAAGCCCGAAATTGACCATTTTTGTCAGGGGATACACCAAAGCGTCGGATTGTTCCGGATCTACGGTGTCTATTGGCATTTTCTTGATGGTAAATAAGTTATTTCCATTTAGATAAATTCTTATTCTTGAAATACCTAGGGGAACTATCCATTTATCAGGAAAGGTATACCCCATCTCGATGCTTTTTAAGCGCAAAAAAGAGCGATCCATAATAAATACATCGTTGGGGACCTGACTTACGCCGCTAGACATTCCCAGAGCCGGATAAAGAATCTCTTCCCCATTAGCATATCTCCCGGCAGTCCAGGCCTGCTTGTGCCAGCCACTATAAAACCCAACCAAGGCAAATTCTGTTACCCCCCATCCATTGGTATATCTATGCGTTTGTCCCACACCCGTTAAGAGGAACGAAAAATCGACGTTCTTATAGTTTAGGGAACTCGAAATCCCATAAGTAACACGTGGAATGGTAGGATATCCTATGGGTACCATATCACGGTCATTGATGACTCCATCCTCGTTTACATCTACATACATAAAATCGCCTAAACGGGGAGTTCCCCCCATTTGATACTCCGGCAGGTTATCCAATTCCTCTTGGGTATTGATATAACCATTTCCATTGCTATAATCTATTTTATATCCGAATTGTTGGCCGATGCTATACCCTGTAACTCTGTTTCTGTAGGTGTAATCTTCGCCATATTGAACTTCATCGGCATAAACTACGGTGTTCTTATTATAGGCATAGTTTCCTTTTACAAGGAAAGAAAAATCTTTATTCACAACTTTTTTATAGGTTAACTCAGCCTCAAATCCTTTGTTATTTACTTCACCGATATTTACTTTGGGGATATTTTCCAGTGGCACACCTTGCAGTTGCGGAATCGTATTCCTACTGATCAAGATTTTATCCCGGTGTTCCTGAAAGAGATCCACTGTCAGTGAAAGGCTCTTTAACAATTCTACATCGATACCCAAGTTCGTTTTTTTTGCCATTTCCCATTGAAGAGCCTCATTCCCCATTCTGCCTTGTACCACACTTTGTCCTCTTCCCAAGGTTGGAAAGATACCGCTTCCCATATTGATGAAACTTTGATATAGAAATCTTTCATATCCTAATTTATCATTTCCCGTCAAACCGTACGAAGCCCTCAATTTCAAATTACTAATGGATGAAATCTTTTTCAAAAACTTTTCGTTGCTAGCGATCCAACCAACAGAGAATGCAGGGAAGGAACCAAATCGATTGTTCGGTGCGAATTGTTCCGAACCATTGTATCCGTAGTTAAACTCGGCCAGATATCTATCCTCATAATTATAGGTAACACGGCCTACCAATCCCACTATATTATATGGTAAATCGGCGCCATACTGATCCCAATTATCACGCTGGTAAAGGAACATACCGGTAAGGTTGTGTTTCCCGAAAGATCTGGCATAATTCAATGAAGCTTGATAATTGACATAATAACGGGTTGACATACTTTTCGATAAACGAATTGCAACATCCTGATTAGTCCTGATTGCACTATAACCGTTGGTTTCACCGGTATTTCGAGCTACATTAAAAGCGTAGTAATCTACACCCCGTACTCCTTGTAAAACCGTACTTGCATGGCTATCAAAGGCAATCATTCCTTTTGCAGACAATCCTTTCGTGATAAAACCTAACCCCCAATCTAAGGACAATGAAGAGTTCATATTGTTGGTCGTCTCCTGGCGATATCCCCTTCTGTTGATTTCACCATAAGTATTTCTATCTTGTCCCGATTGAGCTACCATTTCATGCGGCGGTACTCCATAACCCGCTACGGTGGTTGGCCCCGGGTCTGTCGGAGGAGTTCCCCATGTATAGGAGATCATGTTCTGCACCATTCCGGCCACACTTCCGCCAAACAAATCAATCGTTTGGGGGGTATTCATCTTCTCGATATAGGTTGCAATATTCAGTGATGCTTTTAAATTATTGGCAATGCTATAATCAATATTTCCACGAAAGTTATAGCGATTCATTTTATAACTTGGATCATAGCCGAGAAAACTCTCCGGTTCTGTCTTGAAATTGCCTCCCTGTCCAATATAACCTGCGTTGAGAAAATAAGTGAATCGGTCCCCACCGCCATTGAAGTTTGCATTTACACGTGTTTGAGGCGCCCAATCTCTGAAGTAATCATGAAAAACATCCCGATCCGGATAGAATACCGGGTCTTCACCGCTGCGGTATTTATCAATCATGTATTGAGTGAATGGCATCTCATTTTCAGTCGCACCGGGGTGATCATTCGTATAGGCCTGGTTACGTAGTTCTGCAAATTCCCATGAATGCAAACGGTCGGCCTTCACTAAAAACTGCTGTATACTTTGATCAACTGAAATGCTAAGTTCCGATTTACCCGGTTTCCCTCGACGAGTAGTAATCATCACAACACCATTGGCCCCACGCACTCCAAATACAGCAGTAGCTGAAGCGTCTTTTAGAATACTGATCGATTCAACTTCGTTGGGATCTATCTTATCGATATTACTCCGAGGAATCCCATCTATAAGGATGAGAGGAGAAGCGTCATTCAATGTTCCTACTCCACGAAGATAAAGATTGACTTCATCATATCCCGGTTGTCCTGAAGTCTGCATAACCGTTAATCCTGGCAAGCGCCCTGCCAATGCAGCAGATAAATTGGCCGATGAACTCTGTTTCAAATTTTTTGTATCAACACTGGAAATAGCCCCGGTTACCGATACCTTTTTCTGTACACCATACGCCACTACGACGACTTCCTCCAATGCCTCCGCATCTTCTTCCAATATAACATTTACGGAAGTGCGTCCACTGATATTTAAGGTCTGTGTTTTCATTCCTATATATGACACATCCAATACTGCATTAGGAGGCACATTGGATAAAGTAAAAGAACCCTCGGCATCAGTTGCCGTTCCATTACTTGTCCCTTGTATCTTTACAGATACTCCGATCAAAGGTTCTCCTTTTGTATCCGTGACGGTTCCGGTCAGAGTAATGTTTTGGGCAAATATTGCCAAAGAAAATGTCCATATCAGTATGGCCAAAATTCCCTTTTTTTGATTTGAGATTTTTCTTTTCATTTCATTTTTTCATTTGTTTAGATTGATAATTTATATGTCTATATAATAATCATTCATGTTCCTTGTAAATTGCAAAGGAAAGACAAGTTTCACGCTTTCGGTTTTTCATCCTCTTCGTCTTCCTCTTTTCTTGTTTTAAATTCTTTGATTAGCTGCTCCAGTTGAGCATACAGGCCGCTCCATTGCGCTTGGTTGCGCATGGCCGATACCAATGCCAATACATTGTAAAGTGATTCGTGCAATTCTTTGCGCAGTGTAGAGGCAGAACCAATTTGGCGTAATTGCGTGTTTTGTTCGGTCTGCATCCCGGCTTCTGATTCAAAATTATCTTGCGACGTTTTTAAGGCATTTGCTTCATCGGTTAGTCCCAGGCGTGTAATCCGTGCCAAGTTTTCTTCTTGCGATAGTTTTTCTATCAGTTTGCGCATCATAGTGTTTTGGTCGGCATATTTCCGCCCTTCTATATCGCCTACATCTTTCAAAATTTCCAGTAATGCTTGTGCATCTTTGCGCTTCGACGATTCAAACCGAAGAAAGCCCTTCAATAAACGCCGGAATCCGCGATAGGCATTATCGCGTTTCAGGTCGAACGTACCCACATCATCTCCTAGCCCGCTATACACTTTTTTCACCACTACCTGTTGGTAGATGGCATTCTTTTCTTCCAGGTCAGCAAGTAAAGGATGGTCCTTCAGGATGGTTTCGACTAATGCTTTTAATAATAAAAGTACGCGTATGGCGAAATCACCCAACGCTTTTGTCGATAATCTTGTTAATGAAATCTTTAACATGATGTTTAATTTTTAATGTTATAAATATTTTTCGCTTATTATGTAAATAAATGTATTTCTCCGATGTTCGGCAGAAATGATTCGAGAACTGCAGGATAATGTCCGGCGAGGCACGGAAGGTGTCATGCATTTCCCGGCTACTATCTTTCGTTTGCCGTTCATGCTGTAGGTGTTCACGGGGAATGAAAGAAGTCCGGCAAAAAACATCCTAATGTTCCGGATGAATGTTTTACGTGTGGCGAAAATCATTCCGGAGTTCCTGTTTAATCTTCGCCGTATGCGAGAGATTAAACAGGAATTTACAGGTAACCGTCGCCGCATGGGTGCATGCTGCTTATCGGTTTTGTAAGCAGCCGTTTGTGCATAGATGAGAGGTTCAATCATCCCGCATAGAAAAGTTGCAGGATAAACGAGAAGAAAAAGATTATAGTATAATAATGTATTAAAATATGTTAAGGGGGGTAGCAATACTATTGTGTAAGAAAGAACATCCTTCCCGACCAATGATAATATGTCAATCTTTTGTGCCATTCTTTGAATTATATAGAATACGCCACTTTTTATAATAAAATCAGTTAGAAAAGTATTTTGTATTTGATTTCTATTTTAGACCACTCTTAAATTTTTCTGGTCGTCTGATTTTACTTGGCAAAGATAATTGTCCTTATTTTATCAATTACTGTGATATGTGATATAAAGACTAAGATTTTTGATATTTAATGTTAAATTAAACCTTCCTTTTCTATTTTGGTGGAATTGAAGCCTGTTTATTTATCAAAAGAATCTGTTCGGAAGGGAACCATCGGTAGCCCATTCTGTTTATCTTATTGATTGTTACCGGTCCGAAAAGTCCGGACGGCTGCAACGGACTTTGGGAGTTATACTGATTAACCAGCGACCATGTTTCCCGTTCCGCTTCGGGCAGATTCAGGTCGCCTATCATGCGGTTCGTCCAGGTATTGATCACTGTTATCTTCAACTCGTTGGTTCCCGTTTTTACCTGTTCGGTAATATCGAGCCGGTAGGGCGGCGTCCAGACGCCACCTACATACGCGCCGTTGACGAAAACTTTAGCCATCGCCGTCAAATTGCCCAGATCGATCAGTATGCGTTGATCCGGTTGTTTTTGGGGAAGATCGAACTGAATGCGGTAATCCGCGCTCCCCGAATAGTATTTAATCCGTTTGTCGGAAGAAGTGCCCCAGTCGTAGAGCGTTTCGAAAGCCACGGGTTCGGAAGGGCCCCGCTTTGCGGCATCGAATGTGACGTTCCAGGGGCCTTTCAATTCCGTAATCACTTTCGGGTCGGGGTAATTGTCTACGATATTTCCCGACACGGGAGATGCCGCGGAGCGGCGGAATACAATGAAAGCGCTTTCGTTGGCCGCCAGTTTTAACGGGACGGCCGTCGATTGTCCTTTTTGCTCGTAAGCCGGAAGATCCCTTATCGAGCCGGTGGTTGCGTCCCATAATTCGGGTTGTTTGCCGGTGATTCTGAATTCGGAATAACTGATTTTTTCTTCGTCCGTTTGATTCGAGAGAAAATAGATATCTATCCCCGGCATCGTTCTATGCCCGTAATGGATGGAATGATCTTCGGGAAGTTTGCAATCGGGAATGCAGGAGATGATTTCAAAGGCTTCTTCCAGGCTCAGCCCGTTCATAATATATCCTTTGCCGTACTGGCGATACTTCACTTTCTCTCCATCGGCTTCCGCCCACAACTCTTTTGCCAGCTTGTTGACTTGTTCGTCGGCTTGGGGTTGGTTTTGCAGGCTCGGCGATCGGGTGGGAGCGGGGCCAAGAACGACTGCTCCTTCATAAACAAGTTTTTTAATTTTCTCAAGGACTTCCGGGCGCATTGTTTCCAGCTTCGGCAGAACCAATATTTTATATTGCGTTCCATGCGGCAGCGTGAGCAGGCCGTCTTTTACTTTCATATCCCGCAGGATAACTTCCGCGTTCATGTAATCGAATTGATATCCCACCGGCAGGGGCGGATCGGTGACGCCGGTCATTTTAGGGGCGTCTTCGCCGATGAAGTAAGCCACGTCCGCCACGTTCAATCCCTGTTGGAGCATCAAATTTGTCCTTTTCAGATATTGGATGAAGACATCCAATTGCGAAAACCATGTGTTTTTCCGGTTGAACTCGTTTCCGAATTCCGCGTTTACCCCCGGATTTTTATCTTCATAAGGTTGGTGGATATACAGATGCAAGAGGGTGTTGTTGATTCCCTCGGCAAAGAACCGGTCGGTGCGTTGTTTCATCATGGCCGGATAGCGGGAATAGGCAGGACCTCCGGACGTGTTGGATTCGGCCGATATTTTCTTCTTCCCGTAAATATGCCCGGCAGAAGTCGCTGCCCGGTTTTCGATATTGCCTAAATCGCCCGCGCTCCAGAATTCTCCTCCGATTTCGTCGGACTGCCCTCCGTACATTAAGAATTCTCCGGGGAATCCCCAATGCCCGTAGTTCTCCAGCCATGTCTTCAGGCCGTGTTTGTGGCTGATATCTCTTAATCCGCCTACATAATCATACGCAACCTTGTCGGCGACCAGCCTTCTCATATCCCATAGAAAGCGGTCGGAGGCCAGTTGGCTGTCGACTACAAGTCCTTCGTAAACGGGTAAGTAAGGAACGGGATTGTAACCGTATTTGTTCTCGAATGCCGCGAGAAAATCATCCGTAAAATTTTGCCCGCCCGTTTCGTAGCTGTCTTGTACGACGACTTTAAATGTCTTTCGATCCGCTTCGGGGATTTTCCTTAATATCTCTCCTATAAACCGGTCGAAATGTTCCGCGACCCATTTTTTACTCATCTTGTCGACTTCCAGCCCTGTGGCTTCCGGCGAGGCAGGGGCGTTGGTCACTTGGGTCGGGGCCATGCCCGTTCTCAACACCGTCCATTCCCCTTCGGGAACATTCCACGTCAGTACGCCATCGGCAGACATGTTTTGCGTAATATCTTTCACTTCTCCGCTTTTGATGGCAAGATTCGCCTCATCGCCTTCAAGATGGGAAGGCCACAAATAGGCATTCCAATAGGGCAGCGGGGTCTGGTGCATTTTCGCTAACGTTTTCTCGGCGTATCTCTCCACGCGGGGAGAGGAGCTGATTTCCACTTCCGCCAAATGTACCGGGGCGCTACTGTTTTTAAAGGTCAATTTATAGCCTGTCGATGAAATCGAAGGAATGGAAATCACGACGGGAGCAAAGGGTTTGAATCCGACATTCAGGTCTATGTTTGAGCGATCAATCGTAAACTCCGAAATGGTTTTGAACTCGCCGTCCGCGCCTTTTGCTTGTAAAATAGCCTGCGTTGATACCGGACGTTCCGTTACTTGTACGGATAAGCTTCTTGCCGTAAAAGGTTCTTTTGTATCGAAGAAAATACTGAATTCACCGCTTTCGGGGATGTTGATCCCTGTCGTATTGTTCTTGTCGATAATTTTTGCAAGTTCCGTTATGGAAGGAGAAGAGCTGATTGCCGTATTTTGAACCGTTAATGAGTTTTGATTACCGGTCGTGACGGGATAAGCGATGACTTTCACATCCTGGAAAAATCCTTCGGGTTTCAGTAATGGAATAGAGATTTTTTGCGGTCCCTTAACCGTTGTTTTAGAAGACGTCAGGTATCGCATGGACTGTTCCGGTTTAATCCATGGCCCGCCGGATTGGCTCCAACCGGGAGAGTTGAAGATGCCGATCTCGATATTTAATTCGGTCGCCGTTTTCAGCGCTGCATGTAAAACGTCCCACCACTCGTCGCTCCATATTTTCACTTTTCCGAAAGGAAGGTTGTTAATGCCTATATTGCCGATGAACGCGCGATTTATTCCGACTTCTTTCATCGCATGGAGGTCTTTCACGACTCCTTCTTTGGAGAGATGGTCGGAGATCCAATACCAATACACACTTGTCTGAATAGAATCGGGAGGTGTCACGAAGCCGCTTTCCAACGATTCCGGTGATAAGGCAGGCTTCTCTTCGCTGCATTGCGAAGCGCAAAAAGTAAATGCCATCACGATTGTCACTAAATTAAATATTCTCTTTTTCATTATAAATGCCTTCTTTTTAGTTCCCTTTATTCTATTTTTTTTTATTCTCTATTGTGTTGTTGTATATACAAAATTGAACCTTCCTCCCGGAGCGGTATCCCCGTTTACATAAAAATCCATGATATTACCGTTTTCCTGCATGTTGTCATTCCATTTAAATTCGATATCAATATCTTTATCTTCTAAAAGAAGAAAAGCTCTGTCGGTTTTGATTTCGAGATGGTTATCTTTTACTGCGTATGAGCATTCAGCTATTTTTTGCCACTCCCAACGATTGCCGATATTCTTTTCCATAACGGCTTTTTTCTTTCCTGGACTCTGGCGGTTAATGATAAAATCATAACCATACCAACCTGTTGATTTATCTCTGTCGCTATCGATGAGAAGCATCATCCAGTTCCTGTCGGATGAAGGAGACAATTTTTCATCTGCCTCTACATAAAAATAGATACTCCGGTCATCTCGGGCTACCTTCGTTAGAACAATATCATTTCGCCCCGTATTATTTATATAATAGGTGTCGTTCCGGCCGCGATGATTGCGAGGAAATGTATTTCCCTTGTAATGCCGGTAACAAGGCAACACATTCTCCCATTGTTCGGCGGATTTACCTATTTGTATCGTTTTAGGAGCCGATGTTTTTTCAGGAGGAGACATACCTTTGAATTTCCTGACATTATCGATTAATTGTAAATAATATACATCCCCTTTGTCACCCCAACCTTTGTTGGGCTCGATATCCCGGCTATGCTCCCAATCGAACTGATCGACGAATGAAAAAGGATCGCCGGTCCATCCATGCTTAGGAAGCCATTGGCCTGCGGTGAATTCATTCCATCCGGTTACGAAAACTAATTCCGGATCGAGCTCAAAAGCCCGGTCCCATTGTTCCTGAAAATTCCAACCATATAGATAGCCGTCTACGCGGGGATCGAAGCCGTTTTGCTTGGAAAAGCTCCTGCCTTGCGATCCGGGCAGGTTAAAGGCGCTGCAATGTCCTTTGGTTTCCGGGGCGGCATTTTGCGCTACACCTACCGTGACTTGCTCATAAGCGCCGTCGCTGGTTTTTATGTACCCGTGTTGCGGATAATTCTCCAGCCAGCCCCATTGGTCGTTTCTTGCCGGCCCGCTCACATAATCGGGTTGTCCCGGCCTGAAAGTGAAGAATGAGGCGATCTCCTTGTCTTCCGGTGAATCGGAAAGGTTATCGGGATAAGCCATGATACATGGTTTCCCTTTCCAATAAAACCATAAGTTTTCGTATCTTCCGGGGTTGTAGACATCCCGATATAATTGGCGGAGCGAAGTCAACGAATAATGAGAATACCCAAAAGGAAGCATAAAAGCTATTTTCGGCACTTTCACCCCGTCTTTCTGCGCCTGATCCCATGTTTTCAGCAACGCTTCGTACGAATCCTGCCATGTCAACGAACCGTTGGTGCAATCGAAGAAGACGACATCGACTTTTGCGTCGGCCAGCATTTCGGCATGTTTTCTCAATACCCACGGATCGGTCGTTTTATAATATCCCAGTAACGGTTGTTCCCAAAAGAAAAATCCGGGCTTTTGTTTGCCCCATGCCGGATGGTTATAATCTTTCATTGCCGACGGATGTTTCCGTACTATTTCCGTGATATTTTTTACGGTCGTTGTGGTATCGTCGTCGCCTTGATGCCATGTCCAGTAAAACATGGCCACGTATTTTTCCTTTTCTTTTCCGGCATCTTTAAAATCCCTGATTTTACGCCCCAAAGCATCCGTTGCCGTCCACAGATCGCTATTTACTTCCTGGGCATTCAATTGCAGCAACGAAAAGAAAGCCAGGATACAGCTTAGAGTAACTATTTTTTTACGGAATTTCGATTTCATCATTTATTTTACAATCTACATCAATCTTTTATCAATCTATATCGATCTTCAATGTACCACCTTCACTCCCTTAGGTGCCTTGTAGGTCGTTTTTATTTTTCCGTCCGGTTGTTTCACATGTTTTACGTACAATACGCCGTGTGATGTCGGATAGGTGCCTTCTGCGTAATTTAGCGATCCCAGATGAGGTTGTAGCCGAATCACCCGGGCACCGGGTTCAAGCACTTTTATGCCTAATATATGCTTTGTTAGCCAGGTTGTCGGCCCCGACGCCCATCCATGACAGAGACTTCCCCGTAGCCCGATATAACAATGCGCTCCTCCATCGGCATGGATATCGTATTTGCCTTCGGGAACGATTTCGTCGATTCGGGCAGCGTTTATCCGTTCTTCGTATACGAAGTTTTCCCAAAATGTGGTCGCACCTAAGTCGAGCATAGCACCCCAATAGTTCGAGATCAGGTCAATCGCTTCCTGATATTTGCCGTCTTTAGCCAACGCTTCCAACATATAATATCCGTAGAAAGTGGCGAAATCTTTCGCTCCGTCTTTCAGAATAACCTCCGAAGCTGCGTTGGGTGATAAATTTCCGGCTAATGACAAAAGGGCTGCCGCCTGTTTATTACCATGATGACTAGGCTGCTGTTTTTTTGATAAAGCCAACGCATCCGTACATGTTTTTTCTAATCCTTTATCCTTTAGCCATCCGGCGATATCTTTTCCCGCTTCGAGCGTTAAGATGGTCAACGCTTGCAACCCCGAATGGATGACATCCTTATTTCCATCCGTAGGCCAATCGAGAAAACGACCTCCGTCCAGGTTTTCTTTTCCATCGACAATTTTAGAAACTATTTGATCGATCAGGGATGTAAGATAGGGTTGTTGCTCTTTCAGGTATTCCCAATCTCCTTGACGCAGATATAAATCCCGATGAATAATCACCCACCAGAGGGAATAAGAAGAGATGCCGTTCATCCAGCCGGGCAACGGAGTGGTATTCCTGCCGAAATCCAAACTTTTCCTGACAACTTCATTTTCACCGAAAACCGTATTTACGGCCAATACCTCGGGATGCAAGTCGCCCAACCATACCAAGCGGTCTCTTTTTATTCCGTCCCATAAATATTCCTGCATGTTCAAATGAACGGTATAAGCCCCTACCTGCCATATTTTATTGAGCCGTTCATTGTCGCAGGTAAAGGATCCCAAATAGGGGATATCCCTGTAACGGAAAATGGCACGTATCGAACGGATAGGGAACTCTACATCTTCGTCCAGAAGATCGATACGGACAAAACGAAATCCCGAATTACCCACTTCCACCGTTCCCAGCCACGGAACTTCCAAAGTGAAGTCCCTCAGAGAATGGTCATTCGTTGCCGAGTTCATGCCGGGTACGGTATTGTCTATGGCATTGCTCATGGCTTCGGAGACGGATTCTCCAAGGCGCACCCGTATTTTGACGGGCTTCTTCTCGCCTCGTATGGCGGCTGCAATTTGAATACCACCATACAGTTCGGTTCCATAATCCAATAGAATCGAAGCTTGTTTGTCCTTGTCCGATCGCAGGATGCACATTCCTTCACCGCTTGTAGATAATTGTCCGTCGAATCCGGAGAGTAAAACATCCTGATTTTTTACATACTTGTTGTCTTGATCGGATAACCATACGATTTTTTTCGGCGTAACATAACTTTTCGATATCAGGTCGTCCTGTAATTGTTCATCGAAATTATTTCGTAAAATATTATTTTGAGCGAAAAGAATATTTACGCAAAATAAAAAAGAGACGATAGGTAAAAATGTAACTTTCATTTGTCTGTAACTGTATTATTCCTGCATTATGTTCGTTTTGTTCTTTCTTGCATAGGAATGATTATTTCCTGCATCCCGGTAATCCAGAGGAGTAACCCCGACTCTCTTTTTGAATAAGGAAAGGAAATATTCATACGAGCTGTAGTTCAACCGATAAGCAATTTCTTTAATCGATAGGTTGGTTTCCGCCAGCAGTTCCTTTGCTTTTCGTAATTTGATTTCATGAAAATATTTAGCCGGGGGATAGCCTGTATATTCTTTAAAGACCTTCCGAAACCATGAATAACTTGTGCCTAACTTTCTGGCCAATTGATCGAAATCAATTTCTCTTGAGATATTTTCATTCATGATGATCTTAGCCCGTTCAATAAGTTGTCCCGTATCATTTATCTCAAAGTTCTTGTTTTGGGAAAGGGACAAAATCATTCCCAGAATGTGTAACGCGATTCCGGCCAAATATTGTTGTGAAGCGATTTTATCCTCATTCGCTACTTTGATGGCCGTGATAAATAAATTGACCAAGTCCTCGTTAAAACCCACATCCAATATTTGGGTTTTCTTGGAAATGAATTCGTTTTCTGACAATTGATCGGCAAAAGGCCCTTCGAAACCAATGTAATATTCATTCCATCCCGTAGATTGTAACGGATGGTAACTATGCCATTGTCCCGGGAACAAAACAATAACCTGGCCTTTCCGTATCGACGTTTTCTTGGTCGATTCGGACTCGAACACCCCTTTTCCTTTGCTAATATAGATGAATTGATATTCGCAGAGTGTTCGACCTTTCAGAGGATCGAAATAATAGGCCTTCGGATGTTTTATCGAAGGATATAAGGTGTTTTCTGCGATGGGTTGAAATCCCACCGTATTGACCGTTAATCCGAATGTTTTATCTTTTCCATTAACGATCAGATATTTAAAATTTATTCCTAAGTTATTGAATTGCATGGTGCCTGTTTTTATATAAGATGAAACGGATTCTTCATAGCTCCCTGCAAATATACCTATAATTTTTTATATCCGTTTGTCATCAAAATAAATTCGGAATAATTAAAGAAAAGATCAGTACGGCCATACCGACAGTCAGATAAGCGACCGCTTTTTTGCCGGCGCCGTTCCATTCCTTGAGCAGGATACCCCACACATTGCTGAACACGACGTTCAACGACATGAGTATACTCCATGAAAAAGCCATCATGACGCTCTCCGGCTCAAAAAAACTTTGTCCCATCCCCAGTCCGAAGAATTGGGAATACCAAAGCAAGCCGGCCAGCGCACAAAAAAGCAGGTTGTTGACGAATATTTTTTTGGGTGTTTTACTTATTTCACCCGATGTCTTATTCTTGCGATTCATATAGACGCAATATACCAGATTGGTGATAAAACCTCCGATGGTGACTAGTAATGTTACCGGATTCTGGGCAAACAATTCTTTTGCTCCCAATGCTATTGCAGCCTCTTTTACCGGTATGCCCGCGTTTAGCCCCAGACTGAAACATGCGCTCATTACCCCCGAAAGCAGGGCGATAAGCAAACCCTTCTTCAATGCAAAATCTTTAATGGCTTTCTTGCGTTCTTCTTCCGACATGTTTTTAGAACGCAAACTTCCGGCATATCCTACCAATACGATACCTGTCAGGGTGACAATCACACTCAATAACAATATCAAACCTTTAGGCGAGAAAAGATTGTCGCCCGCCAAAACAGCAGGAATAAGCGTACCGAAGGCGGCGCAGGTGCCCAATGCTACGGATTGTCCCAAGGCAATTCCTAAAAAGCGCATGCTCAATCCGAAAGTAAGGCCGCCTATTCCCCATAATACGCCGTAACCGACCGACTTGAACGCCGCTGCAGAATTTGCGCCGTAAATGGTTATCAAATCGGGCAGGGAATTGGCGATAAGTGCGCCTAATACAGGGAAAACCAGCCATGCGAAAATTCCCTGCATCAGCCAGAAGTTTTCCCACGACCAGTTTTTCACTTTGTTAATGGGAACGTATGAGCTCGATTGGCCCATACTTCCCACTGCAATAATCAAAAGTCCTATAAGCGTGTTCATTCCTTATTCTCGTTTCGATGTGACATCGTTTTCATACGATTGAATCGCGGACACATATTCGTCGCCTACCGGAACGTTATTCTTCAGGCAATAATAATTATAGACCGCGTTCCATGGCAAGGCTTTCAGTTCTTCCAGATAAGCCATCCGTTCGAAGTTCTTCCCCTCTTTTTCAAAGGCGCGCAATTTGTCGGTCGGCTCCAACAACGCTTGGAGATACGCTTTCTGTGTCGATCGTATTCCCACTGCATAAGCGCCCAAACGGTTGATGGATCCGTCGAAGAAATCCAATCCTACATGAATTTTCTCTTTTTGTCCCGAACGGACGATCTCTTGAAAGAGCGCCGAGAGTTCGTCGGTGAGGATAACCACGTGATCGCTGTCCCAGCGTTCGGGACGGCTTACATGCAACATCAATTCCGGAACGAATAACAGTAGCGAGGAAATTTTATCCGAAATGACTTCCGTAGGATGGAAATGTCCGGCATCGAGCGTCAACATCATATTGTTTTTTACGGTATATCCCGTGTAAAACTCGTGCGAGCCTACCACATAACTTTCGCTGCCGATGCCGAAAAGTTTGCATTCGACGGTATCTTTCAGATAATCGGTGCTGATTTTTTCGGTGAAAACATCATCCAGCGCTTCTTTAAGCAATCTGCGGTGTTCGAACCGCGAAACGGTTTTATCCTTTTCTCCGTCGGGAAACCAGATGTTGTGTACGCAAGGATCGCCTTGTTGGCGCCCTATTTCGGCAGCGATTCTCCGGCAAAGGCGTAGGTGTTCCTTCCAAAATTCGCGGATTTCAGGATCGAAATGCGAGATGGTGTAACCGTCTGCCGATTTGGGATGCGAGAAGAAAGTGGAATTGAAATCGAGCTTAATCCCTATCTTCTTCGCCCAATCGATCCAGCTTTGGAAATGCTTGGGTTCAATTTGATCACGATCTACAAACTTACCGCCGAAGTCGCCGTAAATAGCATGCAGTCCCAACCGGTGCTTGCCTGGCGCCAACGACAGCACTTTTTCGATATCTTTGCGCAACTCTTCTATTGTGCGAGCTTTACCGGGATAGTTTCCCGTCACTTGGATACCTCCCGATAATTGTCCGTCGGGCACTTCGAAGCCGCTTACGTCGTCGGCTTGCCAACAATGGATGCATAACGATAACTTATCCAATTCACGGACGGCATCTTCCACGTCCACTCCCAATGCGGCATACTGTTCTTTAGCGTGCCCGTATGCCTGAGCGATTTTTTCTTTTTTTGACATGATAACTATTATTTAAATGATTATTTTTCTTGAAAATGATGGATGTAATCGGTATAATGCGCCTTCCACTCGTCGTGTCGTTCGGGGATAAAAGTGTGTAGAGGGATGGTATCGCGGATGACCCTTCGGATATCTTTGATGTCGCCTACAATTCCGGCTGCTTTGGCCTGCATCATGATGTTTCCGATGGCGGTGGCTTCCGACGGCCCGGCAATGACCGGCATCCCGATCGCGTTAGCCGTGCAACGGTTCAGAAAGTTATTTTGCGACCCGCCCCCTATGATATGCAGTGTTTTAATGCGAAAGTCTGCCAATTGTTGCAGATCGGCCAATACCTGGCGATAGCGGAAGGCGAGGCTTTCGAAGATACACCGTGCGATTTCGCCGACGGTTGCGGGAACAGGTTGCCCTGTTTCGCGACAGTAGGACTGTATGGCTTCGATCATCGACTTAGGATTCGTAAAACGCGAAGCATCCGGATTGATAAAACTGCGGAAAGCAGGCGCCTTTTCCGTTTCTTTGATGAGTTCTTCATACGAGATCGGTTTTTCCTGTTCCCATTCGTTCCTGCATCGTTCGATGAGCCACATGCCGCAAATGTTTTTGAGTAAACGGATCGATCCGTCCGCTCCGCCTTCGTTGGTAAAGTTAAGCGCGAATGTCTTTTCGGTCACTACGGGTTCTTTTGATTCGATACCGATGAGCGACCATGTTCCCGAACTCAGGTAGGCAAAATTTTTATTTTCGGCAGGCGTTGCGATCACTGCCGAAGCCGTATCGTGTCCGGCTACGGCGATAACGGGGACCGGATCCAGTCCCGTCAGGCGGCAAATCGTTTCAGAAAGAGCGCCTATCGGCGTTCCCGGAAAAACGATCGGGGCGAAGTTTTTTTCCGAGAGCCCCAGTTCCGCTAATAAATCATTGTCGAATGTCCGGTCAAAAGGATTTAGTAGTTGAGAAGTGGATGCGATAGTATATTCGGTGACCATATTTCCGGTCAGCAAATACGACAAGGCGTCGGGGATGAACAGAAACTTATCGGTGACCGGATAAATGGACGTATGGCGTTCTCTTTGTTCGAAAAGTTGAAAAAGGGAATTGAAATTCATGATCTGAATGCCTGTTTTCAGGTAAGTTCTTTTCTTCGATAATATATTCGTGAAAAACTTTTCGGGTGTGTCGAAAGTATGCGTATCGCGATAGCTGTACGGCATGCGTAGCGGCTCGCCGTCTTTTCCGAAAGATACGAAATCCACGCCCCAAGTATCTATTCCGATTGATGTAAGGGGGATACCGCGCGTTTTGACAGCCTTTAACGAGGCGATGATTTCACTATATAAATGAAACAAATCCCAATAAAGGAATCCGTGTATGTCAATAATCGGATTAGGGAAACGGTTAATCTCCTCCATCTCGAAACGGCCATTTTCCAGAGTGCCCAGAATGGCTCTTCCGCTTGTCGCTCCTATATCGATAGCCAAGTAATATGTTCTTTTCTCTTCTCTCATGATGAGGTTAAAAAACGATTAGACAGTATTTTTATGCCGCAAAAATACAGATTACCGGTGAAGGAGGCGGTAGTAAATATGATATTAGAACTGTGTTTTTTGATATAATTTTGAGGGAAGGTAGAGACGCAAAATTTAACGTCTTTGCCTTCCCCGGTAATATCACAAAGATTCCCGATATTTGCAGCAATCGGGAAGAGCATCATACGCTGCCTGATCGGCTTTGTCTTTATCGGTGTCATATCCCGCTGCGGCGATGGCTTTGCTGACGGCATCGACATCGGTTTGCTGCGGATCGAAATTCAAATGCAACTCTTTTTTATCTAAATCCCAATCGGCGGTCGACACGCCGGCAACGCTTTTGGCGGCCGTTTCGATGGTTTTCTTGCACATTTCGCAGAGCCCTTGTACTCCGAGGACGGCATGCTCGTCGTGATGTTCCGTTGCGACGGTTGCTTCCGTTTGAGATTCTTCGGAACCACTCTTCGATTTGTTTGAATTACAGGCCGCAAACAATACCGTTGCGGCGATTAATGCTGATAATACATACTTTTTCATTGTTTTTTCTTTTTAAAATGATTATTGAATAGGATTAACCGGAAATGTACCGGTTAAGAATTAAAGAATTACTTTATACGGAGCGTCAACGCATTTATTGCTACGATGATTGTGCTCACCGACATCAATATTGCTCCGGCTGCGGGACTCAGAATGATTCCCACCGGTGCGAGAACGCCTGCGGCCAACGGGATGGCCACAATGTTATATCCCGCACCCCACCAAAGATTCTGGATCATCTTCTTTGTTGTATTCCGGGCCAACGAAAGAAAATGGATGATGTCGTACGGATTGCTTTTTACCAACACTACGTCGGCCGAATCGATCGCTACATCCGTTCCCGCCCCGATAGCTACGCCGATATCGGCACGGGCAAGCGCCGGAGCATCGTTTACCCCGTCGCCCACCATCATGACGGCTTTCCCGGCTTGTTGATATTCCGAAATCACTTTTTCTTTGTCTTCCGGCAAGAGCGACGCATGAACATCGCGGATGCCGACTTGCCGGGCTACCGCCATCGCCGAAGCCTTGTTATCGCCGGTGAGCATTACAGGGATGATCTTGTCTTTTTTAAGCGCCTCCACCGTTTGTTTGGCTTCCGTTTTAATCTGATCTCCCTGGGCAATCAGTCCGGCCACTTCATTTTTCACTAACAGATAACTGATCGAATTGCCTTTTTCGGCCAACTCGTTAAACAAGTCCTTATCATAAGCCAATGTATTCTTATCCAAGTATGCCGCGGTAACGATTTTCGCTTGCAGCCCGTTTACGATTCCCGATAAGCCTGTTCCGCTTATCAATGTGACATTTTCCGCTTTCGGAATGTCGATCGTATCTTTTTTCGCCTTATTCAGAATGCCGATAGCCAGCGGATGATTGGAATGTACTTCCATGGCGGCCATCGTTTTTAAAATCTCCGTGTCGCTCCATCCGTCCGATAAACTTTTAATAGCCGATACTCGGAAGTCGCC
The DNA here is from genome assembly GCF_041902845.1 of Limibacterium fermenti. GTDB lineage: Bacteria > Bacteroidota > Bacteroidia > Bacteroidales > Dysgonomonadaceae > Limibacterium > Limibacterium fermenti. The sequence goes on from NZ_CP159486.1 coordinate 1,554,985, forward strand.
CTCGGTGATTGTTCCTGTTTTATCCATTGTTACTACGGATATTTTTTTTGCTTTTTCGAGTGCATTGCGGTTGCGGATCAATAGCCCGCGGGTTGCTCCCAAAGACGTGGAGCGGGCTATTACGAGAGGTATCGCCAGGCCTAATGCATGGGGACAGGCGATAATAAATACCGTGACCATTCTTTCCAATGCATTGTTTATATCCTTTGTGGCGATATACCACACGATAAAGGAAACCACCCCGACCGCAATCGCTACATAAAAGAGAGCCCTCGCCACTTTGTCCGATATGGATTCCGATTTCGATTTCTCCTGTTGCGCTTGCCCGACCAGTTTCATTACTTGTGCCAGATAACCCGAATCCCCCGTGCCCGTTACTTCCACGGTTATCGTACCTTGTCCGTTAAGAGACCCGCCGATGACGGACGCTCCCGGGGTTTTCGCCACCCCTTTGGCTTCGCCCGTTACCATTGATTCGTTGACGGTCGTCTCACCGGAAATAATCTTTCCGTCCACCGGTATTTTTTCGCCCGGTTTTACCATCACCTGCTGTTTTTGTTGTACCTGCCGGAGCGGCACATCGCGAACGCTTCCGTCCGGCTGTAACAAATGAGCGTTTCCGGGCAGCAGCTCCGCCATTTTTTGCAAAGCGTTTCCGGCATTGCCGATTGCCTTCATCTCCAGCCAATGGCCGAGCAACATGATCACAATCAGTGTAGCCAGTTCCCAGAAAAAATCCATGCGGTGCCCCGCCGTTTGCAGGATATAATTGGCGATGAAAGCATAGACGCTATAGATATAAGAAACGGTAATGCCCATCGATATAAGAGTCATCATACCCGGTTTTTTCGATTTCAGTTCTCCGGCAGCACCCGTTAGAAACGGTTTTCCGCCATAGAAGAAGAGGAAAGAACCCAACGCCAGCACAATCCAGTGAGAGCCTTCGAAGGAAAGGCTGAAAGGAAGCCGTATGCCCATCATGGGCGAGAGCAGGATAATGGGAATCGTTACGGCGAGGGAAATCCAGAATCGGGTTTTTAGATTTCCGCTATGTGCCATATGTCCGTCCGCAGAGCCGTGCGTATGGTGATCGTGATGTTCCCCATGATGGTGATGATTTTGAAAGTCCCCCTGATGGGCGGGGGCATCGTCGCCGGCCATTTCTATCGTGTACTCTCCGGCTTTCGATAAAGCCTCCTGCAATATTTGCGTGGAGACATGTTGCTCCATCGTAATAATCGCTTCGGGAGGGTTTAGGGTGACCTTTGCACGGACACCTTCTACGGTGTTCAATGCTTTTTCCGCTTTCGCCCGGCAATGGTCACACTTCATACCTTTGATACTATAAGTATGCTTCATATTGCTTTATATTTTATTCTTCTTCATTATTGAGTCCGCTTTAAAAAGTATGCGCTAAAAGCGCTATATCTGCCCGTTCAACAACGTAAGCCGTCATTCCTTTCTCCACCGACGTTATTCCCGGTATTTGCAGCAGTCCGGTAAGGCATCATACACCTTTTTATCGGCCTTGTACTTATCCGTATCGTGCCCGGCCTTGGCAACCGCCTGAGCGATCTTGTCGGCATCGGTTTGCCGGGGATCGAAATGCAGATGCAATTGCTTTGTCGACAGATCCCACGAAGCGAGCGATACGCCCTTTACGCTTTTAGCGGCTTTCTCGATGCGGTCTTTGCACATTTCGCAAAGTCCCTGCGCTGTGATCATCGCATGCTCGTCGCCGGCGGCCGCTTGTGCGTGCGAATGCCCTTCGCTTCCCGTCATTGTGTGACCTTCATGCCCCGTGGCAGGGTGTCCGGCTTCGGTATTCATCATGCTGCGTTTGCCTTCGAGTTGCGCGCTCGCATCAATGGTGAAGGCGCCGTTGGTGACAATCTCGTCGCCGTCGTTTAGCCCCGAGAGTACGACGTATGAGTCGCCCAACGAAGGGCCGAGGTCGATTTCGCGGAGCAAAAACGCGGGCGTGTCCGTCCCCGCTTGTTTTATATATACGATGGAACGTTTTCCCGTCCACAGCACGGCCGACTTGGGAATAACGATTTCGTCGTTATATTGTTTAAGCGGTGCCGACACCGTGGCGCCGGCATACATCCCCGGCTTCAGGCGCATGCCGCCGTTGGGGGTTTCCACGCGGACTTTCGACGTGCGTGTCGCCGGATCGAGCATCGGATCGATAAACGTAACCGTTCCCGAAAACGTTTCTCCAGGTATCGCCTGCAAGGTGAAAGCGACTTTGTCGCCGTTTTTAAGGAACGGCAAATCGGTTTCGTACGCATCGAACAGGGCCCATACCCGCGACAGGTCGGCAATCTCGAATAAAACGCTTCCCTGATTGATATAATCTCCCTGATTCACGTTTTTGCTCGTGACGATTCCGTTGACCGTCGACTTTATTTCGACCTGCGGATCGGCCTTACCCGATTGCTCGATAGCCGATATTTGTCCGTCGGTCAGTCTCCATAGGCGCAGCTTTTCCCTCGCCGCTTCGACCAGCAACGGTTGCGACGATTGCAGTTTGCCTGCTTCGATTAACTCCTGTTGCGCGCTCAATAATTCGGGCGAGTACACTGTTGCGATGGTTTGGCCGCGCTTCACGCTTTCGCCGGTGAAGGAGACCTGTAGTTTCTCGATGCGTCCGTTGACGGGCGATGTCTGCGACTGCGACAAGCGCTCATCGACTTGAATGGTACCATACAACCGTACGTCCTTGACGGGATTTTTACGGCTCACGCGGGTTGTTTGAACGTTTGCCAGCGCAACCGCTTCCACCGATAATTGTATGGCGTTGGGATCGATGGATGCATCGTCTCCGCCCGAAGATTTCAGCGGGATCAAATCCATGGCGCAGATAGGGCATTTGCCCGGTTTATCCATTCGTATTTGCGGGTGCATGGAACAGGTCCATACCTGCTTTTCAGTCTCTTCGTGCACGTGTTGAGCGTTCTCTCCTTTCGGCGACGAGCCTTTGAACAGCAGCCATCCGAGGAACAATCCGGCTGCCAGCACCAGTCCGTAACGGACATAGCGATTATTGAATCTGTTTTTTATATTGACGTTCATATTATTTTGTTATTTCGTATTCGTTATCATGAAAAGAGATCATTTTTTGTATCGTCGCGACCATCGTATTATATTCCGCGACGGATTGAGCCTTCTTCAGGCGGTAGTCGAGCAGTTGACGCTGCACTTGTATCACACCGGCCAAATCGCTTTTTCCCGAAACGAACTCCTGTACGAGCAGGCGGTACGTAGTGAGGGCCAATTGCGACTGTTTCTCGTAGAGAGCAATCTTTCGCGAAGCATCATCGAGCAAATGTCGGGTCCGGTACAACTCGGCCTGCATGTTGTTCTGGACGTCGGCGTAGCGCTCGCGGCTTGCCTGCCACCGAAGACGGCTTTCTTTTTGCTGCGCCTTGTATTTGCTGCGATAGATGGGGATGCTGATGGAAATCATAGGCATAATCATATCCATGCCGTTCATCTCCGTTACGGGAATTCCCGCGTGCCCCATATCCATGCGCTTGCCGATGAGCGAATACTGAAGGCCGATGCCCACCATCGGATAACTCATCTTTTTATCCATTTCGGCTTTCGCTTTGTAGGCCAATCCTTCCTGATCGAGCATGGCCAGCATCGGATTTCTTTGATTGATCTGTGTTACGGTTGCCGGAAGATCGAGTGAAAAAGGAATTTGGCGTATCGAGTCGGGCAGATGCACGGGGTTTTCGGCGGAGCGGTTGAGCAACGTGTTGAAAGCCGCCGTTTCGGCGCTGACCTGCGATAAAAGGCTTTCGATCGTATTCTCCACTTCGGCGATCTCCAGTTGGATGCGCAGCACGTCCGACATGCCGGAGGATGCGCCCATTGCCGACATTCCTGCGCCGGCGTTCATCGAAGCCATCGGTTCGTTGCGTGACGATGATGCGGTTGCCGTGGAGCCCATGTTACCCATGTTCCCGCCCATCGAAGCCATGCCGCCGGCGCTTGTCGCCGGGGAAGCGGTTGCCGGAGATGATTGCATGCGGTTGCCGGATGCCGGGACGCTTTGCGAAGGTGAAGCGGAGAACTTCCTCAGGGCCAACGTTTCCAGTTGAGCAAGCAAATCCTTGTTCTCGCGGTTGTTGGCCAACTGCTGCCGCAAGCTACACAAGACAAACCATTGCGTATAGACCTGCAAATAGAGGTTGTCCCTGCTTTCGCGGAACTTTTCGAAAGCCATATTGGCCATGTGTCCCGCTTCGGTTTGCGCTGCCTTACGCGTACCGAACCAAGGGAACATTTGCATGAGCGTGAAGTCGGCGATCTGCCTTCCGTCGATAATATCCATCGGTTTCAGGAAGAAGCCCATATCGAGTTGCGGGTCCGGAATCGCTCCGGCTTGCGGTATCTGCTGCAACGAAGCCTGATAAGCCGTGAAATCGGCTTTCACGCCCGGGTTGTTGCGAGCGGCCGTTTCCAGGTAATGACTCAGCGAGTCGGTTTGCGCAACCGCGCTGCCGATCGTTACCATTAACAGTAGGGTGATCAAATATATTTTTATTTTTCTCATATATGTTCTTTTAAATAGCTGTCAGTAATCAGTAATCAGTAATTAGTAATTAGTAATTAGTAATTAGTAATTAGTAATTCGTAATTAGCAATTAGTAATCAGTAATTTATTCTTTAATTCTTCCATGCTTTTTAATTCCCGATTCGCGCCACCAGCATTGCAGTACGGGCACAACGAAGATGGTCATGGACTGAATCAACATACCGCCGAAAGTGGGTATGGCGATCGGCACCATAATATCGGATCCCCGTCCCGTAGAAGTGAGGATGGGTAACAGGGCGATCAATGTCACGGCGGTGGTCATGGCGGCGGGGCGTACACGCCGCAGGCCAGCATAAACGACCGCTTCCCTAATCTCTTCCTTCGTTTGCGGGTTACGCTCGAGGAAGGTGTCGTGTATGAACGACCCCATCAGCACACCGTCGCTCGTAGAGATACCGAACAAGGCGATAAAGCCCACCCACACCGCAATGCTCAGGTTGACGGGCCGCATTTGGAACAGTTCGCGTATATTTATATCGCCGATCGAGAAATTCAGGAACCACGGTTCGCCGTACAACCATAGCAAAATAAATCCTCCGGCGAAAGCCACGAACACGCCCGAAAAATGAATGAGCGACGCCGTGACGGTTTTGAACTGAAAATATAGAATGACCAAGATGAGGATCAAACATATCGGGATTAATATGAGTAACCGGGACGCCGCACGTTGTTGCTGCTCATAGTTGCCGGCGAACGTATACGACACGCCCTTGGGAAGCTGCAACTCACCCGAACTTATTTTCTCTTTCAGTGTTTTATCGGCTTCTTTCACCACATCAACTTCCGCTTTTCCGGCAATTTTGTCAAAAATCACATATCCTATCAGGAAGGTGTTTTCGCTTTGAATCATTTGCGCCCCGCGGGTGTAGTCGATGTCGGCTACTTCTTTCAGCGGAATCTGGGCTCCGGTAGCGGTGGGTATGATGAGGTTCGACAACTCTTCGGGACTCTCGCGCAGTTCACGCGGATAGCGCAACCGTACGGGAAACCGTTCGCGGCCTTCTACCGTAGTGGTCAACGGCATGCCCCCCACAGCCGCACTGATGACTTCCTGCAAGTCGGCGACGGTAATGCCGTAGCGAGCCATATGTTCGCGATTCAGGTTGATTTCGAGATACGGAGCGCCCACGGCCCGGTCGTAAAACACCGTGGAGGGTAAGATCGACGGCACCTCTTTCAACGCCGTTTCGAGGAGTTTTCCCCCCTCTTCGATCGACTCGAGGTCGGGGCCGGAAACTTTTAGTCCCATGGGGGCGCGCATTCCCGTGGATAACATCACCTGGCGGGCTTCGATGGGTTGCAGTTTGGGCGAAGAGGTAAGTCCCGGCAAGTGCGACACGTTTACGATCTCCTGCCAGATGTCGTCGGTCGATATAATTTCGGGACGCCATTGGCGGAAGTAATCGCCCTTGCTGTCGAGGATGAGGCTGTCGACCGGAATCAACCGGAAACCGTCTTCGGGATGATAGGTCGATCCGCCTTTCAACAAATACTCGCCTTTGCGATTCGTTTTAAAACGCATGCGCCGTCCGTCTTTGTCGAGAATATATTCGGGACGGTAATTGATGACGTTTTCGAACATTTGCGTGGGAGCGGGGTCGAGTGCCGAATTCGCGCGACCCCATTTGCCGACGGTCGTTTCCACTTCGGGAATGTGACTGATGCGTTTGTCGAGCGCTTCCACAAATTGCAGGTTTTGTTCGATACCCGTATGCGGCATACTCGTGGGCATAAGCAGGAACGACCCCTCGTTGAGGCTTGGCATGAACTCCTCGCCGATGCCGGGAAACCGGCCGGCAGATGCTTGCCAGAGTCCCGTCTGCCGGAAATTCTTCCATCCTACGGTTTCGAAACCCTTCGCCACAAATCCGAAGAGCGAGTCGAATCCCAGCCAAATGGTCAAACCGAACACTAAGGTGATAATCGGGATAACCATAAACTTCCACCGGTTGTCCAAGCACCATCGTATCAGCCGTTCGTAATTATTAATCAGCAGCGAGAAAAAACCGAGGATCAAAGCGATGCAGGCGATGACGATAAAGAAGTTGATGAAAAACCCTTTTTGAGGGCCTACCGGCAACCACTCGGAGGTCAAGTACACGGTGGCTGCAAAAATGGCAATGCCTGCATTGATGTACGTGACGGTCTTTTCGTTTTTCCACCGGTGGGCATAAAGGTTGTTGATGCCGAACAACGGCAGCGCCAATGCCACATATACGCCGGTAAAGGCGAATAGCACGATGCCTCCCGCAATGAGTATGATGTTGAGGATTTTCCGTACGTTCTTGGACGATATCCTCACCGAAAAGAAATAATAGGTAAGGGTGGGGACTACCGTCATTCCCAATATCAGCGCCGACACCAGCGTAATGGTTTTGGTATAGGCGAGGGGCCGAAACAACTTACCCTCTTGCGCTTCGAGAAAGAAAACGGGCAGGAAGCTGACGATGGTGGTCAACATGGCCACGATGGTGGGTGTGGATACTTCGCTCACGGCCCGGTAGATGAGTTGTACGAATGCTTTTCCTTTCGTAATGCCCTTGTTCTCGGGTTTCTCCATGTGTTGTATGACGATTTCGACAAAGACGACGCCGATATCCGTCATAACCCCCACGGCGATGGCGATCCCCGACAGGGCGACAATGTTCGCATCGATATGCAGCAGGCGCATGACGATGAACGCCGCCAATACCGCTATGGGCAAGAGGCTTGATATCACCACCGAAGCTCGCAGATTGACAATGATAATGATGATAACGATGATGCAGATAATCATTTCGAGCGTCAGGTCGTCTTCGAGCGTACCGATGGTCTCTCGTATCACTCCCGATCGGTCGTAAAAAGGCACGACGGTCACTTTCGACACCGTGCCGTCTTCGAGTGTGCGTTGCGGAAGACCGGCTTCCATTTCTTCGATCTTCCCTTTGACGTTATTAATCACTTCGAGCGGATTCGAGCCGTGGCGGGCGACCACTACGCCGCCCACGGCTTCCACGCCCTCCTTATCGAGCCCCCCGCGGCGCGTGGCCGGGCCGATGTTGACGAAAGCCACATCTTTTATCTTTACCGGCACGCTGTTGCGCACCGTGACCACCGCTTCTTCGAGATCCGAGACCGTTTTAATGTATCCCAACCCGCGCACGAGATATTCGGCCTTATTGACTTCGATCGTTTCCGCGCCGATATCGAGATTGCTCTTCTGCACGGCATTCATCACATCCATGATGGAAACGCCGAAGGCGCGCATGGCGTCGGGATTGATTTCGACCTGATACTCTTTGACGAATCCGCCGATGGAAGCGACTTCCGACACGCCTTCGGCCGCAGAGATGGAATAACGAACCTGAAAATCCTGCACCGTGCGCAGTTCGTCGGGATCCCATCCGCCCGTCGGCTCGCCCGTTTCGGGGTTGCGCCCTTCGAGCGTGTACCAAAATATCTGTCCGAGCGCGGTGGCGTCGGGGCCGAGGCTCGGTTGAACGCCTTCGGGCAGGGTGCCGGACGGCAGCGAGTTCAGTTTTTCGAGGATACGCGAGCGGCTCCAATAGAATTCGATGTCTTCATCGAAGATAATATAGATGAACGACATGCCGAACATGGAGGTGCTGCGGATCGTCTTCACCCCCGGAATGCCCAACAGCGATGTGGTGAGGGGGTAGGTGACTTGCTCCTGAATGTCTTTGGGCGAACGGCCCATCCATTCGGTGGCGACGATTTGTTGGTTGTCGCCGATGTCGGGGATCGCATCCACGGGCACCGGGTTGCGGGGCAGAAGGCCCCCGTCCCAATTAAATGGCGCGGTAGATAATCCCCATGCAATGATCGCTACTAACAGCAGCAGCGTGATCACTCTGTTTTCAAGAAAATATCGAATGATTTTATTTAGCATATTGAATTTGATTCGTTAGATCCGCCTTACGGCTTCTTGCCGGATGACGGATAATTTTCAATGAGTTTGGGCCTTTACCCATCCAACCCGCACGGAGCGGATAGACGGATACAAACAAGTTGCCCGGAGAAAACGCCAAACGGAGTCCCTTATAAAATCAAATTCGATAGATACAGATCAAATTCCGGATGGAACTATGCTGTCGGTAAAGCCCTTTCGGTGGAAAATTAACGGCTGATGCGGAATTGCCCTCGCTTTCGTCCGCTCCCTGCAAAAGGTCGACGGCTAACCATACAATGGGAGCCGTGGGGACCGATACATGGGCCCGGATTTGTTTTTCGTTGGATTGATACTCGTCGGTGGAAAGACGGAACGAATGCGTGTCGCAGCATCCTTGCATGTTGCCGGACACTTCTTGTTCGCCGGTATTGGAGGGTAAAGCACCCTGTTGCCGGCGGGCATTGTCCCCGTGGTTGCTGTTCGCCTCGCGAGCCGCACAGCAGGGCGCCTTGGTTACGGGCGAGAACAAGTCGACCGAATGCAGTTCTCCTTTACAAAAATGCATGCCGATAACGGGCTGCATAGAAGCAACCAGCATGATGAGTAGAAGGAATACAGCGAATACTTTTTTCATTTCGTCGGCCTATTATCAGCAATCTGTAGGAGGAGTGCCAAAAGCAATCAAAATCGTTCGTCCTTGCGGACTCAATCCGCAATCTCCTCATAATAAACGGATATTTTTCAGGAGGTTCCGCGTCAAGCGCGGAATGACGGTCTTTTGACACATCCTCATGTTTGCACGCAAAGATAGGCGATATTTTTTAATCGGCAAAAGAAACGGCGTAATAAATGGAAGCATAAAATCCGTGTTATCATAAAGAGCGTTTAGAAACTTTTGTTTAACTTCGTGGTTGATTCTGTGATTGGTTGTTTGCCCCCTTGCCTTTCGGGCACTCCCTTTTGATTCCTGTCGGTATCGGAAGAGGGGGAATAAAAGCATCGAATGATAGTATCTAAATTTCTAATTTGTACTTATTAAAATGAAATATAAACTATTGGTTCTTGATGTGGACGGCACATTGGTGAACAGTAAAAACGAGTTATCCGTACAGACGTTGGCGACCCTCCTAAAAATACAACACATGGGGATGCGTATCGTATTGGCTTCGGGACGGCCGCCTTATGGGTTGGGTCGCCTGATCGAGCAATTACAGTTGAAGAAATTGGGCGGATACGCCCTTTCCTATAATGGGGGGCAGATTATAGATGTCGGCAACGAGCAGGTTTTATTCGAGAAAAAGATCGATCCGGCGATGATTCCTTACTTGGAACAAAAAGCGCGCAAGAACGGATTCGACATCTTTACGTATCATAATAATCAACTTATCACGACGAATCCGGAGAATAAGCATATTCAAAACGAAGCAGCCCTGAACGGACTGGAAATCGTTGCGGTGGAAAACTTTTCCGAGGCTGTGAATTTTTCTCCCCACAAATGCGTATTGGTCAGTGATGACGAAACGGCTCTGGTAGCGTTGAAAGATCTTTGGAGAAGACGTTTGGCCGGCGTGCTGGATGTGTACCGCTCTGAATCGTTTTTCCTGGAAGTGGTGCCGGAGTTTGTCGATAAGGGAAACACGTTAGGCGTATTAATAGAAAAGCTTGGAGTCGGTACGGAGAATGTCATGGCGATAGGCGACGGGAGAAGGGATTTTTCGATGCTGCAACTGGCAGGATTCGGAATTGCCATGGGCAATGCTCAGGATTCGATTAAAGCTTGCGCGGATTACACCACGGGAACGAATGACAATGACGGGGTCGCAACCGCGATACAAAAATTTATCATCGCCGAGATCCGTCCGGCCGATATTTCGCTGGACGAGTTGAACGCCCGCAGCCGCGGTACCCTTATGGGAAATTTGGGTATTCGGTATACTTATGCTTCATCGGGCCGCTTCGAGGCGGTGATGCCCGTGGACGAACGCACGCGCCAACCGTTCGGGATACTGCATGGCGGCGCTACGTTGGCTCTGGCCGAAACGGTGGCGGGACTGGGCTCGATGGTCAGTTGCGCACCGGACGAGATTGTGACGGGAATGCAGGTCAGCGGCAATCATATATCGTCGGCGCATGAGGGTGATACGGTACGCGCCGTTGCGACCATCATTCACAAAGGGCGTTCTTCGCACGTATGGAATGTGGATGTGTTCACTTCCACCGATAAGTTGATTTCTTCTATCCGGGTTGTTAATAGCGTGTTGAAGAGGAGATGATGCATCGAGACAACGATCCTGTCCTCGATGCGCTTATTGAAGAGGATATTCCTTTTGCGGTTTTTAAGTTGCCGCACGAGACTGTTCCCCGCTTTGTCATGCAATCGTCGGGAACGCCTTCCGTCTTCCGGAGAATAGAAGACTTGAACGGGCGGCGGGGTTTCGTCATCGCTCCTTTCCGGATAACCGAAGACTCCCCCGTGCTGTTGATACGCCCGGATTGCACCGACCTCACGGAAGTTAGCGACAGGGAGATTCGGAGATGCCCGCGGAAAGAGACGAAAGGCCGGAAGGATACCCATAAGGAAAAAGACGAGTATCGCCGCCTGTTTTACCGGTTTCACAAACCATTGGCCGGCGGCGAGATGGAAAAGCTGGTACTGTCGAGGAGCAAAACGATTGACCGGCAGGAAGCTTTTTCGCCCGCACGTTCTTTCTTTCGCGCCGTGGAAAAATATCCTCATTTATATGTCTACCTTTTTCACACGCCTCAAAGCGGTACTTGGCTGGGCAGTACGCCCGAAATACTTCTGACGGGAACAAAGAGCGAATGGCGGACGATTGCACTGGCGGGAACCCGGTATCCACAGTCGGATACCCTTTCATGGGATATCAAAAATATCCGGGAACAGGATGTCGTCTCCTCGTATCTTTTAAACCGCCTTTCTTCTTTTGATATCACGCCGGAAACGAACGGGCCTTATACGGTAGCGGCGGGTAATCTGATGCATTTGCGGACGGACTTCCGTTTCCGCCTTCCGGATACCTTACAACCCGGGACGTTGTTACAGGTGCTTCATCCGACTCCCGCGGTATCGGGGCTTCCGAAAGAGGAGGCTTTCCGATTTATTGAGGAGAATGAAGGATATGACCGCCTTTACTATTCCGGATTCCTCGGGATGCTCGATGCGGAAAGAGAAACCGGTATCTATGTAAACCTCCGCTGCATGCATATCGCGCACGATTCACTGACGTTGTTTGCCGGCGGCGGCTTGCTCGCGTCTTCTTCCCTGGAGGATGAATGGGAAGAGACGGAATATAAGTTAAAAACGATGTTGGATATACTGGAATAAGGGATGGCTATGTATTCGGAAAAAAGAAATGTCTTACAACTGGTCGCGCTGCTCAAGGCGCATGGCGTAACCCATATCGTTTTGTGTCCCGGCTCGCGCAACGCGCCGCTTATCCACTCTTTTGCGACGGATAAAGCGTTCACTTGCTATCGAATTGTCGATGAACGCAGCGCCGGATTTTTTGCGTTGGGCGTCATACAGGCTGTACATCAGCCGGTGGCTGTATGCTGTACGTCCGGAACGGCTGCCCTGAATCTCGGGCCGGCCGTAGCCGAAGCTTATTATCAACAGTTGCCCTTGTTAGTGATTACGGCGGATCGCCCCGCCGCGTGGATCGGGCAAATGGACGGGCAAACGATTCCGCAAACCAATATGTTCAGGGAGATCACCCGCTATTCGGTCAACTTGCCTCAAATGCAAACGGAGGAAGAAGAATGGTACGGAAACCGGCTAATCAATGAAGCCATACTGGGCTTGGACAATCCGGTTAAAGGCCCTGCGCATATCAATATTCCTTTATCCGAACCGCTATTCGGATTCCATACACCCGCGCTTCCGCCGGTGCGTGTCATCCGGCAGTCGGCGCAGCGATATCTTATTGATTCTGAAGATCGATATGACGAACGATTCGCCGGTTATTCGAAGCGTATGATTATCGTGGGGCAACTGCCGCCGGATAACGGCTTAGCAGGACTGTTGGATGCGCTCCGCGAGAAATGGGGCGTCGTCGTGCTGGCGGAACAGGTATCCAATATTCCCGCGGCGGATACCGGTACGTTCGATGTGGCGCTTTATTCGGCGTCGGAAAAAGAAAAGGAGGAGTTGACACCCGAAGTGGTGGTCACGTTAGGCGGTCATATCGTTTCGAAGCGGCTGAAGCAGTTCATTCGTTCGGCGGATATCCGCGAGCACTGGCATATTTCGCCTTCCGGCGAGGTCACGGACACCTTTCAACGGGTTACCGACATTATCCGAAGCGATCCGGAAACATTCCTGAAGTATCTGGCGGAACGGTCGCCCGTTTCGGAGACAAAAGATTTTCAAGAACGATGGAGAAAAGCCTGCGCCGCTGTTGCGGAGCCGGATGTCGCCTTTTCCGATCTTTACGCCATCGGAGCCTGCCTGCGGAAGTTGCCCGAAAATGCGTCTCTGCAATTAGCCAACAGCAATAGTGTGCGCCTGGCGCAGTTGTTCGCTGTCCCGCCTTCGGCGCAGGTGTTCAGTAACCGCGGGACAAACGGAATAGAAGGGTCGCTCTCTACGGCGGTGGGATATGCCGCCGCATCGGGCCGGCTGACGTTCCTCGTGATCGGAGACCTGAGTTTCTTTTACGACCTCAACGGATTGTGGAACCCATATAAAAACAGGAACCTCCGCATATTGCTGAATAATAACGGCGGAGGGGAGATATTCCATATCCTTCCGGGACTGAATAAGTCGGAAGTGCTGAACGAATACATCTCGGCGACCCATGCAACGGAAGCAAAAGCGTGGGCGGAACAACAGGGATACCGTTATCTCTCCGCCCGCAACGCGGAAGAATTGCACCGCCATCTGCCTGCTTTCACGGAAGCATCCGGCAAGGAGCCGGTCTTGTTGGAAGTGTTTACTTCCATGGAAAAAAACGCAGAACAAATACGAGCTTATTATCATCAACAAAAAAAAAATAAATACAATCATGACAACAAGAGAATGGACCCCCATTAAGCCATACGAAGATATTCTCTTCGATTTTTATCACGGCATTGCGCGAATTACCATCAACCGCCCGCGATACCGCAACGCCTTCACTCCCGTCACCACCGCAGAAATGAGCGATGCCTTGCGTATTTGCCGCGAAGAAGCCGATATCAGTGTCGTCGTCCTCACCGGCGCAGGCGACAAGGCCTTTTGCTCGGGCGGCGACCAGAATGTGAAAGCGAAGGGCGGCTACATCGGTAAAGACGGTGTGCCGCGCCTGAACGTCCTGGACGTGCAGAAACAGATCCGCTCGATACCCAAACCGGTTATCGCCATGGTCAACGGCTATGCCATCGGAGGAGGACATGTGCTGCATGTGGTTTGCGACTTATCGATTGCGTCGGAGAATGCGATTTTCGGGCAAACCGGGCCGCGCGTGGGGAGCTTCGATGCCGGCTTCGGCTCGTCATACCTCGCCCGTATCGTAGGGCAGAAGAAAGCTCGTGAGATTTGGTTCCTCTGCCGGCAGTACAATGCGCAGGAAGCTCTCGAGATGGGGCTGGTGAATAAAGTGGTACCTTTCGACAAGTTGGAAGATGAAGTCGTAGAATGGGCAGAGACGATGATGCGGCACAGTCCGTTGGCGCTGCGCATGATCAAGGCCGGGCTGAACGCCGAACTGGACGGCCAGGCCGGTATACAGGAATTGGCGGGGGATGCCACGATGCTGTATTATTTAACCGACGAAGCGCAAGAGGGTAAGAATGCCTTTCTGGAAAAGCGTGAACCCGACTTCAAACAATTCCCCAAACTTCCGTAACGTTACAGATGTTTCACCTAAAAATCATTCCTTATACGCTTGTTTTCAAACGTCCGGCGGGCACATCGAGAGGCGTGTATACCGAACACCGGGTGTGGTATGTCGTTTTCCGGGATACGGAAGCCCCGTCGCATTATGGTGTGGGAGAATGCGCGCCGCTTCCCGACCTGAGTTGTGAGTATGATTCGCATTACGCCGAAACGCTGGCCGCTTTCTGCCGGCGAACGGAAGAACGGCAGGCGATCGATGCGGAAGCGCTTCGTGATTACCCGTCGATTCTTTTCGGGTTGGAGACGGCTATGCAGCACTACCGGCAGAATAGATTGCAATTATGGAATACTCCGTTCAGTCGCGGCGAAGAAGGCATACCCATCAACGGCCTCGTGTGGATGGAAGACTATGACGGCATGTTGAAGCAAATACAATCGCTGTTGGGAAGAGGTTTCCGTTGTATCAAACTGAAAATAGGAGCGATCGACTTCGAGCGGGAGCTCGATCTGTTGCGTTTCATCCGCAGTCGCTATACGGCGCAGGAGATGACGTTGCGCGTGGACGCCAATGGTAATTTCGATGACGGCGATGTGACGGATAAGCTTCATCAGCTTGCCGTATGGGGCGTCCATTCTATCGAACAACCCATTCGAGCCGGACAACACGGCAAGATGGCCGCACTATGCGCGTCGAGCCCCCTGCCGGTGGCATTGGATGAAGAACTGATCGGCATCAACCATCCAGCCGGAAAGAGGAAGCTACTGGAAACCATCCGTCCGCACTATATTGTCTTGAAACCTTCGTTGCACGGCGGAATAACGGGCTGTAGCGAATGGATACGCCTTGCCGAAGAGTTGAACATCGGGTGGTGGATAACTTCCGCACTGGAATCGAACATCGGGCTGAACAGTATTGCTCAATGGTGCGCCACGTTTCAGAACCCTTTGCCGCAGGGATTGGGTACGGGTTCGCTTTATACCAATAATATCCCGATGCCGTTGACCGTCCGGGCAGATCGGTTGTGGTTTTCTCCGCAAAAAGACATTTCTGACGGATTAATTTCTTTTTTAGATGAATAAAATACGTATTGAAGGAAACGTTTATACGCAAGAATATTTCGAGAGTGAGGAAGAAAACGGTTTCGCCGCCCGTTCGTCCTTTCACCGCCAACTATATGTGTTTTTGAAGGAGTGGTTTTCCGCGCCTTCCACGCTTCGTGTCCGCACTTCCGGTTCTACGGGTGCGCCGAAGGAACTGACCGTGCGCAAAGAGCAAATGCGGCAAAGCGCCAAGATGACCTGTGATTTCTTCGGGCTGAAAAAGAACGACAAGGCGTTGCTTTGCCTTCCGTCGGAATATATTGCCGGCAAAATGATGGTGGTGCGCGCTATTTATGCCGGGCTGGACCTCTATCCCGTAGCGCCGGACGGGCATCCGCTCGCACGGACGGACAAGCCGTTCGATTTTGCCGCGCTGGTTCCGCTGCAAGTATATAATTCCCTGCAATCCGCAGCCGAAAAACGACGGTTATCCCGCATCAAAAGCCTTATTATCGGAGGAGGGGCGATAGACGATGCGTTGGAAAAAGCGTTGGAAGATTTTCCGAATGCCGTTTATTCGACCTACGGGATGACCGAAACGCTTTCGCATATCGCCTTGCGCAGAATCAACGGAACGGACGCCGACCGGTATTACACGCCCTTGCCGGGCGTCGGGCTGGCCTTGTCGGAGGAGCAGACGTTAATCATAGACGCTCCTTTAGTCGCGGATGAAATACAGATAACAAACGATATTGCCGAGCTTCGCCCCGACGGCCGTTTCCGTATCATCGGAAGAAAAGACAATGTCATCAATTCGGGAGGTATCAAAATACAACTGGAAGAGGTCGAGCGGGTTTTGCGTCCTTATATAACGGGAACCTTTGCGGTGACGTGCATACCGCATCCGAAGTTGGGGGAGGCCGTGGTGTTGTTGTTGGAACCGTCTGCCGATGCCGTTAGGGTAGGGGAAACGGCGGCGAAAGTCCTTCCTCATTATTGGAAGCCTTTACACGTTTATACCGTCGCGGCTATTCCTCAAACGGGAAACGGTAAGACCGACCGGGCGGCGGCGAAACTTTTGGCGGAAAAGATATCAAAAGAAGGTATGGTTTTCAATTAACACTCTATTCTCTGCATAGACTTGCTGAATGTATACCATTTCTCTCCAAAAAAGCGATAGCCCTCTTCTTCGCTTCCACTCTAAACTCTTCTATCGTATACCGTTTGGTTTTCCCCGATTTTATATTTTCCAAACCTTGCTTTATGACGGCATCTAACTCGCCTTTACTCATCAATGTATCATCTTCTGTTATCGGGACGAACTTAAAACTCCCTATCTTTTTATTCAAAGATTTTTTTTCCGCCGTTTTAAGCATTGTTTTTCACTCCAAAAACTTTTAAAACCCCATTTAAGGGTTAAAAAAGTACTTTCCAAATGTTGGAAGCCCCATTTAAAGGTCGAAATAGTGCTTCCAACATTTGGAAAGTCCCATTTTAAGCTTATTCCGGTACTTCAAAAGTTTTTTAAGCTATAAAATATGCCTGTTTGGGTACTCAAACAATCATTTTAGCCCTATTTTAAGCTTAAAATGGCCCCGGCGCAGTTCGCCGAGGCAAAAAAGAACCTTACATTACCGGTGCCGCCCGAGTAGTACCTCCTCGATATCCTCGAGACGCAGGTTTTTCGTCTTGAGCAGGATGAGGAAATGGTATAACAAGTCGGCCGCTTCGTTTTTAAACAAGTCGAGATTGTCGTCTTTGGCTTCGATGACCAACTCCACGGCCTCTTCGCCCACCTTTTGCGCCACTTTGTTCACGCCGCGGCCGAAAAGGCGGCTTGTGTACGAGCCTTCGGGGTTTTCGGTGATACGTTGCTCGATGACCTTCTCCAATTCGTAGAGGAATCCTTTTGATGACTTGTCGCCGAAACAGGATGTGGCGCCCGTGTGGCATGTCGGTCCCTGCGGATACGCCAGCACGAGTATCGCGTCGTTGTCGCAATCGGTGAGGATGCGGTCGACCGTCAGGTAATTGCCCGATGTTTCGCCTTTTGTCCACAGGCGGTTTTTACTGCGGCTGAAAAAAGTCACTTTGCCTTCTTGTTCGGTTTTTGTGAGCGCTTCTTGGTTCATAAACCCCAGCATGAGCACTTGCAGCGTGTCGGCATGCTGTATAATGGCGGGTACCAGCCCGTCGGTCGATTTTGAAAAATCTACTTTCATCGTACTTCTATGTTTTGTTCTTTTAAAAATTGTTTCAATTGAGGGATGGAGACTTCTCCGAAATGGAAGATGCTGGCGGCCAGTCCCGCGGCGGCTTTCGTCTCGCGGAAGAGGCGGGCGAAATGTCCGGGTGCTCCGGCGCCTCCCGAGGCGATAACCGGAATATTGACGGCCGAGGCCACGGCATCGGTGATGTCGAGCGCGAAACCGCTCTTCACGCCGTCGTTGTTCATCGACGTAAGCAGGATTTCGCCCGCTCCGCGCCGTTCACCCTCCGCGGCCCACTCGACGGCGCGCAACGGGGTGGGGGTATGGCCCCCGTGGGTATAGACGATCCATTCGTCGCCCAAGCGCTTCGTGTCGATAGCCAACGCCACACATTGGCTGCCGAATTGCGCCGCGATTTCCGTAATGAGTTCGGGGCGTTGTACCGCCGACGAGTTGACGCTCACTTTATCGGCGCCGGCGAGGATGATGGCGCGGGCGTCGTCGACCGAGTGAATGCCGCCGCCCACCGTAAACGGGATGTTGATTTCTTTCGCAATGCGCGTGACGAGTTCCGTCAGCGTTTTGCGCTTCTCGATAGTGGCGGTGATGTCCAGAAAGACCAATTCGTCGGCGCCTTCCTGCACGTAACGTTTGGCGAGTTCCACCGGATCGCCGGCATCGCGGATATTGACAAAATTGATGCCTTTAACGGTACGCCCGTTTTGAATGTCGAGGCAGGGAATGATTCTTTTCTTAAGCATGAATATTGATGTGCTAATATGCTAATTTGCTAATTCGCTAATTTTAATTCTTCCTTCGTAGATCGCTTTGCCGATGATGGCGCCTTCGCAGCCGATGCGTTGCAGGGCATGCAGGTCGTCGATGGATGAAATGCCGCCGCTCGCGATAAGACGTACGCCGGTTTTGGCGATGATCTCTTCGTACAATTCCGTGGCGGGGCCTTGCAGCATGCCGTCTTTCGAAATGTCGGTGCAAATGACGTATTGCGCCCCTTTTTGTTCGTAATCGATGATGAAGTCGAGCACGTCGGTGTCGGAATGCTCCTGCCATCCGTGCGTGGCGATGCGTCGATGCATACAATCGGCACCCAGGATGATACGGTCGCTTCCATAGGCGGCAAGCCAGTCGAGAAACCGTTCGGGATGACGGGCGGCGATGCTTCCCGCCGTCACCTGATGCGCCCCGTTGTCGAAGGCGGCGCGTACATCGTCATCGGACTTGATGCCGCCGCCGAAATCGACCTGCAACGACGTCTTCGTGGCGATATCGCGCAGCACCTTGTGGTTGACGATATGGTCGGATTTGGCGCCGTCGAGGTCTACCACATGCACATACCGCAGGCCGTGGTCTTCAAACGCTTTCGCCACGTCGAGCGGGCTGGCGTTGTAAACCTTTTGCGTGCGGTAATCGCCTTTGGTCAGGCGCACGCACTTACCGTCGATAATATCGATAGCCGGAATCAGTCTCATGAGGGGATTGTTAAAAAGTTTTTCAATATTCGTTCGCCCACGCCGGCTGATTTTTCGGGATGAAACTGTACGGCGTAGAAATTATCCTTCTGCATGGCTGCGCTGAAGGGCAGGATGTAGTTGCAAATGGCTATCGTGTCGCGACAAATGCCGGCATAATAGCTGTGGACGAAATATACCGTGTCCGCAGCGCCGAAGCCGTCGAAAAGCGTGCCCCGCGTATTCGTCAGGTTGTCCCATCCGATGTGCGGCACGATATCTTCGGGCGGAAATTTGCGGACTTGTGCGTCGAAAATGCCGAGGCCGTCCGCATCGCCTTCTTCGGAATGGTTGCACAGCAGTTGCTGCCCGAGGCAGATGCCCAATACTGGTTGCTGCAATGAACGGATGACCGTGTCGAGGCCCTTTTCGCGGAGATGGCGCATGGCCGAATGCGCTTCGCCCACGCCCGGCAGGATGACTTTGTCGGCTTGCCGCAGTTGCTCGCGGTTGTCGGTGACGAGGCACGGATAGCCGAGGCGTTCCACGGCATTTCTGACCGAGGCGATGTTGCCGGCGTTGTATTGTATAATTGCTATCATTATAACACTCCTTTCGTACTTGGGATGCCTCCTCCTTCGCCCCTTTTCACCGCCATGCGGATGGCTTTGGCAAAGGCTTTGAAAATCGATTCGATCTTATGGTGTTCGTTATCGCCTTCGGCTTGTATGTTGAGGTTGCAGCGGGCGTTGTCGGTAAACGATTTGAAGAAATGCAGGAACATTTCGGTGGGCATATCGCCTATTTTCTCGCGCCGGAAATCGGCGTTCCATACCAGCCAGGGTCGTCCGCCGAAATCGATGGCCACCTGCGCCAGACAATCGTCCATCGGCAAGAGAAACCCATAGCGTTCAATCCCTTTTTTCGATGCGAGAGCCCGGTTGAACGCTTCACCCAGCGCAATGGCGGTATCTTCGATGGTATGGTGCTCATCGACCTGCAGGTCGCCTTTCACCTGCACCGTGAGGTCGACCGATCCGTGGCGCGCAATCTGTTCGAGCATGTGGTCGAAGAATCCGAGGCCCGTGGAAATACTGCTTTTGCCCGTTCCGTCGAGGTTGACGGAAACGAATATCGAGGTTTCCGACGTATGGCGTTCTACCGATGCTTGTCGCGGTTCCGCTTTCAGGAAACGATAAATCTCGCTCCAGTCGGGGGTGGATAACGCGGCTTCGGGATGACTCTCCTTATTTAGGTAAATCGCCCGGCAACCGATGTTTTCGGCCAGTAGTATATCTGTCGGACGGTCGCCGATGACAAACGACGCGGGCAGGTCGTAGCCTCCCTTCAGGTAGTGTGTTAACAGTCCCGTCCCCGGCTTGCGGGTGGGGAGGTTGTCTTCGGGAAACGAGCGGTCGATAAGGATTTCGCTGAACACGATTCCTTCGTTCTTCAATGCCCGGATGATTTTGTTCTGTACCGGCCAAAAGGTCTCTTCGGGAAACGACGCCGTGCCCAATCCATCCTGATTGCTTACCATCACCAGTTCATATTCCAGTTCGGCCGCGATGCGCGCCAGATTTTGGAACACGCCGGGGACAAACTCCAGCTTTTCGAGGCTGTCCACTTGATAATCTTCCGGCGGCTCTGTCACCAGCGTGCCGTCCCGGTCTATAAATAATACTTTTTTCATATCTTTTTAGTCTTTAGTCTCCAGTCTTTAGTCTTTAGTCTCCGGTCTCCAGTCTCCGGTCTCCAGTCTCCGGTCTTCAGTCTCCGGTCTTCGGTCTTCGGTCTCTTGTCTCCGGTCTTCGGTCTTCGGTCTTCGGTCTCTTGTCTCCAGTCTCTGGGCTCCGTCTAACGTTTGCAGTCAGCAATTCTTCCGGCTTCCGACTTCTTATTTCATCCGGTTGCCGTATCAAGGGCGAATCGGAATTCGCTCCTCCCAATACTAATCGGCACATCTCCTCATCCCCTCATTTGCTCATCTGCCCATCTGCCCATTTGCTAATATGCTAATATGCTCATCTGCCCATTTGCTAATATGCTCATCTGCCCATTTGCTAATATGCTCATTTGCTAATATGCTCATTTGCTCATTTGCTAATATGCTCATTTGCTCATTTGCTAATTAGCACATCATTTCGAGTTCTTTCAGCAACTTGTCGTTTTCTTCGGGCGACCCGACGGTGATGCGGATGCAGCCCGGCACTTGCGAATGGCGGTTGCGGACAATCACCTTCTTCTCCACCAGCCGGTCGTATACGCGATTGGCATCATCGACCTCCACCAACAGGAAATTAGCATCCGAAGGATATATTTTTTTCACGATGCCGATGCGCGGCAGTTCGTGCAACAGCCGTTCTTTCTGTTCGAGAATGACGGATAGCCGTTCCTCGAAGGCCTCCGGATGCGAAAGTGCGGCAAGGGCGGCCTCCTGATTGAGGCGGCTTACATTGTACGGCGGCTTCGTCTTGTCCATCAGCGCAATCAGCCGTTCCTGCGCAAAGGCAATGCCCACGCGCGCGCTTGCCAACGCCCAAGCCTTGCTGAAGGTCTGCATGACGATCAGGTTGGGATGCGTGGCCGTTCGGTTTTTCAGCGAGCGCCCCGGATAAAAGTCAATGTAGGCCTCGTCCGCCACCACGATACCCGGAAAGGCGCGGATGACTTCCTCCACGCCGTTCAGCCCGTTGCCCGTGGGGTTATTGGGCGAGCAGAGGAAGAGCAACTTCACCGACGGATCGGTTTGCGCCGTTTGCAGAATCGCGTCGGCGTTCAATTGAAACGATGCGGTAAGGGGAATGCGACGGATAGCTACATCGTTGATATTCGCCGCCACTTCATACATTCCGTAAGTGGGCGGACAGATAATCACGCTATCCTTACCCGGCTCGCAAAAGATGCGGTACACCAAGTCGATGATTTCGTCGCTGCCGTTGCCGATGAACAGTTGCCCGGCAGGCACCCCTTTCACTTCGCTTAAAGCTTGTTTCAACGCCTTTTGATGCGGATCGGGATAGCGGTTGTATTCGCCGAAAGGATTTTCGTTGGCATCGAGGAAGATGCCTTCCTCGCCCGTAAATTCGTCCCGGGCGCTCGAGTAGGGATGCAGCGCGAGGATGTTGGGGCGCACCGTTTTAGTCCATTCAAATGTTCGTTTCATTCTTTTTCGGTTTGATCGGTGGATGTTGCGGATAGGTATTTCCCGGCCACGTCGCCCAAGCGCAATGTCATGGCATTCTTGTGGGCGTAAAGCGTTTCGGTCTCCGCCATGATTTCTACGGCGGGGCCGATGGCCGATATTCCTTCTTCGTTGAGTTGTTGAAACGTGATCTTCTTGACGAAACTGTCGAGCGACACGCCGCTGTACACTTTTGCATTTCCGCCTGTGGGAAGCGTGTGGTTGGTGCCGCTTGCATAATCGCCGGCGCTCTCGCAACTGTAATTGCCAAGGAACACCGAGCCGGCGTTAGTTACTTCGCGGCTTCGTAAAACGGGATTTTCCACGGCGAGAATCAGGTGCTCCGGCGCATAACGGTTGCTGAAAGAAATGCACGTCGCGATATCGTTGAAAAAAATAGCCTTGCTGTTCTTCAATGCTTGTTCGGCGATCTCCTTGCGCGGCAGGTTGTCGAGTTGCAACGTCAACTCCTTGTTCACTTCTTTCAGGATCTTTTTGTTATTCGATAAAAAGATCACTTGACTGTCCGGCCCATGCTCGGCTTGCGAAAGCAGGTCGGCCGCCACGAACGAGGGACGGCAGGTTTCGTCGGCGATTACCAGCACTTCGCTCGGTCCCGCGGGCATATCGATGGCCGTTCCGTAATATTGGGCGGCGTGTTTGGCGGCCATTACATATTGATTGCCCGGGCCGAAGATCTTATCGACTTTCGGAATCGTTTCGGTTCCGAATGCCATGGCGGCGATGGCTTGAATGCCTCCCACGGCGAACAGTTGAGTTACTCCGGCGGTTTGTGCGGCATACAGAATGGCGGGATGAATGTTCCCGTCTTTATCGGGAGGCGTGCATAGCACAATCTCTTTGCATCCGGCTATCCGTGCGGGAACAGCGAGCATGAGGACGGTCGAAAAGAGCGGCGCCGATCCGCCCGGCACATAGATGCCGATCCGTTCTATGGGACGCGCCTCGCGCCAGCACATCACGCCCGGTGACGTTTCCGTCTTCGCTTCGGTGAGCTGCTGTGACAAGTGGAACTTCCCGATGTTCGCTTTGGCTAAGCCGATAGCTTGTTTCAACTGTTCGGAAAGACCGCTTGCGGCTGCCTGTATCGTTTCGTTATCGACAAGGAATGTGTCGTTGTCGAACCCGTCGAACTGGCGGGAATATTTTTTCACGGCTCGGTCGCCCTTCTTATGGATGTCGTAAAATATTTTATTGACGGTATCCATCAGTTTCGTTTGATTCGTTTTCGGGCGTCCGGTCAGTTTCGCCCATTTTTGTTCGCCCGGATTCGATATTATTTTCATATATGTCTAATGTCTAATGTCCAATGTCTAAAGTCTAAAGTCTAAAGTCTAATGTCTCCCTGTCTCCCAGTCTCTTTGTCCCTTTTTCCCTTTGTCTCCCTGTCTCCCAGTCTCCCTGTCTCTATCCTCCAACCACCAACCTCCATTTTTGCTCACTGAATCATCTTCTCAATTGGAATCACCAGAATGCCTTCGGCCCCCAGCAATTTCAATTCATCGATAATATCCCAAAAGTCATCATCATTAATCACCGAGTGCACACTGCTCCAGCCCTCATCGGCAAGAGGAATAATACTGGGCGATCGCATGCCCGGCAGCAACGATACGATTTTGGGAACCACCTCGTTGGGGGCATTCAACAACACATACTTCCGTCCCAATCCGTTTTTATACGCTTTGATACGGAACAATAACTTTTCCAACAGTTCTGTTTTTGCAGGGGAAAGATTCTTGTTGGAGATCAGCACCGCCTCACTCTTAATGATGGCTTCGACTTCCTTCAGTCCGTTCATGATAAGGGTGCTTCCCGTGCTGACGATATCGAAGATGCCGTCGGCCAAGCCGATGCCCGTTGCAATCTCCACGCTCCCGCCGATTTCCTCTATGCGTACGTCGATGCCTTTCACGGCAAAGAACTTCGAGAGGATTTTCGGATAGCTTGTCGCAATTCTTTTCCTATTGAAGTAATCCAATCCCGTGTATTCTTCTTCCTTGGGGATGGCCAGCGAAAGACGGCAATTGCCGAAGCCTAATTTTTCGATGGTTTCCACGTCCTTGTCTTTCTCCCACACTTCGTTTTCGCCCAATATGCCGATGTCGGCCACGCCTTGTTCCACATATTGGGGAATATCGTCATCGCGAAGAAACAGAATTTCCATCGGGAAGTTCTTCGCTTCCGTCTTCAGCTTGCGGTTACCGTTCGATATTTTAATTCCGCACTCTTCCATCAGTTCGAGCGACTTTTCACTGAGCCGCCCGCTCTTTTGAATGGCTAATTTAATTTTTTCCGTTGTTTGATTCATATTATTCCGTATCGCTTAGAGTGTATAAATAAAAAACCGCCTGACTTTCATCAGGCGGTTCATAAGACATTATTCGGTATTGCTACATGCATACATCTTTTTTCAGCTCACCTGATTGCAAGTCGGAAAATGATGATGATGATGGAACAAGTTTACGTTCATTTTTTATTTTTTAGATGCTGCAAAGATAATCGTTTTATTTTAAAACACACAAAAAAACGTTCTTTTTTATAGAATTAATTCCCAAAAACCTACATCGAGCCACTTGCCGAACTTGTATCCGGTTTGCGGGAACACGCCGTTCTTCCGGAATCCGAGCTTTTCGTGCAAGTGTACGCTGCCTACATTGGGCAACGTGATGCACCCGATGACGGCATGTATATCGGTACGTTTTAATTCCGAAATCAAATGCTCGTAAAGTTGTATTCCGATGCCTTTGCCCTCCTGTCCGTGGCGGAGGTAAACCGTCGACTCGGCGGTTAAGCGATAGGCGATACGTTCACGGAATTCAGAGGCATACGCATAACCGAGCAGCGCTCCGTTTTCTTCGTAAACGATCCACGGATAACGTTTCGTGACCTCGTCGATACGCCGAAGCATTTCTTCGCTCGAGATCTCTTCTTCTTCAAACGTAACGACCGTCTCCCGAATGTAATAGTTATAAATATCGCGAATTTGCGAGGCATCTTCCGCGCGCACCTTTCGTATCATACCTTCCGATCTCCAATCTCCAATCTCTAACCTCCAGCCTCCAACTTTTAAATCGTCACTTCGTTCACCAGTTCTTTTCCGTCGGCAAAATCCTGAATGTTCTGTAAGGTGGTCTTTGCAATGTTGTGCAGCGCTTCTTTGGTGAAAAAAGCCTGGTGCGATGTCACGATGACGTTATTCAGCGAAAGCAGTCGCGCGAGGATATCATCGTCGATGAGAATATTCGATCGGTCTTGGTAAAAATATTCGCTTTCCTCCTCATAGACATCTAATCCTGCCGATCCGATTTTCTTTTCCTTTAACCCGTCAATCAGATCATGAGTGGCGATCAACTTTCCGCGTCCGGTATTGATGATCATCACTCCTTCTTTCATCTTCGCGATAGAATCTTTATTGATAATATATTCGGTGTCGGGTGTCAGCGGGCAATGCAGGGAAATAATATCCGATTTGCGGAAGAGTTCATCGAGAGACGTATATTGAATGCCTGTTTCCTCGGCAAATTTTGCATCCGGATACAAATCGTATGCCAATACGTTGACATCCATCGAGCGAAGGATGCGGATTAATATCTTGGCAATCTTACCCGTCCCGATAATACCGGCTGTTTTTCCTTGCATATCGAAGCCCATAAGTCCATCCAACGCGAAATTACCTTCCCGCGTACGGTTGTAGGCTTTGTGTATCTTCCGGTTCAGGGTAAGCATCAAAGCCAATGTATATTCGGCTACCGCATGAGGCGAATAGGCCGGAACGCGCACGACTTTTATGCGGTCTTTGGCCGCCGAGAGGTCCACGTTGTTATAGCCCGCACATCGCAAAGCGAGAATTTTTACGCCATTGGCAACTAATTGGTCGATGACTTCCGCATCGGCCACCGCATTGACAAAAATACAGACGGCATCCACATCTTGCGTCAACGCCACATTGTGTTTATTTAAGAATCCTTTATAATAAAGGATCTCGAATCCGAAGGCTTCATTTACTTTATTAAAACTGGCCTCGTCATAGGGTTTCGTATCGAAGAAAGCTATTTTCATACTCATAATGGTTTTATTATTGTTAAATGCCGAACAACAAAATCATTGCTTTCAACTCGTAGAAAACAAAAACGATTTCTATGGCAGAAAGGACAAATGTTTATCGCCCGGAACGAATGTTAATTATTTAATTATATTGTAATGGAAGATGTCACTGACATGTAACATTTAATAAGCTTTTTGGTTCAATAAGCGAGCTATTTTCGTCGGTTTTACCGGCGGTGTCGATTTCCATAACATCGATATCCTTCCCCCCGGTTGACAAAAAAAAGCAATCAAATTAATCTTAATTATCCGGACAGGGTGATTTTTTTATGTACATTTGCATCCGATGAGAAAACTCTTGTACATAATTTGTCTGCTATGCATATATGTGGCGGCATCTTCCGCACAAGCACATATTATATTACCGGATTCGACGCAAATCACGTCCGATCCGGATTCGTTGGATATGCTGCCACCGGCTGTCCCTTCTCCTCAGGTGCCTAAACAGGCGTCGCCTCCTGATTCGATCAATCCCATCACGAGCATTTCGTCGTGGAGAATCGACCCGCGTACGGGCGATCATATTCCGGCCGTGATGGATACGCTGCTGTTTAATTTTCAACACCGTACGCTTCCCGACAGTTATTCGGTAGCAATGGGCTTCTTAGGGCCGTTGGGATCGCCTTCGATCTCTAAACTGTTTCTCGATCGCGAGGAAACGGATAACTTTGTCTTTAACAATGCCTATTCTCCTTATTTGGCGGATCCAACAAAACAAGTTTTTCTGAATACCCGTGTCCCGTACGCGCGGCTCAATTATCAGAGCGGCGGGGGAGATCAAACCAAAGAAGAGCGTTTTTTGGCGGAATTGTCGATGAACTTCGGGAAGAATTTGAATGTCGGGCTGGAAGGAGATATCATCAGCTCTAAAGGTTACTATAACTCGCAGGCGGTAAAGTCCAACAATTGGAAACTATATAGTAGCTATGTAACCGATCGCATCGAGTTGCATGCTTTTTTAAATAGCGGTTCGATTACGAATTTTGAAAACGGCGGTATTACGGACGATAATTTTATTCGCGAACCGGATTCGGTTGACCAGAGTTTTACGTCGCAAACCATTCCGGTGAAGTTTACTAAAACATGGAACAAAATTAAGAACAATCAAATATATGTGTCGGGAAGGTATAATTTGGGATATACGGTGCCGACAACCGATACGTTGCGTAGCAAAGAGTTTGTGCCTGTTGCCAGCGTGGTTTTTACGTCTCATTACAAACAGCAATACCGTCGGTTTTTATCGTATGACACGGCTGCGGTAGCCGTTAACGGGGTACCGATGCAGCGCATCGACACATTCTATAATAATCGTTTTTACAAGGGTGCGGTGGATGATAGCGTGCGCTTTTCTTCTTTTAAAAATACCGTCGCATTGAGTCTGCGCGAAGGATTCAGGGATTGGGTGAAGTTCGGATTAACGGCTTTTCTGGAGTATGATCTCCGTCAGTACTCGATGATCGACAGCACCAGTAGCGGGCGACGTTTTTCTCATCGTGAAAATGCCGTCACTATCGGAGGTGTTCTCAGCAAACAACAAGGAGAGAATTTCCTTTTTAATATTCGCGCCGATATGGGTGTGTTAGGCGCCAATCTCGGCGAGTTCATGGCGTCGGGTACCATCGAGACCGGTTTCGAGATAGCGGGTAAACGAACTACTCTGACGGCGGAAGCTTATTTGAAGAATTTACGGCCGAAATATTTACAGGAACATTATCATTCGAAGTATTATTGGTGGGATAAAGAATGGGGCGATACCCGCCGGGTATATGCGGGAGGAAAATTGTTCATCCCCTTTACCAATACCACTTTTCACTTAGGTGTTGAAAACATACAAAACTATATTTATTTCGATCGCGACCGGAATATTACTCAGGAAAACGGCAGTGTGCAAATCTTGTCGGCACGTGTGGATCAGAATCTGCATCTCGGGGTTTTTCATTGGGACAATCAGCTCGTATACCAAACGTCCAGTAATGAGGAGGTCATTCCGGTACCCTTGCTTAGTGTCTATTCAAATATGTATTTGAAGACTAAAATTGTGAACGAGCTGACTTTGCAATTCGGTGTGGATGCCCATTATCATACCAGTTATTATGCGCCGGGGTACGAGCCGGCTCTCTTGCAGTTTTATAATCAGCGCGAAAAGCAAGTCGGCAATTATCCCATTGCGACGATATATGCCAATATGCATTTAAAGCAGACTCGCTTTTTTGTGATGTATTACAATGCGGCTTCCACTATCTGGAAACCGAGGGAGTACTTTTCTTTGCCCGGGTATCCGGTCAATCCCTCGATCATTAAATTGGGCGTGTCGGTCAATCTTCATAATTAAATGGATGTAAAATTAAAATCGAAGTTCCCGTTTTCCAGCACTCTGTTTGTAATCGTATCCGTAGCGATGGTGTTAACCCTCGTTTTGTTTTGGTTTCAAAAGAAAACCAAAGCGCGTGATTATCGCGAAATCGTGAAAGAGGGTGTTTTACAGGTTGTGACGGATTATAATACCACCGGTTATTTTGTATCGGGCGATTCTATTTCGGGTTTTCAGTATGAGTTATTACAAGCCATGGCGGCAGAGTGGGGAATAGAAGTCTCGATTGATCTCGAAAACAGTTTGGATGATAATCTGGAAGGCTTGGACCGGCACCGGTATGATATGGTCGCCCGGAATGTTCCCTTAACGACAACTCTTAAACACCAATATGCGTTTACGCATCCCCTTATTCTTAATAAGCAGGTGTTAATCCAGCGTAAGCCGGAGTACAACGACAGTCTTCCATTGGTAAGGCAACATCTCGATTTGGCGAAGAAAACCATTTATGTGCCTAAATCGTCTCCGGCCATTTTACGCTTGGATAATCTTTCGCATGAGATCGGAGATACGATTTATGTGAAGGAAGATGACATGTATGGACAAGAACAATTGGTGATGATGGTAGCTGCCGGACAAATTGATTTTACAGTTTGTGACGAAAAATCGGCCGACGAACTGGCGCGGTCTTTTCCGGAAATCGATGTAGAAACCGATATCGGGTTTACTCATTTGGAATCGTGGATTGTTCGGAAAGATGCGCCCGTTTTGCTCGACAGTTTAAATGCATGGCTTTCCCGCTTTCGGAAGACCGAAGAGTTTGAGCGAATCTATCAGCGGTATTACGAATCATGATTATTCCCCCCCTCATAGTTCATAGCTCATAGTTCATAGCTCATACTTCATACTTCATAGCTCATAGTTCATAGCTCATACTTCATACTTCATAGCTCATTTCACCCACATCAGATCGCTCATAATCCCATCCGAAATGAAGATCCCTTCACGAGTCAGCATTAGCGTGTTTTGATCGATTGAGAGCAAATGCCCGGTCAGATATTTTTCTGCGTTCTCAAGGCAATAACGATATAACTCTTCGCCGAATAGTTTTCGTAGATTCGATAAATCCACCCCCCATTGAGTTCGTAAGCCGGTCAGGATATATTCGTTATAGCGGGTCGTGATGTCGAGTATTTCTATTTCTGACGATAATTGGCTCTTCTTCATCTCTTCGATGTAACGTGACAGGGAATACACATTCCATTTGCGGCTTTTCCCGTCAAAAGAATGGGCGGCCGGCCCCAATCCGACGTATTTTTCGCCTTGCCAATAAGACGTATTATGACGGGAGTAGCGTTGATTCCTGGCAAAATTGGCTATTTCGTAATGCTCGAAACCGGCAGAGGTAAGCATGTCGATCAGCATCGAAAACATATCGGTACTCAACTCGTCGGAAACAGGACGTATTTTGCCCTTTTTAAGCAAAACCGTAAGCGGAGTCTTGTCTTCATAAATAAGATGATAGGCAGAAATATGTTGAATATTCAGAGACAGGGCTTGTAAAAGGTTTTGTTGCCAAATGTCGAGTGTTTGCCCGGGTAAACCATACATCAAGTCAATGCTGATGTTATCGAACGCGCCGATATCCTGACACTTTTTTACGGTTTCGATGGCTTGTTGAGCCGTATGACGCCGGCTTAAGAAGGCCAGTTCCGTGTCATGGAAACTTTGAATGCCGATGCTGATGCGATTGAAAGGCAAAAGCCGGAGATCTTCTATGTATTTCAAAGAAAGATCATCCGGATTCGCTTCGAGCGTTATCTCTGCCTTTTCAGTGATTGGAAAGGTCTTGAAGAGGGCCTCAATAATCTGTTCCAACTGTTCTCGACTCAATCGAGAAGGCGTACCTCCTCCGAAGTAGATCGTTTTGACCGGCTCATCGACTTCGTCTTTTCGTAAAAGGATTTCTTGGCAAAGGGCGGCGACAAAAGCATCCTTCGCCCTTTCGTCCGTACCCGTAAAGAAGTCGCAGTAAAGGCAACGGGTTTTGCAGAAAGGAATGTGTAAATAAATGCCGGCCAATATGCTTATTCTTTTTCCGTCAGTTGTTTGTATGCCTTTAAATAACGATGCAGGCGTTCGACGTCCTGCGCCGTCAGTTCGTTCAGGCGGCGAATATCCATATTATCGGACAAGTCATTGAGTTTTACCCGTACGGCAACCGGATTTTTCTCAACCCGAAGAATGTATTCCTCATACGATTCATTATCCCGTCGCGTCATCGCATCCACTGCATCGACAATATCCGGTGAAAAACCCTCCGCCGACAAGTCCTTCAGTGTCCACTCCGTATCTTCTACCACATCGTGCAAAATGCCTACAATCTTTTCCTGAAGAGTGCGCCCGGCATTCATCACTCTGAAAGGATGGTCTATATACGGACGGCCATTGTGGGAATCCAACTGATTTTCATGCGCCTTAATAGCGATACGGATAGCTTTACTCAGTTGTTGTTGCAAGTTGATCATCTTGCTTCGTTGATTAATTGTCTAACGAGAACAGGCTCGTCCGTAGTGATATAATCCAACTTCAGGTTGATCATCTGACGAATGTCTTCCGCTTTATTAACCGTCCATGCATTTACTTTCATTCCATAGTCATGAGAGGATGCTACCCATTGTGGGTTTTTAGACAAGACATTGTAATGGTAATCGATGCCGGCGGCGCCTATTTCGTGAAGAGCGTCCGGAGTTAAGTCACCATTGAGATAATACACTTTGGCTTGAGGATCGACCCGTCGCACTTGATTCACGAAGTTGATGCCGAAAGCAATGTATTCCACTCTGTCTTGCAGTCCTTTTTCGCGAACCATGGCGATAGCCTTTTCGGTCAGTTCATCTTCCTGCGCTTTCGTACGATGGGATTTGAATTCGATAATCAGCTTGACGTTTTTGCATTTTTCGAAAGCCTCCAGATATTCTTCCAGCGTGGGCAACGGTTCTCCGTTGGCCAGTTTGACTGATCGGAGCGTAGCTGCCGGCGTGTCCTGTACGATGATCTTTTTTCCGTTTAACTCCACGTCCGCATCATGGTTTACTACGGGGATGCCGTCGGACGAGAGCCAGATATCCATTTCCGATCCGTAAATATCCAGCGAGTCGGCCTTCATTAATGCCGTAATGGAGTTCTGGGCCGAACCGTCGGTTTTCCAATATCCGCGATGAGCTATAATCTGTGTCTGAGAGGTTGCCTGAAAAGCAATAAAAAGCAATAAGAGGCAAGTAAAGGATGTTTTTTTATTCATTTTTACTTCGTATTTTTTTTATTACGGCAAATATACACCATAAAACCGGCAAATGTGTTACATTTTTGTGAAATTTATCAATAATCGATGGCTGTTACCGATTGTGATCTAAAAAAAATATTGTACTATTTTTTGTTTAGTTTGATCAAACTTCCTATCTTTACATCAAAATCGTAATACAATATAATTATTATATCAGAAATGGGTAATAATAATGTAAAAACTTCCATCTTTCGCTCTTTTTTAGGAGTTTTGTTAACTCTTGTTAATAACGGGGGGGGGGGGGGTATTTTACATTAATTAATAATAGCTTCCGTTCCCTTCCTATCCTTTGTTTTTTTATACCTGCGATAAGCCGCCGTATAACCGCTCGGCTTTGTTGTATATCTTCACATATATCTATATTCGTAAATCCCCATGATGTGCTATTTCCGGTTTCGCTTCCGCGACTCTCGGTAGGAAGCCGTCTTTAAAGAGACGGCGAGCAGCGTTGTGATACTTCCCTTAAGGGCTGTATTTATGACGAAATATGAAAAACAGTTCTACTCTGTTTATATATCTATTTTTATTTATTCAAAGTATTAATTTAAACAATCATGAAAGTATGAAAAGAAAATTTTTTAACTTGATGAAAGGTTTATTATTCGCAGTTGTGTGGATAATTTCCTTGGGAATGGTTGCGCAAACATCCATTCAGGGAACGGTTACCGACGCCGGAGGTACTCCGATGATCGGGGTAAACGTAATCGAAAAAGGGACGACAAACGGTATTATGACCGATGTCGACGGCAAATTTGCTTTAAGAGTGGCTTCTCCTGCTTCTACGGTAGTATTTTCGTATGTTGGTTTTATGACTCAGGAAATCGTTGTCGGAGATAAAAGACAATTTTCCATCGTGATGGACGAAGATACGGAAAGTCTTCAGGAAATTGTAGTGGTCGGATACGGTACGCAGGCAAAGAAAGACATTACCGGTTCGGTGGCGGTGGTCGATACTAAAGAATTGCTGGCTTCCACCGGTTCTTCGGCCACACAGCAGTTGCAGGGAAAAACCCCCGGAGTATATATCGGGCAAACCGGATCACCCGGCTCGGCAACCATGGTGCGTATCCGCGGTATCAATACGGTGAATGATAACGGGCCTCTGTATGTGATTGACGGCGTATCTACCCGTAACCAAAACCTGAGCAGCCTCAATCCCAACGACATTGAAAGCATGCAGGTGTTAAAAGATGCTTCTTCGGCTGCTATTTATGGTGCACAGGCTGCAAACGGTGTCATCCTTATCACCACAAAGAGAGGTACGGCTTCGGGGCAGCCCAAGATCAATTACGACGCCTATTACGGTGTTCAAAAGACCACGAGCAGATACGATATGCTCAATTCGGCAGACCGTTTGGCTCTCGAGTGGGAATCGCTAACCAACGCATTGGTGCTTCGCGATGCGAAATTCGATACAGATGGGAAAGAAGTATTTCCCTATCATCCCCAATTTGGAAATCAAAAAGATCCGATAATACCTAATTATCTGACGATCAAAGGTGCCGGAGGAAATCAAAACCTCGACATAAAGGATTATTCTTATCCTGATAATCAGATGGTCCCGTATTCAGATACCGATTGGTGGGACGAAATAGACCGCACGGCACCGATACAAAACCATCAACTAACCCTTTCGGGTGGCGGTGCAAAAGGAAAATATCTGATGGGGCTGAACTATTTCGACCAGAAAGGTACTGTCGTATATACTTACTATACTCGTTACCAAACCCGCTTGAATACCTCGTTCGATGTGCGTCCTTGGTTGCGCGTAGGTGAGAACTTGCAGTACACTTACACAAAGGACTTGGGTTTGAACGTGACGGCTACCGAGTCAACACCTTATTCGTGGACGTACCGAGCCTCGCCATGGGTGCCGGTGAAAGACCCGATGGGCAACTGGGCCGGATCAAAATTCAGCGGCACGGGTAACTGGCAGAACGTGGTAGCCCAACAGGAACGCAATAAGGACAATTACTGGAGCAATTCCCGTATTTTCGGCAATGTATGGGGCGAAGCGGATATTCTTAAAGAACTGATGTTCCGCACCAGTTTCGGGTTGGATTATACCAATGCTTATAGTTACTATATAAGTAAAAAGAACCTCGAGTTTGCAGAAAGCCCCGGCACAAACCATTTTCAGGAAGCTGCGTCGTTTAACTTCCGGTGGGTTTGGACCAATACGCTTACCTATAATAAGGTGTTTGGCGACGTCCATTCGTTGAATGTGGTTGCAGGTACCGAAGCCATCCGCGACGGACTGGGAAGAGGCATGGAAGCGCGGCGATATCATTATTTGTATGAAGACAATACCAACACTTGGATATTGCCTATGGGAGCCAACGATACTCAACGTACCAACAATTCATGGTATAACGGCGAGTTTGCCTTGTTCGGCGTTTTCACACGCGTTGATTATTCTTTTGCCGATAAATATTTGATCACCGGAATTGTCCGCCGCGACGGCGTATCGCGTTTTGCGAAAAAGAACCGTTACGGTACTTTCCCATCCATGTCGGTAGGTTGGCGAATATCGGAAGAAGGATTTATGCAGAACACCAAACATTGGTTGGATGACCTGAAGCTGCGCGTGGGATACGGGCTTACCGGAAACGCGGAAATACCCCGGGCCACGAACTTTGCCATGCTTTTCAGTACCGAGGCCGACAGAACCAATTATGACTTGAGCGGTTCCAACACAGGTTCAGACCTGGGATATAAGCTGGCTACCTACGGAAACGAAGACACGCGGTGGGAAGCTCTTAAAATGACAAACATAGGTGTGGACGCCACTTTCGGCAAAGGGCGTTTTTCCACCACGCTGGAATTCTATAACAAACTCACAACCGACATGCTTATTGAGGCGGCATATTCGGCCCTGGCCAATGAAGAAATAGGCCGGCCATACATCAATTACGGAGATATGCGCAACAGCGGCGTCGATTTCAGTTTCAATTACCGCGATAAGGCAGGCGATTGGGCATGGGATGTGGGACTGAATCTTTCTGCGTATAAAAATAAAGTGCTCAAGCTTTCCGATGCCGACGATTTCGCTTTATGGGGTCGCGGCGACCGGTTCGATATTGGTGAAACCCGCACCATTAAGGGAGGCGCTATCTCTGAGTTCTTCGGATTGAATATATTGGGCTTCTATGAAAACGAAAAAGATGTACTGGAATCGCCGATACCGTATGGCGCCGCAGAAGCTCCTATCGCTACAACCGCCAAACAATGGGTCGGAAAATACAAATTTGAGGATGTAAGCGGTCCGGAAGGAAAGCCCGACGGCAAGATAACGATGGACGACCGGAAAGTCATCGGCAGCCCCCATCCCGACCTCATGGCAGGGTTAACCGGCACATTGACCTACAAAAACTGGGATCTTACCATGTTCTGGTATTCCACCATCGGAAACGAGCTGTTGAACAATACGAAGTATTTCACCGATTTTCAGTTGTTCAGTGGTAACCGTTCCACACGGATGCGCGACTTGTCGTGGAAACTGAACGGCGACAACTCCAAAGCCGAACTGCCTATCTTGGATTCGAAAGACGGACAGAGCGGCGTTGTCCTAAACTCTTATTATATTGAAGACGGTTCATTCTTGAAACTGAAAAACCTGGTCATCGGGTACACGCTGCCTAAAAAGTTAGTGCAAAAAGCCACTATCTCCAATCTCCGGGTTTATATACAGGCTGAAAACTTGCTGACACTGACTAAATACACCGGTCTGGATCCGGAGATCACCAACAGGGACACCGGAGCCGGAAACCGTTCAGACCTGAGCCGGGGTATTGACGGCGGTGGATGGCCCACCACTATGAGGCTGCTCTTTGGGGTGAATTTTGAATTTTAAACCGATTAAAAATAAAACAATATGACACGTAAAAACATATTATTCTTATTGATGGCTTTATCGGCCATGCTGCTTTATTCCTGCGGGGAAGACTTCCTTTATAAAGCTCCCCAGGGCAGTATCGACCAAGCTGCATTGATGAACGAACAAGGTATCGATCTTTTGACGGTAAATGCCTATGCCAACCTCA
Source organism: Limibacterium fermenti (assembly GCF_041902845.1). Classification (GTDB taxonomy): domain Bacteria; phylum Bacteroidota; class Bacteroidia; order Bacteroidales; family Dysgonomonadaceae; genus Limibacterium; species Limibacterium fermenti. The sequence continues at coordinate 1,591,048 of NZ_CP159486.1, forward strand.
CCGAGAACGGGTGGGGCGCTTCGCCGTTTAACTGGACATTCGGCGGTATGTACGGAGGCGACGCGAATAAAGGTTCCGACGCCAACGACCAGTCCATTCTCAACGAAATGGAACAATACAACGTATCAACCACCAACGGCTATATTAACGACAAATGGGCGTGGATTTACAGAGGCGCCAAAAGGATAAATATTGCGCTGCAAACAATGGCTCAGGTAGAAGGCTTGCCGGAAGCGTTCCAGAAAACACGTAACGGCGAATTGCATTTCCTGCGTGCCATGGCTTATTTTGAAGGCCTCAAAGTGTTCGGTCCTTATATTCCGTGGATAGACGAAACCATTACCGATAATGACCCCAAAGTGCATAACGACATAGATATTTATCCGAAAGTGCTGGAAGATATCGATATTGCCATACGCGACTTGCCCGAGAAGCAAAGCCAGCCCGGCCGCGCCAATGTGTGGGCAGCCAAAGCTCTGAAAGCAAAGATACTGATGCACAAGGGCGACTTGGCAGCAGCCAAACCCATTCTAAAGGACGTGATAGACAACGGGCAAACATCCAACGGGCAAAAATACGGACTTGAAGATGATCTGACGGCCAACTTCGACAGTTATCGCGAAAATGGAAAAGAATCGATTTTTGCCGTACAGTTTTCCCTTGAAGACGATAATGCCAATTCCGGCATGTCGTTATGCTATCCTTACGGCGGAGTAGGTGCGCCCGGCGGATGCTGCGGGTTTTACCAGCCCTCCAACGAACTCGCCAATTCTTTTAAAGTGGACGCCAACGGGTTGCCGTTACTGGATAATTCCTACAGGAACGCACCTTTTGTGGACACCAGATATGTCCCCGGTAAAGATGAAAAGGATTATCCGCATTCCATAAACAATAACGATGTGGCTGTTGACCCGCGCATCGATTTTGCGATCGGGCGCTACGGCATTCCGTATAAAGACTGGGGAGTACCCAGAACGAACTGGGTGCGCGATATTAATAACGGAGGGTTTTACCTGCCTAAAAAACATGTATATACCAAGAAAGAGCTGGATGCAGGCTTGGGCAGCTATGGAATTCATGACGGATGGGCGCCCGGCTCAGCCATCAACCTGCAATACCTGAGTTTGCGCGATATTATCCTGCAATATGCCGAATGCCTGGCAAACGATAACGACCTGTCGGGTGCGATGGAGCTGGTCAATCAAATCCGCACTCGCGCCGCGCTTCCTGTAAACACGATCAAGTCGGACGGAAAACCGGCCGCTAACTATAAGATTGCCAACTATCCGACCACGCATGCCGCTTTTACCAATAAAGAAGAGTGCATAAAAGCTGTCAGGATGGAACGGAAACTGGAATTGGCGATGGAAGGGCACCGCTGGTTTGATTTGGTCCGCTGGGGAGGAGAGTATATGGCAAAAACGCTTTCCGATTATGTGGATTTTGAAAAAGGACATATCTCAAAATTCGCCACATTTAATAAACTATCGGCAAACAAAACGATGTTTCCATTGCCGCAAACGCAGATACAGACGATGGGGAATGACGAGAACGGCAACCCCTATTTGGTACAACCCGATGCCTGGAGATAACTTTAAAAAGGGAGACTTCGTGTCTCCCCTTTTTTATACAACAGCAATGCTATCTAAAATAAATATATTTTTCACGTTGTTCTTCATCGTCAGTTGTGTCGGATGCACACACTCGCCGGAGACAAGCGAATTCACGTATGTGTATAGCATGGAAAGCGTGAATAATTTTAAAGTGGAAATGCAACTGAATCCCGATTCTACGTATAAAATCGGGCGGTATGATTATTTTTTCGACAAATATGAGGGGAAATCAAAGCCTGCTTACAAAGAGGGAACATTGAAGGCGGATGAGTTTGATGCCTTCCGCAGTCTTATTCAAAAGAGTGAGCTGGCACGGATGAAAGATGCCTATGGGTTTGAGGAAGGACGTAATTCCGATAATGCGGTTATTTATATGATACAACTGACGCAAGGAGGAAAGACTAAATTTATTACTGTTAAAGCAGGAAGTACGGAGTTTCCGGAGGCATTCAATCGTTTGGTGAAATTTTCAGGAAATTTTATGAATGAAAAGCTGATGGAGTAGCTCCGCCCTTCTTTGTCCGTAATAATTATGAAATATTTAAGGAATAAGAAAAGCCGTTTTCCGAAAAATAGCTATATTTGCAGCCATAAATTACAATAACTCATCAACAAATTTAAAAAGCAAATCATGGATAAACCTTATGTAATAGGTATAGATGTCGGTGGAACCAATACCGTCATCGGCATCGTAGATAAAAGAGGACAAATTCTGCGCAGCGGAAGTATTAAAACGGCAGTCCATGCCGAAGTAAATGATTATTTGGACGATCTTTCCAAATTGATCAATGAGATTGTCGCCGAAACAACGACCAAAGACCAGATAAAAGGAATAGGTGTGGGAGCGCCGAATGGAAATTATTTTTCAGGCAGTATCGAGTTCGCGCCTAATCTTCGTTGGAAAGGTATTATCCCTTTTGCACGGTTATTGGAAGAAAAAGTGGGTATCCCGGTTGCTTTGACCAATGACGCCAATGCGGCAGCCATTGGTGAAATGACTTACGGTGCGGCCCGCGGAATGAAGGATTTTATCGTCATCACCCTTGGAACCGGTGTGGGGAGCGGTATTGTTGTGAACGGACAACTGGTCTACGGACACGACGGTTTTGCCGGCGAGCTCGGTCACGTCATTATGCGCCGTAACAACGGGCGCTTATGTGGTTGCGGACGAACCGGATGTTTGGAGACGTATGCTTCGGCTACGGGTGTGGCTCGTACCGCACGCGAATATCTGGAACTGCGTCCCGATATGCCTTCCCAATTAAGAAGCATTCCTGCTGAAACGATTACTTCGAAAGATGTGTTCGATGCGGCGATGACCGGCGATGAGATGGCGAAAGAAATCTTCCGTTTTACCGGCAAGATTTTAGGTGAAGCGTTTGCCGATTTCGTGGCTTTCTCCAGCCCCGAAGCGATTATTCTTTTCGGAGGATTGGCTAAGGCCGGCGACTTGATTATGAAGCCTGTCCAGGAGACAATGGAGAGTAATTTACTGGCTATCTTTAAAAATAAAGTAAAACTTCTTTTCTCCGAACTAAAGGAAAGCGATGCCGCCGTACTCGGTGCGAGCGCTTTGGGATGGGAAGTGAAATAGTTTCATACTTAAAATAGTTTTTTTTAAGAAGGTGTCACAACTCTATTGCGGCACCTTCTTTTTTTGATTTTACTTGGGTTCCTGATGGCGTATTTTAATACTCAATCCCTTTTGTGTAGACCAACCTTGTTTATCGGTCAGAGTGATCATGAAATGATAATCTCCATCCTCAAATGGCCCCTTGTCGTTACTTGCCGGAAGGGTGATCGATAAATCCGTCAGGAATTCTTCCTGACCCCCGGGCAAAGGATAATCCTGAATAAACACATAAGGATTTACCGCTTCCTTGACGGGATCGGGAGTACACTCCGATACTTCCGTGCTATGACTATGATGGTCGAAATTGTGGTGAATATCGATTCGATACGATCCCAATTCGACATTATCGCGAAACAGCGTTTTCACTTGAAAGGGAACTCCAAAATAAACGGTCGCACAATTTTGAGGAAAAGCTCCCTCAAAATCGATATCGATTTGCGGTTTCTCTTTATCGATTTCTTCTTTCTCGCAAGAAACGAATGCACTCATCGATAGTAGGAAAACCCATATAAAAGATATTTTTTTCATTACCGGGTTCTGCTAATTTTTATAGAGCTTCCGCAACTTGTACTTTCAACTCAACATGTTCTTCGACCGTCGTGGAGTTTCCCGCTTTGTCGGTAACCGTAAGATGAAGATGATATTCCCCCGGAACCGCATCGGCCGGTATATCGATATGTTCATGTAAAGTTGCATTACGCGAACCTGCATGTTTTGTATAAATTACCGTGATTTCTTTTCCATCGCCACCTTCCGGGTGGATTTCCACTTCAATCTTATCGATTAGTCCCTCCGCTACAATTTCCGCTTCAATATGTAAATCATCGCCGATGTAGCCGATCTTGCTATTATTGAGCCCCACTTCCAATCCGCTGATAACCGGTTTGGAAAGAACGTCCTCTTTTTCACAAGAGCTGAACAGTAAGCCTGTCGTCAAGGCCAGAACAGTAAAAAATAATCCTTTTTTTGTCATAATTTTTTTGATTAATGAATAAGTGTATTACGTTGATTTTATTTTTCCTGAGAAAGGAATCGAAATGTGAATGACGATATTCCTTCCCGGTTCAGGAACATGAATAAGCTTATAATAGCTTGTATGGTTGAAATATTTTGTATTCAAAAGATTCTGTATTTGCAGGGAAACCTGTATGGGTTGCTTTCCCCATTTGAGGTCTCCGCCGGCTCCGATATTCAACACCTGATGACCGGGCGTCGGATCTTCGGGAGGAACGATGTTATTCTGTGGAGCCGTGATAATGTGATCGAGCGACACATACGCGTTTTCGATACTTCTGGCAAGTTTCTTCGTAAGATACCCGGCATGGAGCCTCATCGACGGCGGTGGCGAGAAAGGAAGCGTAAAGCCCTTTTTCACGCCCGACAGTTGCTCCGAATAAACGTATTCGCCCGTCCATCCGATTTGTATTTGGGGCAGGATTTGATACTCGACGTGCATTTCGGCCCCGTAACGCAATACCCGGCTTTGCATATAATAAAAAACCTGATTGCCGTTGCCATATAGCCGGTCGTGCTCCGAGGTGGGATTGAGGTAGATATAATTGGTGAAATAATTCACGAAAGGAGATATTCCAGCCGATAAGCGATTATACACATAATCGGCTCCTACATCCCATTGATAGGCCATTTCGGGAGATAAATCCGGATTGCCTACTTCATAACTGAATTGATGATAATTCACGCCGTTGGCGGCGAGCTCTTTTGCGATAGGCATCCGGAAACTCTTTCCGATATTCGATTTGAAAGACCATCTTTCCAGATTCAAATTGTATCCTGCCGACCAAGAGATGCTGGAGAAGCGGCGGTCTATATGATGGGCCCTTTGCAAATGCCGGTATTCCGATACGGTTTCATTCGTTAAAGGAGAGGGGAACCAATCGAAGTATTCTTCGGTCATGATACGCCCGAAATCATAACGGATGCCTGCTTGCAGGACGCTTTTCGCCCCGATAGTTAATTTCCCGAACAAATACCCGCCCACGGCGATTTGTTTGAATGCCGGAATAATGAATCCGCGTCCGTCGATTTTATTGTCTTGATATTCCGCATTTATACCGGCGTTGAATGTCTTTTTATCCTTTTTGAGGGCAAGCTTCATCCGTCCTGAATACACCGACTTGTCGAAGGCTCTCTCCAAATCGGAAGCGAAGCCTAATGTGTCGGGAAACTGAGAAGGCATATACCCGTGGCTGATATACTGGCTCCATTCGTCACGGATGTTTCGTTGAAAACCCAACTGAGTTTCCACGTAGTTTTCTGCCGTCCATCGATAGCGGGTGATATTGTTTATTTTGAAGTGATTCACATCCTGATAAGGATAATGACTGTCGCGGTTGGAGGCATCGTGCATCTCCGTGTCGACATTCAGGGGCTCCAGTCCGTGAGCATTTGCGAAGAAGCCGTTTTTAGTATGAATATTACTGAGATAAGACCGGCTTTCAAATTCGGGACGAATGACTCCGAACGAAAAATGAATATTCTGTTCTTTGCCGGCGGTATTCCGCAAATGATGTTTGTACAAGGGGGCGCGATAAGAATAGATATTCACGCTATCCGTAGGAACGGTATAGTCTCCGTAATCTAATACGGTAGCCCTTAAGTCGGCAAAAAAGGATTTTCTCCTTCCGTAAAGCGACACGGAAGTGCCGAGGAATTGATTGCTCGTTTTGCCCGATAAATCCACCGAGCCGCCGAACGTGTTTTCGGGATAATAAGTCCTGCTTTTCATATCGATGACTCCACCGATCGCCTCCGAACCGTACAGTAATGAAAGAGGCCCTTTTATCACCTCGACATTTTCAACGGCGTATTGATCCACTTCCAGGCCATGGTCCGAGCCCCATTGTTGCGCTTCGTGTTTCATGCCGTTCTCCACGACAATCACTCTGTTGAATCCAAGTCCCCGTATAATTGGCTTTGATTGTCCTGCGCCGATATCCAGGCTGCCGACTCCGGGAAGTATTTGTAAAGATTGCATGAGGCTTCCGCCCATATTCTGCCATAAGAAACGCTTCGTTACAATGTCGACCGGAAGCGCTTCTTCTTTCTTTTTTTCATCGGCATAATCGTGAGTGACAACGACCTCTTGCAGGTTCACGGACGTTTGCCGCAGTTGAATGGTGCATGTCCGGTCGTTCTCGATATAGAGGGTGTCGGTGTAACTGTCATACCCCATAAACGAAGCCGTGAGGGTATAGCTGTTTTCATATAAATCGTTTAGTTGAAAATACCCTTCCGGATTGCTCTGCGTCACCTTCGAGCCGGGTAATACGGCTATTGTCGCTCCCGGCAACGGTCGTTCATTCTCATCGACAACCCGTCCCGAAAGCGTATAAGCCGTTTGTCCGGAGAGCAGAGAATAGAACATACCCATACAGAGTATGGTCATAAGAAATTTATTCATAACGAAAGAGTAGCAGATGGTTTTTTCAATTTTAAGCAGCCGGAGCGCGTGGGGTTAGGAAACGTCGACAACACATTCGGCGCAAACGCCTTCCACTACGACGAAAACATCATTCTTCACAAACTTGTCCGGTAAATCTACATGAAAATAAGTTTGTTCCTCCTCCAGGCAAAATACCTCATCACATTTTTCGCAATGAAAATGAGCATGGATATGTTCATTTTCATGATGATGGCCGTTAAGCGCATATTTTATAGTGCCGTCATTTAAAGCAATGCGATGTATAACTTCTTTTTGCTCGAGAGTCTTCAGGGTTCGATAAAAAGTAACCCGATCAAAAGGGCCTTCAAAAGCACTTTTAATTTCATTCTCCGATAAAGCGCTTTTTTTCTCTAACAATTCCTCCACAACCTGTTTACGGCAAGTTGTATTTTTTAATTTGTGATTATACAATATTTCTTCCGCAGTCATATCTGAATAAGTTTATAAATGCAACAATGATGCAAATATAGACTATTTATTTCATACCACAAAAAAAAGTTGAAGACTCTTTTTCTTTATGAAGCTTGCAGGCATAACAAACCCTTTGCCGTTTTCCGACTCCTGTTTTTCAAGCGTATCGGTTATTTTCACAGGATCTTTAGCGTAAGGCCTATGGTAAAGGGGGCCTCTTCCCAACCGAAAGTGGCGACGTCCTTGTTGAGCACTGGTCGTAATTTCAACGTCGAGAATCCTACCCATGGCATTACTTTCACAAAATAATCGTCGCTCGTATTAAATTCGATTCCGATACGCCCGGTGTAAAAGAAATAGCCCTTCAGCCGCGAGGTATAATCTTCCGTGTACACATCCGCCTTGAGGTTCGCCCAAGAGAATTCATTATCGAATATCCAATTCGAGTTCTCCGAATAAAAAAACGGATGAATAAACTGGTAAACCCCTCCGTATGTAAACATCTTCACTCTGTAGAGGGTAGTATAAGCCTCGTTTTCTTCCCCCCATGAGGATTGTTTTTGCGATTTCGTCACGAATCCATATCCAAGCCGAAAGCCGATGGACGATTTCAATTTTGGAAATATAAATTCCGGACTGATACTTGCGATAAGCCCGGATGTTGTGGGCGAACCGATAAACAACCCGATGGCTCCGATGCTTCCGGCTAACTGAAAGTCAAAATTCTTTTTATTTTGGGCAAATATTCCGCTCGTATATAATAGCCACACGATGCATACCAGACATACCCGATGCTTCAAATAGTCTTTTTTCATCTTTTCTTTTTTGGTAATCTATTTATGAAACCTACGGCGAAAGCTTTATTTCCGCACACATTATCTTTAAGATGCAAAAAAGAGAAAAATGTGGCATCTGGAACGGATATTTATTTCCGAACCGGCTTGAAGAAGCGGGGCTATTTTTTGATCAGCAGATATAAAACCACCATGATGCACACGAGGACGAGTACGCCGATGATGATGGGAATGAAAAGCGATAAAACCGATATTCCCGTTGCCGTCATGCCTTCGGTGGTCGATAGGACGGGATTGGCCGTGCCGGCGGTAAACTGGCTGGATGCCATGCGCGTGATCGCCGTGCCGCTTTGTATGGTAGCTGCGGCACCGCCTCCTACGACGAAGCCCATAATCCACTTTATCCATTCGCTATCGGCCGGAAAAACCGACGACATCAGCAATGTGCCTGCCATCACCGACAGTGGTACCGCAATGGTATCGAGCAGATTATCGATAAAAGGGATATAATAAGCGCCGACTTCGACCACGGCGGCCACGCCGAAAGCGATAAGCGCCGGAATCGAGCCCATCCATGCAAAGTTTTCGCCAAGGGGAATCCATCCGAAGTGCGATGCCAGTCCTGCGACCAGCAAAGGGATAAACACCCTGAATCCGGAGCCGGCGCTCAGGGCGATGCCTAATGCTACGGCGCTCAGTGTTTCGATGCTACCTTCCATGTCTTTTTATCGATGCCACAAATCGTTAAACTTTTCCGGGGCGCGGCGGAATTTCGCGGAAATATAGGGGCAACTCGGAATGATGGTATACGAATGTTCCCGGGCGAACGACGCTAATTCATCGACCAGTCTTGCGGCAATGCCCTGTCCTTCGAATTCGGGGCGTACGCCGGTATGATAGGCATCAATCACTCCGTCTTCGAGCTCGAACTCCAACTCGGCAATCGGTTTGTTGTCACGGTGGATATAGAATCCTCCCCGGTTGTCATTTTTCCATTCTAATGTTATTTTATCTTCCATTGATTCCTCTTTTTAGTGATTTAATCTTATAAACGGATCTATAGGGCGAACGGTTCAATCTCTCCGGACAAAATGCGCTGAATTCCCCTAATCCGGGCATCTTTCTGCCTGAAACGAATAAGAACGCGAGGGCTCTTCCGGCGGTTCGGTTACCTGTTTTGTGATTGATGAAATAGATTTTGAAGAAATAATAGTCCTGCTTTATCGATAAAGGAAGTCGGACAAATAAACTTCCGCGTCGGGATCCCGGAAAAGTTTGTTGAACGGTCAACCCTTCACGCCGGGACGCTTAAAAAGTCTGTTGAACGGTCAATCTTTCATGTAGAGATGGCCAAAAAGTCTATTAAATGGTCAAACCTGCACGCAAGAATGGCTGAAAAGTCTGTTGAATGGTCAAACCCCCATGTAGGGATGGTCAAAAAGTTCGTTGAATGGTCAACCTTTCATGAAGGGATGGCTAAAAAGTTTGTTAAATGGCCAAACCTGCACGCAGGAATGGCCAAAAAGTTTGTTGAATAGTCAAATTACACAGACGGCCGGTCTTGCGCTGCCGGTGAAATTCCGGCTTTTGCTTAGAGTTTGCCTCCGCCGTGCCTGTTGACATATTGCATGACCGGCGAGATGTCGAAATACACCCGTTCTACGCCAAAACGGTTCGACCCGAGGGTAAGATAGTTGCCGTTTTTGATCACCTTATCGTCTCCGCCGAAAGAAAAGCCGAGAAAAGGAAGCAAATCATATTCATGCGACACACGGATGACATAAAACGGCGTCTTTTCCGACATCCCGTCGCCTGTACTTACGATGGCGTCTTGCACAATTTTCTTTTGATGCGCAGCTTTCTTATAGTCGGCGACATTGTTTTGCTGCGCATACACGAGCAGTTTGGCCTTCAACGCGCGAAGATTGAACGGGTCTTCGACCAGCAAGGCATCGGCGTAAGAAAGAATTTTGGGATAGTCGTCCGGGTGGAGGGATTGGCTTGAAAGTACCTCTGCCAAGAGGTTGTTGTATTGCGAGGTATCCGCCGGAGTATATTCGGGTTGATAGACATACCCGAAATATACATGCCGGCGCTCTTCGGTATTTAATGTCGAGTCGGCTGCCAAATAACGTTCCAGCAACGAGGGGTAGTAGAAGGGCGAAGTGCTGTCGCGAACATTCTTCTCGATTTGTTTATAATCGGGAGCCGTAAAAATGGCATCTTGAGCTGTCGCCGGCAGGATGCATACCGCGATAAAAAACAGAATAACTGACTTTTTCATTGTCTTTCTTTTTTTTAGTGATTATATCAGGAAGCAAATGTATTTTCTATTTTCTTTTATAACAAATAATCTTAGCTAACAATCCTTAATTGGGAAGAAAGTCTCCGGTCAACGGTCTCCGGTCAACGGTCTCCGGTCAACGGTCTCCGGTCATCAGTCTCCAGTCATCAGTCTTTAGACCTCATTTGTCATTTGTCATTTGTAATTTGTAATTTGTAATTAATTCGTCATTCGTCATTTGTAATTGTCTCCATCCTCCATCCTCATTTTTTGCTGTTCCGTATTTGGAGGCGGTAAGCCAGAACGGTTGCGAGAAAGTATACGGCGACCTGAATCCATAAAGCGATATATTCGAATTGCACTTGCGACAGTCCGGCGCCCATTGAATTGATCTTCAGATATCCTTGTATGCCGAAGGTGCTGGGGAAGAGCATCGCGAATGTTTTCCAAAACCAGGGCATGTTGGACATCGGCCATGAGAAACCACTCAGGAAGAGAAGGATCAACGAAAAGAACGGGAAAATAACCAATCCTGTTTCGCGGTTGCGGATAAACGCCGAGACCAACATCGAAAAGAAAATAACCGCTAACAGAAACGGCGTGAAAAACCGGATAATATCCCACGAATTACCTATATGCGGGAGTTGGAAGAAGCGCGGCACGGCTAATAGTATATAGGAGCAGATCACGATGTAAAGGGTGAAATAGCATAATGTCTTCCCGAAGATTGTGGGAAAGAATTTGCCGCGCTGACGCAATTGCGGGTCGATGGCGACCAGTTTCTCCTCGTGCAACGAACCGGTCAACATTGTAATCCCGAAAAATAACGTTTGATGAATGATGAGAACGAGGACGACCGGCATGAGGAAGCTGGCAAATCCCATCGGCTCGTTAAACAGGATGTTTTTTTCGTAACGGAAAGGACTCGAAGAGATTTCGGCGGTTCTGCCGGTTATTCCGGCCGCATTCATCCGCTCGATTTTGATATCATTTCCGGCATCGAGGATACCGAAGTTTGCGCCGAGCATCATTGCCCGGTAGTACAAGAAACTGCTCATATCGCAATAAATCGATACGGTGGCTTGCTCGTTGCGGTTAATCTTCCGGTTGAAATCTTCCGGAATATAGACCACCCCATGTATTTTGTGCCGGTAAAACGCGTCTTTCACCTCTTCCAGATTATTGAACCGGTAAGCCACCTTAAGGTCGGCTGTGGCATCGAGCCGTCGTGCCAGTTCGCGCGACCGGTTGCTTTGCGATGCATCGACCACGGCGATGGGCATGTCGTGAACCGTCTCGTTGCGATAAATAGACGAATAGAGTATCGGATACACAATCGTCGCACCGAGAAAAACGACCGCCAGTCCCGAATCTTTTAAAATGACTCGGTACTCATCCAGCATGATGTAGATAACCCGCCTGATCTCGTGTAAGATCCGGATAAAGAGATTGGATTTATTGGAGTTGTTCATTGAATGTACTGTTTTTTATTTCTTCTTGATCCTCCTGTGCGATAGCTTTTGCCAGCCGTAGATATACCAGAAACGGCAGAATTAAAAAGGCGGCCATCGCGGCGAAATATATCAAGGAATAGCGGATGTCTGCGCCATTCAGCGCTTCGTTTACATATATCCGGAAGTAATAGCGGATGGGGAAGAGGCCTGCGAAAATCTGCGCGCCGCGCGGCATGGCTTCGATCGGGAAAGTGAAGCCGGCAAACGTGAAACTCAGCAGTCCGTAGAATACTCCCAGGCTGATGGCATCGCGCATTCGCGGGAATACCCCGATGATAAATATGCCGATGGCTTGATGCGCCAGCACGAATAAAAACATCGCCACGCACATCCATGCGATGCTTCCGTTCATCGGAAAGCGCATCACTCCATATAGCAAGAAGACGCCCAGAATACCCAGTAAAGTGAACATAAGGGTGTGGGGCAATACTTTTCCGGTAAGCGCCGCAAGCATGGAGCCCTTGCCTGCCGAAAGCCATTCGTGGGTGGTGTTTTGTTTTATTTCGACGCCGATGCAGTAAATCGTGAACATAATGATGAGCAACTGCAATACCCCCGGCAGCAACACATTCGACAAGTAAACGTTGTAGTTCGCTTGCGGATTGGCCAGTTGGTGCGTATCGATGGCGATCGGTTGCAACAACGGCAATAAGTTTTCATCGCCTACCACGCCCCTTGCCTGCAACGTTTGCTGTTGGATGAACGCCGTCATCAACTCGCTGATATACGTCAGGTCTTTGTAAGAGAGCGAGCCGGCCACCAGGAATACATCATTTACATAATAAGCGAGGGTGGGTTGGCGGCTCGCCTGCAAGTCGGCCTGGAATCCCCGGCCGATATCGATAACGGCATAAATATTCCCTTTCTGCATATCTTTGCGCGCCTCCGTGAACGAGGCATAGCGGCGCACAATCTCTACCTGAGGCGAAGCATTGATGTTTCGTTCCAACGTGCGGGATAATGACGTGTTATCCGAGTCTATAATCCCTATCGGGAGTTGTTCGGGCATTCCTTCCGATAGCAGCGTGAGGAAGAACAGGTAGCAGAAAAGCATTGCGAACACCGATGACAATAGATAGATCGGGCGCGATACCAATCGCTTCCACTCCCTGAGCGCGACATTTCGTATATGTTGTACCATTTTAATTACAAATTACAAATTACGAATGACTAATTAATTACAAATTACGAATTACAAATTACGAATGACGAATTAATTACAAATTACGAATTACAAATTCTGCATTGTCCGTTGTCAATTAATAACAATCGCGGTCATTCCCGGGCGCAGATCTTTGATCGGTTCCGCCGGTTTGGCCCGGACTTCAAACGTTTTCAAGTCGAAGTCGCCCGTGGTTTTTGTCGCTTTCCACGTCGCAAACGACGCCATTGCTTTGATATAGGTAATTTGTAATTTGACCTCACGGTTATCGAGCGCCGGCAGTTTGACGGTAATTTCCGATCCCTTTTTCATATCTTTCAGTAAATCTTCGCGGACATTGAAGGAGAACCACACGTCATCCAAATTGACGATATTCATAATCGGCGCGCCCGTGCCCGCCAACTCTCCTTGTTTGGGAAATATTTCCGTCACTTCTCCCGAAATAGGGGCGGTAAGGGCTATTTCTTTCATGTAAGCTTCCACTTCCTGCACGGCGCCTTGAGCGCGGTTTACCAGCGCGAGGGCAGCGTCTTTGTCTTCGGTTTCGGCGCCGTTCTTTGCCATGTCGTATTGCGATTTGGCGGCGGCCGATTGCGCTACGGCGGCCTGATATTGCGCTTCGGCTTCATCGCGCTTTTGAGCCGTCACGACACCTTTATCGAAGAGACGTTGTACACGGTCGTACGATTTTTTGGCGATGTTAACGCCCACTTCTGCTTTTTGCCACATTTCGTATGCTCCTTGAATCACTTCGGTGCGGGCTCCTTTTTGAGCTTTACGGTCTTGCGCCATGGCCGCATTTTGAGCCGCCGTAGCTTGAGCCAACTTTGCATAGATTTCCGGACTGTCAATTAACACCAGCGTGTCGCCTTGTTCTACGCGTTGTCCTTCTTCCACCAAAAACTCTTGGATGCGTCCGGCAATTTTCCCCGATACGCGTACTTCGCTCGCTTCTGCCGATCCTTGAATGACAATAGGTTCGGGCTTATAAACAATCCACCCGATAATGAAAAGAACGACGATAACCACGATGAGTCCCACCAGAGCAATCTGTAAATTGCGTACGTTTTCTGTTTTTTCTGTTTTCATTTGAATCTGTATTTTATATTGTTTCGATGAAAATTACCATTCACCATTTACTATTTACCACTCACTATTCACCATTCACCATTCACTCCTGATAAAGAGTTCCCGTCGATTTCTTTAAATATACGTTGTTCAGTTTTACATCGACAGTCGCATCGATATATTCCGACCGGGCCGACAGCCAGGCGGTTTGCGCCATCAGCAAATCGGTAGAAGTAATCACACCCGCATCGAATCCCTCTTGCGCATACATCAGGTTTTCCTGCGCCTTTTCGACATTCTTGCGCGTCATCTCCTGCTTCTTCAGGCTTTCGCCGATGCGATAGGTGTCTTGATGTATCTGAAGTTCTATTTTCTCTTTCGCTTCTTCCAGTTGAAGTTTCGCCACGACTGCCTGGGCGCGTGAAGCATTCAGCGTATGGATTTTTTCTCCGAAGTGAAACAGGGGAACCACCGCTGTCACTCCCACGGTGAACATGCCGTTGAATTTCTTTTCGTACCCGTTGAAGACGTTGGGGTTGGTGGTGACGTATCCGCCGGTGAGGGCAACGGTGGGCATAAAGCGCGAAACCATCATCTTCTTGTTTGCTTCGGCGATGTTGCCCGCTTGAGCCAGCATTTTGACTTCCGGGCGGTTTGCCCACGCTTGCTCGATGGAAACCGGCGGTTGTACATCGATCGATTCTTCGAGTTCCGCATCTTTTAGTTCAACAGCTTCTTCCAGCGGCAATCCGCATAATTGATTCAACGCCATGCGCGACAAGTTGAGTCCGTTTTCGGCTTTGGTCAGCGAAACATCTGCCTCATTGAGTTTGACTTTCACTTTCAACGCATCGGCTTTCGTGGCCAATCCTTCTTCCTGAAGCGCCTGCATATTCGTATCGAGTTGGGCCACCAGATTGCGGTACTCTTTTGCCAGCCGCACTTTATTTTCCACCGATACCACCCGCCAATAGGCTTCGTCGACATTTACCAAAAGTTCTTCGGCTGTTTTCTGAACGCGCGCTTCGGCTATCCGTTGATTCGATTTGGCGATAGTATTCAATTGGATGATTTTGCCTCCCATAAATACCGGCTGCACGAAGCTGATTCCTCCCACGAAGATATTCTGGATATCGAATGCCATCGCATCTTTCGGAAGGAGGGCATAGTTTTTCCAAAGCAGTTTCTCGGGATTTTGCTGCGGATCGAACGGATTGCCTTGCGTATCAAGCGGCACGGCCTGCCCGTTGACCAACGTGAATTTGTTATTGATGGCCGACTCTTTAAAGGAAAATGTTCCGTCGGCATTCGGGGTAGGAAGGGAGGTTTCGGTAATTCCCGTTCCAAAATTCCCGCCGGCGTCCATCATCCCTACCGGCAAATGAGCATCTTCGCCCAAAAGAGAAAGATTCTTTTGATTGTGGCGGTACGTTCCATAAGCCGATATATTCGGAAAGAACTCGGCAAAGGCCGCTTTCGACAACGATTGGGCTGCCCGGACATTCTCCTCGGCGATCTTTAAACTCTTATTATGCTCCAGCGCCAGTTGACGGCACTCTTGCAAGTCTACTGATTTCTGCGCATGCAAATAGGAAATGCAGCATGCGCAGCAAGCGATGATTAGTATTTTTTTCATAAATTCCGATAGTTAGTTAGACAACTATTTATCTAAATGTAAACCTTAGTTGTAAAATCAATAACCTAAAAACAGTTTAATAATGCTCCAAATTATACATTATTTTTTGCAGAACATCCTTCGCCCGCCCCAACTCATCATCCGGAATACTGCCCAATACATGGTTGACGATACTGTGGACTACTTCGGTTGTTTTTTTCTTCAAAGCCGTTCCCCGGGAAGTAAGAACAATCAAATTAGTACGAAGATCTGCGGGATTCGATGCGCGTTTCACTAAATTTTTCTTTTCTAATTTGTCGATTAAACGCGTTACGCTCGGCTTATCTTTTTGGGTAAGATCGCAAATAGCCGTTTGTATGACCTTGTCTTTATCCCATAAGCACGATAATACGCTCCATTGCTCGGTGGTGATGTTTATTCCTTCGCGTGCAAATGCTTTCAGCACGGTGCGATTGATCGCTCCGGAAATCTTTCCGGTGAGGATATCGAATATTTCACGTTCTGTTACTTTTATCATTTCTTCTTTGTTGTACAGACAACTAATAAAATGCAAAGATAAATCTTTCTCTCGATAGATGTTTCGGCTTTGAAGTTATTTATGTTATTTTAACGATATGAAAGAAGAAAAATACCCGTCTAACCGCTTGTAGTCGGTGAGACGGGATAGAGGCTGGAAACTATTGTTTACCCGATACGGTTGCCGTTTTATCGATTTTCGTAATCAAACCTTGCAATACACTGCCCGGTCCCAATTCGATAAAGTTCGTTGCCCCGTCGGCAATCATGTTGCGGACCGATTGCGTCCATTTAACCGGCGAAGTAAGTTGGGCGATAAGATTCTTCTTAATCACGGAAGGATCGGTTTCCCCTACGGTCGACACATTCTGGTAGACCGGGCATACCGGTACCGAGAAATGAGTTGTTTCGATGGCTTCCGACAATTCCACGCGTGCCGGTTCCATCAACGGTGAGTGGAAAGCGCCGCCTACTTTCAACGTCAAAGCCCTTTTTGCCCCGGCTTCTTTCATCTTTTCGCAAGCTTCTTCGATGCCCGCCAGTGTGCCGGAGATGACAATCTGTCCCGGGCAATTGTAGTTGGCCGGAACCACAATCTCATCGATCGAAGCGCAAATCTCTTCCACTTTTTCGTCGGGAAGCGCAAGAATAGCCGCCATGGTCGAAGGGGTTGCCTCGCACGCTTTCTGCATGGCTAAAGCACGTTTGTAAACCAGTGTCAGGCCGTCTTCAAACGACATGGCTCCGGCTGTTACCAACGCCGAGAATTCGCCTAACGAATGGCCGGCCGTCATATCGGGTTTAAAATCATCGCCCAACGTTTTGGCTAATATAACCGAATGTAAAAAGATGGCGGGCTGAGTGACTTTTGTCTGGCGCAACTCTTCATCCGTGCCGGAAAACATACTGTCGGTAATACGGAAACCGAGGATATCGTTGGCCTTTTCGAATAATGCTTTCGCTAAAGGCGAAGTTTCATACAGGTCTTTTCCCATACCCGAGAATTGGGCACCTTGTCCGGGAAATACATAAGCAGTTTTCATACGTTTTTATTTTAAATGTCTAATCTTGAAAGTCTAATGTCTAATGTCGCCAGTCTCCGGTCATTAGACCTTAGACCTTTGACTTTATTCGTCATTTGTAATAATTTGTCATTTGTAATTAGTAATTAGTAATTAGTCATTTGTCATTCGTCATTTACAACTCGTCTTTCTCCCTAATTTCCACCCGGCGGATTTTTCCGCTGATGGTTTTAGGCAGTTCGTCTACAAATTCAATAACCCGAGGATATTTATAAGGCGCAGTAACCTTTTTTACATAGTTCTGTATTTCTTTTACCAGCTTTTCGCCGGCTTTCTCCTTATAATCGTCGGCCAGGACAATCGTCGCTTTGATGATTTGCCCCCGAATATCATCGGGAACGCCGGTAATGGCACATTCCACCACCGCCGGATGCGTCATCAGGGCGCTTTCCACTTCGAACGGGCCGATGCGGTACCCCGAGCTTTTAATCACATCGTCGTTCCGGCCTACGAACCAATAGTAACCGTCTTGATCGCGCCATGCGATATCGCCTGTATGGTAGATGTCATTGGAATACATCTGGCGCGTAAGGGCTTCATCGCGATAATAACCCATAAATAGTCCCAATGGACGTTCATCGTGGGTGTAAAAAACAATTTCTCCCTGCTCGCCGTCTTCCGCCGAGCGTCCGTCGGGAGTGAGCAAATCCATTTTATAAAGCGGGTTGGGCACGCCCATCGATCCGGGGCGGGGTTCTATCCATGGAAAAGTAATCACCGTCGCGGCGGTTTCTGTTTGTCCGAAAGCCTCCATCATCTTCAATCCGGTTTGTTTATAAAAGTTTTTGAAAACCGAGGGGTTCAATGCTTCGCCGGCCGTTGTGCAATATTCCAGCGCGGAAAGGTCGTATTGACTCAAATCTTCCCGGATAAGAAAACGGTAGATGGTAGGCGGCGCGCAGAACGACGTGACTTTGTATTTCGAAATCATTTCGAGCATGTCTTTCGGAATAAAGCGGCCTTCGTAATCGTACACAAATACACACGCACCCACAATCCACTGGCCGTACAGTTTGCCCCATACGGCTTTTGCCCATCCGGTATCGGCGACCGTCAGATGGATGCTGCCTTCGTGAAGATTATGCCAATATTTAGCGGTCGTAATGTGGCTGAGGGGATAGGCGAAATCGTGCATCACCATTTTCGGCTCGGCGGTAGTGCCGGATGTGAAATACAACAGCATGATGTCCTCGTTGTTATTCGGATGCTGCGGCCGTACAAAGGGCGCTGCATTATCGACTTCCTTGTGGAAATCGAGCCAGCCTTCCGGAATGTGTTCTCCGGCAAGCAGGCGGTATTTTACCGAGGGCGAGTTCGGCATCGCTCCGTCGACATGCTTAATTAAATTATCATCTTCCGCTGCGACAATGGCTTTAATGGTTGCCGCCTGGTTGCGGTAAGCGATATCCTTGTCGGTCAGTAAATGCGTGGCAGGAATCGCTACGGCTCCGATTTTGTGAAGAGCAATGATGGTATACCAAAATTCAATATTGCGCTTGAGAATAAGCATGACCATATCGCCTTTGCCGATCCCCAGCGATTGAAAGACCGAAGCCGCCTTGTCCGATAAGGTTTTTAACTCGCCGAATGTCAAATCCCGATGTTCTCCCTTATCGTTTGTCCAGCAAAGAGCCCGCTTTTGGGGGTGCGACCGGGCCCATTCGTCGACCACGTCGTAAGCAAAATTAAAATTCTCCGGGACATTGATTTTATAGTTCTTTACAAAATCCTCATAAGAATCAAACGATGTTCTATCTAAAAACTTTTCTATCATGATAACCTGTTGTGTATAACTTTTGATGTTTACAAAGGAACAACCTTCTTTATCTATCCACAAATGAAAGGGAAAACTATCTTCGACCAGGGACAAATGAACGTTATATGGGGCGAAAAACGCGATACGGGGGTGAAAATCCTCCATAACCGGAGGTGTCGTTCCGAACGGCGCCCTCGATTATCTTCGTTTTACGGATGAATAACGACTGCCAGAAATTTCACGGACCGGTCGTGAAGAGCCTTCATTCCGTGGGGCAGGGAAGAGTCGAAATAAATGCTGTCCCCTTTTTCAAGCGTAATATCTTTCCCGTTATAATGAAATAATAGTGCCCCATCGAGTACCATATTGAACTCTTGTCCGGGATGGATGCTTTCGTAAAAATCAATCGTAACCGGTTTGGGTTCGACGGTGACGACAAACACGTCGGCCATGTTATTGGTAAAACCGGCGGTTAGCGACTGATATTTATAAGCTGCGCGGCGTTCTACCGAAAGGCCTTTGTCTTTTCGCGTGACAAAGTACGAACTCATTTTGGGTTCCGTACCGAACATGAGTGTCGCCAGATCGATGGAAAACTCTTTTTCAATACGTTTTAACAGCGAAAGAGATACGTCTTTGCCGCCTGCTTCATACTCAAGATAAACGGGCGTTTCCAGTTCCAGTTTTCCGGCCATTTCTTCCGGACTTAGGTCGAGTGCATCGCGTAATCCTTTGATGCGCTCTCCGATTTGTTTAATATCTGTTGTCATAATCTATATTTTAGTCTTCTGTGTTTAGTCTCCAGTCTCCAGTCTCTATTCTCCGTCTAAATAAACAAGTATAAACTGAAAGCCATGATAATCATTCCAGTAACCACTCCGATAATGCATAAATGGTGCTTCCCGTATTTCTCGGCGCTCGGAAGGAGTTCATCCAACGAAATAAAAATCATAATTCCCGCTACTACTGAGAGTACGATTCCGTTGAGCAACGGTGTCCAATAGGGCATGAGAAATAAGAAGGCGATTAATGCGCCTACCGGTTCCGCAAGATCCGAAAGGAAAGATAACCAGAACGCTTTCTTCCGATTCCCCGTTGAGTGGTAAATAGGAACCGACACGGCGATGCCTTCCGGAATATTATGGATGGCAATGGCCACCGTAATCGGAATGGCAATCTCCAGGGAGTTCAACCCCGACATGAATGTCGCGATACCTTCGGGGAAATTGTGAATGGCAATCGTTATCGCCGTGACGATACCGGTATGTTTTAACCGGCTGTTATTCGATTTCATCTCTTCTACCGCATGCATTTCGTGCGGATTGCTCGACTTGGGCACTAAAAAGTCGATGAGGGCGATAAGGGCGATACCGCCGAACAAAGCCAACAGGGTGTACAACGTTGCCGTTTTCTCCCCGAAATCGGCGGTTAGGGTTTGCAGTGAAGTCGGCAACATTTCCATGAAAGAAACGTAAATCATCACTCCGGCGGACAGGCCGAGCGAGAAGCTCAGAAAGTTCGTGTTGGTATGTTTGGCGATGAGGGCGATGAGGCTTCCGATACCGGTGGATAAACCGGCGATCAGCGTCATGATAAACGCGATGAGAATTGTTTGATGTTCCATTTATAATGTGGTAATGATTCCTTGCAAAATCTCCCGGTGAATGGCTCCATTCGAAGCGACCAATTCTTTGCCGAAAAGATAGTTTTCTCCTCCTGAAAAATCCGTACACGTGCCTCCGGCGCATTTCAAAATAAATGATCCCGCGGCTACATCCCAAGGCGAAAGTCCCGAATGGAAATACGCATCGCTGCGTCCCATTGCTACGGAACAGATTTCGATGGCGGCTGATCCTTTGATGCGGAAACTGCATTGACGAAATTGGGCAAAAGCGTTTTTCAATATTTGTTCGCCTTTTTCATCAAGACTGTACGGTATGCCGAACCCGATATATCCGTTATTCAGCGACGGGTGGTTGCTCACCGAAATCGGTTTTCCGTTCAACTGAGCCGTATCTTTGCCCGTTGCCGAGAACATTTCTTCCGCAACCGGATCGTAGACGATACCCAAAATGATTTTATCGTCTTCCTTCAAGCCGATACTCACCGAGAACGGTTTATCGCCGTGGATATAATTCGTTGTTCCGTCCAACGGATCGATAATCCATGTATAACGTTCTTTTTGATACTCAACCGTGCCCTCTTCCGTCAAGAAAGAAGCCTCGGGAAGGAGCGCCCCCAATTCTTTCACCAATTGTTGCTCGGCCTCCTTGTCAATATGGGTTACATAGTTTCTCACCCCTTTGAATTCAATATCCGACCGATGCAGTTTAGCTTGTTGGATTTTTAAAAACTCCCCGGTGGAAACAGCTATTTGAGCCACTTTGCCGCATAAAACTTCTATGTCGTTACTCATTACCTTCTATAATATATCTGTTATCGTTTAATCGCATCCTTTTCTTCTCTCTGTCCCCTTGTCTCCCTGTCTCTTTGTCCCCCTGTCCCCCTGTCCCCCTGTCCCCCTGTCTTTCACTTCTCCGGGTACATCGAATCCCACCATTGCGAGTCATTTTTCAACCATTTATCGAACCAAGCATAAATAGCCTGGTTCCATGCAATACGCTTGCTATAATTATAAATAGCATGGTTTTCACCTTCCACCTGAATGAATTCCACCGGTTTGTTCAGCAATTTCAACGCCGTATACATTTGAATACTTTCCCCGATAGGCACATTGGTGTCGGCTGTTCCGTGAAGCAACAACAGCGGCGTATTGATTTTGTCGGCATGGAAAAGCGGGCTTTGTTCCACATACAGTTGCGGATTATTCCACGGATAGCTTCCCGCGCTGGCCCCGGCGCTATAAGAATATCCCCAATAGCCTTCACCCCAATAACTGGTAATGTTGCTGATTCCTGCGTGTGATACCGAAGCTGCGAACAAATCGGTTTGCGTAATGAGATATTGCGTCATAAATCCTCCGTAAGAAGCTCCGATGTTCCCGATTTTGTTCCGGTCGACAAATGAATGGCTTGCCACGAACTTTTCAACTCCTTCAATGATCTCTTCCGCGGTTTGTTTTCCCCACGCATTCACGTGCCGTGCCGAGAATTCCTGTCCGTAACCCGTGGTGCCGCTGGGTTGTAACGTATATACCACATAGTCGAGGGCTGCGTATACATGCAACGGATAGGTGCTTTCGAACACGCGTTGGGTAGGACTTGTCCCGCCGTAGTAGTAAACAATAAGCGGATATTTTTTGTTTGCATCGAATCCCGGCGGTAAGTAATAGCGGCCTTCGATGGTATCGCCGAAAGAGCTTTTGAAGTTCCAATCCCTTACTTCCCCGAGGGTCAGTTTGCGAAGGCGATCGTCGTAAGGATCGCTGATAAGTGTCGATTCGAGCGTTTTTAAGTTTAAGAGGTAAGATCTGGCGGAATTAGAAACGCTTGTGCCGGTGTAGCTCGCCCAATGTCCGCTTTCCGCCAGATCGAACGAGCGGATAACGTCTTCCCGAAGAGGGAGTTTCTCAAATTTTCCCGATGTCGGGTGATAACGATATACGTTCTCCCGGTCGCCATCCTGAACGCGATAATAGATGAACCCGTCCGAGGGATTCCATGTTTGGGCATCGATAGTCGGCCCGAAGTTTTTTGTCAAAGCTTTGACTTGCTTCGTTTGCAAATCCATCAGGAAGGATTGCGTGTCGTAACTGTTGGCTATTTGCCCCTCTTTGATGTTTAGCCCAATCCCGTTGAAAGCTTCCGGAGCCCCATGGATGAGTATTTGTTCTCCATCGGGGGAAAACTGCGCGGAATAGATATAGGTTTGATCTTTCCATACCGTATCGACTTGCATCGTCTGCAAATTCAACAAAAACATCGAACTCTTGCGGAACGGCCGTTGGGAAAGGTCTTCTTCCGATGTTGAGAAAAGGAGATATTTCACGTCATCGGTTACATCATTTAACGATGTTGAGCGTTTGCCGAAAGTCAGTTGCTGCGAAAGGCCGGTGTCGAAGAAATAGCGGTAAAGCGAATATCGTTCGCGATAATTCGGTTGACGATCATCCACCCCGGTCATGCGTTTTAGGCCGCTCGGTTGACTGACGCTGATGGTTTGTTTGGAGGAATAAAATACGGATTTTTCGTCGGGAGCCATGTAAAAACTCTCTTTGGGAAGTTGTTCGGCGAGAATAACCGTTTCGGAGGTTTGCGGGTTGAATGAGAGAAGTGCCCGGCCATCTTTACTATCCGTCACATAATATAATAGGTCGGATTTGGGCATCCACTTGAGTTGTTCGCGTGTAAACGGTTCGGAAAGGATACTCTTTTTTTCGCGCGCATCGTATACCTGGCTGTATCTTTTTGTTTCTCCGCCCGGAAGCGTTTCGCTTAAGTGCAGCAACACAAATCGTCCACTGGGAGATACCGAAGATCCGCTTATGCGTTTCCCTTCCAAGATGTCGACGATCGTAATGCGTCGTGAATCCGCATTCTGTATGGTTAAGTTGAGTAGGGAATCGTTCTTCTCCGGTTTGATTTCGACCTTTATGGCAGGTGTTGTCTTGTAGGCTGAAGAAGCGAGTATTTTAACGACAATCCGTTCGTTATTGATATATCCCGATAAGGTTGTATTCACCGAGCCGGCTTTCGATACGCTATCGTTAACCTCCCTTTTCGTCGCACGTTTGTTATCATTTACATATAGCTCGAGCGGATTGGGAGAAGTCACCGTAAGTGTTGCCTTTCCGTAGCGGTCTCCGCCCACATAAAAAGAAACGAGGCGGAATTCGTATTCATTTTGCGGGCGTGGAAAATGGAAAAAGCCGGATGTGTCGGGTTTCATTTCATGGGTGAAGCGCGACTGTTCGGGAAATGCGACCGGATAGGAGAGGAGTGTTTCTTCCGAAAATCGGGTATTGCCGATGTTTGTACTATCTATCAATACCGGCTTCTGCAAAGAAATGGGACCGAAAGAGTAAAGCGTTTGGGGCGATAAAGCCTTTTGCGCCGCTATCCCCGTACATACGGATAAAACAAAAATCAAAATCTTTAATCTATTCATTTTCTAACTTATCATTTTTTATTTCTCACTTTCCTTGTCTCCCCATCTCCCCATCTCCCTATCTCCCCGTCTCTTTGTCCCCTTGTCCCCTTGTCCCCTTGTCTCTCTCTGTCCCCCCCCTTATCGGCGTTAGCCATTATCACGTGCAGCGTTTATCGCCGAAGGATTATTGGGAAAAGTCCCCCGTCACTCCTCTGTCCATACAAAATGATGCGCGAAATGTCCGGCAAGATCAGGCTTCTTATCGAAAAGACCGAATACGGCCGATCCGGATCCCGACATGGAAGCGTACGATGCCCCGAGAGAATATAATTGCTTTTTGATGTCTGCGATTTCGGGGTGTTTTTTGAAAACCGGCTCCTCAAAATCATTCTTCATCGTTTCCCGCCATTCGGATACCGGACGGCCGATGATTTCCTTCAATGAACTTCGAGGTTGACGCGGGGTAATCAGAGCATATGCCTCTTTTGTGGATACGGCAATATCCGGTTTTACCAATACGATAAAAAACGAATCCAAATTGAGCTCTACGGCTTCTAAGCAGTCTCCGATGCCGGTGGCGAAAGCCGGTTTGTTTTGAATGAAAAAAGGACAATCGGCACCTAACGTGGCCGCTAATCGTATCAATTCGGCCTCGGAATAGTTTAACGAAAAGGTCTCATTGAGTAGTTTGAGCATAAATGCCGCATCGGACGAGCCGCCGCCCAAACCGGCACCGGTAGGGATTTTTTTCAACAAGTGAATGTCGAGAGGAGGAATTTCTTTTTCGCCCGAAATACGCTTTAATGCTTTGATGACAAGGTTCTCGTCTTTATGCGCGTCAAGTGGAGTGCCGGAAAGGAAAAACCGGTATTTTTCGTTGCTTCCGGAAGGGATGATTTCCAGCGCGTCCTTCAATCCGATAGGGTAGAATACCGTTTCGAGATTATGGTAGCCGTCTGCTCGCTTGGAAACGATCCGTAATCCTAAATTGATTTTCGCGTTTGGAAAACTGATCATACGTATTTCTTATAAAAAACACAAAGATAACAATTTTTCAACTATTCATTATTTATTGCTTCGATCATAAAATGATAAAGTCCGGCAAGCCTCGAAAAATCCTCGATCATCGAATGGGCTAATGCATCGGAATAAATACGCTCGTCGGTCAACGGAAACGATTTGTTCACATAGATGCTCTTGCCTTGCAGCCACGGTTGATAAAAATCGGACAAATCATTCGCGATCGGCCGAACATATTTTTCACCCTGTGTTTCGTAGCCGGCTTCGAACACTTCGAGAGCGATCTCTTTAAATGATTCTTTTTCCTGCGTGACGGCTTCACGAAACTGATCCATTATCTTTCTTACGGGTGAAAACAATCCCATTCCCCATTCGCACCTTTCCGTATCGAGAGACATATAATATCCTGGGAAACTTTCCCAATGAGTGGTCGATCGTTGGAATGTCATCCATAAGTGTGTCCGGTAGGGGCGCTTATCTTTTGAAAAACGCGTGTCACGGTAAATGCGTGAAAGTACTTTGTGAGGTCGCATTTCAAAAGCCGGGTCTATGGTTGTCATCGCCGGTGATACGGCCGAAATCAATGCCCTGAAAGGTTCCAGAAGTTGCGTTTCATACACTGTGCGATGCGCTTCGAACCATTCTTTATAATTGTTTTCTTCCAAATCGCGCAAAAAACGAAATGTTTCCGCGCGAAAACCAGTGAAAGGAATATTCTTTTTCATGAATCTATTTTTTACAGCTAAGATAATACTATTTTTGTATCATCTTTCTTTTTGAACGGAAGAGATTCACATTTTTATCGGTTAGAATGCCGCTTTCGTCGGGAAAAAAGACTCATTTAAGCGATTAAATGTTGCTAAATGGTATGCTCAATGCGTATCTTTGCACAAAAAAGGAAAGGGTTGTTCTATGATGGATTCCAATAAATCTGTTCCCGTCAATGTTATTCGTTCAAAAAGTCTTTTTCTGGCGCTTTTGCTTGTGGCGATCGGTATGATATTTCTGTCGTTCAATTTCGGATGGCTTGATCCGTCTTTGAAACGGATCATTTTCTCATGGCCGGCGCTGTTTATTCTGATAGGTCTTGTGTCTTTTGCCAAAAGACATTTCACCGGTTTCCTCTTTTGGTTTGGGGTGGGACTTTTTTTTATCGTGCCTATTATTGCGAAAGCATATCCCGGCTTGTTCGTTGGTGTCGACGAAAACTTTACCCGAAACTACTGGCCGTTGATACTTATTATTATCGGTGTTGCGAGTATTTTTAAAATTGTGTTCGCCAAAAAAGGAAATACTTGTTCGCATTGTACTAAATCGACTCATCCGCAAGGACTCAATGGGCGTATTGAGCGGAAAGTGGTTTTTGGCGGTTCAGAGAATATCTTTCTCGATCCGGTTTTTGAAGGAGGAAGCATCGAAGCCTTTTTTGGAGGTATTGTGCTCGATCTTCGCAAGACGACGCTTCCCGAAGGCGAGACCCATCTGAGGGTTGATGCCGTTTTCGGAGGGGTTACTTTTTATATTCCTGATGACTGGGTAGTATCTGCTAAATTGGATACGGTGTTAGGAGGCTTTGAAGATAAGCGCTTATCGACCCATTATCCGGCGGTGGCGGATAGAATGTTGATTATTGAAGGAGATTTGGTATTCGGAGGTTGCGAAATACGCTAAACAACGATAAGAATGAATCTGGGTCCCTTTAGTTTTAAAGTCCTGTCTTACTGGTTATCGCTTCTAGTGATATGTCTTGTATATGCATCGATGCAAGCGTGGGGTTTTCAGGCCATGCTTTCCTTGCCCTTCGGAGATTTATTTGTTATCGGTATTTTGGACTTTTGGATTTTTGCAGGATTAGGATCATTGCTCGAAAAAGCAATACGTTATAGCGATTTATCATCATTAAGCATTCTTTATCGTGTGATTAATCCTATTATAATGAGCGTCTTGTGGATAGCAACCGGTGCAGGGTTAACTTACTTCGGAGCGCTCCTGGTTTTGGGGAGCACATCTCAAGGCGCGGCGGAATCCATGGTTCCGATGAAAGTTTTCATTGCTTTTTTGTTGTATATATTGATGGTCGTGCATATCGCCAACCGCCGCTCAAAAAAGGATAAAGACGTACTGAACGAAGATGCGCCATCCATTGCGGATGCAAATTCGGAAGAGGATGCCGACAAGGATGTCTTGGAACAGGTGGTGATAAAAACCGGACAAAAGATTCATGTTGTTTTGGCGGACGATATTGTATATATTCAGTCGGATGGCGATTATGTGCAACTCTATACGGAGCAGTCTAAATTTCTGAAGGAAGAAACGATGAAGTATTTCGAAACGCATCTGTCTCCTTCTACTTTTTTGCGCGTACATCGATCGTATATCGTTAATATAAAAAAGATTTTGCGCATTGAGCGTTATGAGAAGCGAGGACAGCTTCTCACCCTTATCAACGGGCATAAAATAAAAGCTAGCGAGGCGGGATATAAGAAGTTAAAGGAGGTCTTGGATGTGTAGAAGGTTCGCGAAAAACGATGCCGTTAATAACGGTGCTTGCCAGGAATTGGAGGTACAGGATAACATTCTAATGAAAAAATAAAAAATAATAAAGGGCGTTAAACTGTAAAAATAGAAAGTGTTTTAAGCATTTCGTTTGTACTTTTGCGCGTCTTTGCGGCGTTCGTTTTTTATAAAGAAGAAATAATCTGTTTGGCACGAAGCGGAAAGTGCCCTTTCAAGGGGGAAGTTATCGTACGATATAGCAAATGGATTATCAAATACTGCTAAAAAAATAAATAATATATAATGATGAAGATAGAACGTTCAGTTATGATTTTGCTGCTTCTCGGCGTATTGTTTGGGTTATGGGCGACAACTGCGTATGCACAGCAAACCGATACGTTGCGTATCGACTTAAATACGGCATTGGATATTGCTTTGAGCGAAAACCCCAACATGAAGGTGGCCGATATGGAAATCACTAAAAAACAATACGCGAAGAAATCGGCCTATGGCACGCTTCTTCCTCAGATTGACCTTATCGGCCAATATCAACGCACCTTAAAGCGACAGACAATGTATCTGGATGGGGATTTTAGTATGCTGGGAAATTTCGATCCCTCCAAATTCACCCCTGAGGAATTAAAAATTCTCGATGTGTTGGGGCGCGCTATGGCTCCTGCCGAGGGAGGCAGCTCCAACGAAGGCATTCAAGTGGGGCGTAAGAATTCATGGACGACGGGCGTAAACGTGAGCCTGCCGTTGGTGGTGCCGTCGTTGTGGAAAAACATTCAAATCAGCCAGGTCGATATTGAATTGGCGATGGAAGAAGCGCGATCGTCTAAGATCAACTTGCGGAATCAGGTGAAAAAAGCATTTTTCAGCCTTCTATTGGCGAAAGACAGTTACGAGGTTTTTAAAGAAACCTATCGCACCGATTCTATCAATCTCGACGATATCAAAAACAAGTTCAAACAAGGGATTGTTCCCGAATACGACGTGATTACGGCCGATGTAAGGCTTAAAAGTATCATTCCCAATATTCTGCAAGCGGATAATATGAAAAAGATCGCCGAGCTGCAACTGAAGATGCTAATGGGGATCGATTCGGAGGTGCCGATGACGGTTTCGGGCGCCCTATCGGATTATGAAGAGTCGATGTTCCAACAACTTATTCCCGCCGACACGTCGATGGTGGAGAACAGCGACCTGAAGCAATTCGATTTACAGTCGAACAAGGCACAGAAAGCGTATGAACTGCAGAAGTTGCAATTCGCTCCCACGCTGACATCGTCTTTCAACTATATGTATATGAGTCAGAATAACGATTTCCGATTTCGCGATTATCGGTGGGATCCCTACTCGGTGGTAGGCGTCACGCTTTCCATTCCGCTGTTCAACGGGGGGCAGCGTTATTACAACGTTAAACAATCGCAGATACAATTGTGGCAGTTACAGGAGCAGCGTAAGGATTTGGAGCGAAGCCTGAAACTTTCCCTGAAAAATAATATCGATTTGATCCATAAGAATATCGAACAGATCGTAGCCACTCAGTCGTCGGTGGAGCAAGCCCGCAAAGGATATGAAATTACCCGCAAAAGATACGAAACCGGATTGGGAACGATTGTGGATGTGAATGCCGCTGCGCTGGCCATGACAAGCGCCGAACTGCAATACCGAAACGCAATTTACGATTATCTGGCAGCTAAAGCTGATTTGGAAAAGGTGCTGGGATATGAGTTATGAATGATGAGGAAATTGTGAAGATTAAAACAGCTCGAATATAAAACAAAAGAAAAAAGAATATCAGGTTATGAAAATGTACAACTTTTTCAGGTTTGCACCCTTGACGGCTTTGCTGTTGCTTGCTTCTTGCGGTGGAAATGCATCAAAAGATCAGGGCGAAGAAACGAAAAGCGCCCCAAGAGTCCGTGTGGAGGAAGTGAAGTTGGTGCCGGTAGAGCAACGCTCTACTTTCACGGCCACCGTCGAAGCGGAAGCTGTCAATAACATCGCACCCGCCATCGGGGGACGTATCCGCCGCATATTGGTCGATGTGGGCTCCTTCGTGCGACGCGGGCAGGTGTTGGTGCATATGGACCGCACGACTTTATCGCAGCAGGAAACGCAGTTGGTGACGCTCAAAAGGGATTATGAGCGCTACAAGGAACTGTATGACGTGGGGGGAATCTCCAAACAACAACTCGATCAGGCGAAGACGCAACTCGATGTGGCCGAATCGTCTTTCGATAATTTGAACGAAAACACGGTGCTGACGAGTCCCATCAACGGCGTGGTGACCGCTCGCAATTACGATCCCGGAGATGTTGCTGCCGGACTGCCGGTGCTCACCGTTCAGAATATCAATCCCGTAAAAGTATTGATAAACGTGTCGGAATCATATTATAATCAGGTGGTCAAAGGGATGGAAGTTGAAGTGAACATTGAAGCCCTGAATAACGAAACCTTCAAAGGAAAGGTGTCGTTGATTCATCCTACGCTCGACCCCGTGTCGCATACCTTTCCGGTGGAAGTTCAGGTAAGTAACGGCGATCAACGCATTCGCCCGGGAATGTTTTCTCGTGTGACGATGAATTTCGGTGCGAACGACCGTCCGTTGGTGACGGATCTGGCCGTGCTCAAACAAACCGGTTCAAACGACCGCTACGTATTTGTGGAAAAAGACGGAAAAGCGATATACACCCTTGTGCAACTTGGCGCCCGTTTGGATGACAAATACGAAATCGTGTCGGGACTGGTGGCCGGCGACAAGGTGATTGTGCAGGGAAATACATCTTTGATAGACGGAACGCCTGTAGAAGTGGTTGAGTGATTATAATTACAAATTACGAATTACGAATTACAAATTGCAAAATACAAATTACGGAAACGCGCGGTAGTGCGCAATAATCAACAATAACAGATAATGAAATTATATGAATCGTCCGTAAAGAATCCGGTAGGAACCTCTTTGATATTTATCGGGATTGTCCTTATCGGTATTCTATTTTACCGGCAATTACCTATCGACTTATATCCGGAGATGGATTTGAACATCATCTCCGTCATGACGACTTATTCGGGTGCCGGAGCCGACGACGTGGAAGCAAATGTTACCCGTCCGTTAGAAGATGCGCTCAACTCTACCGAAAACCTGAAAGAGCTTACTTCGCAATCGAGGGACGGTATGTCGCTGATCATTTTGCAATTCGATTATGGCGTACCCATCGATAACATCATGAACGATGTGCGCGATAAGATTGAGATGATCTATTCGTTTTTACCGGAAGGAACCGAAAAGCCTATCATCATGAAATTCAGTTCGGATATGATTCCGGTGATGACGCTCTCAGCAACCGCCAAAGAGAGTTCCGATGCGTTGTATAAGATCCTCGACGACCAGGTGGCCAATCCGCTTAACCGTATCCCCGGCGTGGGAACCGTTTCGGTGACGGGCGCGCCGCAGCGGGAAATACAAGTGAACATCATCCCCGAAAAGCTCGAAGGGTATAACCTTTCGCTCGAACAGGTGGCACAGGTGATTGCAGCCGAAAATACCAACATCCCTGCGGGGAATTTCGATATCGGTTCGCAAACATATATGTTGCGTCTCGAAGGCGAATTCGACGATAGTCGCGAACTCAATAATATCATCGTTGGAAACAGCCAGGGACACGCCATTTATCTGCGCGATGTGGCGGTGGTAAAAGATACCGTCGAGAACCGTGTACAGGAGAATTATACCAATGGTCAACGAAGCGCTTCGATTGTGGTGCAGAAGCAGTCGGGAGCAAACACGGTGGCTATCGCCCAGGCGGTGAAAGAGCAGATACCTTTACTACAGAAAAATCTGCCGCCCGATATCAAGATCGAAACGGTCATGGATACGTCCGATCACATCATCGCCTCCATCAACAGCTTGCTGGAAACCATTATACTGGCGCTGATTATCGTGGGTCTTGTGGTGTTGTTCTTTTTAGGACGATGGCGGGCGACCATCATTATTATGCTCGCCATTCCCATCTCGCTGATCGGCTCTTTTATTTATTTGTATCTTACCGGAAGTAGTTTAAACATTATATCGCTCTCGGCTCTGACTATCACGATCGGGTTGGTGGTGGACGATGCTATTGTGGTGTTGGAAAATATCACCACGCATATCGAACGCGGCAGTCGTCCGCGACAGGCCGCCGTATACGGAACCGAAGAGGTGTCGTTGTCTATCATCGCTTCTACGCTGACGATTGTGGCGGTGTTCTTGCCCATGACGATGGTGGGTGGTTTTGCCGGTATCATGTTTAAGCAATTGGGATGGATGGTTTCGATCATCATCACCTTATCGCTTATCATCTCCATGACGCTGACTCCGATGATGTCGTCACGGATGCTTCGATCCGAAAAAGATCGGGTGGCCGGGGCATTCGACAAATGGTACAACAAGCATATTCTTCCGATGCTCGATGGTCTCGATTCCTGGTATGCCCGTGTGGTAAACCGCGTGGTGCGGCATCGGGGTTTGGTGATGACGGTGATGGTGGTCGTCCTTATTGCCGGAATGATTGTCAGCTTCGTCACGTTAAAGACGGAGTTTATGCCGGCTTCGGATAACAATGAAATTACCATGACGCTGGAAATGCCTACGGGAACCCGCATGGAAATTGCCCGCGAAACCGGCGCCAGAATATCGGATATGCTGCGGCAGAATTATCCCGAAATCGAAATCGTATCGTTTTCGGTTGGTCAAGCCGATGAAGACAATGTGTGGGCGGTTTTGTCGGAAAATGCATCCAATATCATGTCGTATAATATTCGTCTTGTAAAAGCAAACGAAAGAGATAAATCGATTTTCCAGATTGCCGATGAAATACGCGGTCAACTCTCGCTCTTTCCGGAATTGTACCGGTATAAGGTGACCAGTGGGGGAGATGAGACATCCATGACGGGTGAATCGACCTTAGACGTGGAAATATATGGATATGATTTGGCCGTTACCGACCGGATTGCCGCTGAACTTAAAGACAAGTTGACCGATATAGAGGGTCTTCGTAATGTGAACATATCCCGTAAGGATTACCGTATGGAGTACCAGATTCGGTTCGATCGCGAAAAATTATCCCTTAACGGGCTGACGATGAGTACTGCGGCAACCGCCGTAAGAAACCGGATCAACGGATTGACCATGACTCAGTTTCGCGAAGATGGCGATGAGTACGATATCCGGGTGAGATATGACGAACGCTACCGTCAGTCGTTGGAAGATATACAAAATATCTTGATATATACTCCGACGGGAGCAGCCGTGCGTGTGCGCGACCTCGGCACGGTGGAAGAAGGGGCTTCGCTTCCGCAAATCGACCGTAAGGACCGTGAACGTATTGTTACGGTACAGGCCAGTATTTATAATCGTGCGCTCAACGAAGTGGTGGTCGATATGCAGAAAGCGATCGATTCGACCGATATTCCTTCCGGCGTGGGCATACAAATCGGTGGCGCGTTTGAAGATCAGCAGGAATCGTTCGGCGAACTGGGTATGTTGTTGATCATAGTGGTGCTTCTCGTGTATATCGTGATGGCTTCGCAGTTCGAGTCGCTCACTTATCCGTTTATTATAATGCTTACGGTACCGTTTGCTTTTGTCGGCTCTTTCTTGCTGATGACGCTTTGGGGCACTTCGTTGGGTGTGATGGCTTTTGTGGGACTGATCATGTTGGTCGGTATGGTGGTGAAAAACGGTATCGTGATGATCGACTATATCAATTTGAACCGCGAGCGGGGAATGTCCATTATCACGGCTGTGGTACACGGAGGGCGTTCGAGACTTCGTCCGGTATTGATGACCACGCTTACGGCTATTTTAGGAATGGTTCCGTTGGCTATCGGCACGGGGCAAGGCTCGGAAATGTGGCAGCCGCTCGGCGTATCGGTTATCGGCGGGATGACGTTCTCAACCATTATCACGCTGGTGTTTGTGCCGGTGTTATATTCCATCTTCGGAGGAAACGGTGTGAAACGGAAACGGAAAAATCATCGTAAACAAATTCATAAAGCCCAACAGGCGGCCGATAATACACTTTAAAAACTTACGAACGTATGAAAGCAGTAATGATTATTATGAACCAGGCGCATTACACGGAAGTGGTGGATAACCTTTCATCTTTGAATATCCGTGGTTATACGGCTTGGAAGCAAGTATACGGAAGAGGGAGCAAGACGGGTGAGCCGCATTACGGTAATCACGCATGGCCTACGGTTAATGATGCGATTATGACTATTGTCGAGGATGATCGTGTGCCGGTATTATTGAAGTATTTGAAGGACTTGGACGCTCAGCATGAAAGACTCGGTCTCCATGCCTTTGTGTGGAATATCGAGGATATGATTTGAACCGGAGAAGATAGAGTTTCACAATAATACTTGCCTTGCCCGTGATTGTAAAGATTACCTCCGACAATGGAGCAGATCGTTACCGGAGGTGTCGTTCTAAGCGACACCTCCGGTTCTTAATAAATGGTTTTCGGCCTTTAACCAAATT
Source organism: Limibacterium fermenti (assembly GCF_041902845.1). Classification (GTDB taxonomy): domain Bacteria; phylum Bacteroidota; class Bacteroidia; order Bacteroidales; family Dysgonomonadaceae; genus Limibacterium; species Limibacterium fermenti. Next base: position 1,625,074 of record NZ_CP159486.1, read on the forward strand.
GATAATCTTCGGCTTGCTGAATTGATATAGATAATATTTATAGTTTTCATAGAAAAAATCTATAAAGTATTTTTCTTTTTTATTTTCATTTCTAAAAAATTCCATTTACATTTGCCCCGTAGTGATAAATTTACTACCTGCCTTAATACGACAGAAATAATATATAAAATCCTGGTGAATGGATAAAATAATATATATTTCAATGTTACGCCTCTCGTTAATGAAAGTTAAAATATCGGGGGGGGTTATTTACATTATTTAACCAATTCTTAACCGTTTCTATTTTTACCTATGCATTCTCTTTCTTAGAAAGACCGACATTCCTTGTATGCTCCTCTATAATAAAAGCAAAAAATGGCATTGTCGTATTATCATCTGGGGTATTGTTTCGAATAGTATTTACGATTACTGAAATTACACTAGTTATTCCGGATGTATTTCCGGATATACAGAGAAAACCAACTCTCCTGTTCTCCAACCCTCTGTTGTTATTTTCATCAAATCAAAACAATCCGAAACAGAATCCGTATTGTCTTTCGTCAAAGACGAAAGAGATAGGCTCGGTTTTTGTTTTTTTCCTTTTTTGCATTTATCATCGTCTCTCGACGAACTTTCAAATAAAATATCTACAATATGAATAACAAAAATTTTAATTTAAGCGGCAAAACCCGCTCAGAACATGATCTTCTGGGAAATATGGAAGTCCCTGTTGAATACTATTTCGGTATACAAACGATGCGTGCATTGGATAATTTTAATATCAGTAGTTCCCGATTATATCATTATCCACACATAATCGTTGCCCTATCCGATGTGAAAGCGGCCGCAGCGGAAGCTAACCAAGAGCTCGGATTAATCGAACCGATTATTGCTAAAGCTATTGTGCAAGCATGTAAAGAAATTAGAAAGGGTAAATACCACGAATATTTTGTAGTGGATATGATACAAGGTGGCGCCGGAACGTCCGTCAATATGAATGCAAATGAAGTGATTGCCAATAGGGCATTGGAAATGCTTGGGCATTCTAAAGGCGAATACACATATTGTCATCCGAACAATCATGTGAATCGGTCGCAATCTACTAACGATACGTATCCGACTGCTATGAAAATCGCTTTGTACCGCAGTATTGGTGATTTGGTGGATACTCTTCGAAATCTCATCGTTGCCTTTCATGAAAAGGGGAAAAAATTCTCGGGCGTAATTAAAATGGGTCGAACTCAATTACAGGATGCTGTTCCCATGACCTTAGGTCAGGAGTTTGAGGCCTTTGCGGCTACTCTGGAAGAAGAAGTCTTGTTACTGGAACGTAACCGTAAATTATTGTTAGAGATAAATATGGGTGCAACTGCGATCGGAACAGGTATCAATGCCGATCCGCGTTATGCCGAAATATGTACCCGTCATTTGGCCGAAATAACCGGCCTTCCTGTAGTAAAAGCTGAAAATATGATTGAAGCGACGAGTGATACCGGCGTTTTTATCATCAATTCTTCCACTATAAAACGGTTAGCGGTAAAAATATCTAAGATATGCAATGATTTGCGGTTATTGTCTTCCGGCCCACGAACAGGTTTAAATGAAATCAATCTTCCCCCTATGCAACCCGGCTCGTCCATCATGCCGGGAAAAGTCAATCCCGTTATCCCCGAAGTGGTGAATCAAATTGCTTTTAAGGTTATAGGCAATGACCTGACGGTAACCATGGCTTCGGAAGCCGGGCAATTGCAACTGAACGTCATGGAGCCGATTATCGTCTTCTCTCTGATGGAAAGCATATCCATCCTTATTAAGGGCTTACAAACATTGCGAAAAAAATGCATCGAAGGCATTACCGCCAATGAAGAGCATTGCAAAAATATGGTACTGCACAGTATCGGCTTGGTGACGGCTTTAAATCCTTATCTGGGCTATGAGACATCTAGCCAATTGGCCGCCGAAGCGTTGAAAACGGGGAAGGGGGTGTATGAATTGGTGCTGGAGAAGAAACTTATGGAGAAAGAAAAACTCGATGATATACTGAAACCGGAAAATATGATCAAGCCTCGAAAAATGTCATAACGTACCGTTTTTATGAAAAAAAAGATTACAATGCAGATATCCATTGACTTATTGATAATAGTATGTTGTTACAACTACTGATCGTACTGATTGCGATTATCATCGGAGCCCGCTTAGGTGGGATAGGCTTAGGCGTAATGGGTGGGATAGGGCTTGCTATTCTCACATTTGTCTTCGGACTTCAACCTACCTCGCCCCCTATTGATGTGATGTTGATGATTGCGGCTGTCATTTCGGCTGCTTCTTGCATGCAAGCAACCGGTGGATTGGACTATATGGTGGATTTGGCAGAAAAGCTTTTGCGAAAGAATCCGTCCAAAGTAACCTGGATAAGCCCTATGGTAACGTATCTCTTTACGTTTGTTGCGGGAACAGGACATGTGGCTTATTCCGTTTTGCCGGTTATTGCCGAAGTGGCCACAGAGACGAAAGTAAGACCCGAACGCCCGTTGGGCGTGTCGGTGATTGCTTCCCAGCAAGCTATTACCGCAAGCCCCATTTCGGCGGCTACCGTAGCCCTTTTAGCCCTTTTGGCGCCATTTGATGTTACCTTGTTAGATATACTGAAGATTTCGATTCCCTCTACCCTTATCGGTTGTATGGCTGCTGCCTTTTGTTCTTTGAAAGTTGGAAAAGAACTTGAAAACGATCCCGAATATCAAAGACGTCTTCGAGAAGGTTTGCTAAACAGCCATGACAAGAGTAACAATAAAAAAAATTACAATAAGAGAAATGCTATTATTTCCATTGTGATATTTTTATCGGCAACCGTTTTCGTTGTGTTATTCGGCTCCATTCAATCGTTACGTCCGACCTTTGAGGCGAACGGAGAAATTACGCAACTGAATATGCCGTATATTATAGAAATACTGATGTTGTCTGCGGCGGCGCTGATTCTTGTCGTAACAAGAACAAACGGATTGGAAGCAACAAAAGGATCCGTGTTTGGAGCAGGCATGCAAGCCGTCATAGCCATTTTCGGCATTGCTTGGATGGGCGATACGTTTATTCAGGGTAATCTGACTCAGATAACTGCTTCTATTCAGGAGATCATCATGCAGTACCCGTGGATTTTCGGCTTCGCCTTATTTTTTATGTCTATTCTTCTTTATAGCCAAGCGGCTACTGTTAGGGCATTAGTACCATTAGGTATCGCATTAGCGGTATCTCCCTATACGCTTATTGCCTTATTTCCTGCGGTAAACGGATATTTTTTCATACCCAATTATCCGACTGTTGTTGCGGCAATTAATTTTGACCGGACGGGATCTACCCATATAGGTAAATATATACTGAATCACTCTTTTATGATGCCTGGTTTAGTAGCTACTACGGTAGCTATTATAGTAGGATTAGGGTTGGTACAGTTATTTTTCTGATTTATAATTTATTGATATTTTAATTTTATTCTTATGAAAACAAAAAAAAATCTATTGTTCGTAGGGCTTTTTCTATGGCTCTCATTGGCTGTAGCCTTTGCACAAAAGCCGAATGTGTACATTTTAGCAACCGGCGGTACTATTGCAGGTACCGGGACTTCTTCTACAAAAACAACTTATACTGCCGGACAAGTGGCTATCGGCACCCTTTTGGATGCCGTACCTGAAGTAAATGAAATCGCGAATGTAACCGGAGAACAAATCGTAAAAATAGGTTCTCAGGATATGAATGACGAGGTATGGTTGATTTTGGCGAAACGAATCAATGAATTGTTCGCCCGTGGCGATGTAGACGGTATTGTCATTACCCACGGAACCGACACGATGGAAGAAACCGCTTTTTTCCTGAACTTAACGGTCAAAAGCGATAAACCGGTTGTCTTGGTAGGTTCTATGCGCCCTTCTACCGCCATGAGTGCAGACGGACCTTTGAATCTTTACAATGCGGTTGTGGTGGCAGCTTCTAAAGAATCTAAAGGTAAAGGAGTCTTAGTGGCTATGAATGGAATGATTTTGGGAGCTCATAATGTATTGAAAACAAATACAGTGGAGGTGGAAACCTTTAAATCTCCCAATTCAGGCCCTTTGGGATATGTTCATAACGGTAAAGTCTTTTTCTCTGAAGTTCCCGTCAAAAAACATACATTCCAATCCGATTTTGATGTAGCTAATTTAAATGAATTACCAAAGGTCGGGATCATATACAGTTATTCAAATGTTGAAGATCATGCTTTAAAAGCATTAATCAACAACGGCTATAAAGGAATTATCCATGCGGGTGTGGGAAATGGAAATATTCATAAGAATATTTTTCCGGGACTAGTAGAAGCTCGTAAGAAAGACATATTGGTTGTCCGTTCTTCCAGAGTTCCGACTGGTCCTACCACTCTGGATGCGGAGGTTGACGACAATAAATATCAGTTTATCGCTTCGCAAGAATTGAATCCGCAGAAAGCGCGTATTCTGTTAATGTTGGCTTTAACAAAAACTTCCGATTGGAAAAAAATACAGAATTATTTTAATGAATACTAAATGACATAATTATGAAAAGAGGAATTATTCTTGTCATATATATTTGTTGCATAGGTAGTATCATTTTTGCTCAGCAAAATGCTTCTTATCCTGACGAGTCGACTTTACTCGAAAGAGTGGCCAAAGTAGAAAAGAAAGCCGACAAATTCAACTTCTTCCTCAATATGCATAGTAGCTTTGACAGTTATATCGATAACGACGGGTTTCAAGGCTCCGGTTTTAATATGCGCCAATTCCGTATAGAAGCAAAAGGAAATATCAACGATTGGCTTTCTTACCGATGGAGGCAACGATTGAACAGGCCAAATGATGCCGGAAATGCTTTTGATAATATGCCCACTTCGATTGATGTTGCAGGAATAGGTGTCAAATTGTCCGATAAACTCTCGTTATTTGCCGGAAAACAATGTGCTGCCTACGGGGGAATTGAATTCGACTTGAATCCCATAGAAATTTATGAATATAGCGATATGATAGAATATATGAGCAATTTCCTTACAGGTATTAATATTGCGTATGATATCACACCGGCTCACCAATTGCAGTTTCAGGTATTAAACGGACTAAATAATACTTTCGAGAAAACGTATATCGCGCCCGGTATTGAAAAAAGTAAACTGCCTTTTGTCTATACGCTTAATTGGAACGGAAATATGTTCGGCGGAGCTTATAAAACTCGCTGGTCGGCCTCTATCATGAGTGAAGCCAAAAGCAGGAATCAACTCTATTTAGCATTTGGCAATGATATTATATTCAGTCCTAAAGCAAATATGTTTTTTGATATCATGTATTCCCGGGAAGGTTTGGATCGGGAGGGTATTATGAGTACTATTTTACATGATGGAACAAGAAATGCGTTTGATGCCGGATACTTGTCGTTTGTTTCAAAATTCAACTTCCGGGTTCATCCTTTATGGAATGTTTTTTTACAAGGAATCTACGAAACGGCTTCTTTAACCAAAACATATGATGAATTTGAAAAAGGAAAATATCGCACATCACTGGGATATTTTACCGGAATCGAATATTATCCGATGGAAAGTAATCTGCATTTCTTTTTAACGTATGTAGGACGGGCTTTTCAATATGAAAAAAGAGCCGCTCTGACCGACTACCATACGAATAGAATTTCCGTAGGGTTCATTTATCAATTACCGATGTTTTAATGTTTTACCGGGTAGGCCGCATTGCGTACCACCGGTTCGCCCAAAAGCAGAATTAAAGGCGCTTCTAATTGAACCTGCGGAATCACGACGAGTGATTCCGCAGGCTATTTTTTTAAAAGGTTATTCTTCCGAAATATTGTTGTGAATGAATTGCTCAACCGGACTGTTGGGCTTAAGGATGTCTTTTAGTTCGGAATAGGGTATCGTCACATCAATCACACCCATTGCATAAGGGGCAATTTCGTATTGATTATATGAATAGTGGATACCTTCGTTACTCAGCCAAAAATTATTATTCGGAACGATATCCTCGACTTCGAAAAATCCTTCTGAAATCAACGAATCGGGGACGGTTACGTTATACTTTTTCATCAGATTACGGACGATTTTCTCCGTTAACGGCTTGAAATAGTTGGGGACAAAAAGGTCTTCTTCCGAAAGGGTCGTCAATTCGTTGAGATCGATATTGACGTAAGTCACGTGAAAAGAACCGTGTGCTCCGCCGGTATAATCGCTATACTCGACGGCATAACTTAGCAGCGAGTCGTTTTGGAACAATATTCTATTATCGTTATTCATATAATACCAATACCAGGAAGGTGTTTTTCCTTCCAGACGGGTTTTATCGGTATAGAAATCATCTGCTAATACCCGATACTCTGCCGTATAGTCAGCGAGATATTTATCAACCGCTTCTTCAGCCGATAGACTATCGTATTTTTGATTGTTGAAAAATGTTCCTTTCACTATTTGTTGCAGGCGGGCTAAATCTTCCGGATTACGGAACTTTTTAGGATAAACAAATCCGATGCTCACATCCGAATACGGAAGAGTCGTATCGTTTTCCTGTTCCAATAAAGGAATTCTTTTCTCCACGCGGATCGTATCAAATTCGATCGAAAAGTCATCCCCCGCTTTTTTATCTTTACAAGAAAAGAGAAGACCGAAAGAAAGGACTCCGAGAATAATAAAGAAAGAAGAGCCGTAATTTATTTTCATACGATATTTATTATTGAATAATTTGTTTGATGGCACCCAATTCAGGGTAGAAAATCACCTTAATGGGTTGCTTGAAATTGTCGAACATTTTTTTGACGAGGACATCTTGTGTTCCGTATTGTACCACATCTACATCCAATGATTGTTTGCGCTCATTCAGTTCTATGGTGAGGAGCGCCTTACCCGGAATATTGTATACCAATCCTTCCGTTAATTTCTTTTCCAGCCGATCGCGGTCTTTTTCCGATAAGGGCAAATCGACTTTGGGCGTTTTGCTTTCTAATGATAAATAAAGGGGCGCTCCGGCTAAATTATCTTTGTCCAACGGGCCTAATTTTTCCGAAAAACGAGCGACGACCTTCCGCGTAATATTTTTCTCATCGGGAGTTAACGACACCGCATGAATAAAATATTCCGTATGGACACTACCAGCAAAGAGTTCTGTAAGCGCTTTCTCCTGATTATTCAATTCTTCCATGACCACTTTATAGGCATTTCCGTCGGGAGGCATCGATTCGGCTTCTCCGGTAAGGATATCGTTGCTGCTCCGGCGTAATTGAAGGATTTGCTTCGATACCAGTTCTGCTTGTTTTGCCGTCGATCCGGCCAGAAGTATTTCTTCCGAAAAGAAGCGATGCGGATTGGATGAGGGAACGGTGGACGGCGGAACTTCCATTTCTTGTGCCGTTGCCTGTTCCGGTTGAGCATTTACCGAACAAATAACCCCGTCTTCACGCAGATAGACATAAGGCTCCAACGTGTTGGAGCGGAATTCGATCATAAAGGAATTCGTTTTGTCGGCAATGCCTTTATTGGCCACCTTTATATCCTCTACGCTATAAACCGATTTGCTTTCGGTAATCGGTTTTTCAATGCCCAAGTAGCGTTGGGCATATTGATAAAAATCGCCACGCTGATACGTGGTCTTTTTAACTAACAGTTTTATTTCGAACGATGTTTTGGGAAGCGAATAGACGATTCCGTAATCGTTCGCTTTAACGGCATTCACCCGCGTGGTTTTTTGTCCGTAAGCCGTGACGAATATTGCTAAACAAGCTAAGAGTAACAGATGTATTCTTCTCATAACAGAGGAAAATTAAAGTTTAATAAGCCGATTCAAACTGATGAAGGAAGCGGATGTCGTTATCAAAAAATAACCGTATATCGTTAATCTGATACTTCAGCATCGCAATGCGTTCGATGCCCATCCCTAAAGCATAGCCCGAATACACACTACTGTCGATACCGCAATTTTCAAGGACGTTGGGATCGACCATGCCGCATCCCATGATTTCCACCCATCCCGTATGCTTACAGATATTGCATCCTTTTCCGCCGCAAATATGGCAGGAAATATCCATTTCGGCGCTGGGCTCTGTAAAAGGGAAATAAGACGGCCGCAAACGGATACGCGTATTGGAACCGAACATCTCTTTTGCGAAGAAAAGCAAGGCCTGCTTCAAGTCGGCAAACGATACATTCTTATCGATATACAATGCTTCCACCTGATGGAAAAAACAATGAGCCCGGGCAGAAATGGCTTCGTTTCTATATACCCGTCCCGGACAGATGATGCGAATAGGCGGTTGTGTTTTTTCCATTACCCGCGTTTGCACCGAAGAAGTATGCGTACGCAGCAATATATCGGGATTGCTTTGAACGAAAAAAGTATCCTGCATATCGCGCGCCGGATGATCTTCTGCAAAATTCAACGAAGAAAAAACATGCCAATCGTCTTCCACTTCGGGGCCTTCGGCAATGGAAAAGCCCAAACGCTTAAAGATAGAGCAAATTTCTTCTTTGACCAACGAGATAGGATGGCGCGTGCCCAAAGGAATAGGATATGAAGTGCGAGTAAGATCTATTTCGCCGGATGAAGACGAGGAAGTCTCGAATTGATCTTTCAGCGATTGTATTTTGTGCTGTGTTTTCTGCTTTAATTCATTCAGGTTTTTACCTACTTCCCGTTTTTGGTCGGAAGGGATATTCCGAAACTCTTCCATCAAAGAAGACACGATGCCTTTTTTACTGAGATATTTAATGCGCAAGGCTTCCAGTTCCTCGGCTCCGGAAGCGGTTAGTTTGTCAATTTCTACAAGAAGTCCTTCTATTTTTTCAGTTATATTCATTGCGAATAGCCATAAAATGATTCAATTGTACAAAAATACACTTTTTCTGACGATTCGCTGGTCTTTTAAGGAAAAGATTTGTGAACAATACTCGGTTTGTAAGGGCGAAATATGTATTTTTGCCGATGCAAGAATCATTTTACAGATGCTGAACAGGGTACGGAGATTTATCGGGCAAAATAACTTGTTGACGCCGCATGCTAAAGTCATTGTGGGCTTAAGCGGCGGAATGGATTCGATGGTGTTGCTCGATGTGCTGATAAAGTTGGGGTACGAGTGTATGGCGGCTCACTGTCATTTCCATTTGCGGGGAGCCGAATCCGACCGGGATGCCGGCTTCGTGAAGGAATGGTGTGAGCGTCACGATATCAATTTAAAGACCATCGATTTTGATACTTTCGCATATGCCGGCCGCAAGAAGATTTCGGTAGAGATGGCTGCCCGGGAATTACGTTACGACTGGTTTGAAACGCTTCGCCGGGAATATCAACCGCAAGCCGTCGCCATCGCCCATCATCAGGATGATTCGGTCGAAACGGTATTACTCAATTTAGTACGTGGTACGGGAATCAGAGGATTAACAGGCATCGCCGCGAAGAACGGTTATATTGTCCGTCCGTTGTTGTGCCTGACACGTGCAGAAGTGGAACACTATGTGAAAGAGCACGCTATCCCGTATGTGACAGACAGTACCAACAACGATGATTATTACTTGAGAAATGCCTTGCGGTTAAACATTATTCCGGCGCTGGAGAAACTGAATCCCTCGGTCAAGGACTCTATTTTCAACACGTCGCGCCATCTTGCGGAAGTAAAAAAGGTGTACGATGATTCTATCTGCAAAGCTGTGAAAGACGTTTACCGGAAGGATAAGATCGATATCGAGGTCCTGTTGGAAACGGTGTCGCCTTCGGCCGTATTATATGAGATATTATCGCCTTTAGGATTCACCCCCTCCACGATAGATGATGCGCTGGAGAGTGTGAATGCTATTTCGGGAAAAACTTTCTATTCCGACGGTTACCGGTTGATAAAAGATCGTTCTTATTTCATTTTGGATCGCCTTTCCTCCTCAGAAAATGATGTCCGCGAGTATACTATCGGTGCGGAGACGAGCCAAATTACTTCGCCCGTACATTTAGATATCCGGATAGAAAAGAGAGGTGTAAAGTTAGACAAGTCACCGCTTACGTTATCGGCCGATATGGACAAGCTTTCTTTTCCGTTGCTCCTTCGCAAATGGAACGCCGGCGATTGGTTCGTTCCGTTCGGAATGAAAGGGAAGAAGAAGCTGAGCGATTATTTCAATGACCGTAAATTCAGTTTGAAAGATAAAGAAGACGTATGGATACTTACATCAAAAGACGATATTGTTTGGATCGTGGGAAAGCGCGCTGATAACCGGTTTAGAATAAGTGAGAAAACCGATCGGGTTTTCATTATAGAATATAGACAAGGCGATTGAATTTATATTAATTAATGAATCTTTTTCTTTTTTTGTGCAGCTTTTTTGAAGAATCTTCATCTATTAGATAAAACATTCTATTTTGATTTTTGTTATAAATAATAAAACGAATCGATGAAAACAAATACATTTAAAGACATTTTGACCGTAGCGGCACTGACCGGGATTGCTTATTATATTGCGCGTTATTATCATCAAAAAAAACAACGTGATAAAGAGTCTCGTGAATTTCTTCATTTCCAACTCTTTTAAGACTCATTTATTACCCGATTAAACGTTACCGAGGGTGTTGCTTGAAGCGACGCCCTCGATGAGTTTACAAATACTGACTCTTTTTTAAGCGATGGGGATTGTCTTTGTTCTTTTCTCTCTTTTTGTTACCTTTGCATGTTTATTAATTCCGAAAAAACTATTGATACATTATTATTAATTATTATGCTCTCACTTAAAGTTATAAAGAATGATCCGGAAGAGGTGATCAAAAGATTAGCGAAAAAGCATTTTGATGCGGAAGCCATTATTCACGAGATCGTAGCATTGGATGAATTGCGGAGGACTACCCAAACGAGTCTCGATCAATTATTATCGGAGATAAACACTCACTCGCGCTCCATCGGACAACTCATGAAAGAAGGCCGCAAGGAAGAAGCCGAAAAGGTACGTTCCAACGTAGGTGAGTTGAAGGAAACGTCGAAAACCTATGAGGCCACCTTGAAAGATGCGGAAGAAAAAATGCACCGTTTATTAGTAACCATTCCCAATTTGCCCCACGAGTCGGTTCCCGAAGGAAAAGGTTCCGAAGACAATGCGATTGAAAAGACGGGAGGAACGATTCCTACTTTATCGGCCGAAGCGCTGCCGCATTGGGAATTAGCAAAAAAATACGATATCATCGATTTCGAATTAGGGGTGAAAATTTCCGGCGCGGGTTTCCCTGTTTATAAAGGAAAAGGCGCCCGTTTGCAACGTTCGTTGATTAATTTCTTTTTGGATTGCGCCCGCGACGAGGGATTTACCGAAATACAACCTCCTTATGTGGTGAATGCCGCATCGGGATTCGGAACCGGGCAATTGCCGGATAAAGACAGCCAGATGTATCATGTGGATTTGGACGATTTATATCTGATCCCTACGGCGGAGGTCCCGGTGACGAATATTTACCGCGATGTCATTCTGGAGGAAAAAGACCTGCCGATAAAAAATACGGCTTATTCGGCCTGTTTCCGCCGCGAAGCCGGATCGTACGGTAAGGATGTGCGCGGATTAAACCGATTGCACCAATTCGACAAAGTGGAAATCGTATGCATCGAAAAGCCGGAAAACTCCTACGCCCGGCTGGAAGATATGGTGCGATACGTACAGACGCTGGTTGAAAAACTCGAATTGCCGTGGCGTATTTTGCGTCTTTGCGGGGGCGACTTGAGCTTTACATCGGCCTTGACCTTCGATTTCGAAGTGTTTTCGGCCGCTCAGCAGCGTTGGCTGGAAGTCAGTTCGGTATCCAATTTCGAAAGCTATCAGGCCAACCGGTTGAAGTGCCGTTATCGCGATGAGCACCGCAAGACTCAGTTATGTCACACGCTTAACGGCAGCGCTTTAGCTTTGCCCCGCATCATGGCGGCGCTGCTGGAGAATAATCAAACCCCATCAGGAATAACGATACCGGAAGTATTGGTACCCTATACCGGTTTTTCGGTTATCGATTGATACTTTTTTACCCCCATGGTAAAAAATTCTATTTAGCGGACTACACGGGATGTGCGGTCCGTTTTTTTATTTATCCGTCAAACGAATGGAGCCGTTAGATGGGAACGCCATAAGAGCTACATTCCAGGAAAAACGGTGTTTGTCGATGAAATGACGGCGTTTGTCTATTCCTTTTGTATAGGGACAGAAAGGAGTGTATTTTTGTGAAAATTTGGTTAGAAGGAAATAAACGTCAAAAATATATGGAATTGTCATTGAAGCATCATCCTACAAAAAGAGTGTTTTTTGTTTTGTTGTCTGTATTTCTTTTCTCTTTTTCCGTGTTTGCCCAAAGCAAGGACACGATATCGGGAAAGGTGGTTGAAGAAGATACGCAAGAAGCCATCCCGCTGGCGAATATCCGTATTTTGACGCAATCCGACAGCACGTTCGTGGGCGGAAAGACCTCCGGTTCCGACGGAACATTTTCGATTCCCGTCAATAACGGATCTTACATCGTGCATATCTCTTTTATCGGCTATACGGATGTTTATAAAAATGTAACGGTAACGGCTTCCCATCCGCAAGCCTCGTTGGGCGACGTTGTGATGACCACCGATGCTATATTATTGTCCGAAACCGTGGTAACGGCAAAAGCCCCGGAGATATCGGTCAAGGGAGATACGATTGAATACAATGCCGCTTCCTATAAAGTGACGGAGAGTGCAGTGGTGGAAGATCTGCTGAAAAAGATGCCGGGTGTGGAAGTGGGTACCGACGGAAAAATAACGGTAAACGGCCGAGAAATTAAGAAGATATTGGTCGATGGAGAAGAATTTTTCAGCGACGATCCGAAGGTGGCATCGAAAAATCTTCCCGCCAAGATGGTCGATAAACTGCAAATACTCGATCGCAAAACGGAGATAGCGCGCATGACGGGTTTCGATGACGGGGACGAAGAGACAGTGATTAATCTTACCGTGCAACCGGGCATGAAAGAAGGCCTTTTCGGTAACGCTTTTGCCGGTTATGGGAGTCAAGATCGTTATGAGGCCAATGCGATGGTGAATTATATGAAAGACAAGAATCAGTACACCTTTTTGGGGGGAATCAACAATACGAACAATGCCGGCTTCTCTGATCTGGCGTCGTCGATGTTCAGCGGAATCGGCGGACGTGGACGACGTGGAGGAGGTTTCGGATCGCAAGACGGTATAACCACTTCGGCCAATGCCGGAGGTAACTTCAGCACCCAACTGAAGCCGAATTTCAAGTTAGGAGGAAATGCGCGTTACGGATATACCGATAATGACGTGACTTCGTCGGTATTGACTCAAAATTTGCTGAGCAGCGGCAATACGTTGGAAAGCGAGAACAATCTGGCCAACAACAGGAGCCAAAATATCAATGTAGACCTTCGGATGGAGTGGGAGCCGGATTCGCTCACCACGATTATCTTCCGGCCGGAAGTGGCTCTTTACAATAATCGGCGCATGGAGTCGGGCGATTTCTTAACAACCACCGAACTATCGAATGATACCATTAACAATGGTAACTCGCAGTATGTGTCGGAGGGCGACGGCAAGGAAGTTCGCCTGCGCCTCGATGCCAGCCGCGAATTGGGTAAGAAAGGGCGTGTGTTGAGCGCCCAGTTACGAGGCGATTTCAGCGATTCGCAGAACTCCGGAACCAATGTCTCGAATACTTATTACACCGGGGACCTCGAAGATGATCTTATCGATCAACGTTTCACTTATGCCAATAACAGCCGGAACCTGAGAGGATATTTGTCGTATGTGGAGCCGATCGGTAAAAACAAGTACCTCCAGTTGGCTTACAGTTACCGGCAAAACCTGTCGGAGTCGGATAAAGATACGCGTTCGAAAGACGGTGCCGGAAATTATGAAGTGCTCGACTCAGCTTACAGCAAGCGGCTGGAAAATACGTTTGAGAATCAGGAGATCGAGTTGAATTTCCGGGGAGTAGGCGAAAAATACGATTATATGTTTGGTTTTTCGGTTCAACCCGCGCGTTCGCACAGTAAAACATTTATCGGCGCCGAAGAAATCGATAACGTGCAACAAACAGTGGTAAACTATTCGCCTATGGCACAGTTTAACTATCGGTGGAGCCGTACGCACAACCTGCGAATCCGCTATTTCGGGGATACCGATCAACCGTCGGTCACACAACTCTCGCCGGTTGTCGACGTGTCGGATCCGCTGAATGTGACCTACGGTAATCCCGAACTGAAACCGTCGTTCGAGCACCGGTTAAACCTTCGCTATCATCATTCGAATCCCGAAAAGGCCCGTTCGATCATGACGTTTGTCAATGCCGGATATCGTACCAACGACATCGTGTCGTCAACCTCTACCGATATTTCTACCGGACGAAAAGAAACGACTTACCGTAATGTGGCGGGTAACTGGAATGCCGACGGACGGCTCATCATGAACGTGCCGCTGAAGAACATCAAGTTTTCGGTGTTCTCTATGTCGTATGCGGGCTATAATCACACCAACGGTTTCTCGAACAACGAGGACAATCTGAACCGGCGGTTGAATTTGTCGGAATCACTCGGATTAACGTACCGTTCGGATGCCTTTGATTTCGGCGTTCGCGGAAATATTAATTACAACTCCGTGAAAAATAGTCTCGAGGGACAACAGAATCAAGAATACTTCAACTATGGAGGCTCGGGCAATACCACCATTTACCTACCTTGGGATTTATCGGTTGAAAGCGATGTAACCTATTCCACGAACTCCGGATATTCCGACGGATACGAACAGAACGAATGGTTGTGGAACGCTTCGATACAGAAACAATTGTTTAAACAAAAGAACGGAACACTTCGTTTGAAGATATATGATATCTTGCAGCAGCGTAGCAATATCAGTCGCAGTGTATCGTCGAATTATATTCGCGATACGACGACGAATACGCTTACGAGTTATTTTATGGTGCATTTCGTGTACCGCTTCAATATCTTTAAAGGAGGCGCTACGCAAGATGATATGATGCGTGACCGGCGTTTCGGCCCTCCCGGAGGGGAGCCTGGCGGAGGCCGATTTTAAAAGACAATGAGACTGGAGACCGGAGACTGGAGACCGGAGACTGGAGACCGGAGACTGGAGACTAAAAGGAACAAATAATGGAACCTAAAAAAAGAAAAGGATATAACAATCCCTTTATACATGTGTTGCTGTGGGGAATTATTTTCATACTCCCGTATTTCTTCTCTGATTTCGATAGTGTTTTTCAGTGGAAGCGCTTTATGCGTTCCGTGCCGGAGATGCTTTCCTTTTTATTAGTATTCTATCTGAATTATTTTGTGTTGATTAAACAAGTTTTGTTCAAAGGAAAGACCAAAGAGTTTATCTTTTACAACATCCTGTTGATAACCGGTATAGCATTGTTGATGCATTACGGATATGAGATTTACCGCTTTCTGAATCCCGAATTTCGTCCGCGTTTTCGCCGTCGGGGACCTTCGCCCTGGTTTTTTGTCATCCGGAATGCCACGTCGTTATTGCTGATGACCGGATTGAGCGTTGCCATCCGCATGAGCGAACGGTGGTTTAAGGTGGAAAACGAACGCAAAGAGTTGGAAAGGGCCAAATCCGAAGCGGAATTGCAGAATCTCAAGAACCAAATCAGCCCGCATTTCCTTCTGAATACCTTGAATAATATCTATGCGCTCATCGAGTTCGACCCGCCGAAGGCTCAAACGGCCGTGATGGAATTGAGCAAGCTCTTGCGTCATCTGCTTTATGACAACAGCCAGAGTTATGTGCCGCTGGCGCAAGAGATGAGCTTTATCCATAATTACATCGAACTGATGCGTATCCGGTTGGCCGATAATGTGACGGTAACCACCCACATGAATGTCAACAAAACCTCGCGCACGATGATTGCTCCATTAATTTTTATATCTTTGATTGAAAATGCGTTCAAGCATGGCGTGAGCAGCCATAAGCCGTCGTTTATCGATATTACGTTACGCGAACTTCCGGAGGGAAAGGTGGAGTTTATCTGCAAAAACAGTTATTTTCCCAAAACCGAGTCCGACAAAAGCGGAAGCGGTATCGGGCTGGAGTTGGTGAAGAAGCGTTTGCAACTCGTCTATCCCGGAAATTATACCTGGAAGCATCGTATCGACGGCGATGTGTACACGACAACGCTGATTATTGATACAAAAAAAAGAAGCGAATGATACTGAATTGTTGGATCGTGGATGATGAGCCGCTGGCCCTGTCGTTGTTGGAGTCGTATGTGGAGAAAACACCCTTCCTGAAATTAACGGGCAAGTACAGCAATGCCGTATCGGCGATGAACCGTATCGAGGAGGAGCAGGTGGATGTGCTTTTTTTGGATATCCAGATGCCGGAAGTCAATGGCATGGAGTTTGCCCGTTCGGTTTCGGCAAACACGCGGTTGATCTTTACCACCGCCTTTAGTGAATATGCTTTGCAGGGCTATAAGGTGAGTGCGCTGGATTACTTGTTGAAGCCTTTTTCGTATGCCGACTTTCTGACGGCTGCCAAGAAAGCGCTCCATTGGTTCGAGATGACTTCGGCGGGGCGGAATACATCGGGAGATGAAAACGAATCGGGCATTTTTGTGAAATCGGAGTATAAGCTGATTCATATCTTATACGACGACATTCTTTATATCGAAGGGTTGAAAGATTACGTGAAGATTTATACCGAAAGCGCCGGACGGCCTATTCTTTCGTTAATGAGCCTGAAGACCATGGAAGAAAAACTACCGAAGAATCGTTTTGTGCGGGTACACCGGTCTTACATTATCCGGAAAGACAAAATAGAAAGCATTTCCAAGAACCGTATCATTATCGGAAATCGGCAAATACCCATAGGGGATACGTATCGCGAAAATTTTATCGGTAAATTGGATAAATAGCCGTCAGTAGCGCAGCGCTTCGTTGAGTTCGTCGTCGGTGAGTTTGCCATTCTTGTTTTTCTTGAATGCCGCACCTATTTTTTCGACTTTTGTATTGAGATGCTTATATATTTCGAGTATCTCTTTATCAGTCATATCCTGCGACGAATGGAATGAGGCGACCCTACGATGAACATCATTCTCTTTTATAGCGGAAGCAAAAACTTTTTTCATATAACCACTCTTTCTAAGATTTCGGAAAGCAAAATAACTCATTTTTTTTGAAAGAAAACCGCGAAAGTTGTTAAGATAATGTTACGTTTTTGTTACATTCCTGCTATCCCGCCCGAGGCGCGCTTTTCGCTGTTCTCAAAATTCTTGATTCCCGATAATCGTCGGGTTAGGAAAGCCAAATTATCGAAGCAAGTACCCGTAAACGATCAATTAATGGGTTAGAGCTTTTCGATTTCTTCGGCAGAAAGTCCGGTGATTTTAGTAATAACAGGAAGCGACAGCCCTTCAGCTTTCATGTTGCGAGCCGTCTCTGTTTTTCCTTCGATTATTCCTTTAGCCCGTCCTTCAGCTTCTCCTTCAACTCGTCCTTCAACTCGTCCTTCAGCTCGTCCTTCGGCTATTCCTTTAGCTCTGCCTTCTTGTTGTGCATAGGCAATCGTAGCCAAGTGGTCGCGATAGACCTTGATGCTCTCGTCGTACTTTTCCCGCTCCTCTTTGCTCAGGGAAGCGATGTCCGCAATCTTCTCCAACTTTTCAAAAGCTGCCTTGCGGGTTTTAAAAGGAATTCTTTTCAGTGTTTCCATATTCTTTAATATATAAATCCATCGTTCGAAATCTGTTTCGCATTCCTGTTCTTCTTTTGTGAAACAAGGAAGTTCTATGAAAATAAAACGTAGTTTATCCGTGAATTGTTCATGCGTATCACGGTCGGAAAGCACGATGTCCGACCGTAACTTTCCCGGGGTATCCTGCAAACGGAAATTCATGAAAAAGACTCCGTAAACCGGTTTTAGTTCGAACATCCAGTCTCCTCCGCGTTCCCCCTGACGGGTAACGGCCTGCGAGAGGTAATACGTAAATCGCTCCACGATCGCCCTCAAATTCCGGTAAAAGCTCCTTGTCGAGAAAGCGGATGTCTTTGATTGTTTTCTCTCCAACCAATAAATCGTTTAGAAATTCGATGATCAACTCTTTACTGACTTCTTGTCCGAATATCTTTTTAAACCCTACATCCGTAAAGGGATTAATGAACCGTGACATACACTTTATTTTAATTGTTATTGCAAAAGTAGAAAATAATTATGAATGATGATATCTTTTAGTGAGCAATCCTGTTTGTTGAATAATCGACTTAAACGATATCTTTTTTGCGGAATCTTTTTAGGGAGAGGAGGTAAGGGATGACGATCCAAGCCAATAATACGATGAAAGAGAGAACGGCGCTCCAGGTTGTCCCGAACATATCGATAAATACGGCTCCCGAATACCCTAACATAGCTGCAATATCTAACCGGAGCATGATTTGCAATCGCGCCAGATCGACCGGATTCAACATTAACAGCAACATGGTCAGTCCCTCTATCGGATAATCGCTGAATTGGAACAAAAGAAATAGTAGAATCGCATCGTAAAGCAGGGTGAAAAACAACCATAGCAGAATGGAAATCCCTATGCCGACGGATTTGTCATCGGTATATACAGCGATAAGAAAAGCGAGGGATACGGAGACGAGGGTGATGCCTATTCCCATGCCGAGAAGTAAAAATCCGGTCATGTTGAAAGAATACACGATAACCGGGATGCCTGCGCCTGCTACAAAAGCAAGACAGAGGCTGCCGGAGACTCCCGTGTAGATGCTACCCCAAAGACGTCCTCTTTTGATGGGCTGGCTCAACAGGAGCGTGATGAATTCCTTGCTGTTGTAAATATATATGGTGGAATATAGCAACGCCATGAGCGGTACGCTGAAAAGTACGATATACATGACCGTCAACACGGCTTTGGACTGGCTTTCTTCGAGCAGGAAAGATATCCATGATACCAAGGCGAGTACGATAAAATAAATGAGCGTTATTTTACTTTTCAGGATATCGAGGAATATAATCTTCGCTATATTATTCATGTTGCGTTTGTCTAAGGATTTTCATAACCGCATCTGTGATAGCCGGTTCCCCCGTATCCTCCAAAAGGGTTCGGACCGGTTTGTAAAACAACACTTCGCCTTCTTCCATAAACACGATATGCGAGGCAAGATTATCGAGTTCGCTCAGGACGTGCGACGTGATAAAAATCAGCTTCCCGTTATCTTTCTCTTTCGATATCTTTTCTTTCAGGATAGCCGAGGCCAAAGGATCGAGTCCGGCGAAAGGTTCATCGAGAATAATCAGTTGCGGGCGGAACATAAAAGCAAGCGCAGCGCTTACTTTTTGAACGGTTCCCCCGGACAAGGTTCCCATTTTCTTCGTAGCAATCCGGTCCAGGTGAAACGATTGATAGAGCTCGTCGTCCGCCTCGTTTTGATCTCCTCTCACCGTCCTGATCAGGCGGAAAGTATCTTCGACGGACAGATGGCCGGGGAAATTGGCCGCCTGCGGCATGAAGCCGATGAGCCTTCGTATTTCCGAATCCCGGCGGACATTCCGGCCGAAAATGATCACCTCGCCCGTTTGCGGCGTTACCAGATTCAGCATGCATTTGATAAGAGTCGTTTTGCCACAAGCATTAGGGCCTATCAGGGCAATACATTTCTTTGCGCCGTCAAACTCCAGATTGATATTTTTCAAGACATGCAGTTTCCGATACTGTTTATGCAGATTCCGAATCGTAATCATAGGGCATGTTGTTTAATTGCCGGTTTGTCGTCCACGAAGTTTTGGGGTGTGACGGTAGGAATGATTCTTTCGGTTTGCTCTAACAGGTCGACCAGAAAACTCCGGAAGAACAGCATGGCGGCGGGCGTATATTCCGAAATGATCGCGAATAAACTTAACGGATGATAGGGGACATCGCCGATGCCGTCGCGATTAAGATCGTACCCTTTGTATTTGTCCCAGTAATTCCCGCTGAAATAGTTTTTTACGGAATTCCCGTTGGTGGTGACATCGAAAGTGTTTGCCACGAAATTGTTCCGGCTGAAAGTATTTTCGACACTGCTTGCCATCAGGCGCAAGGCCCAGCCGTTCTCGCGGAAAACATTTTCTTGCAGTGTGAGCGACAAGCCGCCTTCCATGAAGATACCCACCGTATTTCGGGCAAATTCGTTGCCGGAAACAGTACCATGGGAAATGTCCTTGAGCAAAAGTCCGTAAGAAGCTCCCCCCGTGTTGTTTCGGAACGTATTGTGCCGCATATTGATGTGGTTGGAAAACATGACGGCGACGCCCGCCCCGTTTTCGTGGAATATGTTATGGAGATAATCGTCATAGTTGGAGAACATAAAGTGCAGGCCGTACCTCAAACATCGCGCGACATCATTATCCCGGATGACGGAATTGGAAACGAATTCGAGATAGATGCCGTCCCGGTGCCTGCGGATATGATTTCCTTTGATGGTAAGATTCCGGCTTTTCCAGCAATGGATGGCATTTCCGATGAGCGGGTTTTCCGCAATCGACGTACTTATCCTATTATCCTCCAGCCGGCAACCCTGCGCCTCCTGAACGAGTATTCCGATGGAATTATCGGCAAACTCATTGCCTTTGATCGTCACTCCGGAGACACCCCTGTTTATTTTTAATCCGCAATACTCTTTTAGGGAAGACTTTCCCGAATGAATGACGGTAAACCCTTCGAAGATCACCTCATTTGCAAAAATGGAAACCACATCGCCTTTGTTGCCGCCGTCAATCACGGGAGAGCCGATTCCTATTAAGACGACCGGAATGGTAATAACCGGCATTTCGCGGTATAAGCCTTCATGAACGATGATACTATCGCCCGCCTTTGCCATAGCCAAGGCTTCGGAAATACTGTTCGTTTGCCGTCCGCTCCCCACATGGATACTTCCCGCACGCACCATGGAGGAAACGCCGTGGCAAAAAAGAATGAGAAAGCAGGGAATCAAAAACCGATATCTTCCCATGAAATGATTTCCGCATGGAGTTGTGTCGCTGCCTCTTCCGCCTCCTTTCGCGTTTCGAAAGCGGCGATATTCCCGTTCATCGGACTTTTGACGTCCCCGCCTTTGATATAAAAGGCTTTCGTCGCATCTAAGAAACGATCTTCTTTCGAATAATCGGAAACATAGCTCTTCTTCACCTTGGCATCTTTGTTTTCCTCCAAATAATTGACAAGGCAAAAGAAATCGTCGAATTTTAAACAGCGGCCTTTATCGGTGATAATTTGCGCATCGAATTTGGAATCGACAATCGTCATTCTGCAACGTTCACATTCATCTTCGTTCAGTCGGACAGTTTGCGGACGGTCGTTGACGCAGGAAAAGAGAATCGGAGCCAACAACGGGAGGAACAAGATATTTGCAACCGCCCCCTTTTTCTTGAAAATGCGATGGGCCCGGTACTCCTTTATGACGACAAAGGCCAATATTAATGCGGCTACAATGAGCAGGACGCCCCCGATATCGGGAATGGAATAGGCGCCGAAGTTAAGGAGCTGTTTATAGCCTAAAACAGGAGGCGAATAGGCCATGCCTGGGACTTTTATGGCAGCCGTGGGATCTAAGTTGTGCCCGTAGTTGTAGTTCCATCGATAAAAGTCGACTAAGGAAATAAGGCCGAAAACGACAAACGAAATGAAACTGATCAACGACATTTTGCGGCTTCGGAGAATGGCGGTAACGAGAATCAATACGGCAAAGGCAGCCAGGATATAGGGCAAAACGGTGAATTCGACAAAGTTTTCGGCATGCAAGGTCTGCATTCCGATATAATGGTTGAGGCCGTTTACCGCATCGACATCTCCGCCTATTTTATCGGGATATAATTGCAATACCAATCCTTCGGGATATTGGGGAGCCGATAGTTCGATTCTCCATAAGGGGAGAAAAACGGAAGCGGCCAGCAAAACGGCGCATACGATTAATAGAATTGTTGACAGAGCGGATATCTTATTTTTATTCATGTTCTAAGCTTGTTTATGCACTTTGAGGGTGCATCAAAAGCTCATAGAATTTACTTTTGACCACCCTCAAGGCTTGTATTTTTATTTGCCGACAGGTTTATCGTCCAGCGTATACGAGAGCGGGACATTCCTTCCTTTGGCGGAAACACGTACATAACCCTGCATTTCCTGATGCAGCGCACTGCAAAAGTCGGTGCAGTAGAAAGGGAATATGCCAGTCTTTGCGGGAACCCATTTCAATGTTTGCGTTTCCCCGGGCATCACCAGCAACTCCGCGTTCGTATTTCCCTTTACAGCCAACCCGTGGGGGATATCCCACTCCTGTTCGATATTGGTCAGATGGAAATAAACGGTATCTCCCAATGTGATACCTTCGATGTTGTCGGGAGCCATGTGCGAGCGTATCGCCGTCATATAAATATGTACCACGTTGCCTTCTTTCACCACTTTCGCTTCTTTCTCGGATTTGGCGGCATACGGATGCTGGTTTTCGGCCAGGTCGTAGAACTGTTTCTGCTTATCCTTAATCAAATCTGCGGGAAGGGCGACGGCATTGTGCGGTTCACCGACCGTAGGAAAGTCCAAAATGAGTTTCATCTTGTCTCCACTGATATCGTACAACTGAGCGCTTTGAGTCAGTTCGGGGCCGGTAGGCAAAAAACGGTCTTTGGTTATTTTGTTGTAGGCAACCAGGTATTTCCCGTAAGGTTTTACGGTGTTTCCCCCCATCACCGAAAGATGTCCGATAGAATAATAGGTGGGTACCCGGTCTAAGACTTTCAGTTCTTTGATGTTCCATTTTACCACCTCGGAAGAAACAAAGAAACTCGTATAGGCATTTCCGCTATCGTCAAACTCCGTGTGCAAAGCTCCCAATCCGGAATCCTTCACTTCCCCGTACAGGGCGGATTCGTATTTAATGACATTGACTCCTTCTATCTGTCCGTCAAAAGCTTTGTCTTCGATGGCTTTTTGAATCTTATCGAAACTAAATACCGGAATAACGGCGGCTAACTTACCGCTGCCGACAATGTATTCGCCGGAAGGATCGATATCGACGCCGTGAGGTGATTTGGGACAAGGAATGAAATAACAAGCGTCGTTGATTTCTTTGGTATCCAAAACCAAAGCCTCCTTCATCGTTTCGGATGTCGCCGCATGCCGGTTTTCATTCCATACATTGTGCACATACGAGCAGGGTTGTTTTTGTCCTTTACCTGCTTTCACATATTCTTCGATTTTTTTCCAGTTTACGGCTAAAATAAAATCCTTGTCATTTTGAGATGCATTGACTTCCAATAGAGAGTGAGCCTGTTCGGTGTTATAACAAGAAAAGAAAGACCATCCGTGCGATTTGCCTTTTCCGGCGCGGCTCAGGTCGAAATTGAATCCCGGCACGAGAAGCTGGAATGATAAAGTCATGTGGCCTGTAGCGGGATCCACTTGGATGAAACTGATATGTCCCTTGAAATTTTCCTTGTAGCTGTTGATCGGCACATCGCCGTCGGCATAATCGGGAGGAACGCTAAAGCGCGTGCCTGCGACCACATATTCCGTGTTTTCCGTGACAAAAGGAGAGGAGTGATTGCCGGCGCTATTGGGCAATTCAATTATCTCAGCCGTTTTGAAGGTTGTCAAGTCGATCCGGGCTATGCGTGGAGTATTGTTTCCGTTGATAAATAGCCATCGGCCGTCATAGTTTCCGCCGGTTTGGGATAAATCGGCATGGTGCGAATCGTCCCATGGGACAAATCCGTTGGAAGTGTTGAGCATCGGTTTTGTCTCTTCGCTGAAGCCCCATCCGTTTTCTCCGTTGACGGAAAATACGGGAATCACTTTCAATAATCTGCCGGAAGGAAGGCCGTATACGGCAAGCTGTCCGCTGAAACCTCCCGACACAAAATCGTAAAACTCATCGTATTGTCCGGGTGCAACATAGGCTTTCTCTGCCGCGTCCTCGCTAAAAGCGCTCGTGGCGGATTTGGGCCTGCACGATGGTAGTCCGGTTGCGATTAGAAGCATGACCGAGACTATCAGTAAACATGTTCTTTTTTTTTGAGTTTCCATTTGTTTAAAATTTAGTTTCTTGGCTAAAAGCTATCGGCTTTTAGATGGAAGTTGTTCATAATCTGTAATTTGAAATTATAATTATTCTTTTTCATTTTGTTTGATCTTTTCATTCTTTTATTTGGAGGGAGTGTTCCCACGTTGGAACAAATGTATTAAGAGCACCACAGGTGAAACAAAAGGATATATACCAGCAACTTATTCATACCTTCAATCTATTTATCTGCCGGCAACCGGCTTACTTCTTGCCGCCAACTATTCATTATGAATTTCATTCTTTTCCCGTCGGCAGTGGGGGTAAACCACACCTTTTCCTTCAACTCCAGTTCTATCTTGCGGTAAGTGGAGACAGGGATGGTGGCGAAAGGAGCTGTATAGATGAAATTAAAATACACTTCGATCACCTTCCCCGTGGAAGAATCGATGAGCTGAGTTACAACAAGTTCTTTTCCCGTCACCCGTTTCCGTTCTTCGGCGGAAAAAGCCTTGTCCACAATGGAAACACCGGTTTGATAGGTCCAGTCATCGTTCTCGAGCGGGTCCATCCCATGGAATACCATGGCACCGTTGGCGTCCGACCCGTCTTTAAATACCAACCGTTCATAGGTGTATTTATTTTCCTTATTATAAAGGGTTACTCTTGCTGTTCTCATATCTGTATCACATTGGTATGTATACCCATTTTCGTAAAACGTTTTCGTTTCATTGTAGTAATAAGTTTGCGCCTGTAGCGTACCCCACAGGTGAAACAAAAGGATATATACCAGCAACTTATTCATACCTTCAATCTATTTATCTGCCGGCAACCGGCTTACTTCTTGCCGCCAACTATTCATTATGAATTTCATTCTTTTCCCGTCAGCGGTAGGGGTAAACCATACCTTTTCCTTCAACTCCAGTTCTATCTTTCGGTAGGTGGAGACAGGGATGGTGGCGAAAGGATCTGTATAGAAGAAATTAAAAGACACTTCAATCACTTTCCCCGTGGAAGAATCGATAATCATGCCTACGTCAATTTTTTTCCCGCCTACCCGTTTCCGTTCTTCGGCGGAAAAAGCCTTGTCCACAATGGAAACACCGGTTTGATAGGTCCAGTCATCGTTCTCG
The DNA here is from genome assembly GCF_041902845.1 of Limibacterium fermenti. Classification (GTDB taxonomy): domain Bacteria; phylum Bacteroidota; class Bacteroidia; order Bacteroidales; family Dysgonomonadaceae; genus Limibacterium; species Limibacterium fermenti. The sequence continues at coordinate 1,650,224 of NZ_CP159486.1, forward strand.
AGCGGTCTCATCCCATGGAATACCATGGCACCGTTGGCGTCCGACCCGTCTTTAAAGACCAACGGCGTATTGGTATATTTGTTCTCTATATTGCCGAGGGTGACCAATGCCGAGGGGGGGGTATCGCACCGGTAGGTATACCCATTTTCGTAAAACGTTTTCGTTTCGTTGTAATAATAAGTTTGCGCCATAAACGCGTGACTGACAAATAACAACAAGGCTGTTAAAAATAGTGTTCTTTTCGTTTTCATATCAATTACAGTTAGAAGATAAATTTTTTAAATTCGTAAAATTGGCTTCGGCGGTTCTGTCGTCATTATACGGATAATTTTTATAGGGATATTCTCCCGCTTCGTCTTTAATTTCGCGAAACGCTTTTTTAACGGTTACAAGATGGCTCTCCAGTTGATATGTATCCTTAAGCAACGTTCCTTTATTATCAATATAACCATCAAGGTATCGTATTGATTTTCCTAAATCAGTATGATTATACAATTCATACCATTTGCTACCCTGTTTATATTCGGGTAAGCTGCTTACATACAGGTATTGTGCATACCATGCTTCCATTTCCTGGTTCAGTAAGGACTGCTTGAAAGACTGTTGCGTTTCCTGATACGCCTGGTAGGCGTGCCACATCTCATGGAAAAGCTGATTACTCTCCATATTCATGCTCAGGGATATTTTACCGGTTGTATAATCGAACGATGACCCGTCGCCGGAAATAAATTCGATGGCAATGGTTTTTCCATTGAGGTCTGTTTTCAGGCCGTTGTACAATCCTTCACCCAGACAGTTTTTGATGATTTTATCGAGCATTTCTTCTATTTTTTCCCAGTTTTTTTTAACCAATTCGGAATTCCTGAAAATTGACTTCGCTTTGTCGGCTTCTTTTTCATTGCTGCTCTGATTAGGAATATATCCTCCCCCTCCGCCATGTTCTATTGCCTGGCCATAGCCTGTTGCATATGAACCGCCACCACCACCCGTTCCCAAATAATAGGAGTAATAGGAAGAGCGATTTTCCAAAGTCTCGGCTCTGCAAACCACTTCGGGAAGCATTCCCCCCTCAACTGTAGTAGCTGTCCGTAGAGATGGTGAGGAAGAAGGCTCCTTTAAATGTACTTCATAGCTCACTTCCAACTGTTTTATTGGAACCCGTGCGACATTTTCGTCATCGGAAACGGTGTCGGTTACGGATTGGGTTATTTGTCCGTCTTCATATAACCAACCGTTGGCAAAGCGTCCGTCGAGGTGGTGGAAAATGATCATCCCGTCGAAATCAGGTTCGCGTTGTAGATAGGTGATGAATCGTATTCTGTCGGCATGGTTGTCGATGTATTCTTTCGACGGGATGACGGTCATGATAAAACCGATGGTTCCGTCTCCGGCTTTGGAGGTGAGGATAACCAGCCGGGAGTGGGGGCGGATGTATTCAGGATCGCCTGTTTCCCGGTATGCCTTGTAGTTTTCTTCGGGGGCAAGGCTTACACGGATGGAATCGGTGAGGTCTACATCGATAGCCGTAACATATTCGTTTTCAGTGATAGCGAAATATTTCCAACTGGGCTGGGTGAAGAATAGGGTGCTGTTTTCCGCCGAACGGGTAGCGATTTCCGAGGGTTGGAGAAAGACGGTTTGGTGGTTATTGTTTTCCCCGAACCAAACCTTCGAGGCTTCCACGGGTGTTGCCGCTTCCGTTGTTTCTTGCTCCGTTCCGGCGGATATATCGATATCTTCCAAGTCGTCGCGGCATCCGGACAGATACAGCAGGAGTAGAGAACCGGTTAAATAAAATAGAAGCGTTCTTTTTTTCATTTTGAAGCGTTCTTTACATTATTATATAGGTGTCTCTATTATCTCAGGGGTATTTTATTTCCTTGTCATTCGCTTTTTTTGTTTTCTTTTTCCTGTTTTTTGCGGATACCCCGGTCTACAATTTTGCGGGCGTTGCGGTATTGGCTGTAGAATTCGGTACCGACGAAGAGCAGCATCATTTTGTCAAGACGGTAGAAGATTTGATGCAACTCGTCGATATAGAATGCCACGCTTTCGATTTTTGTGGAGCGTTCGGTAATCAGTTGGCGGGGATCATTTACTAAATCGGTATAAACCTGTATCTTGGTTTCGGCGCCGGTGAAATCTTCAGCAACCACTCCGAACTCAACCAACGGTTCCGCGAGGGGTTTTACCTTCTCGATGATGCTGTTGAATAGTTGCGGCAGATTACCGTCCTGTACTTTTTTGAACGTTGTTTCCGTCACGTTCAAATGGTCGTGTAAGGCGTTGTTGTTATTATCGAGGGCATACACGCAAGCCGGTCCGGCGATTTTGATGATCGCGGCAATGGCCTGCGCTTTTGCCTTTTCCTTGTCTTTCGTGGTGCCGGTGGTAATGATTTTCGCTTCTTTGTCGGCGCTATCCAGATTTGCCAGTGCCGTATTCAGGTTTTCGTCTAATGTAACGAAACGGGGGATGGCGCTCCATAACGTTTGGTTTTCCTTTACTGTATTGCCGGCTGTATGCGCCATGTCGGAATAATTTTGTTGTTTTGTTGTCATAACGCAATTGATTTTCTATTGTCTTATTTTTTATTCTATAAATGTAAAGGCAAAGGTAGAGAATTCGCAGAGAATAAGGTTAAGTTCGGATGTAAATAATATTAAATAGATGTAACGATGATTAATTTGCTTGCTTTGCTTTATTATTATACAGTATTATGTGCCTGTTTTGGGCATTTTGTCGCTTATAAATGATATGATTTTCGTTTTCAAGTATTGAATAGTAGGTGTTCGGCCGGATTGAATAGTCGTTTCGGACAGATGCTTTTTGTCTTTTCCTGTCGATGAAGATGTTTGACGGACTCTTTTTTTTGATTTGTTTTCTAAATTTGATAATGGGATGGAAAACGGGAAAATCTTAAAGTCACTGCGATTTATTTAAGGTTAAATTGTATTTTTGATGAAGTCAATCCGATTTATTTTGTGGACAGTCTCTTTTATCTTTCATCCAATGGTATTTCTTCTTTGGTCGATGGCATCTCTTTGCCCATAAGCCGTATTCATTTTATGGATAATCTTATTTATTTTAGAGTCACGGGCATTTATTTGACATCAACTTCAATTTATTTGACCGTCTTTGGTGTTTTTTCTGCATCTACCCTTATTTATTTATCTATCGAGGACATTTATTGGTCCGTCGATGGCATTTCTCGTATAGACATTCGCATTTATTTTACCGTCACGGGCGTTTACTCCTCAGCCGGTGTCTTTTTTTCGCCGCCGAGCCTATTTTCTCTATCACCGGAATGAATTGCATGTCAGGCGGAGGGTGGGGTAGTTGCTTCCCTCATCATCTTCCGCCATTTGAAGTATCCGAACACGGAAATAACGGTGTAAACGGTAAAAAGAGCGGCCGTGGGGTACAATCCTTTCCAGAGGTACAACCCGGTGGAGAAGAAGTTGGCTGCAAACCACAATCCCCATTGTTCCACATACTTGTGTGCCAGCATCCACATGCCGAGGATGCTGAGCATGGTGGTAAAACTATCGCCGTAGGGCACGGGACTGTCGGTATAACGGACGAGGATAAAGGCGATAAGCGCGAAGATGGCGATGCCGATGGCGGCAAGCGCTCCCGCATATCGGCGGGGAAAAGAGGAGATGGGCATTTCCGTTTCGCCGGAGTTGCCTTTCGACCATTTGTGCCAACCGTAGATGCTGGCAAAAAAATAGTAGATGTAGATGCCCATGTCGGCATAAAACTTACTGTAATAAAAGATGAACACATAGACCACGGGCATGAGGACGCCCACGGGCCACAGCCATTTATTGGCTTTGTATTCGAGATATAGATACGCGAGCCCGATGACGGCTCCGATAATTTCAAACCAAACGGATTGGAAAAATGCAAGCATGTAAAAGATGTATGAAGTATGATGTATGAAGTATGATGTATGAAGTATGATGTATGAAGTATGATGGAGGTTGGAGATTGGAAGTCAGGAATGTTCTTCTGCGATGGGGTGAAATTCATTCATGCTTCTTGCTTTCACCTTATTCTTGGAGAAGTTCCCCGATCTCTGAGACAAAAATACGGGCTTGGTCAATAAACTCGAGTGTTGACTAATGCATGGTGACTTTCGCTGTCCATTTGTTCTTTCATAGCGGAATCCCTTCATTGATTACATTCAGTTGAAAAGGTGTTTTAAACGGGCGTTCTTCCCAATGCTTTTTGAGTATTACTTTCGGACTGATAGGGATGCCCGTACGCATGAATATCTTGTAAAGCGGCCGGGTTATCAGTTGCTCATCCTTGATGCTGAAAGTATCCCTGTCGACAATAATCAGTAAATCGATATCACTGTCGGGACGGGCTTCGCCGCGAGCTTCGCTGCCATAAAGTATGACACGGGCACCGGGCGGAGTTATCTGCCGGAGGGTTTGGCGTATTTCTTTTACAATTGCTGTTCTTTCCATCTTTTGATTTTATTTCTTGCAAAGTTAAGAAACTTAGCAAACTGTCGTTTTATATTTTCTAAATTATTTGCCGGAAGTTAGAAACTGTTTTGAATTTTTTTATGCGGTGTTTTTTAGGTTTTTTTTGATGGATTTGAACTTTCGTTTCGCATCGAATAGCTGGCTATTTGAAAGAAAGGAAAGTTCAAAGGCGCAAAAAAAGGCAAAAAACAGCATAAAAGAATAAACAAAATTAGATCATTCGGAAAATTCAAAACAGTTTCTTAGAAGATTGAAGAAGATATCCGCTCACGCATCAATCTTCTTCAATCTGTTATCAATCTTTTTCAATCTTAAAAACTGACCGTCAACCGCGCCGTGAAATTGCGGGTTGCTTGCGGATAATACCCCGCATAGTCACTTTTAAATCCATCGTATATGCCGGTGCCGGACCATCCGTTGGCGACATATTCTTTGTTCAATAAATTATTGACAAACACTTGCAGGTTGATGCTGCCCAGCGGCGTCTTGTCGAACGTGTAGCCGGCGGAGAAGTTGCTGACGAAATAGCCCGGAATGGACTTGCTGTCATTCGACGTATTATCGAGATATTGCTTGCCGATATATTTTCCGGTCAAGGTGAAATAAAGCGCCGAAAAAGGATTGTATGTCAGCGATACGGCGCTTACCACATCGGGTGAGAACGAGATATCGGTGCTTTCAAACTCTTCTTTTTGTTGCCGGGCTTTGTTGTTTTCGTCATAAAGCGGATTTTCGTTTGCGTCGTACATGTCGTAATAAGCCGCGTAATCATTGATTTTATTGCGGCTGAAGGTGGCGTTGGCATCCAGGCGCCACTTGCCGGCGAACAACGGGACGGAGGCTTCGAGTTCGATTCCCGCTCGGTAACTGCTTTTTACGTTTTCCAATAAGCGGTATCCCACATCATCGAGTTTGCCCGTTTGTACCATCTGGTTATGATAGTCCATATAATAGATGTTCGCTCCGAAGTAAAGTCCTTGTTGAGTGTTGTAGCGGTAACCGAGTTCGTAGTCGATCATCCGTTCGGGCCGGATAGGTTCTTTATGATCTTCCCTTTTAGCCCCCTCTTTCAAGTCGCTGCGTATCGGTTCGCGCTGCGCCACGGCGACCGAGGCATATACACTGTTACGTTCATCGGGACGGAAGAATACTCCCGCTTTCGGATTCAGGAAGTCATACCGGTAATCGCCGTCCATCATTTTAAAGTCCTTGTCTTCTCCTTTCAATGTATAATGGATATGGCGATATTGTAAGTCGCCGAAGAGCGAGAGGCGGTCGTTCCATTGATATTCGGCTTTGGCGAATACGCTGACTTCGGTTTTCCGTGCCTTGCTATGATACCAATTCTCGAAAATGTCGTCCGGATTCGTTTTCTCTTTTTCCGGATAGGCTACATATTGTATCCACGGGCGTTTACCGAAATGACGCCCGTTGTACCGGCTGTAGAGCGCGCCGGCATTTACTTTCCAGTTGTTTTGGATATAATCCGCGCCGATGTTGGCCACATAGAAATCATTATCCATCTTTTGTTGGATGATGAGGTCCGACACTTCATGCGTTACGCCGTCGATCACCTGCGCCGGCACCCGGTAGAATTTCAGCGAATCGTCTTCTATATAGTTTTCATAATAGCCGAAGCCGTGATTGTAACTCAGGTTGGCGTTGACGGCAAACGCATCGTTGAGCCGGCGGGTGTATTGCAATTGCGCGATGTCGGAATAGTAATTGTCCGTTTCGTTGTCGTAATAACGCCGTCTTCCCGCTTCATCCTTATATTCGCCGGCGGGATTGTACCGGCGCCCGTTTTTTTCTATTTGGGTCGAATCGACCCCTTCCCAAGTGATGCCCGTGCGTTGCTTTCCCTTGATGTAACTCAGGCGAATCAGTTGATTGTCGGTGTAATGCGACAAGGAAGTGAACAGGTTGTAATGGTCGATAAAGCCGTTGCGGATATATCCCTCGCCGGTGTTGCGCGAAAAGCGGGCGTCGAACGAAAGTCCGTTTTTCAGGATTCCCGTGCCGGCCGCGATGCTCGATGTAAACGTGTTGTAGCTGCCCGCCGATGTGGAAGCTTCGCCGTAAGCTTCGGAGCGGGCGCCGACAGTTTTCAGCGAAATGCTGGCGCCGAAAGCACCCGACCCGTTTGTGGAGGTTCCGACTCCGCGCTGTATCTGAATGCTTTGCAGCGAATTAGACAAGTCGGGCAAATTGATCCAAAAGACATCCTGGCTTTCAGGGTTGTTCAACGGCATGCCGTTCAGCGTGACGTTGATGCGGCTGGCATCGACCCCCCGGATGCGCATGTAGCTGTATCCCGCTCCCGTACCGTCCTCACCGTACGAAACGAGGGAAGGAATGTTTTGCAAAAGAATGGGAATGTTGCGCGCGGCGTTGTTTTTTTTAATCTCCGGTTGAGAAATATCCGTATACGTCATCGGCGTGTTTTTGCCGGCTCGTGTGGCGGATACGACCACCTGTTCCAACTGTACGTTTTTTAAACTGTCTTGTGAGTCGGTATACCGTTGTCCGTATACCATCGATTGCAGGGCCAGTATTCCTGCGAAAGTCATAAAAACCTTTTTCATTTACGATCATTTTTTTTTGATGCGGAAAAACACTGTTCTCCACATCGGATTAGTAAAACAAAAAAGGGGATTGAGTAAGATGTGATACCTGAAAATGCGGATCCTCGGGAGGAGGATTCTTTCTTTCCCTACGCCGGTATTATCCGGATCAGGTGATTGGGTATGATCTCAGCCTGTATGTACGGCACCCCTATTGGTTCCTAAAACAACAAACCTGTTTTTTTGTTCATTCAACATGTCGAATGTTTAAAGTCTTCGGTCTCCGGTCTCCCATCATCCTTCATCCTTCATCCTTCATACATCATACTTCATACATCATACTTCATACATCATACATCATACATCATACTTCATCCCTCCTCCTTTCTTTTTTTCTTATTCTTTGCTCATTTTTGTAGATTTATTTGTATTTTCGCCTTCCCTTAAACGTCGCATATAAAAATACGTCAGAGTTGGGCGAGGGCGTCGCTCCAAGTGGCGCCCCCGCTCATGAAGGAATAATTATGAATGAAGAAGTAAAATTATCAGCCGAAGAAAAATTGATTGAAGATGAGTTTCAGGCTCTTCTCAACGATTATTTGAATTCGAATCACCGCCGGAAGGTCGATATTATTACACGGGCTTTTAATATGGCCAAAGAGGCGCATAAAGGAGCTCGCCGGCGTTCGGGCGAACCGTATATTATGCATCCGCTGGCCGTGGCGCGTATCGTTTCGCGTGAGATGGGATTGGGCTCCACCTCTATCGCGGCGGCTCTTCTGCATGATGTGGTAGAGGATACGGATTATACGGTTGACGATATACAGGCGATGTTCGGTGATAAAATCGCCCAAATTGTCGACGGCCTGACCAAGATATCCAGCGGTATGTTCGGCGAAAATGTCTCCGAGCAGGCCGAAAATTTCCGCAAGTTGTTGCTCACCATGTCGGAAGACATCCGGGTGATTCTTATTAAAATTGCCGATCGCCTGCACAATATGCGTACGCTCTCGTCGATGGCGCCCGCCAAGCAGTTTAAGATAACCGGCGAAACCATGTACATCTACGCGCCCCTGGCGCATCGACTCGGATTGTTTGCCATCAAAACCGAACTCGAAGAGTTGTGTTTTAAATACGAACATCCCGATGCCTATATCGAGTTACTGAATAAGATTGCCGAAACGGCTCCCGAGCGCAACAAGATTTATGAACACTTTGCCGCTCCCGTTATGGATGTCCTCGACAAAATGAATATTCAATACGAAATGCGGGCGCGTGTGAAGTCGGTCTATTCCATCTGGAATAAGATGCAGAAAAAAGGCATCGATTTCGAAGAAGTCTATGATTTGTTCGCCGTGCGCATTGTTTTCGAGGTCTTTCCGGGGATGGACGAGAAAAAACAGTGCTGGGATATTTATTCGGCGATTACCGATATTTACAAATTACGTCCCGACCGGATCCGCGACTGGGTGAGCCATCCGAAGGCTAATGGTTATCAGGCGCTCCACCTCACGGTGATGGGCCCCGATGGAAAGTGGATCGAAATACAGATACGTAGCCGGCGCATGGATGATATTGCCGAGAAAGGTTTCGCGGCGCATTGGAAATACAAAGAGAATAAAATAGAAGAAGATAATGAATTGGACAAATGGCTGAAAACGATTCAGGAGGTGCTCGCCAATCCCAATCCCAACGCCATCGACTTTCTCGATACGGTGAAAATGAATTTGTTTTCGTCCGAAATTTTTGTCTTTACTCCGAGGGGTGACATTAAAACGTTGCCGCAGGGAGCTACGGCGCTCGATTTTGCCTATATCATCCACACGCGTATCGGCGATCATTGTCTGGGGGCGAAAGTCAATCACACCCTGGTGCCTTTAAGCCAGAAATTACGCAGCGGCGACCAAGTGGAAATCCTCACTTCGCAGTCGCAATATCCCCAACCCGAATGGCTCAACTATGTGACCACCGCCAAAGCCCGAACCAAAATCGAAGCGGCCTTGCGCCGCCAACGCCGCCGTATTGCCGAAAAGGGTAAGAACATGCTCGAAGGCTTATTCCCCGGTGAAACCATCGACAACACCATTTACAATAAGATTCTTCAGTATTACAAAGTCGATAAAAAAGAAGATTTGTATTATCTCATCGGTAACGAGGATGTTAAATTGCCTCAAAACGGACAGACCTTCTTTAAGGTGAAAGAAACCTTGCCGAAGCAGGATAATCTATTGGTCCGCTATATGAAGCAGGCGATGAATGCGTTGAAAAAACCGTCGCTTGAAGCCAAAACGGTCGCTCTCGATGATGTTCCTCCGTTAAAGATAGACCGCAAGTCGACGTATGCCTTAAAGGAAAACGATTTTAGCAAGAATTTCATTGTGCCTTTGTGTTGTAACCCGCTGCCGGGCGACGATGTGTTCGGCTTTATCACCGATAAAGAAGAGGTGGAAGTCCATAAGCGTTCGTGTCAAACCGGAATGAAACTGAAATCGAATTACGGTGGACGCATAATACCGGTAGAGTGGGGCGATTACCGCCAATATTCATTCTTGGCGACGATTGCTTTTTCGGGCATCGACCGTGTGGGTATTTTGAACAATATCCTCACCAAAATATCGGAAGAAGTGGCCGTGAATATACAGGGGATGTCGGTCGGCTCGAAAGACGGTATTTTTGAAGGCGTACTCCACGTACACGTGCATAGCGCCGACGATGTGAATCAACTATGTGCTAAAATAGCAAAAGTGGACGGCGTAAGTACCGTCCACCGATCGCTTGTGTAGATAAATCTTTGCAAGACTATTTTTTCTTGCTACGCTTATGCCCGAAGATCATCGAAGTAATCTTTTTGGCGGCGAAAGCGATGACGGCCGGTTTGGATAACCTCCATGCCGCCGATCCTATTTGCGGAAGATTGGACAAAACCAGACTTAACCAGGGGTTCATCTGTTTCGTCACAAAAGGAGTCAATGAACCGGATGAACCGGACGAAAAGTTGTCTACGGCATTGGTTATTTTGCCTCTTATAGAAGAGGTGACGCCTTTCGTTAGAAGTGACCCCCAGTTATCTCCCAGATATTGTATTTGATACGATAACCGTTGTCCGGAAATGATACGTTCTTCTCGAACTCTTTTTTTCTCAAGATGAAGTTCTTCCAGCGGAGTTAATTTGTAGGTTTTCATTATTGTTTATTTTATATCTTCGTTATCGTCACTTTCCATCAGAAACCGAATCACCTTATTCGTAATGCTGTTCCGGATCGGTTTCTTTACGAATAATAGAATCAGTAAAATCACCAGAATACCCCCAGACACGATACCGAAACCCGCCCATATATTTTGAAGCAATTCGCCCAAATATAAGGCCAATGTGGTCAACAGCATCAGCAATGCAAACAAAGCCACAAACGCTATCACTAATACATAGCTTATATTTGAAGATGCTTTGCTTATCTTCTCAATAATTTCCAGCTTACCTAGTTCGAGCGTGTTGGTTATGTACTTTGCTACATCATCCTTCATCTCTTCGAACAATGTACTCGCTTTTTTTTCTTCCATCGTTTCGATAATTAAAGGATCCGTGTTATTGTTTTGCAAGTTCTTTTTTGGCTATTTCAGCAATATCATCGATATCTTCTTTTAAATCATCGACTTCATTTTTTCCTTTATGGATGGCTGACTTTACGTTGGCTTTTACTTTATCGGCAAATACGTTGGCTTGTTCCAACCATTCATCTTTTTTATCGGTTGCTAAAATGTAACCTGCGGCTGCACCAAGGGCAACGCCAATACCTAATCCTAATAAAAATTTTGCATCTGTACTCATAATTGTTGTTTGTTTAAATGTGAATAGTCTGTTCTTTTTTAGTTTTTTCGTTCATTACGGGAGAATATTCCTTTATGGGTTTAGGAAAAATCTCTAAGGTATAACGTTTCTTGTTTAGAAATTGTTTAATTCCTCCCCAAAATTCCGGTCATCAGTCTCCGGTCACTAGTCCGGTCTCCAGTCTCCGGTCTCCGGTCTCCAGTCTTTAAACTTCATTTGCTAATTTGCTAATTTGCTCATCTGCTCATCTGCTAATTTGCTAATTCGCTCATCTGCTAATTCGCTCATCTGCCATTAGTAATTAGTAATTTATAATTTATAATTAGTAATTTGTAATTTGTAATTTGTAATTTGAATTGTCCCTCATCCTTTCGCCTCTAATCGGCAATCGTTTCACCCAGCAAGGTCGCCGAAGTGAAACCGGTGATGCGCACGTTGACAAATTCGCCGATACGATGTTGTTTTTTATCAAAAATAACCACTTTGTTTTGTTCGCTGCGGCCGAAAAGTTGTTCGCGCGAACGTTTCGAAAAACCTTCTATCAGCACCTCGAATTCTTTCCCGACATCTTTCTCGTTACTTTCGCGCGATAATTGCAACTGAAGTTCGATGATCTCTTGTAACCGGCGGTTTTTTATTTCCGGCGGAACATTATCCTCGAGTTTTTTGGAAGCATACGTGCCGGGACGTTCGGAATACTGGAACATGAAAGCCGAGTCGAACCCGACTTCGCGCATCAACGATAAAGTCTGTTGATGGTCTTCTTCCGTTTCGTCGTGGAAGCCGCACATGATATCCGTCGATAACCCGCAACCGGGAATGATGCGTTTGATGGCTGCTATCCGTTCCATGTACCATTTCCTGTCGTAGGTGCGGTTCATCAGTTTAAGCATCCGCGAACTGCCGGTCTGTACCGGAAGATGAATATAGTTGCAGAGGTTTTTATACCGGGCAATAACTTCCAACGTTTCGTCCGTCATATCTTTCGGATGCGAAGTCGTAAAGCGGATTCGCATTTCCGGAGCCTCTTCCGCCACCAGGGCCAATAATGCCGGAAAATCGATCACCCGTTCGCCTTCTTTGAACCGGTAAGAATCGACGTTTTGTCCCAAAAGAATGACTTCCCGAAATCGTTTTTGCTGCATGATGCGCAATTCGTTGAGAATGCTTTCCGGATCGCGGCTACGCTCCCTGCCACGCGTAAAAGGAACGATGCAATAGGTACAGAACTTATTGCATCCGCGCATAATGGATAGGTAGCCCGAAATGTTGCTGCCGCTTAACTTGAGGGGGATGACATCTTTGTACGTCTCGGTCTTCGATAGTTGTACGTTGATGGCTTTCTCGCCCCTTTCGGCCGCACCTACTAAATTCGGCAAATCGAGGTACGCATCCGGGCCGATCACCACGTCGACGTGATGGTTTTCGATTAAATCCTCTTTCACCCTTTCGGCCATGCAACCCAACACCCCGATAATCAGGTGCCCCTTTCGTTGTTTCTTAATGGAATGAAAGTATTCCAACCGTTGGATGACGCGTTGTTCGGCGTTGTCCCTGATGGAGCAGGTATTCACAAATACGGCATCGGCTTCGCGATCGTTGTCGGTAAGGCTATAGCCGTCCATTTGCATAATCGAGGCGACGACTTCCGAATCGGCCACATTCATTTGACATCCGTACGTCTCGATGAAAAGCTTTTTTTCGTTATTCGTATCAATTGTTTCTGTATTCATTTTAATCCTGTCGATAATAAACCGTATTCCCCGCATAATAAAAGTTAAAACCCCTATTTAGCCGGTGGAAAAAGTTGATATTCTGATAATCTTATCTTATTTTTGTCCCTATGAAAATAAAAAATTTTTCATAGTTAAGGTTTTGGTTAAATAGTCGGGCGGAGCTGTGAAGTTCTTCCCGATTTTTTTGTTCAACTGTAGACCTTAATTGGTAAAAAATCATTATTTTTGTCGGACTGCAAAATTAATCAAAATATGGACTCCGGAGATATTGTTTATTTGATACTTGCTGTATTTTTTGTGATATTGGGTTTTTTTAATAATTCCAAGGAAGGGAAAGACAGCCAAAAAAAACAAAAGAAATCGCAACTACCGCCTTTGACTCCTGTATTCAGGCCCGGTGGGGATTGGTTGGAACCTAAAGAAAAGAAGAACTATGATAGACAACGATCGAGTCCGACTCCTCCGCCTGTTCACACCTCTTCTTCCGGTCCGACTCCTCTTCCTTCACGTGATTTTAAATCTTCCCTCACGTTGACCGCCGACCTTAACCGGTACTCCTCTGCTTCGCAGTCGCTGTTTGTCGATGAAGAAGGCGAAAAATCCGTATATCGAAATGATGCTTCGGGCGCAAATACTGCCGGACGGCATTGGATTATTTCGGATTTGCAGTCGGATAGTGCAAAAGACGAATTACGGAAGGGTATTATTTATTCGGAGTTGCTAAAAACGAAATTCTAAGAATTAGTCGAATATAAAAATTGAGAAAAACTATGGCTTTAAAATTTATTAGTGCGCAAGAGGCAGCTGCACTGGTTAAAAATGGTGATAACGTCGGTTTTAGTGGTTTTACGCATGCCGGATGTCCCAAAGTGGTTCCTTTCGAAATAGCGAATCGCGCCCGGGAAGAACATGCTAAAGGGAATCCTTTTAAGATCGGCGTGTTTACCGGCGCTTCTGCCGGAGATGCACTCGATGGAAATTTAGCGCGCGCCAATGCGGTTAAGTTCCGGGCTCCTTATCAGACCAATAAAGATTTGCGTAGTGCGATTAACAATGCCGGGGAGCATGACCCGGTGGAGTATACCGATATGCATTTATCGCAATTGGCTCAGGAAATCCGTTACGGATTCTTTGGAGATATCGATGTGGCGGTTATTGAAGCATGCCAAGTATCGGAAAACGGAGAAATTGTCCCGACTACGGCTGTGGGGATTACTCCTACTGTTTGCCGGTTGGCTAAAAAAGTAATTGTCGAACTCAATAGGCAGGCGCCTGAAGAGTTAAGAGGAATTCATGATATTTATGAGTTCCAGGATCCGCCCAACCGCCGTGAAATCGCTATCTATAAGGTGGCGGATCGTGTCGGGTTGCCGTATGTGAAAGTCGATCCTGCAAAGATTGTGGTTGTGGAAACCGATCGCGACGGAGAAGGCAAAACCTTTACACCCGTCGATGAGGTGACCGCTAAAATCGGCGATAATGTAGCCAATTTTCTGGCCGCTGAAATGAAAGCCGGGCGTATTCCCAAAACATTCTTACCCATCCAGTCGGGAGTAGGAAACATCGCGAACGCCGTTTTATTCTCCATGGGAGAAAACAAAGATATTCCCTGTTTTGAGGTGTTTACCGAGGTCATACAAGATGCGGTATTGGATATGATGCAACAAGGAAAGATCAGCTTTGCCAGCGGTTGTTCGCTTACGGTGAGCAACGAGCAGCTTCATAAATTCTATCGCGAACTCAGCTTCTTCAAAGAAAAGCTTGTGTTACGCCCGTCCGAAATATCCAATAATCCCGGATTAGTACGCCGGTTGGGGGTGATAGCGATGAATACGGCTATTGAAGTCGATATATTCGGGAATGTAAACTCCACGCATATTATGGGAACGAATATGATGAACGGCATCGGAGGTTCGGGCGATTTTACCCGCAGCGCGTATCTTTCGTTGTTCGTTACGCCTTCTATTGCGAAAGGCGGGAACATCAGTTGTTTTGTACCGAAGGTGACTCACGAAGATCATAGCGAGCATTCGGTGAAGATTATTGTTTCGGAATATGGTGTGGCGGATTTGAGAGGAAAAGGACCGCACGAAAGGGCAAAGGAAATCATCGAGAAGTGTGCGCATCCCGATTACCGTCCTTTATTGCATGAGTATCTCAAAAGACAACAGAAAGGGCATACTCCCCAGGATATTTATACCTGTTTTGCTTTCCATAAAGCCTTTTTGGAAACGGGAAGCATGAAGAATGCCGATTTTTCGAAATAAAATGATCGATTTATCCAAAATTCCGTCTCCTTGTTATGTCATGGAAGAGGAATTATTACGCAATAACCTGCAACTGATCCGGTCGGTAAAAGATCGTGCGGATGTCGATATTATTCTTGCATTTAAGGCTTTTGCCTTGTGGAAATCTTTTCCGATTATCAAGGAATATATCAGCCATTCGACAGCCAGTTCGGTTGCCGAAGCGCGTTTAGCTTTCGAAGAGATGGGGAGTCCGGCGCATACGTATGCACCCGCCTATACCGATGAAGATTTCCCGTTTTTTTTGCAATACAGCAGTCATATTACGTTTAATTCCTTATCCCAATTCGAACGGTTTTACCCGCAAGTCAAGGCATCGGGACGAACTATCCGATGCGGGCTGCGTATCAACCCTGAATTTTCGGTGGTCGAGACCGATTTGTATAATCCCAGTGCGCCGGGCTCGAGATTGGGCGTGACGGTTGAGCATTTACAAGGCGGACTACCTGCCGGCATTACGGGACTTCACTTGCATAATCTGTGCGAAAATAATTCTTTCGATTTGGAGAAGACATTGGAAGTGGTTGAGCGGAAGTTCGGCCGTTTCTTCGGACAAATCGAATGGCTCAATTTGGGTGGCGGACATTTAATGACGCATAAAGACTACGATATCGAACATCTTATCGCTCTTTTACGTGCTTTCAAGGCGCGTTATCCTCATCTGAAAATCATTCTCGAGCCGGGCAGTGCGTTTGTATGGCAAACGGGCGTGTTGGTTTCTACCGTGACGGATATTGTTGAAAACAGGGGCGTAAACACGGCGATGCTGAATGTTTCTTTTGCCTGCCATATGCCCGATTGTCTGGAGATGCCTTATAAGCCGGTTATCAGGGGAGCTTATCAAGAAGCGGTTCCCGGTAAGCCGACTTACCGAATGGGAGGTAACAGTTGTTTGAGCGGCGATTTTATGGGCGACTGGTCTTTTGACGAACCGCTTCAAATAGGCGATCGGATTGTGTTTGAGGATATGATCCATTATACCATCGTTAAAACGACGATGTTCAACGGGGTGTCGCATCCTTCCATCGGTTTGTGGACAAAAGAAAACACATTCGAACGATATCGTCAGTTCGACTATAACGATTACAAAAACAGGATGAGCTAAGCCGTCTAACCGCTCCAGGCGGTTTTAACGGATAAAAAGCACCAATCGGACGGCATCTCCTCTGGAATGCACGGGATTGCTTTTTTTCATGATTTTTAAACAATCTGCATTCCATTTACGTTTATATAAATAGAAAAAATATTTTCGTGAGAATTTAATAACAGAATTATAAACAACTAAACAAATTAAATTATGGGATGGTTATGGTTTATTATTATCGGAGCAGTAGCCGGATGGTTAGCCGGTAATTTGATGAGAGGCGGTGGCTTCGGTCTATTAGTAAATATTATTGTAGGCGTCATTGGTGCCGTTATCGGCGGATGGGTATTCAGCCTGTTGGGTATTTCAGCCGGAGGAATTATAGGGAGCCTTATTACCGCATTGGTAGGCGCGGTGCTCCTGTTGTGGATTATATCGCTCTTTAAAAGGGCTTAGTTTTACACATTCAAGCGTATATCCGGTGTGTCTGTTATGGATGCACCGGTTTTTTTATTATTTTTGTCGAAAACAGATCATGCAAAAGAAACAAATAGGCATATTTCCCGGATCTTTCAATCCGATTCATTGCGGACATTTGATATTGGCCAACTATATGTGTGAATTCACTTGTTTGGATGAAGTCTGGTTTGTTGTTTCGCCGCATAATCCGTTAAAAGAAGCACAAGGACTGTTGGACGATGAGTTGAGATTGCAGATGGCGGAAAGAGCTCTTGAAAAATTTGATAAGTTGAAGGTTTCGGATATTGAATTTTCTATGCCCCGGCCATCTTATACCATTGATACCTTAAGATTATTATCTTCTGAAAATCCGGATAAAGAGTTTGTATTGATTCTCGGAGGGGATAATTGGCGGTTATTTGAGCAATGGAAAGAATATATCCGGCTTCGCCAAGAGTTTAAAATACTCATTTACCCTCGTTTAGGAGAAGAGGTTACAATTCCGCCGGAATTGGCGGCAACCATTTCTTACGTAAAAGCGCCCATCGTGGAAATATCCTCTACGTTTATAAGGAATAGCCTGAAAGACGGAAAGGATGTGCGGGCTTTTTTACCGCCCGCGGTCTATGATATGATTCAAAAAAACGGTTATTATTGCAATCGATAGCCGCTTTTGTCTATTGGGCATCATAGATGATCTTATCCAGAATGATGGGCAAGATTTGAGTGTCCACGCCCGCTTCCCGTAGTTCATCCTCATCTTCGTACAGCATGGAACGAAAGACATCAAACTGTCCGGTTGATTGTAACGATCTTTCGTACAATTCTACGGCTCTTTTAGGATTATTCAAGCATAATTCCACATGTCCGGCATTTAAGAAATCGTGCGAATTGGGTTTGTTCTCCAAAATCTGCGCGTAATACTTTTGGGCGATATCGAATTTCCTCGACAGAAAAGCACACCAGGCAATCGATCGCCAGGCGCGGCGATTGCTGCTGTCCAACAATTCCACTTTAAAATAATAATTCAACGCTTCTTCATAATTTTTCGATTCCAGATAACAATGCCCGATGTTCAACTGAACATTTAAATCATCCGGAAGAAGTTGCTCCAGGCGCCGGTAGTATTCCAATGCCAGAAGAGGTTGTTTCAATATCCGGTAACATTGTCCGATACGGCGCATTAGCCAAGTGTTGCTCTCGTCGATCAACTCAGCATGCAGGTATGCGTCGATCGCTTGTTGTATATCGCCGAGCATTTGCCGGCAATATCCTATTTTTTGCCAGACTTCGCTGTCGGGCTTTGTCGTTTGAGAAAGCATCGTATAGGTGCTTAACGCCTCATTAAAATTATTCTTTTCAAAATAATATAAGGCGATGCGCCGGAGGTTTTTGGGAATCATCACTATCGGATGAAACGCTTCAATTTCATGGTAATTCAAAGGTAAATCAAAAATATCCGCATACTCATTTCTGCGCGGGTACAGTTTGAAAAATCGATATAAGTCCTGAATGTATTGTTTACAAATCGTTTCTTCTTTTTGATAGGGTTGTAGGGCTTGCTCTTCCTCTTGCAAATTTTTCAGCTCATCTCCTTCCGCCCCAAGTTGGGCAATCATCATCTTACGATACTGATCGGGCATGATCATGACACTGAAGCAAAAAGAATATTTATCCGAATTGCAAATTAAGGACGAGTCGATTAACGTTTCGATGAGTGCCTTGCCTTCGGTTTCATTCGTGAACAGGGATTGTAGTTGTGAATGCCGTGAGTCGAAAGGTAAAAACCAATTGCTCATCTCATGAAAAAACGGATATGATTTCAGATTGGCAAACGTGGAATGAAACACATCGGCACCTTCGAGTTGCATTTCCGAGAACTCCTGTAGTTTATCGGTGAGGCCTGCATCATCGAATATTTTCTGCCATTCGGGATTCTTGTCTTCAAAACCGGTATCGGATATCCATTCGTCCAAGTTGATTTTCTTACCGATCATCGGACTCAATTTCATCATTTCAGGAATGATTTCCTCCGTCAGTTTTTTCGTGATCTTTTCGGTTTCGTGCGCTTGTATAAGTTGGATGATAGCGGTCATCAGCCTCCGGCTGAAATCCGGATGGTCGGAAAGTAGTTTCAGGCGGTCGGTACATTCCGGATAAAGCGACCATCGCGAAATGTATGTTTGAAAAACAGGCAAGAGGCCTACGATAGCTCGCATAGCTAGATCGGCTGCTTTCGAATAGCACATATCGAGCAGAAACCCGATCTTTTTCGCGTCGAAACGTTGCAGTATGTTCAATGTTAATGCCGATAGTATCATACTTTTATCATGGAAATGAATAAGCGAATCATCCATCAGTTTTTTGTAGGAGTCTATTCGGTCGTCGTTAGCGCGGGAGTCGCTTAAAACAGCGTAGAATAAATCGGTTATCGTGTTTTCGTGGGCGCGGATGTTTTGTTGGGTGCGCGTTTGTTTATCGGAGCCCTCTTCGAGAAGATCGAGGAAAGAAAATGTTTCCGCCTGCTCAATCAACGCCTCCCTGTAGTGATCCAGCGTGAAAGAAGCGCGCACATTTTGCAGTCGCGATTTCTCATAAAACAAAGACGAACTGTTTTCCTTCAATACTTTTTCGGCAGCATCATCGGCCAACGTATATAAATCTCGTAAAAGTTGAGAATAAATACGATTTTGTTCCGGATCTTTATGTCCTTCCACAAAATAATGGATCATATATCGATAATTCGTTTCCAATTCGGTTATCTTTTCGATTATCATCCAATTTTGCGAAATATCGGCAAGCTCTTTTACATAGTTGATAGCGTCTTTGAGCTGCCGTTTTTCTATCAATGTATAAATGATCGCTAATTTATTTTTTGTTTCTGATGCTTGCATACTCGATAGTTCAATTTTTATTTCTTTATGATGAGGGTGGATGGAAGCGTCGTCGTCCACGGCAAAGCCGAACTGATAAGTTTGTCCCAGCCCTGGATTCCGATGATCATAAGGTCTTGATTCCGGATAAATTCATATTCAATCTTTTTATTATTGTTCCATAATGCAACACGGCCATCGCTTTTCTTTACGATATATTGATACATCTTTTGTATTGAAGAGTTCTGTAAAATGCCGATAGCATCCCAAATCATGATGGATACCTCCGGTTTAAGCGATAGTTGGTAAACATACGGGAAGATATACGTATCTTCTTTATCGAGAACAGGGATGAATACTTTGCGGCTTCCGTTAAATCCGTTATCGATAAAAACTGCGGTGACATTCTGATTGCGTTGTAAAAGAGAGGACACGTTTTTTAACGAGCGGGCTTCTTTTACTTCAAATTGCTCGTTGATATAGTCTTCCGAATTAACAGGATTACTTTTGAGCATCATGTATTTTTTCCAAAGGTTTTTATTAAATACATTACTCCCTATTCCGAGCAGCAGCAAATTACAATCTTGTTCTTCGGCAATATGTAAAATATCGTCTACAAAATCATCGGAGGTCTTTATAAAGGTCCGTATCGTTATATGGTTATGCTCACATTCTGCAATAATTTGAGAGAACAGTTCATTTTTATAGACTTCAATATCCCCGATGTGTTGTGCCTGGACTTCATCGATAAGATGTACCGCCGTAATAGACGACTTATCGGGTTTGGCCGCTAAAATTTCATTGATGAGGATTCCTAAGGCATTTCCTGTTTGAGGCTTTGAGAAACAAATCAACGCGTTGACCGGCGATTTCAATTCGGCGTCTAAATCTATTTTATTGATTATATTGTCAGCTAAGTCCATACTCTCAAATGTTATGCGTTTTTATTTAATGCCAGCTATTGATTAGCTGAGTATCCAACATCGAATCTTTATAACCTAAGAAATAAAGAATTCCATCGATACCGACCGTCGAAAGCGATTGTTTCGCGGTCTGTTTGACCTTCGGCTTAGCATGAAAGGCGATCCCCAATCCGGCGACACCTAACATCGGTAAATCGTTGGCTCCGTCACCAACGGCGACTGTCTGCCGGATATCGATTCTCTCCACTTGCGCTATTAACCGCAATAATTCGGCCTTTCGCTTCCCGTCGACGATATCCCCGATGTAGTTACCCGTAAGCTTCCCTTCGATGATTTCGAGTTCATTGGCATACATGTAATCGAAACCATACCGGTCTTTCAGGTAATTGCCGAAATAGCTGAATCCTCCCGATAGGATAGCTGTTTTGAATCCCACCTTTTGCAAGACTTTCATTAAACGGTCTAACCCTTCTGTAATCGGTAGGTTTTCGGCGACCTCCCGCAAAACAGAAGCTTCCAGACCTTTCAGTAAGCGGATTCGTTTGCGAAAGCTTTCTTCAAAATCAATATCTCCCTTCATCGCCGATTCGGTAATAGCCTTCATTTGTTCGCCTACGCCGGCCCGGATACCCAACTCATCGATTACCTCCGTCTGGATAAGCGTGGAATCCATATCGAAACAAATCAATCGCCGCATCCGGCGATACATACTTTCTTCCTGAAAAGAAATATCGAAATTCAAAGTCGACGAAAGCTCCAAAAAAGCCTCCTGCATTTGTTGACGATCGATGGGAGTTCCCCGAACCGACATTTCCACACACGATTTGGCGGCGCGCTGCTTTTCGTCTAACGGAATACGGCCTGTAAGTCGAACCATATTGTCGATATTCAACTTTTGGTCGGATACGATTTTCGATACGGCGGCAATTTGTTTGGCCGTCAATACACGCCCCAAAAGCGTAATGATATAGCGGTTTTTGCCTTGCATTTTCACCCAACTCGAATACTGTTGGTTGCTGATAGGGTTAAAGCGAACGGCTACATCTAACTCGTACGCTTTGAACAGCAAGTCTTTGAGGATATCGCCCGCATTTCCGTCTAACGTTCTGAACATGATTCCCAGTGAAATATTACTGTGGATGTCGGCTTGTCCGATATCGAGAATAAAAGCGTCATGTTTCGCTAAAATATCGGTTAAGGCAGCCGTTAAACCGGGTTTATCGTCGCCGTTGATGGTCATCAGGATAATTTCAGAATTTTCCATATCGAGTAATTTCAGATAATAGGCATGGATACCTGTGAATAAATGTCTTCTATGTCTTGTGACTGAATTTTATTAAAATCTTCCTCTCGAACCGTAATGATGAGTCCGGCCATATCCAATGCTCCCGGGCTGATTAATAGGCTTTTATTTCCTTCTTCATCATATTGTTTGGGGCGATGTGCCCTCCGAGGGTAGATATTCAAAATATACCGGTTCCTTTCCCGATACGCAATGATATTCATCATCGGTTCTTCTTCATCGGGTTGCCGGGTATGCAGGTATTGATATACATCTTCGAAGCGATCTTCCGCTTCTTTTTTATTCTCCGTTTCAATTGTAAGGCAAGAGCGCAGTTCATTATCTCCCTGAATCAGAACGGGCTCTTTCAATCCGGCTTGTAAATGGAAATGATCCGGCGCGGAAGCTCCGCATTTCGGCCCGTTATAAAAAACGATATAGTCCGGTAGTAATTCGGATAATGTCAGCATATCGCCGATTTTTTTTCGGATGCGTTGCGGAACATGTGAATGCAATGGTATCGTCAGATGATTCCGTAATATAGGATACGGATTACACAACACGATGTATTTATCCAGAAAGGGAATACCTCGTTGTTCTTTCGGACGATTCTCGGCGCAGAGAAAACAAGGGCGCTTTTCAATATTTTCGGTGTCTACTTTTGCAGCGGCTGATCGTATTCTGGATGGGTTAAATTGAACAGTAACCGATACGTCGCCCCATGCAAATTCTTTTATTTTATTGTTGTCGAGTTGCTCCAGTCCGGTTCGGAGTTGTTTCCACTCCTTTTTTTGAGCAATAAACAATTGGTTGATGTGTTCTTGGAAATCCATTATTCTTGTTTTAATCAAAGCAAAGATACAGATAATTTTAGAAACTGTTTTGAATTTTCCGAATGATCTGATTTTGTTTATTCTTTTATGCTGTGAAAGAATGCCTGAAAATTGCCTTACCGATTTACTATACGGAAAGGTATCTTTTTGACAAGCAAGAATATTCGTATAAAGAAATAGAGAATATCTTTTTTATTTGGCGCAATTAAACTATTTATGTATTTTTGTGTCTGCTTATTCGTGCGCGAAAGAAATGCGGTCATACTATTTAAATGGGGCTGACCGGTTTTGACAGCGGGTAGAAAGGGTTTGTAAGCATGCAGTGCGTTGTCGGTTTGCACTTGAATCTCAAACGTCAAACCATTAACTGGCAATAATAATTACGCTCTTGCTGCGTGATCGAATAACAGTAGATCAATCGCTTAATCCTGTCACAGGTGATAGGACAAGACATCACCCGGAAGCTGTGGCTTCGAAGCGTTTCGATACGGTGGTGCAGGTAAATCGGAGATAGGGTAGGCGGCGCTTCGACGCTTGTCCGAAATTTAAGAAGCTAAGGTTTGAGTGGGTGGCTTCAGTCTTGCTCATTCCCGACAATTAAAATGGAGATAAGCATGTAGAAAGCAAATTATTTCCTCGTTTGGACGAGGGTTCAAGTCCCTCCAGCTCCACTGCTAATGAACAAAAAGTTTTGCATCAGATGATTACCGTAGAATAATTGTCTGATGCTTTTTTTGCACGGTTATTCAATAAGAATTCAATGGAATTACGAACAGTAAATGTCACACGGTATATCACGCCTCTTCGGGAAGGCGGATCTCTGCCTGCATTAGTGGAAGCGGATGACGGTTTCAAATATGTGCTGAAATTTCGAGGATCGGGACATGGAACGAAAGTGTTGATTTCGGAATTAATAGGCGGTGTGATTGCAAAATTACTCGGATTAAATATCCCTGAATTAGTGTTTATAAACCTCGATGAAGCTTTCGGGCGCTCCCAGCGCGATGAGGAAATTCAAGATTTGCTCAAGGCGAGCCGGGGACTGAATTTAGGATTAAGCTTCCTGTCCGGCGCATTGGCCTACGATCCGGTCACAACGAAAATAGACTGCGCTACTGCATCAAAGATTGTCTGGATGGATGCTTATCTGACGAATATCGATCGTACCGTACGGAATACGAATATGCTGATGTGGCATAAAGAATTATGGCTCATCGATCATGGGTCGATGTTATATTTCCATCACAACTGGGATCACTCAAATCAACCGGAACTTAATCCTTTTCCCATGATTAAAGATCACGTTCTGTTACCATTTGCCCTTCATTTGGAAGATGCCAACGTCGCTGCACAGTCGGTACTTTCGGATTTGGTTTTAGAAGAAGTCGTAACCCTCATTCCCGACGAATTCGTGGGGTGGGCGGCACCTGATGAAACTCCCGATTCTGTTCGCCAACGTTATTACGATTTTCTCCGATTGCGTTTAAAGTATTCGACTATCTTTTTAAACGAAGCCATCCATGCACAAAAAGCTTTTTTATGAATATGCCGTTATCCGAGTGGTTCCGAAAGTAGAACGGGGAGAGTTCGTGAATGTCGGAATCATCTTGTTTTGCAAAACGGCAAGATATATCGGCATGAAATACGAGATCGATAGAGAAGAGCTTTCGGGATATTCGTCGGAATTGGATATCGACTTATTATTGCAAACGATAGCTTCCTTTAAAACCATGGCATATGGGGAGAGTGGGGGGGGAGAAATATCCCGTCTCGATATGGTTGAACGCTTTCGATGGCTGACGGCTGTCCGCAGTACTTGTTTGCAGACGAGTACACCTCAACATGGTTTTACGACGGATCCTGTACGTACGCTTGAAATGCTTTTTGATGAATATGTGGGGGATGATGTATGATGTATGAGTTAGGGCAGGACTTTTTCATTTAAGGAATTTTCCTGATAAACGTGTGACCCATTTGCGAGGCAACAATCGTACACCAAAAGCAATGAGTTTGTTCCGTGTTCCGTGAATAGCGACAGACTTTCCTTTCAACATCGCCTGATAACCTACTTTTGCGACATCCGCAGCCATGGGAAGTTTACGCCCTTTCACCATAGAACTCTTTTTCATGTTCGAATCTTCCATGAAGAAGGTGCCGGTCGGACCCGGACATAATGATGTAACCGTAATTCCTCTATTTTTTACCTCATAGCCGATAGCTTCGGAAAAGTGCAAAACATACGCTTTTGTTGCGAAATACACCGCCATCATCGGCCCCGGTTGAAACGCGGCCGTTGAACATACATTTAAAATTCGCCGCGTTATTTGCCTGTTATTTTGAGACGATTCCCTTTGAATGAAAAGATGACACAACCGCGTAAGGGTGGTTATATTTAATTGTATCATCCGCTCATAACGTTCCCATTCGGTATCTGCAAAAGGGCCGAAATCTCCGAATCCGGCATTATTGACCAAATAAGTAATATGAGGCGCTTCGGCTTCCCGGAAAATTGCTTCTGCGGCATCGGGTAATGACAAATCCTTTACGATTACCTGTACCGATATTTTATAATCTTTTTCGAAGGATGATTTTATCTGTTGCAGTTGGTCTGCATTCCGAGCTACTAAAATTAAACTACATCCTTCTTTGGCAAATAGTTTGGCTAATTCAAACCCAATGCCTTTAGAAGCCCCTGTTATTAAAGCGGTATATTTCATTATTGCGGCGGCCAAATGACTAATTACGAATTACAAATTACGAATTACAAATTACGAATGACGAATTACGAATTATGAATGAAAAGTCTAAGGTCGAATGTCTAACGTCTAAAGACGTGAAGCAATTCCTCCTCATCCTTCTTTACATTCGTTTTTGTGATTTATCGATTCGCAGGAAAATAAACAGCAGAATAGTGAATCCCCATAGCGATGATCCACCGTAACTGAAAAAAGGAAGCGGTATCCCGATGACCGGCATGATGCCAATAACCATGCCTATATTGATGATAAGGTGAAAGAGGAAAACACTCGCCACTCCATAACCATACACACGCCCGAATATCGTTCGTTGACGTTCTGCCAGATAAATAAGCCTTAAAATAAAGATTACAAATAAAATCAAAACGATGGAAGATCCTATGAATCCCTGTTCTTCACCGATCGTACAAAAAATGAAATCCGTATCTTGTTCCGGTACATACTTTAATTTTGTTTGTGTACCATTTAAAAAACCTTTGCCGGCAAATCCTCCGGAACCGATCGCTATTTTCGACTGTCCCACATGGTATCCCGAACCCTGGAGATCCTGCTCCATACCGAGAGTCACTTTAATTCGCGTTTGCTGATGAGGTTGCAGCACATCGTAAAAAACATATTCTACCGATTCGACGAATGAAAAAGAGGCTACGACAAAAAGGAAAATATACAAGTACGGTTTTTTCCAAAATCGAAGAAACAACAGTATGAGATATAATCCGGTTAGTCCCAATGAAAGTAACGCGACGAACCCATAATTGACTTTCACTCCAAATAAGGAGATTAAAAATGCAACGAGAAAAAGAACAACAGGTATCGTTAGTATAATAGCGCTCACTTCCCGCCTTTTCAAATAGCTCCGAACCATTCCAGCCGCAAAAACGATAATAAGCAATGTCGTAATGAATTCCCCAAGGGAAATGGAACCTACGAATGTTTCCGAAAACCGAATACCCAGTACAAAATAAATGATCGTCGAAATGCCGATAAGTAAAAATCCACCCGGAAGACCTTCCCGGTAGAGCATCATTATAAAAGCCAAGTATACCAAAGCCGTTCCGGTTTCGCTTTGGAGGACGACCAGGATAAAAGGCAACAAAATGATGGAAGACACCAGCAGTAAGTTTTTAGGCTTCATCAATCGGAAATTGTATGAATTGAAAGCTTTCGCAAGAACCAGCGCAATGATGAATTTCATAAATTCGGCCGGTTGCAAGCGTACCGGCCCCATCACTAACCACGAACGGCTACCGTTGATTTCCGGTGCGACAAGAAGCGTAATCAACAGTAATGCGATGCCGCCGATATAGAAAATAAAAGCGTAGGTTTCGTAAAAACCTGTATCTATTTTCATTAAAGCGAAAGCCAGTAATAAAGATGTCCCTATCCATACCAACTGCATACCGGCACGACTCGACAAATCGAACATACTTGTCGCGTTTTCCAAGTCGAAACTCGCCGCATATATACTGATCCAACCCATCACCAGGAATAGTAAGTACAGTATTATGGTCGGCATATCGACCTTTCCTTTTTCTTCTGTTTCCGTCGTTTCTCTGTTCATATTTTAATTTGCAGCAGGTATTGTCACCGTTGTTGCCGGAGGTGCGTTTTTAGTATATAAATAAGGGAGAACGACTCTATCGATCATCGTTTTTTCCAACCATTTATCGGTCTCGGGAATTTCCCCCTTAAAGAATTTTTGCAGCATCAACCGTCCTATTGGTACGGCATTCGTTGCCCCAAAACGTCCGTTTTCGACAATCACGACAATCGCCACCTGCGGATCGTCTTTCGGAGCAAAGCCCATGAAGAGCGAATGGTCTTCGCCATGAGGATTTTGCGCCGTACCGGTTTTGCCGCATACCTGAATCTCGGGCGCTAAATTTGCTCCATAGCAAGTACCTTTGGTTACCGCATCGGCCATGCCATTGACAATAATTTCGAAATATTCCCGGGCTATTTCACTATTTCTACGATTGGTAAAAGCCGTATCCAATGGTGCCCCTTTTCGTTCTTTTACAACGTGAGGAGTATAAAAATACCCTCTGTTTGCCGTCATTGCTGCAAAATTTGCTATCTGTAGCGGAGTGGTAAGGATTTCTCCTTGACCGATAGCGGTGGATATAATATTGTGAGCATTCCAGCGCGAATTTTTAAAAATATTGGTGTAAAACTTGCTGTTGGGGATAAACCCTCTTTTTTCAGAAGGAAGATCGACTCCCAATTTATATCCGAACCCCATATCTACCATATGATCTTTCCAGTGATCGAATGCATTATTAACATCGGAATATTTTGTCCGGTTGCTGAGCATTGCATTTAATCCGTAACAAAAGAAAGAGTTGCAGGATGTTGCTAAAGCGTATTGGATGGCCAGGGGAGAGGCATGACCGTGACAAGCCGGTTTTCCTCCTAATGGAGGATATCCATGGTAACAAACATATTGTGTTTGTTCCGTAATAATGCCTTCTTGTAGAAAGATAAGCCCTTGTGCCGGTTTGAAAGTCGATCCGGGGGGGTAAGTCCCTGCAACCGCCCGGTTGATTAACGGTTTATACGGGTTTTTTTCCAACGATTGATAGTTTTTCCCGAAATCGCGTCCGGTAAGCAAAGACGGATCGTAGTTAGGCGCAGATATCATACAAAGTATCTCGCCTGTTTTGGGCTCAATCATGATGATGCTGCCGACTTTATTGTGCATCAACAGTTCACCGTAAGCCTGTAAGTCTAAATCGATACTGAGAGTTAGATCGCGTCCCGATACCGGCGCCCTGTCGTATTCTCCATTCTTATATTTACCCTGAATACGGCCGTGGGCGTCGCGAAGAAGTATTTCCACCCCTTTTTCACCGCGCAAGTCTTCCTCATGCGATAGTTCGATTCCCGATTTTCCGACATAATCGCCGCGTATATAATAGGGATTAGCAGCTATTTCATTTTTATTCGCTTCCGCTATATAGCCGAGTATTAATCCCATGTTGGGATATTTGTATTGGCGTTCCGTACGATGTTGAATGTAAATGCCGGGGAATTTATATAATTTTTCTTGTAAAAGCCCGTACTCTTCCACATTGAGTTGGGACATGAATATTTGAGGCGTATAGGAGGAATACCCCGGATTTTTACGAGGGTCTCTCATCTCCGCGTTTAATTGATAAAAACGTTGCTTGTCGATATTCAACGTCCGGCAAAAATCGATTGTGTCAAAGGCTTCCATCTCACGTACAACCATCATCACATCATACGTCGGTTGATTGTAAACGAGTAATTCGCCTTTCCGGTCATAAATGGCGCCTCTTGCCGGATATAACGTCTTGCGCAGAAATGCGTGGCTATCGGCATATTCCCGATACTTAGGGCTTAATATCTGTAAATGGAATAATTGTCCTATATAAATTAGTGCAAAAACGATAATAATACCCGTTATGACATATTTTCTTTTAAATAGAGGATTATGACTGTTCACGGGGATTGCTGTTATGGGTTAAACTGTCTAATGCGAAAATCAATATGCATGTAATAAGAGATGACGATATAATGAGCAGTAACGTATGCGTAATATTAAAGAAAGTAAATGATTCAATAAAAAAAAGAAGGGTTTGATGAAACACCACCATCAGAATCGTAAAGCGTACGAAAGGCCCGGTTGATGAATGGATACCGGGGACATACTGCTCATAATCTTCTCTGCCGAAAATAAGATTGATAACAGGTTTGCGAAAAGCAGCCACAATAGTCGTGGCGGCAGCATTCATACCGGGGGTGTTCAGGAATATATCGATTAGCAATCCCATCATAAAACCCGAAATGATCACATAAAACGGATTCCGGCCGATAGGCAGCTTCAGGAGGAAATAGATATATAAGACAGGTGTTGCCACACCAAATAAATGAATCCGGTTCAGCAATAATGTTTGCAGCAAAACAAGCAAAGCCAGTAAAAACACTTCGTAAATATAACTCAGCTTCATTGTAAAGACATTTCAAGTGTGTTTTGCTCTTCGTTAAACCGGTCATCGATGACCAGTACATTGCGGATCGTATAAAAATCAGTCGCCAACTCAATATCGAATGTATTGAAGTTATCGTCGAGAGACGCCCCTTGCCCGCTGACAAAGCCTATAACAACATCTTTCGGGAAAATTCGAGAGAAACTTGTCAGTACGGTGTCTCCCTTATTAAACTGTTCGTGTTTGGGCAATTCTTGCAGTTGGGCGAAACGAATATTTTTACCGTTCCAGGAAACCGAGCCGTAATTCTCCGAATCGCTCAACTTCGCACTTAACCGGAACCTGGGGTTGATAACGGGAATGACGAGAGAAAAGTGTTCGGATACTTTCGATATCACTCCTACGACTCCCGTTTGTGAAATGACTCCCATATCCGTCCTGACCCCTTCGGCCGAACCCATATTAATAGTCATGAAATTATTCATTCCCGAAAAACTGAGATTTACGACTTCAGCAGGGATAAACCGGAATTGCTCCGGTTGAATACTATCCGATGCAAAAGCTTTCACCTCCAAGGAGTCTGTCGGCAAACTTTCCACGTAGGATTGTAAAGCGTAAAGGCGATTTTGGAGTTCCGCATTCTGTTCGAGCAATTGACGATTATTTTTCTTTAAATAAAAGAAAGAAGAGACATTGTTCGATGCGGTATAAATCCAACCGGTCACATTATTTGCGGAGGTAAGATAAACGCTTCTCTGATAAGAGTTCTGTGTGAAAACAAGATAAAAGCTGAAAGCAATTAATACAATTGCTACCAACCAATGACTGTTTCGCAAAATGAAATTAAGCAGATTCCTCATATCAAGCGTTGACCCTTAGCTATCCATTATTGACAATTAGCTTTCACAGCATCCTTCTCAATCAAGCCTGACTTCTCCGCGATGTACCCTGTGGTAATCTAATAGACAAAACCTATAGCATATAAGCCGATTATCTCATCAAAAAATTAAATTTATTGATATTCCTCAAAGCGATGCCCGTTCCTTTGGCTACCACATGCAAAGGATCGTCGGCAACACGAAACGGAATCCCAATCTTGTCCGTCAGACGCTTATCAAGTCCTCTGAGGAGAGCGCCCCCACCGGTAAGATAAATGCCATTGCGTACAATATCGGCATATAATTCGGGAGGTGTTTGTTCCAATGCGCTGACCACAGCAGAATCAACTTTAGAGAGTGATTTTTCCAGGCAATGGGCAATTTCCTGATAAGAGACAGGGATATCCATCGGCAAAGAAGTCATACGATTAGGTCCTTGCACAATAAAATCTTCGGGGGGATTCGCTAATTCCGTCAACACAGAGCCGACACTTATTTTTATCAGTTCGGATGTTCGTTCCCCAACTTTCATGTTATGTTGACGTCCCATATAATCCTGAATATCTTCGGTGAAATCATCCCCTGCAATTTTGAGGGACTTATTCGTTACGATACCTCCCAGCGAAATCACTGCAATTTCGGTTGTGCCCCCGCCTATATCGACAATCATATTCCCTTCGGGAGCTTCTACGTCGAGACCTATCCCCAAGGCTGCCGCCATCGGTTCGAAGATCATATATACATCGCGTCCCCCAGCATGTTCTGCCGAGTCTCGCACGGCACGTATTTCGACTTCCGTGCTCCCCGAAGGGATACACACCACAATCCGCAAAGAAGGCGTAAAAAGTCCCCCTTTGTTTTTGTTTGCCATCCTAATCATGCCGCGTATCATTTGCTCCGCGGCGTTAAAATCGGCGATCACACCGTCGATCAAAGGCCTGACCGTACGGATATTCTCATGCGTTTTGCCATGCATTTGGCGAGCTTTTTCGCCTAAAGCGATCATTTTTTCTGTTTTGCGATCAAGCGCAACAATAGAAGGCTCGTCCAATAATATCTTTCCTGCGTTGTTTACGATAATGGAATTTGCCGTTCCAAGATCCATGGCCAATTCCTGTGTAAATGAAAATAACCCCATACCTCTGCTGTTTATTACAATAGTTATACCTTAATCAATGTTTAAAATGCCGGATACCCGTTACGACCATCGCCAACCCTTTTTCGTTGCAAAAATCAACGGATTCATTGTCTCTGATAGATCCTCCGGGTTGTATAACGGCGGTTATTCCGGCCTTGTGAGCGATTTCCACACAATCCGGAAATGGAAAAAATGCATCACTGGCCATGACCGCGCCGTTTAAGTCGAAGTGAAATATTCCGGCTTTTTCAATGGCCTGTTTTAATGCATCCACTCTCGATGTTTGGCCGGTTCCGGAAGCGACCAATTGCTTATTCTTTACCAAGACGATGGCATTGGACTTGGTGTGTTTCACCAACTTATTGGCAAAAATCAAATCGTCTGTTTCCCTTGCTGTCGGGGCTGTCTTGGTAACCGTTTTCAAATCATTTACCGATTGGACACTTTCATTTTTTTCTTGTGCGAGTATACCATTCAAAGCCGAACGGTATAGCCAAGGCGTTTTGTTTGTCTCTATCGATTTTTGTTTCAAAATTATACGATTTTTCTTTTGAAACAAAATATCTAATGCTTCTTTTGTATAATCGGGTGCTATAATCACTTCGAAGAAAATTTGATGAATCGCTTCCGCAACGGCTTTGTCTATCGGTTTATTGATCACTACAATTCCTCCGTAAGCCGAAACCGGGTCGCCGGCTAATGCTGCATCCCAAGCTTCTTTTACCGTCGGCCGGCTAGCCATGCCGCAGGCATTGTTATGCTTGAGAATGGCGACCGAAGTATCGTTGAAATCGGCCATCAGGGAGATGCCCGCATCGATATCGAGAAGATTGTTGTAGGATATTTCTTTGCCATGCAGTTGCTCGAACAGCGCATCGAAGTCACCGTAAAAAAGGCCTTTTTGATGAGGGTTCTCTCCGTATCGGAGCGTCTTCCCATTGTCGACTGCAAGGCGCAGAGCCGAGTGCGATTCTTGATCGAAATATTCGAAGATGGCCGAATCATACTTCGACGAAACGCCAAAAGCCTCTTTTGCAAAAAAACGGCGGTCGTCAATAGTACTGCTTCCTTGACTTTCCTTCAATAAATTGAGCAAAGGCATGTATTGTTTTTTAGAAGCCACGATGAGGACATCCTTATAGTTCTTTGCGGCTGCCCGGATAAGCGATATGCCGCCGATATCTATTTTCTCGATAATTTCTTCTTCCGTTCCTCCGGCTGCGAGGGTTTCTTCAAAAGGATATAAATCGACGATTATCAAATCGATTGTAGGAATATCATACGATTTCACCTGTTTCTTATCCGACTCATTATCGCGTTGGTAAAGGATTCCACCGAAAACTTTCGGATGGAGCGTTTTAACACGTCCTCCTAATATGGCGGGGTATCCGGTGAGGTCTTCTACCGTTTGACATTCATATCCTAACGATTGGATAAAGTCGTGGGTACCTCCGGTCGAAATGAATTTTACATGCAAATCGTTTAATACGCGAAGAATCTCTTCTAAACCGTCTTTATGAAAAACGGAGATAAGAGCTGTCTGAATTTTCTGTGACATATATACATTCTTTGAAAAAGGAATACAAAGGTAGAAAATCTATTGTTATTTTAAGCGGTTTTCGCAGCTAAGTTTCGGATTTATTGAGAAACGGTTTAAATTTCTTACGAAAGGCTGTAATTAGGATATTCTTCGCCTTCAAAAAGAACTCTTTTTGAATCGTGAAACAACTTGAAACAGATTCTTTGGGCGTAAAAAAAACAGCCTACAAATCGCTTGCGGGCTGAAACATTGTGACTATCGATAGGAGGCCAGTCACCTTAATTATAGAGAGAATGAAAAATATAGTTAGTTCTTTTTATTTTCTGATAATTGCGGTGCGTAATGTTCTTGCCGTTTCGACTGAATATGAATATGCGTGTAATGGGATTCATATTCCGAGGGGACGCTGAAGCGTAATTGCAATTTTAAATCATTTATCGCAAGTTGTTCCTGACTTTTACCTCCAGTATATTCGTTGGCGGCGACGCTTTCGGGAGTCGCGACATTCTCCCAGATACTTATTGCAGAAGCCTTTACTTTCTTTATAATCGGTAATTTATGGACTACACTTTTTGTCAAGGCCGACATTTTTCCGGTGGTCGCTTCCGCCAAATCATCGATGAGGTCGTCGAGATTCTGGAGAAGTTCCTGTTTATTGATGGATGTACGATCCAAAAGATTTTCATTTCCGCGGTAGTGCGCCAGCAGCATATTCAACGCCGACGGGGACAGGTGCGACATAACGATGTCCGTCAGTTCCTCTGCATGGGGAATGGTTACAAACGACCGCGCCCATCGGGGAACATAGGCATGAAATGTAGGGTAGTATTCGTGAATGAACCCCCGAAGCATTTCGTTGAAACCTCTTTCTATCTGCTGTGCCGCATACGTTTGAAAATCCATTCCTTCGGGCAGCGGATAATCGATATGTTCGATATATTTCGTTTCGATCGCCATGTTTTCGCCGTTTATATCGATAATCCGGTACGGGCAAGGATAGGTGACGATCGATCCGGTTTCGATTTCGTGAAGCGACTGCCCATACGGGTTACTGACACGGGCGATATCGGAAGAATGGAAATGCCCCGTGAAAATAATATTTAGCCCGTATTCCATGAAGTATTGTTGCACTTTTGTAAAATCATCGACTAAATAAGGCGTCGCAAATACCGATTGATAAGCGAAATGTTCAATCACATTATGGTGAATCATTCCGAGAACTTGTTTGCCAAGAATGCGAGCTACTTGCATTTCGGTACGTAGCCACTCTACCGTTTCGGGTTTCAGCGCGCCTCCCGTGATACATTCATCGTGCGAGTCCCCGAGCGATACAAACGTATTTTGGTCATACTTGCAGGCGTCTAAACATAGAATTCTGAGCCCGTCGACCGGCTCGCTAACATAACTTAGCGAGTGTTTGTCGCGACTGATGGTATTGCCATACCCGTAATCGGTGTAAATTTCGCCGAACTCTTCGTCCGAAATCGTTTCGACTTGCTGTGTACTGTCGCCATGAAAACGAACGGCTTCTGGATTATTAATATCGTGATTGCCGGGAATGACAAGGATTTTTATGCCTTTTTCGCGTAAAGGCTTTAATAAATGTGCTACACCCCGGTGACTCACTTTTTCCCCATCCTTCGTCAAGTCACCCGGGATGAGCACTATATTTACGTTTTCTGCTAAAAGGTTTGCCACGGCTTCTTTGAGGATGGCTTCGCTTTCGACAAGAAGTTTACGATCGTTACTTAAATAATTCTCCAGCGCCGCTCCTTTTTCTACAATTAATGAAGGATGCGTATAATGGAGGTCGGATATAACCCCTATTTTTGTTTTGATTGTTTGAGCTGTCATAAAATTCAGGGATGATAAAAAAAGACTACTTGCGAGAAATAAAAAATATGCGACACGTTTCATATTGCTTCAGAATTGATGCTATTGTATGAATGTATTATCCGTTTTTTCTTTCACGGTGCAATATTACCGCTAAAAACAGATAAAACGCCTCTTTTCCGGTTAAGTTAAAAATAAGATTTTGCTACAAATTTGTTACATAACTTTTTAGACAGTTTTGTCCAATCGCTAGGAGCGACGCCGCCGGTAGGGAAAAAAATGATTTGGATAACCGACGCAAAACCTGTATTTTTACACGCTGTTAGAAAACAAGAGGATATGAACGAAGACGAAAAGGTGGTCGTACATAAAATGATTCGATTGTATTGTCGTTCAAAACATCACACCGCATCAGGGTTGTGCGATGAGTGCCTTGCTTTGGATCGATATGCAATGAAGCGGTTGGATCATTGCCGATTCGGTGAAGAGAAGCCTACTTGCGGATCTTGTCCTATTCATTGTTATAAGCCCGATATGCGTGAGCGTATAAAAAAGGTTATGCGCTTTGCCGGCCCAAGGATGTTGTTGTTTCATCCTTTAGATGCCTTTAGCCATCTTTATAAAAATTATCAATCACAATATCGTTTTAAACGAAAATCCAACCTCGAACCGTAGAACTGTTTTGAAATGTCTGTATTAACCATACATAGCGTGTTGGCTGAAGTGCTTGCCGAACATAATGAATTGATCCCCGTGGTCAATCGATTCGGCATACGCTTAGGGGTGGGGGATAAAACGATTGGCGATTTATGCCGCGAATATCGTCTTAACCCCGACTTTATATTGACCGTGTTAAATGTTTATTTAGATGATAATTACTATCCGGAAAAAGACCTTCCTTTATTCGATGCCGAACTGATTGCCGCGTATTTTAAGCAAACTATAACGAACTATATACGGGATCTGGTACCCAATATCGAGAAGCATTTGAATGCTTTTATCGCGATTAGCGGGCCGGGGAATAAAGAGTTGCTGCTCTTACATGAGTTGTTCGTGCAGTTTAAAAAAGAATTGACCGGGCACATCGAGAATGGATTGAGTGAAGAGGGAAACTTCCGCAATGAGCTTCTGCACGATTTAAAGAATATCCTTATTAAACATATTTCTTCCGAAAACAATCAAAACCTGTGTTATGCCGTTATCTTCTCCGTGTCGTCGCTGGAAAAGGATCTTGCCGCCCATGATCGGTTGTGTGACCGAATACTTCGACCGAAACTCAAAGAGTTGGATTCTGCTCGCAAGCAATTTTTAGAAAATTCTTTTCTCCCGGAACCGTCTATCCATCACACCGGAAACCAAAAAGATTTGACTAAGCGGGAAATAGAAATACTGAAACTCATCATTCAAGGGCTTTTGAATAAAGAGATTGCCGAAAAACTCAATATCAGTTTGAATACCGTGCTTACCCACCGCAAAAAAATCATTCGTAAAACCGGTGTGAAAACTGTTTCGGGACTTACTTTTTATTGTATACGAAACGGAATCGTGTCGATATGATTGGGTTGGAGGTTGGAGAATGGAGAATGGAGAATGGAGAGTAGACCGGCAACTGTAAACTTTGGGATGAAATAACTTGCGAAACTTAACTGTTTTATTTTTCTCAAAAGGATTTTCTATATTTGTAATCGGAAACGGCTATTTCGGAAATGATTGTTTCGGAAGTTCAGGTTTCCCTTGTAAAAAAGTTTATTATGGATTTTTATAATAGAGAAAAAGAAATAGCGCTGCTTCTGAATGTTCAAAAACAGTCGGTGAAAAATGCTCAAATGACCGTTATTACCGGACGCAGGAGAATAGGTAAAACGCACTTGCTCTTAAAAGCCACGGAAGGACAACCGACACTCTATTTTTTTGTAGCCCGAAAGTCTGAGCGTTTTTTATGTCAGGATTTTGTCCATGAAATAAAAGATAAATTGGGGATTCCTATTCTGGGGGAAGTGAACAGTTTTGGAGAACTTTTCAAATTCCTGATGGAGCTTTCCAAAACGCAGCCTTTCAATCTTATTATCGATGAATTTCAAGAATTTTATACGATTGCTCCCTCTGTCTATAGCGACATTCAGCATTATTGGGACGTGAATAAAGACTCGAGCAAGATGAATTTGCTTTTGAGCGGCTCCGTTCATTCGCTGATGCATAAGATATTCCAGAATTCGAAAGAACCTTTGTTCGGCCGTGCGACAGCGTTGCTAAAGGTGAAACCGTTCGAGACCTCGATATTGAAAGAGATTCTCGCCGATCATCATCCGGATTATACTTCAGAAGATTTACTCGCTCTGTATACTTTTACCGGAGGCGTTGCAAAGTATATTCAATTGTTGATGGATTCCGGTTCCTATACGTTGGAGGAAATGTTGGATTATATCATTAAAGAAGATTCGACGTTTATTCCGGAAGGTAAAAATATGCTTATAGAAGAATTTGGCAAAGAATATGCCAATTACTTTACGATTCTTTCGGCTATTGCAAGGGGCGAAACTACAAGGTCAAAGATAGAAGCCGTTGTCAATCGCGAAATCGGGGGGTATCTAACCAAATTGGAACATGATTATGGATTGATTTCTAAAGTACTTCCTATTTTCTCTAAAGTGGAAACGAAGAATGTACGCTATACAATAGAAGATAATTTTCTTACATTTTGGTTCCGGTTTATATACAAGTATAGTTATATGGTCGAAATAGGAGCGTTTGAACAATTGAAACATCTGGTTATTCATGATTATTCCACCTTTAGCGGGAAGATTTTGGAACGCTATTTTCGCACTCAGTATATGGAGCAGATGCATTTTACACGCATCGGCGGATATTGGGACAGAAAAGGAGAACATGAAATAGATTTAATAGCTGTCAATGAACTCGATAAAACAGCAGAGGTGATTGAAATCAAGCGGAACGAGACCAATATA
Organism: Limibacterium fermenti; assembly: GCF_041902845.1. Taxonomy (GTDB): domain Bacteria; phylum Bacteroidota; class Bacteroidia; order Bacteroidales; family Dysgonomonadaceae; genus Limibacterium; species Limibacterium fermenti. The sequence goes on from NZ_CP159486.1 coordinate 1,687,670, forward strand.
AATAAGGGTAAGCTAAGGGAAAAAGGGCTTTATTGTATGAATGCAACCGATGGATTAAAAGGATATGACATAAAGTATAAAGGCCTTTCAATGAAAGATATGTAGATTGATTTTTCATGTTCAACCTTTAAAAGGTCGGACCGCTTTCAATTTACCGGGGATGTCGCCCGGAACGGCGTCTCCGGTTGTCAACTATCACGATGTATCAACAAGATTATATATTAAGATTACTCGATTTGTTCTTCAAGTCTTTCGACCAATGGATTCATGGTACGATAGAAGAGAAGGAACGGACGTTTCTTGATTTTAACGAGGAGATGCATCGTACTTTTCTAAAAGAGACGCCATCGTTTTTTCGGGAGAAAGATGTCGGGTCTATTATCTCTTATTTTGAAGCGACGTATCAAGGCGAAGAGCGGCTGGCCCGTATCGAAATACTTTCGGAATTAGTTTGTATCGAAGCCGAAAACCGCCCGGTATTCCGGGAACAACTTTCTAAACTACATGCGCTTCTTGTGTATATCGATGCTGACAGCCGCACCTTTTCTTTCGACCGGCAAAAGAAGTTGCAGCGTATACAAGAGCTGTTAAAGGAAAAACGGTAAAAGAGGACGCTTTTTGCCCCTTTCACCGTTAAGCCATAGAACGACGGCTGTCAGTCTTCGTAGCGTAGGAAGTTGCCCGATCGGTCGAACTTAACTTCCAAGTCGTTATTCATTTCGATTTCATAACCCAACTTCTTCTTTTCCACGGTAATAATGCGTAAATCGCTATGATTCCGAGTCAAAAAAGAGTAAATTTTCGCCGGCAAAATCGATTGTGGAAACTGCGAACGCTTGCAGTCGATATCTTTCCAATCGCCGTTGGAGGAAAATTCCACTTCGCCCCCGTCTTTAAAATATACTTCGTACGAAACGGATGTACGGTCGATATCCTTAAATATGACGGATATATTGTCTTTCGAAAAATGTTTTTCGACAAACGTTTGAGCGCTTTTCGGTAATTGCGCGAACGCGATCTGCTGGTCTCTGTTGTCGGCTTTTACAGCCCATACGCTTATTAATAAAGCGCTTATTAAAAGAATTTTTTTCATTTGTTTATTTTTTAGGGGTTAGTCCATTTTCTTTAATTCGTGTGTCGTTGCATCGAAAATCAAATCGAACCGGTTAGACAGTTCCACTTCTATTTCCTTGTCGCTTTGGTCCCGCTCGATGGTAATCACTTTTTCGTCGGGATAGTTTTCGGTAACGTATGCCCTAATCTTCGAGGGAATGATGCTCGAAGGAACGCCTTCGGGTGACTCGAGGCTATCCCATTCGCCGTTTTTTTCAAATTCCACTTTGGTGCCGTCGGTGAAGAATACGGTGTACGACTTGTCCATAAACTCGTTATCTTTCATCACGCTCGCTACTTTTTTATCTGCAAAATGCGTGTTCACCAGTGTTTTCGACACCGAAGGGAGATCGGCGAATTGAATATTCTTTTCATCATTCTTATCGTCACAACTTTGGAATACCAATCCCAATACAGCCAAAAGGCTTACTAATAAAATGTTTTTTGTTCTCATAATGGTTCTTTTTGTTTTAACTATACGGCAAAGGTAGGATGCAAATCTGAATAGAATCTGAAATGTGTCGATCGAATCGATTTTTATTGTTTGGATACCGTAAAAACATGCCGGTTTTCACGATACGCATAGTCTATTTGCAAGCGGCTGATCTTGCCAATTCCTTTTGCGATGGCCAGTCCCAATCCGGAAGACCCTTTTAGAGTCGTTTGGCGGTAAAAGCGTTCGAAGATCTTTTCTTCATCCAACGGCCCGTCCGGAGCCGTGTTGCTCACGACGAATGCATCCGGCGTCATGCTGACGGATATTTCCGAGCCCGCATCGCTGTAGATATATGCATTTTTAAGCAGGTTAACCACAATGATATCGGCCAGCGAATCGTTCATCGTATGGATAAATGCTTCGCGAATATCCGTTTTTACCCGGATGTTTTTGTGCGAATACGCTTCCGCGAATATCCCGAGATGCTTTTCCACCAAAACGTCGAATGAAATAGGGGCGGCTTCGGGAAACTGATCGTTATCGATTTTCGAAAGCAACAGCAAGCTTTTATTCATTTTGATGATTTGGTTAAGCGTGTGGCGCGTCTTCATGATTTCGTTTAAATCGTTTTCCGATAGGGTCGGAGACTCATCGGCAAGTATTTCCAATCGGTTCATCGATACGGCCAACGGCGTTTGCATTTCGTGTGAAGCATTACCGATAAACTCTTTCTGCTGTTCGAAGGCTTCCTGCGACTTGCGGGTGAAGTCCGTCACGGTACGATTCAGTTTTTGAAATTCCGAAATGTTCGTCGGATTGTCGAGCGGCTTATTCGAGGTGTGGGGGTTATAGTTTTCCAGCCAGTGTATCACCTTGTAAAAAGGACGCATGTTGCGGCGGAACACGGCGACGATTACCGCGATCAACAGGATAAGCATCGACGTGTATAAAAGGACGATGAGGTAAAGCAGCGACTCTGCGAAATCGTCTTTTTCGAAGGAAGGCTGTGCGACGATCACTTCATAAAACCGCCCGTCGGGATTCTGAAAAACCGTGCGCAATACGCGCGAAAGAACGGTTTCTTCCATTTCCGACAAATAAAAGGTTTCCGACGAAAAGCGGTTATCCGGATGCGCTTCGGCATAACCGGGCGTAACCTCCGCGATGACCAAATTAGGCGATCCGAATGTCTTTGAGGGATCCGGCATATTCCCCGATAATGATTGTTTGATCACCATTTCAGCCATGTCTTCGAGCGATTCGTCCATCTCATCATTCAACTCCTTCATTAACGTAAAGTAAGTCAACAATGCCCATACGCCGAGCAAGAAGAAGACGGAAAGAGAGATACTCCCAATGATTTTATAAATCAGCTTCATGTCTCGACAAATTTGTATCCGAACCCGTAAACCGATTTTATTTCGGCCGAAGCGCCCGATTCGGAGAGTTTTTTGCGCACATTTTTAATTTGCGCATAGATAAAATCGAAGTTATCGGTTTGATCGATATGGTCGCCCCACACATTTTCGGCCAGCGCTTCTTTATGGATAAGCCGGTTGGGACGGTACATGAAAAACAACAAGATATCGTATTCTTTGCGGCTCAAATCCAACGGCCGATCATCCACAAATGCCTGAAAAGCTGACTCGTCTATGTCGATATTGGCAAAAGAGAGCCTTGTTTGACTGTTGTTGTTTCGACGGATGAGGCTTTTCACCCGGGCAACCAGTTCTTCTATATGGAACGGTTTTGCGAGATAATCGTCCGCGCCCAAATTTAGCCCCGTCACCTTATCGTCGATCGAGTCTTTCGCTGAAATGATAAGCACCCGATCCTTTTTTCCCATCTTTTTGATCTGTTGCAACAGTTCGAGGCCGTTACCGTCGGGGAGCATGATGTCCAACAAAATGCAATCGTAGTCGTAGACGCCGAACTTTCGCATGGCGGAAGAACAGTCTTCGGCTGTTTCCACGACAAAACGCTCTTTGGTTAGCGCCCGTTCGAGAATCTCGCGCATCGAAGGCTCATCTTCAATAATCAACACTTTCATATTCTTTTGTTTATTTCCGACTGCAAAATTAATCGGAATTCTGAATAAAACCTGAAAAACAGGATAACAAGTCCTTTCGAAAGTTGAATTACCTATTTTCAAGAGTGAGGCAAGCAGTTTCTATTTTACGCCTGCGCCCGACTATTGCTTTTACCGCCGCCGTTATTTTCGCGACGGCGAAATTTAATACGAACTTAGATAAAAAAGTCGGAATTTTATGTACCTGTTGGCTGGAAATACATACATAAACGGATTTATTTCTTCAGATCCATAAAATATTCTTTCCGTGCAAGGATATTGCACGGAGAAGCTTTATTTTTGCATGAAAAATTTATTTATTTCTTCTTTAGTGCTTTCTTGCTAATTTATTAATTAAAATAATGAAAAAGGTTATCGTTATAATTGCGTTGTTTCTAATCGTTTTTAATATACTTGCTTTTTTCTTTTTTGAAGAAAAAAGCATCTCTCTGATATTGAATTTGTTTTCTCTGGCAATTATTATCTTTTTATGCTATAAAGATATGCACTAATATAATAATCATTCGTGTAAAATAACGTTGTTTTAACCTATGAAATCAACCAAAAGTACTACTTTTGCACATATAAATTTAAACAACAAATTGAGTAAAAATAATTTATTATTTTGAAAAAGGCATTCTCGAAAGAAGGTATTTAAGTGATTAGAATTCAAAACGGCATGAAACAAAAATCAATCTTTTGTTAGCTGTTATTTTATTGATATCCTGTCAAAGGGAAGAACCTGTGTCCCCAGCATCCGAAAAGATCTACAGCTACGTCTATCACGGCTCATATTCCATATCCGATATACATTTATATGCCGGACAGAAAGGAGAAATAAAAACGGTTACAGAGGCAGAAGTGCAGAAATTTTTTTTAGCCTCTTTTGATCATCTCGGTATTCAAAAAATCGTCATCGATCTGGAAAAGGATTCGTTATACGAAGTTTCAAGTAATCTAAAACAGGCTTATAAGATAGCGGTAAAGAATGATTCTGTATTCTATCTGAACCGGGGAGAAGGAAAACAACCGCTTTTCGGAGGAGTACTAAGTGGCGACAGATCATAGCGATTCTAAAAGTGCTGTTTCCTCTTTATCAACGTTAACGGAACGTTATATAACCTTCCGTTAACCTACCGTATCGTATAAAAGCCTTATCTTCACGGCATCATTCACATAAATTATTTCAATTAGTTATGAAGCATTTATTATTTTCAATTATTACGAGCGGCATGCTATTCCTTTCTCTTGGAATCCATGCGCAACAAATGCCGCCCATTCCGGTGGATACGAATGTTATAATCGGGAAACTGGATAACGGGCTGACATATTATATCAGGGAAAATAAACTTCCCGAAAACCGGGCCGATTTTTATATTGTCCAAAAAGTGGGTTCTATCCTGGAAGAAGAAAATCAGCGGGGGCTCGCCCATTTCCTCGAACACATGGCATTTAACGGTACGAAAAATTTTCCCGGAGGAAAAGAAGGTCAGAGTTTGATTTCTTATCTGGAAACGATCGGCGTGAAGTTCGGAACCAACTTGAACGCTGGTACGGGAATGGATGAAACCATCTATAATATAAATGATGTGCCGACCACCACTACCGGCGCCGTGGAATCGTGCCTACTTATTTTGCACGACTGGGCCAATGCGTTGCTCTTGCTTGATGACGAAATAGAGAAGGAACGGAAGGTGATCCATGAGGAATGGCGTACTAGCCGGGATGCCGCTCAAAGGCTTATCGATTCGATTGCGCCTGCCATATTCAGAGACAGCAAATATGCACAGCGCATGCCCATCGGGTTAATGAGTGTGGTGGATCATTTTAAACCGCAAGTCTTGCGCGATTATTATCACAAATGGTATCGCCCCGATCTACAGGGAATAATAGTCGCAGGAGATATAGATGCCCGCGCCATCGAGCAGCAAATCAAAACCCTTTTTTCATCGATTCCGAAAGCGGAAAATCCCGCCGAGCGCATCTACGAGCAGATTCCCGACAACGGCGAACCAATCGTCGCCCTAGCAGTCGATAAAGAGTTACCGATGAACAATATCATGCTCGCCTACAAAAGGAATCCGGTTTCCTCCGATAAAAAAACAACTATGGACTATTTTGTTTATCAGTATGTAACACAAATGATCGGTCAAATGCTCAACGACCGTTTGCAAGAATTGTTACAGGAAAGCAATCCACCCTTCGCTTTCGGATTGGCTAATAACAGTTCGTATTTCGGCGTAGGAACGAAGGACGCGTTGCAGGTGATCAGTGTAGCTAATCCTAACAAGGCCGATACGGCCATTGCCGTCATGTTGCGAGAAGTGAAAAGGGCGCGTGACTTCGGGTTTACCGAAGGCGAATATGAACGGGCTAAGGCCAATTACCTGAGCAAGCTCGAAAAGCAGTACAACGAACGCGAAAAGCAACAAAACAACTTCTATGTCACGCAATATATCGCTCATTTTCTTAAAAACGAACCGATTCCATCATTGGAAGACCGTTATGCTTTGGCGCAACAACTGACGCCGGCTATCCCTTTGGAAGCTGTCAACCAAATCATGCAGCAATTGGTATCGGATAAAAACCGGGTGTTAGTGATTATGGGAAATGAAAAGGAAACCTATCCGTCCGAAGCGGAAATGCGCGAAATCATCCGCTCCGTCGATGGCGAGCAACTTGCGGCTTATAAGGACAATACGGTGAAAGAACCCTTGTTGGCCACTCTTCCGGCGAAAGGGGAAATCGTGAAAGAAGAAAAAGACGGGGATAGGCAAACGCTGGTCTGGACACTCTCGAACGGTGCGAGAGTTGTTGTAAAAAACACCGATTATAAGGAAGATGAAATTTTGTTGTCGGGATTCGCCCTTGGCGGGACATCTTCGTTTGACGACCGGTATCTTGCGGAGATCAAGTTGATGGACGATTTGGCCACGGTGGGCGGATTAGGCAACTTCAGCGCGACCGACCTCAAGAAAAATCTTTCCGGTAAAAATGCCGAAGTCTCTTTCAGCGTAAAGCAATACAATCAATCGATTGACGGCAAGAGCAATAGTAAAGACTTGGAGGTGCTCATGCAACTTATTTATCTCAACTTTACCTCTGTACGGAAGGATGATAAGGCGTATCAGTCGCTTGCAGGCAGATTGAAAGGAATATTGCCCACGCTTGCCGGTAATCCGGAGTTTGTGTTTACCGATTCGTTGATGAGCGCCATGTACTTTGGCAACCCCCGTATGACGATTCCGACGGCGCAGGAAATCGATGCCTGCAATTACGATAAACTGCTTGAACTCTACAAAAGCCGTTTTGCCGATGCCTCCGGTTATACTTTTACTTTCACCGGGAATGTATCGGGCGAACAGTTGAAGCCATTGGTGGAACAATATATCGCTTCCCTGCCCGGAAGTGCGTCGGGCGAAAAACCGCAAATCAAAGAGTTGCCCACTCGTAAAGGATTTTATACCAACAGTTTTACGCGCACGCTGGAAACGCCGAAAGCCACTACGGCCATCGTATATACCGGCGGTATGGCGTACGATGTAAAAAACACTGTGTATCTCGATGCATTGGCGCAACTTTTCCAAATGGAATTTACCGATCAGATACGCGAAGAAAAAGGCGGAACATACGGCGTGAGGGTACGTCACGAAGCGGAGAAACTGCCGGTGGAAGGATTTACGCTACAGTTCCAATTCGATACCGATCCCGGCCGACGGACGGAACTGGTGGAAACCATGAATGGTATCGTAGATGGTATCCGGCAAAACGGTCCGGCCGCTGCCCGGTTGCAAAAAGTAAAGGAATATATGGTGAAGCAACATACCGATAATAAGCGGAAGAATGAATATGCGTTGAAAAATACGTGGCAATATTACGTGTATCAGGTCGATTTGGAAAAGGATTACCTGCAACAGGTGGAAAGCCTCAGCGAAGCATCCTTACGACAGTTTGCCGATCGATTGTTCGGACAGGGAAACCGCGTGGAGGTGTCGATGAGCAGCGACGAATAATTATTTTCCCCGTTTAACGGTAATGAAAAAGGCTAAGGATACGAAAAAGAGATAGAATACAATACGTTATGGAGCATCAGTTAATTGTAAATTTGAGCAACTGATGCTCTATTTTTATTGTGAATTGATAATGAAAAGAACCTTATCGCATTCAGTCAATCAACCTTATCCCTTTTCCACGTGTAACCACGATTTTGACCGACGGATCGAATGAAAGGTATTTCCGTAACTTGGAAATAAACACATCGAGGCTCCGTGAATGAAAAGGATCATTTTCATCTTTCCAAAAAGAGGAGAGTATCTCTTTACGCGGCACGATTGTGTTTTTGCGGTCGTAAAGCATTTGCAGGATATTCGCTTCCCGGTCGGTAAGTTTGATTGTTTGCATGCCTATTTCTAACATATTCTCGTGTACGTCGAACCGGTACTTTCCTATACGGACAACCGTCGCCGGAGAGTCTTCCTGATTTTCATTCGTACGGATATGGAGTCTTCTGAATATAGCCTGAATATGGGCATGCAGTTCTTCGGCGATGAACGGTTTTTTGATATAATCATCTGCGCCCAACTCTAAACTTTCAACGACACTTTTCGGAGTGGTTTTACCCGATTCCATGATGACCACCACCGAAGGATTGTCGGCACGGATCTTTTTGAGTAGTTCCCCTCCGTCCATGAAAGGCATTTCGATATCGGAAACGACGACATCCGGTTTTTCTGTACAATACAGACTCCAACCTTCCACTCCGTCTTTTGCCCGAATCACGGCATAATCACCGATCAATTCAAGCCCGCCTTGTATAGTATACGCGCAGGCTTCATCATCTTCGACCAAAAGAATCTTTATCATATCGCATTGCTAATGAATGGTTACTTTTCTTTTCTGAAAGGCAAATATAACACAAATTCCGTTCCTTTTCCTTCCCGGCTGAATAAATTTACCGTACCCAGATGGGCTTCCATCACGCGTTTTACATAGCTAAGCCCGAGTCCGAATCCCTTGGCTTCCTTGCGTTCTACGGCTTTTCCCCGTTCGAACTTTGCAAAAATTTTCTCCTGGTCTTTTTTCGATATCCCGTACCCGTTATCCTTTATGTAAATATATACATCGTTGTCTATTTGCTCGCACCGGATATCGATCGTTACCGACGGTCCCGAATATTTCACGGCATTGTCGATAACGTTGCTTATGGCGTTGGTGAGTAGTGTGCGGTCGGCTTGAAAAAGGATGTCTTCGGGTATGAAGTCCGTCGTGAAGGTAACTTGTTTTTTTGCCTGCACTTGAAATTTTTCCACCAACGGCAGAATGATTTCTTTAGCGGAGAGGAGCGTAAGATTCACTTCCAAGCGTGTGTTTTCGGCACGTGCTATCGTCAATATCCGGTCGATGATCGCTTGCAGGTTGAGTATTTGCTGTTGTGCGAGATGGATGTACGTATTTCTTTTCTCCGGATGATGGCTGATACGGTCATCTTTGAGTAGAGCGTTGACTTGTGCAATGGTTTGTAGCGGCGTATTCATATCGTGAATAAGCGCATTGGAGAAATCGGTTTGCAGTTGACGCAGATGTTTTTCCTTTATCACTGAACGGAGTTGGTAAAACATGGCATATCCCACAAAGATGACCAGCAAAAGCGAAAGGATGAGGATAAAAGTCATTTGCCGGAAAATAGTACGATAAGGCGATACCAGTAATACCTGCATCCCCTCGCTCCCGTCCATGCGGATAGGAATAATGGTTGAAGCCATGGCGCCTTTCAGTGTGCCGGTTTCGTTTTTACCGGTCGTTTCCAGTACTTCGCCGGTAATCGGGTTAAGGCGATTGATGATAAACTCGCCTTCAATATGTTGTTTGTTTATTTCGGAGTGAAAAAGAGAATCTACATCCGGCAATGAAATATAAAATTGATTTTGAAATAAATATTCTTGAAACATAAGAGAAACGGAGGTGCCTAAAGCTGATATCGAATCAGTATCTATAATTCCGACTCCTCTTTCCAATACATTTGTATCATCCTTTTTAGTTAAGAAGAGGTTTTTACTTGCATTTTCCCTTATCAGCATTTCAATATCTACCGATATTTTGAAAGATTCATTCACATGGGCTAAAAGTTGTTCTCGATGTATTGAATACGCATAGTATAGCCATATACCCTGCAATATCATAATTAAGATGATTGCGGTTATTGTCAGAGTTTTTATGTATGTATTATGGTTTCCTTTCATTCTGTTGCAAACTTAAATAAAAAAGTCGAGATTTTATACACGAGCAAATAAAAATCAAGGCCACAGCGTTCTATAAGTAATTAACGTGCTCTAGGCACAAAGTTTAATTTAAAAACATAACATTATGAGAACAGTCTGCGGCCTTGACATCCACAAAGATAGCATATTCATGTGTATTCTGGACGAACAGGGCAAAAAAAGTGAAAGGAAGTTTGGAGTTTCCACCCGTGAGATTAAAGGGTTGTGCAATACGCTCAAGTCCCATTACGTGAGTGAAGTTTGCATGGAGAGTACCGGCATTTACTGGAAACCGGTCTGGCATTTGCTCGAGAAGGATTTCCGGATGTACCTTGTCAATCCCCAGTTCCTCAAACAACTTCCCGGGCGCAAGAGCGATGTGAAGGATGCCCAATGGATTGCCACGGCCCTGTTGAAAGGACTGGTGCGGAACAGTTTTGTCCCTGACTCGATGATCCAGCAACTACGCCTGTACGGTCGCCGCATTAACGAGTTAAACAAGGATATCATACGCTGTGAACAACGCGTCGACATGATCCTTCAAAGCTGTAATATCCGCATCAGCAACTATGTCTCCAACATAGACGGCAAAAGTTACCAAAAAGTCGTGGGCGCCCTGCTCGAAGGGGAACGCTCGGCAGATAAGCTGGTCAAGCTCATACACGGCAGGACCCTGAACAAGCATGGCCGCGACACGGTGCGTGATTCCCTCGAAGGTTACGTCCAACAGGCCGATATCGATTTGCTCAAACAATACATGGAGGCTTTAAAGATGCACCAGGCACAGAAACAGACATGCCTTATTGAAATGGTCAAGTTATGCAAAAAGCATTATGACAGGGCATTCACGCTGTTGCAAAGCATCCCGGCCATCAAGGAGCAGTCGGCCGCCATCATCATCTCCGAGATAGGAACCGACATGACCCTGTTCGCCACTGCGGCCGCCCTGGTTTCATGGGCGGGGCTCAGGCCCCGCAACGATGAAAGTGCGGGAAAGATCAAAAGCCGGAAAATCACGCACGGAAACAAATATCTGCGTAAAGCTTTAATGGAAGCGGCATGGGGAGCATCAAGGACACGGGGATCAATATTCTACAACAAGTTCTGGCGGTTGAGGCAACGGGGCAAGAAGCAGCAGAAGTGTACCGTAGCCATAGCACGCCACCTGCTGGTCATTATCTGGTCACTGCTCTCCAGGGATGAATATTTTGACAAGGAATACATGCAGAAACTCAGCACTGGAGTTGCCTGAATAACTGTCACAAAGAAATAACGGGTTCCTTGTAAAGTCCCTATATTTGTGGTGGATACATTACCCCGTTTTGCAAACTGACTCTCGCAGGGAATCACTTTTGGACACGAGCAAGAGACCTAAGAGTTCGAAGAGGAAATTAATGTTTTTGATGGAAGCCCCAAAGCATTCATCCCGATTGGTATGCTCTTAATCAACAAATATATACCTTCTCAAGACACTTCCGCATACTTTTTTATTCGATTTATAGAGGAAATATACTGTTTTTTGATGACAATATATTAACGTAGAAAAAAAGTAGGAAATCTATTTCTTGTTTTCTTAATCACAAGAAAGACATCTTTTCTACAATATGAAGTTAATCGAAACGAATCTCTTTTAAGTTAATATATAATTGCAATTATTCAAACATTACGTACTAATAGACAATTTATTAGAGGATTATAACGTTAAGATGTTATATAAGATAAGACAGACTGTTATATAACGTTCTGTTAAGCTATTATATGGACGCAATCCATTAATTTTGCCTTACATTTTAAAACAATATATTTATGAAATATTTAAAAAACAAAAAGTTCGTTTTGCTTGATGAGGAAGAATTAGAAAACACCTTTGGAGGAACAAAGTATGAATTCTATTATGACGAGAATAATATTTTACGTTGCAGGATACTCAAATAAATAGAAATCTTCTCATAAAGAGAGACATTAATCAATTAAATTAAAGAAAATGAATAAAAAAAGAATCAAGCGCATGAAAGAGGTGAATTATTTAATAGCCCCAGCATTTATTATGGCTTTAGTAATATTTTCGGCATGCGAAAAGAATGAAGCGGAAGAAGTTATTCAGAACAAGACCGCAGAAAAAACGGTTAATCTACCGGAAGAATCGAGATTGGCTTCGATAGCCAAGTTAATATCAGAAATAGATGTAAGCATCGATATGATCAAAGAAATTAATTCGGGAGTAACAAAATCACTAGAAAAAGGATATGATGAAGATATGCCGTTTACAGAAATATTAAGTCCTGTTGTTTACCCTGAAACTACAACAAGGAGCGATGTTGGTCAAAATCTTTTTGGAAAAGCTTTATTAGAAAAATTTAATACCCTATCGGGAACTCGTAGTACCAATTTCGTTACTGATTTATTTGATCAGTTAAAAGAAGAGGGGATCAATTTGTATTGGCCTTATTCTGACAACTGGGATGGTGAAACAATGCCTGTAATTACTTTTGACCCGGAAAATGAGCAGGATTGGAATTATGCGTATACGTTTTCTTCCTTTCAAAGCACAACAAGAAAAGCGTTGCCTCCAACTCAAATGATCGTGGATGAAGAATACGCTATCGATTCTCCGGTTTGGGTAATAAATGAAACGGAAAGAGTACAAGAAGAGTGGGATATCATAAATCCGGATATTTCATTGGAGATTGATAAGCCAGTAGCGGGTGTCATTAATAATACCCCTTCTACCCCTTCTTCCACTAACGTTTATAGCGTTTATTTGGGAACTCTTAAGATAAGCCGACAATTTGATTCTTGGTTTAGAGGGGGATCGGAAATTATTATTCAGGCAGGAGCGCCGAAGAATTTTGAGATAAAAGATAATGGGAACTTAACTTCTTTGGCGATGAATACAAGTTACAAGAAATTTTATGTTTCACGAAAAGATATAAAAAAGGGTATCGTGCATTCTCTTAATTATTTAATTGTGGGGGATTGGCAAGATCCCCTGAATGAAATAGGCGTAATGCTTCATGAAGAAGATCCCGGTTCGGCTATTAAGGAAATGAATGTAAAAGTATCGGCAGAATATAAAAAAGTTAAGGGAGAGTTTGAAATTAAGTTTGATATGAAAAAGGGCGATGAATTAATATCCAAACAAATATATCAAAGAGGATTTGTTTTTTCTACGAATAATCTTCTCAGTTCTTCTCCTGATAATTGGTACAAGGATATAACAGATGGGGCCGAATGGACTTTACCTTATAAGATCGGAAAATCAACATTATAATTTATTTATATGTATAAACTTAAGAGTGAAAAGAACATAATGCAAAGGATTACTCTTTTTGTAGTTTGTTTAAGCGTCTTTTTCATCTTTTCGCAAAAAGCTACGTCGCAAATCAAACTTGGCGTAAAGGCTGGAAGTGTTTATTCGGGTCTTACGTCCGAGAGTAAATATACGCCGATAAATGTGTTCCCTTCTATTGGAGTGATTGGGGAATATGAGTTAAACAACACAGACTGGATAGTGCACGCGGAATTAAAATTCACTCGCAAGGGAGGCACATTATATGCCCCTTCGGATAATATTCCGGCAGCCGTCATCGACAAGTATGAATATAAATTATCTTATTTGGAATTACCTGTAAGCATCGGTTATTCAATTCTCCTGAATACGAATATAAGGCTTGTCCCCCGATTTGGCGGATATTTTGCTTATGGGATTTCAGGGAAAGGGATAATCGAATCGGAGCAATCGCTTGGAAAAAGCGGAGCTATCGGCATATATAGCTTCGAAGGCAATAAAGGAACACTTCAGGGAAAAGACTTCGATTACCGTCCGTTCAACAGGGCCGATGCGGGCCTCTTTGCAGGGTGTGATCTTTTTTATAAGAATTTTTTCTTTTCTGTGGATTATATTCATGGGCTAACCCCAATGCAAGAGTATAGTAATTCGGGTAAATTATTACATCGTAATATTTATTTCTCCGTTGGGGCAATCTTACTTTAATGTGACTTCACCAAACATCCTTTTCGTGATGTTTGGTGAAGTATTTCTCTATTTTTTTTATAGATATATGTTCAGAAATTATAAAGTGACAAGTGCAATAATATGTCTATTCTTCCTCCCGATTATCTAAAAGACAGTCTTCCGGCTTACATCTATAAACACACGACGAAATCACAGGCTATTTATTGGGTAGTGCTTGCAGCCGTTACCGTTTGCTTGGTTTCGTTACCGTTTATTTACGTAGATGTTACTGCGCAAGCTGCCGGCAGGATACGCCCGGTGGAAGAACGTGCGGAAATTAAGTCGCCCGTGTCCGAACGGATAGACAGCGTATATGTAAAGGAGGGGCAAAAAGTAACGAAAGGAACGGTTCTACTCCATTTCCGAACGGATAATTTTCAGTCCAAAGCCGTATATCTGCAACAACAGTTTACGGATATATCGAATCAACTAAGTGACTTGCATCAATTGATAGCAGGTAAAACGCCGGATAAGTTTTCTTCCGGCGTACGCAGGCAGGAGCACGCTTATTATACCAAAAAGAGAAAAGAGTTGGAAACACAGCTCGAAAAGTGTACCGGCGAATATAACCGGAACAAAAAGTTATATGATAACGAAGTGATTTCCGCCGAGGAATACGAACAGTACTTGTATGCCATGCGTAACGCGCAAAACGAGTTATCGTCCCTTAGAGACAACCAACTGAGCGTTTGGCAGACGGACTGCAATACCCTAACCTTAAATAGATTGGAGTTACAAAGTTCGCTCAACCAATTGAAGAAAGACCGCGAGTTTTATTATGTAACGGCTCCGGTGAACGGAACGGTAGAACAATTCATGGGTATTTATAAAGGAAACAATGTGGCGGCCGGACAAACGATGGGTCTCATCAGCCCCGATTCAACATTGTATGCCGAAGTATATGTCCTGCCACGGAATATAGGCTATCTGCAAAAAGACATGCCGGTAAATATCCAAATAGAATCGTTCAACTATAATGAATGGGGAACGATTCCGGCGAAAATACGTGAAATATCGTCCGACTTCTATTTCGACTCCAACTCCAACAGCAGTTATTATAAAGTAAAGTGCGTGCTTGGCAGGGATTATCTCTCCCTTAAAAACGGTACACGGGGATATTTAAAGAAAGGTATGACGGTGCAGGCGCATTTTGTCCTGACACGCAGAAGCCTTTTCCAATTGCTTTACCAGAAAATGGACAGTTGGATGAATCCCTCACAGTATCAGTCGTAACGGCCAACATGCTTCGCGATAGCCATTGAAACGATATCCAAATGAAAAAAGGAATAAAAATAAAACAACACGACATTACCGACTGCGGCGCGGCTTGCCTTGCTTCGGTCGCCGCTCATTTCGGATTGCGTTTTCCCATAGCCAAAATACGGCAGTATGCTTTTACCGATAAAAAAGGTACGAACCTGTTGGGATTGATACAGGCAGGAAAGAAAATCGGCATCAATTGCAAAGGGGTGAAAGGCGACTACGATACATTGGTTAAATTCAGCCCTTTTCCTGTCATCGCCCATATTGTGGTGAAAGAAGCGTTGAATCATTTTGTGGTGTTGTATCATGCAACGGATAAGCAGGTCATCCTGATGGATCCGGCCGACGGGAAAATACATAAAAAGACAAGGGAAGAATTCGAAAAAGAATGGACCGGTATTTTACTTCTTACCGAAAAAGACGTGTCGTTTCAGAAAGGGCGTTACACCAAAAGCCTTTTCCTCCGTTTTTTTGAACTTTTGCTTCCGCATAAAAGCATGATGTTTCAGGCGCTTTTCGGAGCCGTCATGTTCAGCATATTGGGATTATCGACTTCGGTATATGTAGGGAAGATAACCGATTATGTATTGATCGACAAGAATTATAATCTATTGCACCTGATGGGGATCATCATGGTTTTCATTATCATTCTGCGCACGTTTATCGGTTCGATGAAAAGTATTCTGGCATTGCGTACGGGGCAGCATATCGATGCGGTGCTGATATTGGGATATTATAAACACTTGCTCACACTGCCGCAACAGTTCTTCGACAGCATGCGGGTAGGGGAAATTATTTCGAGGGTGGGCGACGCGGTGAAGATACGCAACTTCATCAATAATGCTTCCATCGACTTGGCCGTGAATACCATGATTTTGCTTTTCACGTTGTGCGTGATGTTTGTCTACTCCTGGCAACTGGCATTGATCACTTTGGCCTCGGCGCCTTTGTTTGCACTGATATATATTGCGTTTAACAAACTCAACAAAAAATATCAACGCCGGATTATGGAAACCAATGCCGACTTGGAAAGCCAACTGGTAGAGTCGGTCAATTCCATGAACACCATCAAGCGGTTCGGCATTGAAGATTACGCGAATATAAAAACCGAAACACGTTTTGTAAGGCTTATCCGTAATACGTTTAAAAGCATTTACGGCGCCATTATTGCGCAAAACGGCATTCAGTTCGTATCGTCGGCGATAACCGTAGCCGTGCTGTGGGCCGGGAGCGATTTGGTTATTCAACAACACATCACGCCCGGTACGTTGATGGTTTTCTATTCGTTGGTAGGGTATGTAGTCACCCCCGTCGGATCGTTGATCTCGGCTAATCAAACGGTGCAGGATGCGATGATCGCCGCCGACCGGTTGTTTCAGATCATGGATTTGGAGAGGGAGGAAGAAGAGCTGAATACTAAAATCACGCTTTTTCCTTCTATGGTCGGCGACATTACATTGGAAAACGTGAATTTCCGATATGGAAGCCGCAAGCAGGTTTTCGAATCGTTGAGCATTACCATCCCCAAGGGAAAAACCACCGCCATCGTCGGGGAAAGCGGCTCGGGAAAGACGACGTTGATATCCCTGCTTCAAAACATTTATCCCATACAATCCGGTAAAATAAAAATCGGGAATTACAATATCAATCAAATCAGTAACGAAAGTTTACGGAAGAGCATCAGTACCGTGCCGCAACATATAGAGTTGTTCGCCGGTTCCATCATCGAAAATATCGCTTTGGGAGACATGGCTCCCGATATTCAACGAATCACGGAAATAAGCAGCCGGTTGGGATTGAATGATTTTATCGAGGGGCTACCCAACGGATTCATGACGTATATCGGTGAACACGGTGCGACCCTTTCGGGCGGCGAACGACAGCGTATTGCCGTGGCAAGGGCTATTTATAAGAAGCCGGAAGTGCTGATTTTCGATGAAGCGACTTCCTCGCTCGACTCGATATCGGAACGATTTGTCAAACAAACGCTTTCCGACTTGGCAAAGGAGGGAAAGACCATTATTATGATCGCACACAGGTTGAGTACTATACGGGATGCCGATTTGATTATTGTGCTGGAGAAGGGTAAGCTGGTGGAGGCTGGTTCACATGAAGATCTCTATAAGAACGACAGCGTATATACCCGTTTGTGGAACGAACAGTTCAATGTAATACGATAAGCGATAATTTAATAATTCCTTACAGTTATGACACTTTTTCAACAAATAGAACGCATTCGATATATTCATCGGTTAATCCGTACCGAATCGACAGGATGTCCGGACAGGCTTGCCGGCCGGGTGCATTTGAGCCGGAGGCAACTGTATAATATTCTGGAAGAAATCAAAGACATGGGTGCGGACATAAAATATAGTCGTTCGCGTGAGACTTTTTATTATGCAAACCCTTTTGTGTTTCAGATAGAAATAGAGATCAAAATCCTTCCGGATGCAGAATTGGCAAAATATTACGCCGGAAGTCGCATTTTTTTGCTTCCGTGCAAGGAAACTGCACGGAGTACCTTTACTTTTGCTATGTAAATTAAGAGGTGCACAAAATGATTTACAACAAACAATTTTAGTATGAACAAATTAAAAAGTATTTTTGTATGAAAAATTTAGAATTTAGTGAGCTAAGCGTTCAGGAATTGGAAAAAGTGGAAGGGGGCACCCTATTATTGGAGCAGCAGCTCTTGTCCTAGCTTTTTTTGTATTTGGGTATGGAGTAGGTAAAGACAGAGCGAATGCTGATAGGTGAAATAATTATAAATGCTGATTATGGTAGAAACTTTGAATTTCACAGGATTCCAACCTTTGGAAGCTGAATTTTTAAATAAGATTGATGGAGGAAGTATTTCTTCTAAAAGCCTAAGGTTGGGTATTGTTTTAACGTTGTTATCTCCAGTTACTGGAGTTGGTTATTGGTTTGGATATTTTGTAAACTCATGAATACAGTATTATTGGTTATAGCATTATGTTTAATATCTATAGCTTCTTTTATTAAAAATAAGAAGATTAAATATGTATTATTTGCATGTTCTATAATTTTATCTATTTTGAGTTTATTTATATCATAAAGATTTATACGTAATATGAAAAAAAATGAATCATTCAATTCTTTTCAGGCAATAGAGATTACCGAATTGGAACAAATTAATGGTGGATCAATAGTGGAAACGATTAAATTTCTTATAGAAGTTATTAAGAATCCCCTCACTCCCTGGCTATAAAGTGTAGTTTAAAAATAGAAGCAAATGAAAAATTTTGAATTTCAAACACTAAATGTAGACGAAATGGAATCCGTTTCAGGAGGATTAACTATTCCGGTTTTACCTATAAAATTTGCTTTATGGATTGTTGAGAAGGTTGTTAAAGCATTGCAGTAACATCAAAAATCAACGATGTACAATTAGCTTATAGTTTAGTCAAATAACTATTTTTTCGCTACTTTGGAAGTTAATCTTCCAAAGTTGATATTTTTTTATAGATTTAATTTGTTGATATAGCATATTTCTCAATTTAAAACATTTTTCAAATATTTACTTTCCACCTTCTTTTATGAAAATTGGCGTTTGTACTTATAACGTCTCCTCTGACGACGGTCAACTCGAACTATTTCGAGACCTCAAATCTTAACGGGATAGTAGTGTGCAAATTTTTTTGCGTCCGTGCAAGGAAAGTGCACGGAGTACCTTTACTTTTGTGATGTAAATGAAGATGTGCACAAAATGAATTTACAACAAACAAAATTAGTATGAACAAATTAAAATGTATTTTTGTATGAAAAATCTGGAATTTAGTGAGCTAAGAGCTCAAGATTTGGAAGAAGTGAACGGAGGAGGAGCCGTTGGCCCGGCTCTTTCGTATTATGCGAATTCATCTGAAATAGAAGCCGGACGTCAAGTATTAGCAGACGCGGGCGATTTTATAGTTGGTTTTGTGAAAGGATTATTTAATTTATAAATAACAAGAGATGAAAGAATTAAATAAGTGTGAATTAGTAGAAGTTTATGGCGGAAGTGAAGAATCCTATAACGCTGGATATAAATTAGGGAGCAATCTCCGAAATGCAATTGATGGTGTGGCCGTTATAAGTTTTTTAGTGTTTGTTGCTTCGCGTGGAAGAGTAAAATTGTAAATCGGAAATGATTAGAGAGAGGGCTTCATTAAAAGTATGCTCTCTCTTAATCCCTTCTTTCAGTTGATATGGAAATAAATATAGTAAATGATTTTTATACGAATTCCGACAAAAAGAGATTGCCTAAAAAGAAGATTATAGCAAAAGGAATATCGTTTTATTTACTTGCGCTGTTTCTTGTATTGGTCTCTCTTGGTTTGTTGTATTTTATTCTGAAATTAACCGATATCGATACGCATCAATTTCAACCGGTAGATTCAAAAACTCTTAAGATCTCCGATTCTATTTGGTTTATTGTCTTGATAGGTCCTATCATGGAAGAAATTGGATTCCGTTTGGGATTATCCTTTCGGAAAAGGGATATGATGGTATCTTTTCCGGTTTTTGTATTTATTGCGATGAGCATTTTTTCCGGTGATTACCTGCACTTTCTCATTCCTAAAATAGGTGTCAGTATCCTCTTATTCCTTTTTATCTATCTTTTACCTGAGCATCTATTCGGGAAATATAAAATAAAGTACGGATCAAAAATCATAATAGGAATGACCTTTCTTTTTGCATTGGCTCATTTGGTGAATTTTAAACTCAATATGGTTTTTCTCCCGATCTACCTATTACTATGTTTACCCCAATTAATTATGGGAATGACTTTTACCTATTTCAGACTGAACCTCGGATTCCTGTACGCCATAAGCGCCCATATCTTAATTAATAGTCTCTCTGTATTACTTCCATCTTAAAAGTTCTCTAGTGAATCGGAAAAAACAAAATCACCTCTTCAAAAGGTTATATAACTTGCATGCTTATGGATTTCACGCAATAAATAATCTTTCTCCGTTTATCATTATTTAGTTATACAAACACCTTGGGATATAAGAGTTTTACTAATGAATGTATCGATATAATAAATGAAAATATGAAAATCAACTTTTTATTATTTGCATGCTTCCTATTCCCCATTTCTTCGGTATTCTCTCAACAGCCGTTTACCGTTGAAGTAAAGAATTCAGTGCAAGAGGTTTTGTCCTATGCTGAAATATTCATTCCTCAAAAAACTCATAAAGTTGGAACGAAAGAAGGAACACTTGCTTTTCCGGAAGATCTTATTCAGGAAGGAGATTCCATCATTGTTCGCTATTTAGGATATGAAACAAAAAGAATAGCAGTGAGCCGTGAAATGATAAATGCCGGATATTGTGAAATCTTATTGGATGAAAAGCCTTATCTTCTCGAAGCAGTCGTCGTCAATCGGAACGATTTAAATGCGGAGGCTTTCTTTAAAAAGAAAAAGAAGAAACTATTGCTGCCTTATTTCCGTGATCATTCGTTTCTTGTCGATTTTGACTCTGTGGTTTCCGGCGATTCGACTGTTGCCGGACAGAAAACCGGATTTTTTCGCGACGCATATGTTTCTATAGACAGCATCGGATTAAGCTCAGATTCAGTTGCCAATGAATTGGTGTACAAAGGACTGAAAAGAGGATATGAATTGAATTATCTTTTGGCGGATATCTTTTGCCATGCGAAATACCGGAAAAGGTTTTACTGCGATTACAAGGGAAAAAGAGACGGATTTGATCTTTGGAGCTTTGCGATTCGTCCGGGGAAAGGTGATTTGTGGCGTTTATCGCTTGGTGATGAATTCGTTTGCATGGTGTCGCTCGATGAGAAGGGGTATATTGCCAACATCGAAGCGCAATTAACAAGCCATTCCAATAAATCCGAATCGTATATCCTCAACACGGATTATACGCTATTTCGAGAAAAGATCGTCGCTTCCCGCTCTGTATTTAAAATACTCCCTAACGCGGATAACGATGAAGCAAAAGAGTGCGTCATCGTTATGACGTTCTCCGGCTTTGGGAAATCATAGGGGGGGGGGAGGATATTTATTTACTTCCATGCTATATGCTAGTAGAGAAAATATCTTTCGCAAGGTGGGCGTTAAAAACATCCTCGAATCCACTGAACATCCCTATGATATCGGCCGGATGGATTCCGTTGAATATTATAGTTGCCCTTTTGGCTGGCCCGGGCGGACTCTTGCCGGCGCCAAGTACTATATCGGCGGCATCAAGTGAACCGCTGGATGGCCCAAGTGTCGTTCTGTCGGCGTCAAGTGTCTCGTTGGATTGACCAAGTGTCATATTGGTTGTGCCAAGCGAACTACTGACCTGACCGAGTGTCATACCGGGGGGATCTTTTTCAGTCCTAACCGGACAAAGTGTCATACTGGGAGCCTCTTTTTCAATCCTGACCTGACCAAGTGTCATACTTGCTGTGTCTAGCGGAGGTCTGACAGGCTCGAGTGTTCTACTGTCGATGAAAAGTGTCGGCTTAAATACTCCCGAACACGGATAGCAATGAAGCAAAAGAGTGCATCATCCGTAGGGCTTTCTCCGGCCTGGGGAAATCACAGACGGGGACATATTTTCTGCTTCCGTGCAAGTAAACTGTACGGAATGCCTTTACCTTTGTGATGTAAATGAAAAAGTGCACAAAATGATTTATAATAAACATTTTAGTATGAACAAATTAAAACGTATTTTTGCATGAAAAATTTGAAGTTCGACGAGCTTACTGCTCAGCAATTGGAAAATATTTCAGGAGGTCTTTACCCAATTACGGAAAGAATTTTGAATGCTATCGGAGCTTTAGCAGCAGAAATGAATAATAAAATGCACGAAGACCCATATTGGTGGACTGCTTTCTCACATTAATGTTTCAATAAAACAAATGAATTACAAGGCATATTTGAAGATATTTTATATTTTAATTGTCGCATGGGTAATAGTGCATTCTTGTAATATTTTTATTATATTTCAGGAAACAGGTACAATTGATTTTTCTCCATTAAAAATATGGGGACCTTGGGCAATCACAGCTATTTTTCTTTTTATACAACAACTTATTCGCGATAAATTTAAAAAGAGAAAATAGTAATTTATCAATTTGGGATTCAAAATCTTTTAATGTATGAAGTGATTGAGGAGACTGTTTAATTACAGTCTTCCTCAATTTTAAAATAGGCTTATGGTAACTCGCACACCAATCATACTGTTTTTTCTATTTCTTTCCTCGCTATTGTCAGCACAAGTGAAGATAATGGATGCAACAACTAAAGAGCCGGTACCGTTAGCTCATATTTTCACCAGTGATGGAAAATGAATATTGGAATAAACCGGAAAAGTATAAGATCCCCCGATAGATCCGAATTTCGAAAGACGGTTTGGAAAATCGTTAATCATGTATTAAGAAGTGCGAGGGCGATAGTTTTCTATGCGGATTGCTTTTGATAATATTTTAGAATATTGAGTGCGGACATAAAATACAGCCGCTTACGGGAAGCTTTTTATTATGCAAACCCATTTGTGTTTCAGATAGAAATAGAGATCAAAATCCTTCCGGATGCGGAATTGGAAAACAATTATGCCGGAAGTTGTATTTTTTTGCTTCCGTGCAATGAAAGTGCACGGAGTACCTTTACTTTTGCTATGTAAATTAAGATGTGCACAAAATGATTTACAACAAACAATTTTAATATGAACAATTTAAAAACTATTTTTGTATGAACAATTTGAAATTTAATGAATTCGCAGTATGGAATTGGAAAATGTGGACGGGGAATTTGGGAACAAGGCATAGTAGATCAGTTCCATTATTTTTGATCCTAATAGTATCTTTAACAGCAAGTTGCTATACTGATAATGGATTGCAGCAAAAATTAGAAAATCAAAAATCGACTACTTTAAAAACAATTGTAGAAAATGCTTTGACAGCAGATCCTGCTTATCAAGAGTTGAAAATTGACAATTACAAGAAAGCGGTAAGGATTGAGACATTAGATTATGAAACAGGGGAAAAAACTGTTATTTGGGACTGTATTGAAGTTGGGAGCACTTGCGATCCAAATGTAAGGAAAAAGCAGGATGTAGCGCGGCTCTTGTCTAATGAGTTATTAAAAGAACAAATAGACGAAGGAAATATAATAATAGAGAATGGAATTAATTATATTTTATTGAAGGATAAGTCCGAACATCCTCTGTTTTTTCAACAAACCGAAATTCCTATTGGATACGAGGATCTTCCCAAAACGAAGATAGTGAATGTTAAAGAATATGAAATTAATAAGAAAGAATATACACTGAAAGCGGTAATTGATGAAGAAAGGGGAATGTTAACATGCCCGGAAGAAGGAAATGATTGTAGAATTGGAAAAACAAGCATTACCTCCAATATATTACAAAAAAATAATTCACTGGCTTTTAATATTATAGGATTATTTGAAAGTACGTTCCCAGAAAAAAGTATAGTTGATGGATTCCGTAATAATAAATACACTTTAACTTCATTCAAAAATGGATTTATGATACAAGATAATGATACCGGAGAGTCCCTCTATATAAAAAATATAAATATAGATTAATCATAACATAGTGGTAATTTTCAAGATTTATTCATCAATATCTTGAAAATTGCCATTTTAACAATATTTTTATTGATCAAATTATGCGGATGTTATTTTTTATATGTTTATCAATTTTCATAATTATATTCACTCTTGCTTCATGTTCGACAAAGTCGACTGAATATAAAGTGACAATAGTCGAGAATACTTTTAATTCATCTAAAGTAAAGGGTGTCTATGTTAAAAATAATAAAAAAATAAGATTTAGGTCTTTATATTCAAACAGTGATAATGACCTTTTCTTTTCATTTTTTATAAATGATTCCATTTACGCCAGATATGATTTTTCAAAAGATTCTCTTCGTTTAGAAGAATTACCTTTGTCCTTAAAACTATCAGAAAAAGGAGGTCTTTCTTATATAAATGACGAATATTTATATATAAATGAAAACGATAATATAATCAAAATAGGAGCTAATCAAAAAGTGGATACTATTTTTAAAGACGTATTATCAGAAAACGAATTCTATAAACATTCTTTCTATGATGACAATATAAAAGTTTACAATGATTCTATATATTTTCAATATGGAAAGACCGGAACCATTTCTTTAATAGACAGTATGTCCACCATGCTCATGTGTAATGGACGATGTGAAAGGATATTGCCTTATCCCTCATATTTCTTTACTAATTATATACATTATAACGGATTAGTAAGCACAAAGTATAAAGATAAAATATATTATACTTTTCAGACATCAAAATATATTCAATCATTTTCCATGGATAATGGTTTTGTCAAAACAATCAGTCTTCCCTATGCTGAGAAATATCTATTATTTAATACGAATAAGAATACGGATATCTTATATATAAAAAAATATTCTGAACAAACCGCATTCAACTATAGGTTATTCTGTTTAAATAATAGGGTTGTTCTGTTAACAAGAAATACGAGCGGAAAAAAGAAAAATTTTAAGTTTCTTGTTTATGATAGTGATTTAAATTTTTTGGGGGAAAGCATCTTAAATGAGCATATCCCGCCATATAACATTACAAGCGATAATGAAAAAATAATAATTTTAGATATTTATGAAGGAAAGATTTATAACTTGTTTTTTAATTAGTCTATTTGCGATAACGATACCTTCTTGTTTGAGTAGAAAGAGTAAAGAAATCGTATTTTCTTGTGATATGTGCAAAGGTTGTGTCGAATCTGCGTTGTCATATATCAAAGAGAAACAAATAGATAAAGAATACGTGATATATTTAGATTCAAATTGCCTGAACGACTATAATATATTTATTTATAAAGATATTAAATATAATCAATTAGATAATGAAGACCTTATTAAAAGGTATGGCGAATTTGGAAATTTTATATTGATTGATAGTTTAGGAAACACTACAGAATTTTTGACAGATATGAAGCTATATGATTTGATAAAATGAAGCTAAGCATATCGCTCTCTCAGGCGCTTTATCTGCTCGTTTCGGTAATGGAAGAGGAAAAATACAACTGCATATACGTGGAATAAGGTGTAAAATGTTTTTTAGGCGGAGCCATGATGTGTATTATGCAACCCCCTTTGTGTTTCAGATAGAAATAGAGATCAAAATCCTTCCGGATGCGGAATTGGAAAAAAATTACGCCGGAAGTCGTATTTTTTTGCTTCCGTGGAAGTAAACTGCACGGAGTACCTTTACTTTTGTCATGTAGATGAAGATGTGCACAAAATGATTTACAACAAACAATTTTAGTATGAACAATTTAAAACGTATTTTTGCATGAAAAATTTTAGAATTTAACGAGCTGAACGCTCAAGAATTGGAAGAAGTGGAGGGAGGAATAGTTCCTCTTGTTATTGCAGGCATAATCCTGATAGGATTAATTGCTTCCACACAAAAAGCTTACTAATTTTTATTGTAGGAGGATAAATAAAAAGTTCTCCTGCATTTTTATAATTGACTTCACTTGTGTTTCATCAATTACGGCTTATAATACAATTAAAATGGGTGATTTTCAAGCGGCAGCTTAGGGAAATCCCGCCTTTATACCTTATCCTTTTAGCGGCGCTCATTGCGGCTGCCGCCTGTGTGTTGATTAAAATGGATGTGAGGGTGACGTACCGATCGCTATCGGTGGCCGCTATCGTACAAATACTCCTTTGCGCGCAAATACCATGGAATATCAGTAAACAACTGTACCTGAAACAATATTCATACCTTTCAGGTCTTTACAGAGGAATAAATTATTCCCTTTTATCTCTCCCTTTTCTATTGATCGATATCCGCTTTTGGCTCGTGGCTCTGTGTACCGCAATAGTATACACGGCTTTTGCAAATAGCACGATATTGAAGGGGATATCGAAAATGCGCCCCATTATTCCTTCGCCTTTCTTTGTAAAAAGCAGTTACCTGTGGCATTCCCGCCAACGTTATCTGTTACCTTTGATATGGGCGGGGATGATTCTGATAGAGATTATTGCGCATTCGGCAGGGAATTATAATCTTGCCATTGTCGTCCTGGTGACGGGGTCGTTCATTGCATTTATGATGACGATCATGCAGTACGAGAAAATCGATTTTATACGTATGTACGCGGACGCATCTCGTTTTATGGCGCATACCGCTATGGAAATCATGGTGAATACCGCTGTATTTATTGCCCTACCCGTGTTGTTGATCATCGTCTTCTTCCCGCAAGCGTGGCAAATTACATCAATAGCCGTACTCATCATCTTTCTCATGAACATTCATTTTTTATGGATGAAGTACGGATTTTATCCGTCCGAAGTATTGAGCGGTATTCTGACGGTTGCGGGTCTCTTTATCCAAGGGGCGCTGGCGGTAACCGTTTACGGACTTATCGCGTTACCGCCTTATTACTATATATTGTACCGGCATTGCAAAAAAAACATTCATTACCTCCTGGCAAATTATGAAGCAATTGATCATTGAATCCTTATCGAAATCTTACGGGCGAAAACCGGTATTTGCGAATATCGACTTATGCTACCGCTCCGGCACCGTTAACGGCATTATCGGCAGCAACGGAGCAGGAAAAAGCACCTTTCTCAATTGCATCGCAGGTTTTATTCCTTACAGCGGGAAGATATTCAAAAAGAACATACGCACGGTAGGACTGCTCACGGCAAATCCGTATATGTTTCCCCGCATCACCGGTTATGAATTCATCGAGTTTTGTTTGTCGGCAAAAAACAGTAAAACAGATAAACGGCGGCTGCAAAGGTTAAACAGTCTCTTTGAGTTGCCTCTTGCACAATATGCCGAAGAATATTCAACCGGCATGCTCAAAAAATTACACTTGCTGGCGTTGCTATTGCAGGACAACGACCTGTTATTGCTGGATGAACCGTTTAACGGATTGGATGCCGTTTCATCGGCCTATCTGGTGGAATTATTAAAGGAACTGAAAAAGCAGGATGCTTTTATTTTTATTTCATCGCACGATGTCAACCGGTTGATTCAATTAGCCGATACGTTGACCATCATTGAAAACGGAACGGCGTGTTTGAAGCCGGATGCATTATCGGATATTGAAAAAGAAATCCAGGAAGCGGCAAGGGAAAAAGTGAAAAATATTTTTTCAAGTACAGAATAATAATTCATATTCCCACTTTCATCCTTTCAAAAGAAAGCTTTTACATTATTAGAATCTGTTTAAATTTATTTCGCGATTCAAAAAAGAAACTTTTTGAAGGCTAAGAATATTTTAATTACAGCCTTTCGTAAGAAATTTAAACAGTTTCTTAATTTTTCCGTATAATGATTGTATGCAGGCAAGGCAGAAAAAGGCTAACTGCAATTCGCGGGAAGCTTTTTATTATGCAAACCCCTTTGTGTTTCAGGAAGAAATAGAGATCAAAATCCTTCCGGATGCGGAATTGGAAAAAAATTACGCCGGGAGATGCCCGAAAATTAACTATTAAATATCTGGAATCAACAGGAGATTATTGGGGAAGTTACGCTCCATCGAGTCCTCTAAGATAGTTCTCAATTTTGTTAAAATTTACTATATTCACAACTGCGACATAATGGCGAAAAAAAGCATAGCACATATTATTGAAATAAATATCGACAGGTTAGCTAAAGCTAATCTGTTTATATATTCTTTATCTTTATGTGCGATCATTTATTTAATAAGGATTTTTTTATTTATTATAAAGCGAGTCTTCTTGATTCCGGATATCGAGTTTCGTGAAAGGATTGTAAATGAAAATTTAACGATAACAGTAGATTTAATTATAGATACCTTGATTATTGCACCACTTGTAGAAACACTGGTATTCCAAACTCTTTTCTTCTATTTCTTTAAAAAATTCAACATTCACAAGTGGATAATTGTACTCTTATCTGCAATTGCTTTTGGCGCTTATCATAATTATTCCATCTTTTATATGATCCATACAGGCATAACCGGATTTGTATTCATGTATATGTATATCGTGAGGGCGGAAATGGATAATAAGCCTTTTCTATCCACTGCAACAGCGCACTTTACGTTGAATTTAACGATAACAATAATCATAATTGTGGCTCATTTATTCAAAAACCAGATTTTCTCGAAAATGTGACATATTCCTTTTTTATGTCTGCTGTGATTGTTTTAGTATTAATTCTTAAAGACAACCGCAATAAAATAAAATAGAAAAGAATGCATATATTTGCATTTCGATTTTATTCCGTTAAAAGTACAGTTACTTTTTAAGGGCGAGTATCATTTTAAGCAAATACGCCGATGGAATTAATCATAAGACTAGTTTTTTCTAAGAAATAATGCGAAATCCGGTTCATCAATCTTATTGTTGTCTTTTATTTTTATTACTGAATAGCTTTTTCATGGCAAATGCGCAGCATCTTGTCAAGGGGACAGTTGTGGATGAAAATAACCGACCGCTCCCTTCGGTAAATATCTTTTTGGAATCATCGAAGAAGGGAACAATCACAAATGCTAACGGCGGGTTCTCCGTTAGCACTCATTTATCGGAAGAAGAGTTGACGGCTTCGTTTGTCGGATACCGGTCTTTTCATGTGGTAGTTACGCCGGCAAATAGTGTCCTGCATATCCGGTTACAACCTTTACCGGTGGAAATCGACGAAGTGATCGTAACCAATCTTACTGCTGCCCAACTGCTACGGAAAGCGCTCGCCAAAATAAAAGACAATTATCGGCAAGAACCTTTTTTGCTGAAACTATTTTATCGCGCCCGCCTGGAGGAAAACGATTCGGTGAAATACATCGAAGAAACGGCTTTTGATATTATAAAAAATTATGACGATCACGCGAAAGACCGCTATTTTCTCAGGAAGAACCGGCATTTTTGGATGATAAACAACTACAGGGGATTTTTAAAGGGTACGGGTGTAACAGATGGGGTTAAGCAGGCCCGGAAGCTCTTCGACAGTGGATTTTTCAAGAAATACCGGTTGAATTATCTGCCTTCGACCTTCATCGAAGACCGCCGCGCGTATGTCATAGAGATGACAAAGGGTGATGCTCCGGAGGGCACCACCGGAAAACTGTATATCGATGTGGAAGATTTGGCTTTTGTCCGTATCGAAATATACGACGAAAAGGGGCATGAAAGCATTTCTCAATATAAAAAGGTCAGCGATAAATACTACCTTGTCAGCGGAAAACGAAAATATATCAACCGGAAATTGGGACGTACGATTCCCGCCACCGGCGAGTTTACCGTCACGGAAATCATCCATCCTTTCGCTCCGGAGGATATAGAAGGATACCCGATCGATAGAGAGGATATATTATCGCAATATGCTACGCAGGATGCGGACACGGCATTCTGGGAAGATCATGCGCACATATTGCAGGACGAAGATGTTTCGCGGCTTTTAAAACAGCCCGATTTGCGTAAAGAGATATCTTTCCGGAGCAAACCTGCGGTGGATCCGTCGGATACGGCACAATATGCTTATTTTATAAAGAGGCTTTATACGCCCCAACTCGCTTTCCGTTTTTCTTCGGATGGCTTGAAAGATTTTTCATCGCTTAATTTCAATTTATTGTCTATAAATAATTGGATAAATAGTGAAATACATACACGAATGCGGAATTCTATTTTCCAATTTTCGGTATCGGCATTGTATCATTCGTATATAATGGCGCCGGTGGAAGAGACCCTTTCCGAAAACTTATTCCTATCGTTTCACGGTATCCGCTCGCGAATGATTCCGACTCTGTTTAACCGGTATAAACAACCTTATCTTTATCATGTGGATGATAACGCGATGAGCACATTTAAATCTGACAACTATACGGCATTTATGCGTCTGCATACCGTCCGTGACGAAGGCCATTATGTAAGGGCTTTTCAAATAGAAGAAGCGTTGGCAAAAACAGACTTGCGAAACCACAATAATTTGTTGGATTATTTGATGATCTATGCGATGGACTTGTTTGTGAACCGTAACGCTATCATTTATTCACCCTCCTTAAAAGATGTTTCTCCTATAGATAAGAAGGAATGGGAGCAACCGTTGTTGATCGACCGGAAGAAAAGTTGGGTGAAATACTTGTTCGAACAGGATGCGGTTTACGACAGGCATATTACGCGACAGAATCTCACGGATGAAGAACAACGGTATTTGAAACGGTCGTCGTGGTTGTCGTGGATAAACTTACTCTCTCCGCAGATGTTCGGTATCCCGAAATTTCGATTGGGCGCGAGAAATAGCGTAACATTTAGTTTGAATTATCTGCGTGTGCCATTCGGTGAGATGTTCGGCCAAAATATATGGTTGATGCATCATTACGGTCAATTACATGGCATTTTCGTTAAACAATACAGGAATTTTGATAAAACGACATGGGGTATAGGCTATAAATTATATGACGTGCAATTATCCCGCAATTTCTATGCGACAAGTTCGTTGATAGCATGGCAACAGCCGACGGCGTTTGCGTTTAAGACGGATTCTTCGTTCTCCGGTTTCTCTATCAATCAATTATTCGAGTATCAATTGTTGCCTGACAAGTATACCAACCGGAATAATCTTTCGCTTTTTCTCGGTTACGACTATAAAACAAAGGGATATATGCCCGAAAGTTATTACCTGAACCCTCATTTTCAAGTCAAGGCGGGATTGAAAGTCCGTTTGAAGTAACGGCATGGAATATCCCATTAAAAGGGGACAAAGGTATCGGGTTTATTAATAGGTCTTTATGATGGGGCTATTTACGCCCGCACTTCTCGGCATTTATCAGTACCCTGTTGTGAAACTTTTGCCCGATCCGGCATCGGCGCTATTGTCCGGAGCCGGGTTTAATATTGCTTATCTGATATTCTTTCTCCTTTTGTTTGTGTTGTTCAGGAAACGATTAAAAAATAGTTGAGTAATGAAAAAATTCTTTGAAAATACGCGTAAACCTACAAAAAGTTGGGGTGGAAAAATGATGTTGAAGATCATGAACGCGGGAGTTTATCTTCACGGTAAAGGCATTGGCTCTCGCTGGGCAGATGCTCTGGAAAAAGGGGACGAAATAAAATTGATCGGTCCCGGCGGTTCGTTGAAATACAAAGTTGTTTTCTTCTATCTCACGGGAAGGGTTAAGTCCATCCGGGCGGTAAAAGAATTTTTGATTTCAAAAGGTATTTCTCAAAAAAAAATAAAGACGGAACCTTATTGGAATGAAGGGAAGGAAGGCCTGTAGGTCGGTTCATTTGCTGATTGTGTCGGTCGGAATGGCGGAAGAATCGACAGGAGCAGGAAGTGAAATGCATATTCTTGCCGCAAAAGAGTTTCAATAACAGCCTCGTTTCGTTAAACGCGGTAGGGGGAGCGTGTTTAAAAACCTAAAAATAGAGAGGCAACCCACTTCTCTTTACTAAATTATCGTAATAGCCTATTTATTCGGGAATCTGTTATAATAATATTATGTACTTTTGGGGCAATAAATTCAATTGCTAAAATGAAACAAACACTTCTGGTGGCCATATTCTGTCTGGTCGGAAATGCATTATTTGCTCAAAGAACAGGAACGGTAAAAGGCCAGGTCACTGTAGAAAGTGACGGACAACCTCTCTCTTATGTGACCGCTTCGGTAGCGGTTACCGATAAACCCGACGCTTCCGTTAAAAAATTTGCCACCGACGAAAAAGGAAACTTCTCCGTCTCTCTGCCGGCGGGAAAGTATCTTATTACCTTTCAGTTTATGGGCATGGACAACCGCACGGTTCCGGTAGAGATTACCGGCGAGTCACCTATCGTTGATTTAGGAAAAATTGAAATGACGGAAAGTTCCGTCGAGTTGGGCGAGGTGAGTGTAACGGCTCAACGTCCGCTGGTGAAAGTGGATATCGATAAACTTACCTACAATGTGAAGGAAGATCCTGAGGCTCCTACATCGAGCGTATTGGATCTCTTGCGAAAAGTCCCTTTGGTGACCGTAGATGCCGAAGACAAGATTCAAGTGAAAGGTTCTTCGAGCTTCAAGATTTATCTGAACGGGAAACCTTCCAACATGGTGACGAACAATCCCTCGCAAGTCCTTAAAAGCATGCCGGCCAACAGCATTAAAGATATTGAAGTTATTACCGACCCCGGCGCCAAATACGATGCCGAAGGCGTGAGCGGCATCATCAACATTATTACCGATAAGCGCGTCGACGACGGCTACTCGGGTTCGGTAGGAGCGAATGCCGATACGAACAAGGGATACGGCGGCAACACGTACCTGACGTTAAAATACGGTAAGTTCGGCTTTTCGGGCAACGCCGGTTATAATCACCATGCAAGGCCGGCTTCCGAATCGTCTTTCGAGCGTGAAGACCGATCGCCGAACCCGGAGAATATGCTTACGCAAAAAAGTTCGGCTAAAAGTGACGGTAACGGCCTTTACCTCGATGGATCTATCAGTTTCGAACCCGATACGATGAATTTGTTCAACTTGTCGGCGTCGCGTTACGGGGGAACGTTCAATTCCTTGTCCGACCAGCTTGCCCGCTCTACCGGTGCGCGTACCTATTCCTACGATCTCCACAGCCGGTCGGTGTCGGAGTATGGCGGCATTAATCTTTCAGCCGACTATCAACGGAGTTTTAAAAAGAAGGGCGAGATGCTCACCATGTCGTACCGTTTTGAAAAGAATCCGAGCGGCAGCGAATATGAAAGCGAATATAATCATGTAGAAGGAGATTTTTATGAAGGTAACGGCCGTAAATTGGAAGATGGTTACCGCCTGAAGAGTGTAAACGATCCGAGGGGAACCGAGCATACGGCGCAAATCGATTATGTCAATCCCCTTCATCCCAAACACGAACTGGAAGCCGGACTGAAATATATCTTCCGCGATAATATCAGCCGCGGCGAATACACGTATTATGATGTGCAGAATGCCGCCTGGTTTGACGACCCCAGCCGTAAAAACGATCTCGACCACGGTCAGCGCATTGCTTCGGGATATGCCGGATACTTTTTCAAAACCGGTAAAATCGGCATAAAGACCGGATTACGCGGGGAGTATACCGATCAGAATATTCATTTTATGAGTGCAAAAAACGATACGACGGTTCAAACGCATTTCTTCGATTTGGTGCCGACGCTTACCTTTTCGTATCAGTTGGGCATGACGCAGACGGTGCGCTTAGGTTATAACATGCGCATTTCGCGTCCCGGTATTTGGGTGCTCAATCCTTATGTCAACGATGCAAACCCTTCCGATATCAGTTACGGTAATCCCGATTTGGATTCCGAGCAATCGCATAACTTCAATATCAACTACGGCTCGTTTTCCCAGAAAATCAATTTCAATGCCACCCTGTCTTATACGTATACAAACAACTCTATCTCTTCTTACAGCTTTGTAAAAGATGGCGTTACAAATAATACCTATGCCAATATCGGTAAGAATCAATATGTGGGGTTGAATGTGTACGGCAGTTGGTCGCCCTCGCAACTCCTTCGCACTTACTTGAACGGAAACATCGGTTATACCGATTTGCAAAGCAACGAGAATAACAGTTTGCGTAATAGCGGTATTTCGGGACAAGCGTTTACCGGATTGACCTTTACTTTCCCGAAAGAATTCAGGTTGTCGGCTAACGGCGGCGTTTTTTCCAGTAATGTCGAATTGCAGACGACGCAATCAGCCTATTATTTTTACTCATTGAACGCGACCAAAAGTTTTTTCGACAAGAAACTCGATATCGGTCTTTCCGCGAACAATATCTTCGGTAAATATCTCCGGCTTAATTCGACGACGGAAGGAGAGGGATTCCGGCAGAAGAGCATCTATAATATCCCTATGCGTACCTTGCGGTTAAGCATCACTTACCGTTTCGGAGATTTGAAAACGTCGATTAAGAAGGTGAACCGCACCATCTCCAACGATGATGTGAAAGGCGGGGAAAGTTCTCAAGGTCAAGGAAACGTACCGGCAAGCGGCTCCAACTAATCTGCTAATTCGCTAATTTGCTAATTTATTAATTTGCTAATTATTAATTCGTATGCGTATCGATATTCTCAGCGTACTTCCCGAAATGATTGAAGGCGCCATCCATTCATCCATATTAAAGCGAGCCCAGGAAAAAGGATTGGCCGAGTTTCATTTGCACAATCTGCGCGATTATTCCACCGACAAGCACCGGCGGGTGGACGATTACCCGTTTGGGGGAGAGGCGGGCATGGTGATGCAGATCGAGCCGATCGACCGAGTTGTTTCGCTGCTGAAATCGGAACGCGACTACGATGAAGTCATTTTCACGACGC
The DNA here is from genome assembly GCF_041902845.1 of Limibacterium fermenti. Taxonomy (GTDB): domain Bacteria; phylum Bacteroidota; class Bacteroidia; order Bacteroidales; family Dysgonomonadaceae; genus Limibacterium; species Limibacterium fermenti. The sequence goes on from NZ_CP159486.1 coordinate 1,722,122, forward strand.
CCGACGGCGAACAGTTTAGCCAGTCGCTGGCGAATGAACTTTCGTTATACCGGAACATCATCATTCTGTGCGGCCATTACAAAGGGGTGGATTACCGGGTGAGGGAGCATTTGGTGACGCGTGAAGTCTCTATCGGCGACTATGTGCTGACCGGCGGCGAGCTTGCTGCGGCCGTCATTGCCGATGCCGTGGTGCGGGTTATTCCCGGTGTGATCGGCGATGAGCAGTCGGCACTGTCCGATTCGTTTCAGGACAATCTGTTGGCGCCGCCTGTTTATACCCGTCCGGCCGAATACAAAGGGTGGAAAGTGCCCGATGTGCTGCTGTCGGGGCATGAACGCAAGATATCCGAATGGCGCATGGAGCAGTCGATGGAGCGCACCCAACGGTTGAGACCGGATTTACTGAAAAGATAAAAAAATAAAGATTGAGGAGAGATTGATTTTAAGATTGATATCGTTATAATAATAAAAGTATCGTTTGTCGTCTACCCGCTACGGAACGTCTCGCAGTCATTCATTAGTGTCTTCCACACATAATGAAGTGTTTCCAAGACATTCATGAATGGCAATTTGCCATTTCGTTATGACTCGCAGCCATTCAATAATGACTCAGACACATAAAATTATGACTCAAAGACATTCCGTAATGGCTCGGAGACATAAATGTATGCTCTCAAGCCACTTCGGAGTGTTTCCGGGACACTTTCGAGCGGAATGACGTCTTTTGATACATTAAATTACAGGTTTACGAACCTCGACGACAAGATTTCACTGCAACGTTCGAGGAGCTCACCGATGATCGCCATACCCTTCCGACGGGGAATGCGGATTGTTTCACCCACAATAAGCATATCTTCCACATCCGGCAGGCCTGCATTGTTTACCGAAGTCGCATGCTCTCCGTTGTATCCCTCTGTGTTGCGCGTCAAGTCGTAAGCGGGGGACAAAGTCCATCTTCCGTCGCGGCAGATAAAACTGAAGTTTTTGGCATGGTCGTCTTTGTTTTCGGCCAACACGTTGAATACCATACGACGGAACATTTCATCTACCTGTCCAGAATCTTGTGTAAGAAAACCGGTGAGATGCAGCAATGTTTTGTAATCAAGTTTGGGATGGTGAATGGATTCATTGAGCAATGCTCCGGCAGTTGCTATATGTAAGTGTTCTCCGTTTTCTATATCAAAACGCTTTGTGGCAAAGTATTTCCCTTTGAGTAGCTTGAAGTCCGGAACTTCTATGCCGCATGCACGCGCGATTGTATTATAGTGAAATTCTGTTTCACCCATATTTTGAGGATCATAGGTGTGGCGGAATTTCACGAGCCACGCTCCTTCGTGGTCATGGTATAAACATTTTGGACGGCAACCGCCGGAATTGCCGCTGTTAAAATAAAGCACCTCCGCACCGGTGTCTGTCTTTTCGGAAAATACGTCCAGCGCCAATTGTTGCAATTGATCTAACTCCTGAAAAACTTTCTCTTCTCCGATGTATGTTTCGGGAATATATGATAACGCTCCCATCCCGGATGTCCCGACAATACTTAACCGCTGAAGAGGTGTCAGTGTGGCGTCGTCAATTCCCCGCTTTCTTAACATACGGTGTAAAAGGTAGCGTCCATAACCATCCGGCAGACTGTCTTCAAAAATGCCGAAGTTGCCCCAAAAAGGCTCAGTCTTGGCAATAAACAACTCTTGCCTTAAAGGCAGATCCAGCGGAGAGAGCGAAAATCCCGACAATAGCCACTCCTTGTCATACTGGAATGCACATTGCCGCTTATCGGGAGTCATGGTTAGTTCTCCTACCTTACGACTGTGATACAAAACGGATAATTTATTTACTTCTTTCATTGCGGCGGCCCCTTTTCCGTTGTTTGTTCTTATTGATGGTCTCCAACTCCTGCATCGTGTCATAGAGCGGCACCGAAAGTAACCCTTTTACCTCTTTTGCATGGCCCAATGCTTTGGCCAAAGCCACGTAAGAGAGCAAAGAAATTGTGTGTTGCCGTTCAAATTTAGCAATCGTCGGTGCCGGCACCCCGCTTATTTCGGAAAGAGTGGTGCGCGATAATCCTTTTTCCAAACGCCGTTTCTGAAGATTTTGAGCCATGAGCTGCATAATGTCGGCGGGAGAATCCATGTCGAAATCATAAATCAAATGCATACAATAATATCCATTAATGTGTAAAAATAGAGATAATAAATACGATCATATATGTTGCAAATATAACAGAATGATTTGAATTTAGCAAGCGTGTTTGATAAAATATACGATAAGTCTGCACATCGCCACCCGCATCAACCCGTGAAGTTCTTCAACACCAAGCTCACGGGCGACCTGCTGCAACGCATCGAATAGAGAAAAAAAACTACAAATGTATGTAAAATTTCGCATATATTGGAAGAATACGGATTGATAAAGTAAGTGTTTGATAGGTAAGTTAGTTAGGTGTTGTTCCGCTATATTCTTCCAATATGTGAAAAAGAAGAATAAAGCGGGGTTAAGCGAAAGTTCTGCTACTTATCCGTTGCCTTTTTGGACTGTCAGAAAGCAGCAGGATAACATCCGGAACAACCTCTTAAACACGGCCTACACTATCAAAGAGCACTCGTTTTTCTTCTAATTCCGGACAAAGATAATCCTTTTTTTCCATGCCAACGGGGAAAAGTGGGTTTTGTCGCTGAAAATCGGGGTTTCTTTCCCCGTTACACCATGTTTTGAATGGTTTCAAATAGCTCTGTATCAGTTAATTTTGTAATTAATATGAACAGAGTATGAAACAACAAGTAGAGGTGTCGTTCTACCTGAAAAAGAACGAAATGAAAGAGGACGGCAAGTGTCCCGTCATGGCGCGGCTCAAAATCGGCAAAACCGAAACCACGTTCAGTGCCAAAATAACTGTGCCGGTATCTTTATGGGCTGCCGGCCGTGCAACCGGGAAAAGCCATGCGGCAGCCGGGATCAACGCACAGCTGGACGCTTACAGGGCATCCGCCCTGTCGCATTACAAAGAACTGCATGCCGTCAGGATCAAAGTAACCGCCGAAGACGTTAAAAGCGCCCTGCTCGGCATGGCATTCGGGCAGGAAACCTTTGTCTCGTATTTCCGCAAGCACAATGAGAATTTCGATAAGCGGGTCGGCGTAAACCGTTCGGCAAAAGCGGCCTATTCTTATTGGTACGCTTTGGGGCATCTTGAAAAATTCCTGCAAAAGAAATACAGGCTGTCGGACATCCCGTTTAAGGCGCTTGATAAATCCTTTATCGAGAGTTTTGATTTTCACTTGCGTATAGAATCCGGGTATTCGCCGGGGACGATTATTGAGATAACGACCCGCCTGCGTATCATTATCAATTATGTGATCTGCGAGGGGATTATTACACACGACCCCTTTGCAGGTTATAGCCCGGAACGCCCCAGGTCTGTGCAAAAATACCTTACCCGTACGGAACTGGACAAACTGATGACCACGCCGCTAACCTGTCCGAACCATTACCTGATCCGCGACCTGTTCCTCTTTGCTTGCTATACGGGCATGCCTTACAGCGATATGTATAAGCTGACCGACGAGGATTTAACCCTCGCTGAAGACGGGACAGTATGGATCAGGACGACACGCAAGAAAAACGACAATTCCTATGAAATCCCACTGATGGAACTTCCCCTGCAAATCCTTGAAAGATACCGTGGAATAGCGTCAAAAGGACGGCTACTGCCGATGTTCAGTAGTTCAACGATGAACGACGGGGTGAAAGCTATTGCCCAAACGTGCGGTATCGAGCGGTGGGAACAAATGGTTTTCCACGTAGGGCGCCATACTTACGCCTCCGAAATAACGCTTTCGCAGGGAGTCCCCATTGAAACGGTAAGCCGGATGCTTGGACACACACGGATAACGACCACCCAGATCTATGCGAAGATTACCGACGACAAGATCGACGAGGATATGAAAGCCCTCGACGAGCGTATCGCCGGGAAGTTCCAATTTGCCATTTAATAAATACTTAAAGTAAATTTCTTATGGAAACAATGAATAATAAACAGGAAAAACGGCGCAGTACCTTTGCCGTCCTCTTTTATATCAACCGGACAAAAACTCGTCAGGACGGCACATGCCAGCTACTTTGCCGTATAAGTATAGACGCGGAATCCGAACAGGTCGGAACCAAAATATCGGTCGATCCGGACATTTGGGAGCCGCAGGAAGGCAAGGCCGCCGGTAAAAGCCGCAATGCACTGGAAGTGAACAAGGCCATTGAAAAACTGACTGAAAAAATTACCGGGCATTACAAACAGATACAGGAAAGCCTAGGTTTTGTGACGGCGGAACTTGTCAAAAATGCGCTGAAAGGGATCGCCCAAAAGCCCCTCACCCTGATGAAACTTTTTGACGAACATAACAGGGAGTTTAAGAAACGTGTCGGCGTTGACCGCGTGAAAGAAACGTATGAATATTACCTGCGTTCTTACTCTTTGCTCTCCGAGTTTTTAATGAAGGAATACAAAACGGAAGACGTTATGCTCAAAAGCCTGAATATGTCTTTTATGGACGCTTACGACCTTTGGTTGCGTACTGATAAGGGCATGGCACAATCAACACTTTCCGGCCATATCATTATACTTAAAAAAATGACCTCACGGGCTGTCAGCCAGGGAACGCTCAAACGCGACCCGTTTATGGCCTTCCACCCCGAACAACCGTCCAAAGTGAGCCGTCACTCAAAATTAGAAGACCTTGAACGGCTGATGCAATGCCGGATTGAAAACCGGACATTATGCCGCATCCGCGACTGGTTCGTGTTTTCAACCTTTACGGGATTGGCTTATGCCGACTTGAAAAGGCTCTCCACCGAGCATCTCAGACAAGCCGGGGACGGTAGCTGGTGGATTCACATTAAACGGAAGAAAACCCAAACGGATTGCCCGATCCGCCTGTTGGAAATACCCCTGCAAATCATTGAAAAATACCGCCCGGAACGTACCGGCGACAGGATATTCAACATATACAGCAGGACTTATGTGTGCAAAATGATACATGGACTGGAAGAAGCATGTGGAATAGGCCGGATAACGTTCCATCAAAGCAGGCACAATTTCGGGACACATGTTACGCTCTCGCAGGGTGTCCCGATTGAAACGGTAAGCCGGATGATGGGACATAAAAGCATTACTACCACACAGATATATGCACAAGTGACGGACACAAAAGTAGATGAGGACATGAAACGGCTGAAAGCGCGGACAGTTTCGGATAAGGTGTCCTTGTACGAAGACGAAACGCTACGGGCGGGCATCCGTTATCCGGTAGAAAAAAAGGCAAGCATTAATACTCAACCATTAAACAACGTATCAGTATGAATACAACATCCATTACAATAAAAGAAGGACGGGTAACGATCCGTCCGGTAGCGGGAAACGTCTGGCTCACACAACACCAGATCGCCTGCCTTTTCGGGGTTTTCGTGTCAGCCGTAGGCAGCAATATACGGTCAATCCTGAAAAATGAAGTATTGCGGGAGGAAGAAGCCTGCCGCCATCAACAGGCTGGAAACGGCTGTATGCTAACGCTCTACAACCTGGAAATGATAACGGCATTGGCTTTCCGGTTAAAATCACGTGAGGCGCAGCAATTCCGCCGGTGGATCATCGGGCAGGCTGTCCACTCCGCTGTCCTTTGGAAAATTCCGGGTATGGGAGCCATGCTGAATTAAATCCCATATATCATAAAACAGGAAACGACCCCGAAAAAGGGTCGTTTCCTGTTTATAGCAATTCCTGTTCATCGAGGCTCCGTTTCCGGCCTTCCTCCAGGAATTGTTGGATTTCAGATTCTTTATACAAAACCTTGCCACAGATCAGGTAATAGGGAATGATCCCCGCCGAACGGTATTCCTGCAACGTCCGGCGACTGATTTTCAAAATGGCGGAAAGTTCGCTGTCCGTAAGGAAACGTTGCCCGTTAAAGGAACGGCGCTCAGGCATCTCCAACTTGTCAAGCGCTTTGCCGGCTTTTTCCATCCGTCTGAGAAGGTCATCCACAAGCGGGTCGCTGTTGTCTATCAGGTAGTTTTTCATGGCTTACGCAGAATTGAAGGGTGCGACGACGATTGCAGCAATTTTTCCACATCTTCCGGCCTGTAAAACACTTTATGCCGGATGCGGGAGAAGGGTATCAACCCCCTTTCCCGGTAAGTTTGCAGGGTACGTTTGGTAATGCCCAGCATCAGACAAACATCCTGATTATCCAGCCACGTTTTCAGTCCTACGTCACGGTGCTGCTCACACAAAGATTCCACCTTTCGGGTAAAGGAATCGAAACGCTTTATCATTGCCTCGTATGTTCGGGCTTCTATGTTTATTATTTCCATCTTTCATTTTTTTAGTGGTTTATTTTATCACGGGAGAACAAATATAAACCCTTTATTTGACCTATGTGTCAGGATGATAAGCGATGGAAGCATCAGGCAACGAGTGGCACAGGATGGAGACAAAAAGCCCCTTGTCGGGGCTTGATTTTAGTTGAGGTTATGCCGTTTCACCGGCTCCAGCGTATAAAACTTTGTGAAAGGGTAATGTTTCCTTTCATCCCCCTCCATTTGCCACCACTCCGCAAGGCCGTACTTTTTGACAAACCAATCCAGCCTTGCATTATCAATGTCGATATAAGCCGTTGTAAACGGATGTGGGGATAAGGAAAAGGCGATTATAGTCGCATCGGGTTCGTTAAGGCCGTACTTTTTGACAAACCAATCCAGCCTTGCATTATCAATGTCGATATAAGCCGTTGTAAACGGATGTGGGGATAAGGAAAAGGCGATTATAGTCGCATCGGGTTCGTTTTCAAAATTCTCGTGAAAAACAAGATAATTCTGGTTTTCGTCACTGATATTTTTCAGTATCTCATCTTCGGGCAGATTAATCTCATAATGCCCTTCTACCCCTGGTTGGTCATGTTCAACCAATAGTTTGCCGACCTTGCAGGCATCGCGGTATAGGTCGCGTAACTGTCCAACTGTTAAATGTTTGAGTGGAAAAAATCGCTCCATATTGGCTGCATCTTAATTAGTGCATCAAAATTACATGAAAATTAGGGTATTTCCAAGCGCGTGAAATAAAAATCAAGGCCACTTGAACTTTTTCAGGCTTACCGTACCGTGCTCGAAGCACAAATGTTACCTTTGAAAGTTGGTTCTTTGACCAATAAAATTAACTAATTGTCTAACAATTAAATTCCGGCAATTTATGGAAAAAGCTTGTGGCCTTGACGTTCACAAAGATAGTGTATTTGCTTGTATTCTGGACGAGCAAGGCAATAAAATTTTCGAGAAGCGTTTCGGGACACTCACCCCCGAGCTAACCTCCCTGCGTGACACCTTGGTGTCGCATGGCTGTGGCAGAGTCGCCATGGAGAGTACCAGCATCTATTGGATGCCTGTGTGGCATGTCCTGGCGTCTGATTTTTCGCTAAAACTGGCCAACCCTTATTTCATCAGGCAATTGCCCGGCCGTAAAAGTGACGTGAAGGACGCTCATTGGATAGCCCAATGCCTCCAGAAGGGTTTAATAAAAGGCAGCTTCGTACCCGAGGGGGTATTACAGGAAATGCGTCAATACGGCAGGCAATGCTTCCGTCTCACCAAAAACCGGGTCCGTCTTGAACAACAACTGGACAACCAGTTGCAGCGCTGTAACATCCGGTTCAGCAACTATGTCTCGAACCAGGGGAACAATGTCTCGCTACGCAAGATCATTAATGCCCTCATACAGGGGGAACGCGACCGCGGCAAACTTGCCCGGCTGGTTCACGGACGTATCAGGAACAAGCACGGGGACCAGGTCATTGGCGATTCCCTGGACGGAGTACTGTGCCCAACTGACATTGAATTGCTCAAACAATGTATGGAACAACTGGATTTGTTTGAAAAACAGCAGGCTGCTTGCCTTAACCATTTAGAAGAACTTGCGGATAAATATTATGCAAGGGAAATCTCATTGCTGTGTACCATACCGGGCATCCAAAAATACAGCGCGATGTGTATCCTCTCTGAAATCGGCAATGACATGGGCGCCTTCGGTTCGGCTTCCCAGTTAGTGGGCTGGGCCGGGCTACGCCCCAGGAACGATGAGTCGGCGGGCAAGATACAGTCCCGTAAAACCCTTCACGGGAACAAGTATCTTAGAAAGTCGCTTATTCAAGTTTCCTGGTCGGCAGCCCGTTCGAAAAGGTCGTTTTTGGGTAAAAAGTACAATCAGCTCTCCAGACGGATGAAATCGCAGAAGGCGTTAATGGCTATAACACGTAAAATACTGGTAATCATTTTTAACGTGTTGAAAACAGGGCAACCCTTTGATGCCAACAGAAATTTACAGGCGGTAACGCCTGGTTGAGAAACCTTCCCACCGGATAGTTTCTTCCGGCATCACCTCAGTTCCCTACCTTTGTGGCGACATGTTGAAAAACATGATCCCGTGTTCTCAAAATGATCGACAGGCTTTGCCGGCAATGAAAGCGCGTGTGAGACAGGAAAGCTCGTAGAGGAAAGTATATTATTATTCCATTATTCCGGTCTTTAAAAATAAAGACGGGTGGTTTTCCCGTGCCTGCCCATGAAATAAAGACATAAGTAAGGTTCTGTATATTAAATGAGTATACGGGTTATTATTAAGGGTTGTCATGGGGATTTTTAGAGGAAAGATACGTGAATTTTTTAGGCTGCCAATGGCTTGTCCTATATTGGCAGTTTCATGGCGTCGTTTGTCCTGATCGCCGCCAATGGAATTTGCCCCCGTATGCCGGATTGAACCGTGGGGGCGATGTTTTTTCCTGCCCGTATCTTTTAATAATTTCTTCCCCGTTTATGATATGCCGTGATAGCCTGATTGAGAGTTCGATTTCAGGTGCAAAGGTATGTCCGTGTTCTTCACGCCGGGGCAAGGTCAAGCCCTCCGGGTTTGTCGAAAAATCTTCCTCTTTCCCTTCCTTAATCTATCCGGGCGAGCGTATTTATTCGCCAAAACCTTGCACGGCTAAACACTACCTTTTTTACGCTCCTGAAACTCGAACACTCCTCACCGGCTCCGATACGGCATAAAAAAAAGGTCAGAAATTATGATACGAACAGAAAAAAATATGAAACATCGATCCTCCTACCTTCCAATTAGCATAAAATTGGCGGTAAAAATCGCTTTGGTAGTTTTAGGGTTCTCCGTGTGGGGAACAGGCTTTCTATGGGTCTTGGTGGGCGTATATTTCCTCCTTCCCCTGCTTCGGGGCATCCTCTCCTGTCTGGTGGCGTTGCTTGCTGTAATCGCTTTCCTTTTCATTCTCCTGACTTTTTTATAATCCGTTAAAAATTAAAGCTATGACAAAGTATCATTCATTATTCGCAGGAACAACCACAGATACGGAAGTACAGGTTGTCAAAGAAAACCAAGTCGTTATCGGTTACGGCTACGCCATGAGTGAATCCCGCTATGTGGTCTGTAAAGTGGAATACATTGAAAGAATCGGGTACATGTACCACCTGATCAATATCAGGACAAAAGACATGGACAGGACGGATATGCTTACCCCCTTATCCCAAAAATTCGGTATCGGCAGGTATTACGACGATATAAACCCCGAATTTATGGACGCTTTCGAGGTCGCCATCCTCCTACAGGAAGCACAGGCGAAAGCCAAAGCGGAAGCGGACGAAGCCGAAAAGGAACGCATACGGGTGGAAGAAGTAAAAGAAGTCGGTCGCAAACGCTTTGCCGAACTCTTTCCCGAAAATGCTAAGGCGGTTATCGTGGCACGGCTGAAACAGGACGAAAGCGACAGTATGACCGATTATTTCGCAAGCAGTACACAGCGCACCGTCATTTTGGGATTTTCCACCCATAAAAGGGACATCTTTTCCGAAATGCGCAAACACGCATCCAATTTTGAGGAAACCGCCTATTTAGCGGAGTATAACGAGGATTACGAACACAGGGAGAAATACAGCATGGGTGCAGGGTATTATTTGGGCGAAAGCAAATATCACGGCTGGATCATCGAAAAAGTACCCGTGTACGACCGCAACCGCACGGTAGAGGAATTTGCCTATACCGCAGGGAGCGAAGACAATATCCATATCAAAGCCGTTTCCGCAACTGTAACAGGCGATGCACAAAAAACCATCACGGGCGATTTTATCATCGTGGACTATTCGGAAAAGGCAATCGCCATTTTCGGGAATACCAAACCGATAAAAGATGCCCTTTCCGCTTTGGGCGGACGTTTCAATGCCCGATTGACCCACAACGGGGAGAAAAAAGCAGGGTGGATTTTTCAAAAGAGCAAAGAACAGGATTTGCGCAAATTGGTAAACCTCAATTAATAAAGAGATTATTCACACGGGGGCAATAACCCTGCCCCCATAAATTCCAAAAATATGAAAGCAACAAATCATTTCAAAGACACCATAAAGGCATATTTAGACCAACGTGCGGAATCGGATATACTTTTCTCCTTCCGCTACTCCCTGCCCGAAAAGACCATCGACAACTGTATTGCCTATATTTTGGATACGGTACAGAAAAGCGGTTGCAACGGCTTTGCCGATGAAGAAATCTATTCAATGGCTGCCGATTATTACCTGAAAGACAACATTGAAATAGGCAAGCCGATCAACGCCCATGTGGTGGTGAACTATGTTGTGGAACTCACAGCCGAAGAAAAAGAACAGGCACGAAAAGACGCCATACAACGGGTACAGGACGAAGCCTATAAGAAAATGACACAACCCGTAAAGAAAGCCAAGAAAGTGGCATTGAACCCCCAACCCAATTTATTTGATTTTTAACGTATGATCCGATGAAAGCAAAGAATAAATTCCAACAAGGGGTAGTTGAAGCAAGCAAGAAACTGCCGAAACTCACCAGAAAGCAGATTCAATGGGGATATGACAACGCCATTGAACATATCGGGCGCAGAACCGACGAGGGGACAATCACCTGTACCAAATGCGGGCATTCGTGGCAGGGAACGGGCTATCTGGTCGACACCCTGACAGACTGCAACTGCCCGAACTGCCAAACAAAATTAGCGGTAAAGACCACCAAAAAGCGGGTATTCAGCGGAAGCTATTATATGACCATTGTAACCGCTTGCGAAGGGTTTCAGGTATTGCGGACAATCATGGTGAAATGTGTTGCCAAAGTAGGTGCATTGCCCCAATACTCCCATTCGGAAGTGATGCAGCGGTGGATCGCCCCTGATGGCAAATACTGCACATTCGCACGGCTTCGGCAAACATTGGGAACATGCTATATTGATTCATGGATATTTCATACACCGCTGGAACTGCGCAGCGAAAACAGCAACAACAAGTTTTGTCTAAATGTCTATGACAGGATTGGAACAGGCGAAATTTATCCCCGTCAGAAACTGATCCCCGAACTGAAAAGGACAGGCTACAAAAAAGCGTTTTACGGGCAGAAACCTTTAGACCTGTTCCGTACCCTGCTGACCGACAACAGAGCCGAAACCCTGCTGAAAACAGGACAAACCAAGTTGTTAAAAAGGTTGTTGGACATGGGTTGGCAAAGGAACATTGACAATTATTGGGCATCCGTCCGCATCTGCATCCGCAATAATTACACCATCAAAGATGCTACGCTTTGGTGCGACTATATCGACCTGTTACGGTTCTTCGGGAAAGACCTGCACAACGCCAAATATGTATGCCCCACAGACCTGAAAGCGGAACACGACCGCTATGTAGTCAAAAAAGCAAAAGCCGATGCACGGTTGGAACTCGAAAAGCAATTGGAAAAAGAAGCCGAATACAGGCAAGCCAAAGAGAAGTTTTTTGGGCTTGTATTCTCCGATGGGATTATCAGTATCCGTGTACTTGAAAGCGTGGCAGAGGTACTACTGGAGGGAAGGTTGATGCATCATTGTGTCAGCGGTTACCATTCAAAGGTGGATTCGTTGATACTTTCCGCCTGTATAGACGGGAAAAGGATTGAAACCATAGAAGTATCCCTTTCCCAGCTAAAGGTCATCCAATCGAGGGGCGTATGCAACAGGAACACCAAATACCACAACAGGATTGTACACCTTGTCAATCAAAATATTCCCCTCATAGAACAAAGATTAACAGCATAAAACATTAAAACAGAAAACAATATGAAAACAAAAGAAAATAAGACGGTAACAAGACATAAAAGCAACCTGACGGATAATGTAACAGCCAACCAATGGTGGGAGAACTCGACCACCGAAACAAAGGAACTGTTTTCGGGCATGAACAGCGATACGGCATCGGGCTATCATTTCCGCATGTTCTGGAAAAAACTTGCCCAATCGGACAGGGATAATATGTACCAATATTGGCAATATAGAACGGGAGTAATTGAACTTTCCGCTGACGATGCCAACAGCCTGCAAATGGAAATCATTTGCGAACTGGCAGACATCGCACTGGAGACAGAATACGGCAAATCCTGTGAGGACATGTGCGACGACAACGGCTCATTTTACGAAGAATACCAGGACAGGTTCAATGACCTGTACGATGACATTGAAGACAGGCTTTTAAATAACAACTTTTAATTTCATGGATATGAAAACCAACAGCATAGTAATCACATACAAGAGTAAAAAATACACCCTGAACAGGGTAAACGGCAACAGGCATTATCAATCAGGCTTTGAAACCGACCGATGGAGCATCCGCATCTATTTGTTGGAGGACAGCCAAATCAGGATAATCATAAACAAGTCGGTAAAAAAGAGCGACACGGAGTATCATACCCAATTCTGTTATGACTGCTATTGCACGTTAAGCGACAGTTACCTGTTCCTGAATTTTGTGCATGACCCCGCCACCTGTAAACGCATCCGAAACCGCACCAAGTGGTTTGCCATAGAACCGATGCTAAGGGAGATCCATACCCAACTGAAAGAGGAACTGGAAGCCCTGCACCCGTTCGACCTGATACACGACTTCAGGGATTTGGTGCAATTCATATACCGGAAGTTGAAATCAAACAATGAAACGGAATATACCGTCAATAACTCCCTGCGTTTCGGCAAAGGGGAGAACGCCTATGCGACAAGTGAAGAAGCCATGCAAGCCAAAGAAAAAGAACCGCTTGCCTTACTGAACCTGTTCAACGGTTTTCATGCAATCTCCGTTGACACCGTTGTTTTTTTCCTGTACTGGCTGCGGGACAGGGATGGAAAACTCACTGTTTCGGACGGGCGGAAAGCCAAAGATATTCTGTAAAACACTAATCAGGGCGGAGCAATCCGCCCGTAATACCCGATACAATGTATATACTATTCATCGGATTCAGGAAATTGGGCGAATTTCCTTCGATATCACAAGCCAAACAGTTTGCCCGAAACAGCGGATTATCAGGAGTATTCAGCTTGATCGGCAAAGATTACAGGGACAGTTGGTATGTTCCTGCATGATAAGGGCGGGCGGGAAACCGCCCGTTTCTTTTTCCATGAGCATCAGGACGAAGCGGGAGAAAAAGAAACAAAAAGCCGGAAGATCTTACTAAGCTAAAGATATATGATTCAAATTATAACCATTAATCCGTTTCCCGGATATAATATTTTCTCCTTAACCGAAAAGCAATATTCACCAGCAGGATAAGCACCGGCACCTCGACAAGCGGGCCGACGACGCCGGCAAAGGCTTGTCCGCTGTGTAAACCGAAAACGCCTATGGCAACCGCAATCGCCAGCTCAAAATTATTGCCTGTGGCGGTAAAAGCAACCGAAGCATTCTTATCGTAAGATGCACCGATAAGCCTGCCTGCAAAAAAACTAAGGAGGAACATCACCACGAAATAGACCAATAACGGGATGGCAATCCTCACCACATCCAGCGGTATTTGTACGATCAGTTCCCCTTTCAGGCTGAACATCAGCACAATCGTAAACAATAAGGCGATAAGGGTAACAGGCGATATGGCAGGAATGAACTTTTCCCTGTACCATTGTTCCCCTTTTATCTTTACGAGTATCAAGCGGCTAAGGATACCCATCAGGAAAGGGATGCCCAGATAGATGGCAACCGTTTGGGCAATCGTACCGATGGAAATATCCACGATTGCCCCTTCAAAACCGAATAGCGGAGGCAACTTCGTAACGAATATCCAGGCATAGAAACTGTAAAAGAATACCTGAAAGATGCTGTTCAGGGCTACCAATCCTGCGCCATACTCCGTATTCCCTTCCGCCAGATCGTTCCAGACAAGCACCATTGCGATACATCTGGCAAGACCGATCAGAATAACTCCCACCATATATTCGGGATAATCGTGCAGGAAGAGGATTGCCAGTAAGAACATCAGGACAGGCCCGATAATCCAGTTCAGGATGAGTGATACGGTCAGTATTTTTACATTGGAAAAAACCTTGGGCAGTTGTTTGTAGTCTACTTTCGCCAATGGCGGGTACATCATCAGGATAAGGCCGATAGCCAAAGGAATGTTTGTTGTCCCGCTTGACATGGAATCTATATAGCCGCTGAATGACGGGATGAAATAACCCAGCCCCACACCGACAGCCATAGCAAGGAATATCCAAAGGGTTAAGTTTTTGTCTAAAAAGTTAAGTTTCTTTTCACTCATTCCTCAATATGTTATTTGTTAAAAGACCGATAACTTTTTCAAATCTTTCATGGCAACATACCCCGTTCGGGGATAATTCTTTACATTTTCCCGTATTATGTTTGTTCAAGTAATTTCTTACCGATTTGATATCGGTACAATTCGCTTTAACCGTATTTCTTATATTCCCCAACGTTATCTTTCCACAATGACAGATAATAACATAGTCTGAACTTTCATCCAATTGATTAAAAAGTATGTGGTGCTGGTAGAAATTATAAAATGCTTTTTTGATTTCATCCCTTATCCGGATATACTCCGATTGTATAAATTCGGGCGTTCCCGTAGCTTCCGACGGATCATCGAAGCCGATATGCAAGCGGTTCTTTACCTTGCCGGAAAACGTCGGGCAGCTTTCATTGGCACCGCCGCAAACGGTAATCACATAATCCCATTTATCGTCGATATAGTGGTCAACGCTATCGGATGTATGGTGCGAAATATCCACCCCTGCCTCCTGCATGACTTCTATCGCTTTGGGATTCACCTTCCCGCTTGCTTTTGTTCCTGCGGAATAAACCGATAATCCGGGATCGAACGATTGTAAAAAACCGTGTGCCATCTGGCTGCGGCAACTGTTACCCGTACAAAGGATCAAAATTTTCATTTCAGTTATTTTTTTGTTGTATGTATATTTACAATTCGTATTTCGTAGAACAACGAACATCTATTCAAAAAAAATACCGGCACAGTTTTTCCGGCACTTTCTGATATCAGCAAATATCCTCTGTCTTCTGTAATTGGGTGAAGAAGTCCGCGAACAACCCTTTCGCCTTGTTCCAGTTCTCCTGATGGATGCAATATTTTACGGTGGGTAAGGTAATCGTACCCTGAATCAATCCTGCATCTTTGAGTTCGTTCAAATGCTGCGACAAGGTGCTTTTGGCAATCGGCAGTATCTCCGACATATCTCCGTGATAACAACATGACCGGGTTGCCAGCATTTCCAAGATGGCGATACGGATGGGATGCCCCAACGCTTTGGCAAAGCGTGCAAGTTGCTCCTGTTGGTCTGCTAATTCTTTCTTTGACATAATCAATATTTATAGTTCGCAAATATACGAATAGTTTTATTATTCGCAATATTACGAATGATAATTTTCTCTGTCTGTCTTGGTGTTTCAGGAGTACAAGCGGATAAAATATACCCCAGAAATCACTGAACAACTGTTCTATTTCTTTATCTTTGCGACGAAATATTTAAAATAAAGATATGAAACAGCTAACAGACAATTTGAACCGGCTATTCGCAGAATTTACAAAAGATGCAGCTTTGCAGGTCGAAAACGGAAATAAGGCAGCGGGAACCCGCGCCCGTAAAGCATCCCTGGCCATTGAGAAGGCATTGAAGGAATTTCGTAAAAAGTCGATTGAACTTTCAAAATGAGCCGATCATACAGATTGGAAAATGGGAAAAAGTTGTCTGATACGTAAAGACAACTTTTTGTTTTATTTATCAGTATCTTTTCAATATTATTGCGTTTCATTTTCAGGCAAATAGATATCTTTGTACTGAAATAATATCGGTATGGCATGGCAGTAAAAATAGAGAAATGGGTAGTCGCTCAAAAGAAATACAAACTGTCCGACAAACACGTCGAAATGGCGCGACAATTAGGCTTAAATCCCGACAAGCTGGGCAAGATCGACAACCACAAGCAGGAAATATGGAAAGCGCCGTTGCCGCAATTCATTGAAGAAATATACTTCAAACGGTTTAAGCGTGAAGAACCTGCCGTTATCCGCTCCTTGAAAGACATCATCGCGGATGATAAAGCCCGGAAGGAGAAGAAGAAAAAGGAGAAAGCAAAGAAACGGGCGGCGATGGGAAAAGAACAGGACAACAATAATATAACTTTCGTTGATACGGAATAAAAAATCCGCTTACAGGCGGATTTTTTATTAACCGATATGAATATATGAAACATCTTAGATGGTAGAAACGCCCGAATTAAATTCCGGGCGTTCTTTGCATACACCATGTTATTATAATAATGAACTTCCACCTGCCAGCATCTTGCATTGCAGGGAAAATACAGCTTTCATATACTCTTTGAAGCCTGTTGCTTGCCCCGTATCTTCTGCCGGATCATCCTGAAAGGAAAAAGTCCTTTCAATAACCTGCCCGAACGAATCTTCTATGTAAACCGTGAATACGCTTTGCTCTTCCGAAAAAGAGGTATAGTAAAGGCGGAATACGGATTTTGTCAGCGGGTACAGGTCGTTCGGCTCGAATACCGTCCCTTCATCCGTTTTCAGTTCACCCTCCCCGTCCGTCTGGAACATACGGATGAAAAACTTTACATCCCGGTAGTTGCCCTCCCTGACTAATGTACAGCGGATTTCAACGGTTTCCCCTTTTTTGACCTTTTTAGGAACCGGCATAGTAACCAGATCAAATGCGTAAGCCTGACGAACATCCAAATCGTTGCTACAGGCACAGACTATTGCACCGAGCAATAGCGTGTATAAAAAATACAGTAAAAGCCGGGTGCAATTAAGCTTGCTTGAAATTGCCGAGGCGCATCCTGTATTATGGAAATATGCTAAGAATTTTTTCATTGTGAATTATATTTTTCATTGTTTATAAATAAAGAAATTTCCCTTTAAGGGTATTGTTTGAGAGTATCCGGGCGTTTTCCGTTCCGTATGCAACCAGCATGGAGCCGTTCCTCGGCTGTAAGCCTTGCGTGCCGTCCGGTCTGAAGAACCGTACCCGGTCATACAGGAACTTGATCGCCGTAGCGTGCCGGAGCACAATATCGTGGAACCATTTGGCTTCGACTTTGGCAAAAACCAAAGCGATGCCGTTATTGTGTTCGGCCATCCTGACCAGGAACTGTTGTATCAGCGGATTGGAATACGGCGGATTGAGCCATACCCTGCCGTGCCAATCTTTATTTAAACCGTCTTCCTCTACGGTATAGAACTGTTTCGCCGAACGGTTCTGCCGGTAGGCTTCCTCGGAAGATGCAGGGTCTAAATCAAATTCGCCCAACGATTGTATAATCTCCGCAGGCGTGTACCACTCGTCGCTTGTTTTCATCCCTAATCAATCATAAACCGTAATCCGATTCCAAACTGTGTGTGGAACTTTGTCATATCGGAACCGGACAGGATGCGTTCGCGCCCGGTGAGCAGCAACACAACACGGTCGGTCAGGTAGGTTTCCATTTCCAAAGTGATTGCCCCGCCATACACAAAGCGGTCGCGGTTTTCGAGCGTCGAGCCGTCGAACAGCAGCTTGTCGCCCCAATTCACCGTTTCGTAACCCGCCACCGCCGAGCCGCCCAGCGAAAGGAAAAAGGTTTTTGACGGATCGGACAGGATATTCAGGAAATAGCCGCCTTCGGCGGTAAATTGCGCCACCGGCAGGCGGCTGTCCTTATAAGGATAGTACCGTGCAAGGTACTCCCCGCCGAACACCCACTTATTACAGTTTTTCGTGTAGGTCGCCATCGCAGCCCCGAAGTAATAGCCCGTTTCGTTGCGGGTAGGGGAAGAATAAAAACCGTCCGCCATGCCGCCTGTTACCTGTATGCCCCGCATACCGGGCAAACAACGCTGGGCGTATGCCCCGCCCGGAAGGGCGAAGCATAAGACCAACGTAAGTATAAATATTATTCGCTTCATGGCTATTTCACTTTAAGTTCGTTAATCACCCTTGCCCGTACCAGATCGGCATTATCCACGGTAAACCGTTGATGCCGTCCGCCGTTCTGTTCGTTCAGTTCCACCACCAGCATTTTATCGTCGGGAATGGTAAATTTCGGCAGTGCGAAAATCATCCGTTCGGTATGCCTGCCGTTAACCAGCATAAGGTTGTTATAGGCGCGGAGCGGCCAGATCACCTGTTCCTGAATGGCGGTGCGCTTCGCTACTTGTTTGTCCACGATTTTGAACGTAATAAAATCCACATTAAAAGGGACATTGGATGAATTTTTCAACTGGAGGTGGAAATACAGCAGCCCGTTGTGGGTATAAATGCCCTTTAACGTATGCTGTATGCCGAAGCGCTTGGAGCCGATATGCTTGATCTCCCGGTCATTGTTTTTGTAAACCGACTGCATGATCAGGCGCACCAGTAACGGCGATTCCTGCCCCAATTCCTGCAAATAGATTTGCAGGGCATTGTTCGGGCGGTTGACAGCCTCACCGTCGTGGAGGAAGTCGGTCATTTCGACGGAAAGTTTTACCGGCTCATCCGCATATTTTACATTAAAGCTGTAGTAACTCCCGTCTTCCGTGATTACGGACAGGTTACTTTCCCGACTGAAATCCCGCAGGGCGGCTTTTACCCGCAACACATTCTCCGTACCGTCGGCTTTGGCAGCCAGCAGGTCGGCGGAACCTAAGTCCACATACCGGATAGCAGACGGAAAGATGACATGCACCGTTTTACTGAAAGTTACTTCCAACGCATACGGCGGGATCATCCGGTTAAAGGTCAACGGGCGTGTATAACCCTGGTAATAGTCCCCCGTCGAGGGATTGGACGGCAGAGCCGTTCCGCTGTTGTTTTCCTGCGCATGGGTAGTAAATACGCTCACCGCGAAGGCGAGCATGACAAAAAACTGTTTCATTGCTAATTCATTTAAAATTGTTTGACAAAAAGATTTTTTTAGTGGTTTGATTTGTTTTTATTATTGCGTTTTAGGGAGTAGCAATAGGCGGTAATTCGCTTTGAGCGTTACTTTCACCACGCTCATTTTCTTACTTACATACTGTGATGCTCCCTGTATCAGCCCCTTTCCCATATCGGCAGCCAACTGCGACCCCGCATTGTCGGAAATCATAATGCCCGTTCCGGCAGAGTTCGCCAGCGTCGCGGCGACTTCCCTGGCCGCTTTTACCTCATCCGAACCGGGCACGGATATCCCGCGCTGGCCGTCGGTATCATAGACCGATATTTCCACGGGAATAATATTTCCGTCATACTGGATGCTGTTTATTGTTACCTCCATCCGTTCGCCCCCGATCCGGCACGTTCCGGTGACGACCGTGTTCGCAGGGATCAGGATATTCCCCGCCAGCATCGCCTCCAACAGCCGTATTTGCAGCTCCTTACCGTTGGTCAGCGTGACGGTCTGGTAGACGCAGGCGCGGATGCTGTTTTTATCCCGGACGCCTTCGTTCCCGGCGGCGGTCAAAAAGCCCATGTTACGCGGCTTGTTGTATTGTCCTACAAACTCGTCATTGCTCATCGGGGCAGATAAAAGTGAAACTACATTCTGCCGCACCTGCTTTACGGGTTGGGCGACCACCTTGCCGGATTGTCCGGCCTGCGCCGTGGAAGACCCGGAGGCGGCGGTTTCTCCCGTGGCATCCGTTTCCAATGCCGGTTGCCCTGCGGTTACCGCCGCATGTGGAGAATATTTCGCTGCCAGCTTGTACGACTTTTCTATCATGGCAAGCTGTTCGTCCTCCATGCGCTTACTTTCCCCGGCTTCCTCCAGTTTGCGTTCCAGTTCCTGTATGCGCCATTCCATTGCAAGCTGCGACTGTTCGTCCACCTCGGTAGCGGGCTGGTCGTACCATGTGCCCAACTGCCTGTTGATGTCCTGATAGGCAGCCGTCGAGGACTGGATAGCGGAAGTACGGCGTGAAGGATTGCTACCCGTAAAACGGGATGGCTCTTCGTAATTATCCGTTCCCCATTGCCGTTCTTCTTCCTCCGCTTCGGAAAGCCGGTAGGAAAAATCCTGCAACGAGCGCAGCCGTTCCTGCTCCTTCTGCTGCATGGCTTCCCGTTGGTAGGCGTCGCGCTTGTCGGACACCAGCCCGCCGTCTTTGGGCATCGGCAGTTCTACGTTCAGCCCCGCTTGCTGCGCTTCCTTCTCCTTGTCCTTGCCGGACGGGGCTAAGATCAGCCACATGGCTGCGCCGAAAATCAGGAAGAACAGCGGCATGACGAGCATTTTCTTCCGTTTTTGCATCTGCGCCGGGGTCAACTCCTTTTTGGGAGCCGGCTTCCCAGGCTCTTTCTTCGCTTCCGGCTTCATATCTGGCGCGGGTTGTTGTACTTCGGGCGTTGCCGTTTCCGGCGGCGTCCCTTTATTCAAATTCTCCTGTTCCATTGTGAAAATTGTTTAATCGGTTAATACTATCCCTGCGGGATTGCTCCTGTTGGAGCCGCAAGGTTTCAATGCGCTTGATTTCGAGTTGGGCGCCGCTCTTTTTGCCGAAGTTGTAAATCGACGAGACAGTCATGTAGATGGACAACCCGCCGAATGCAAAGAGCATCGCCAGCACGAGGATCACGCGGCGGCCGGGCGTTAAACGCCCCAACAGCCCGCGCAGGCCGTCTTCCAGCCATCCGTTGATTGTATGAAAGATTTTCTTTATCATGACACACCTACCTTTCCAATACCCGCAAGTCGCGGTTTTCGATGATTTCAAACCTTTCCATGATGAACCCGTGCGGGTTGTTGTCAGAGCGCACCGAATTAATCAGGTTACAGCGCGTGACGAGGCTCCGTTCGGTGATGTTCGACGCCCGGATAATCATTTGCCGGGCATAGGTTACGGCCGTGTACGGATACGTGTTGAGGTCGAGCGCCACGCTGTCAACCGCAATAGTCTGGTTGATATTCCCGCTGATTATGCGGTTATAATACCCCTTCTCCGCCATGTCCGAATAATGCTTGTAGGCGCTCTTATCCACTAAGAAAAGTGCGCGGTTGATATTGGATTCGATGGCGGCCTTATCGGGTGAGAGCGTAAAGAACAGTTCGTGGAACCGCCTGATATGCTCGCGGGCTTCCACCGGACGGTTCTGAGAAAGGTCTTGGGACAAGGCCAGCATAAGCGACTTGCCCCCGTCGAGGACATAGATCTTTTGCCGTTGCGCTTCGGCGAAATTGTACGACGACCAAACCGAATAACCGGTTATGCCGGCGCAAACCACCAAAAACACAATGCCGAAGAAACGTATCTGCTTAAAACTCGTTTCGATATTTTTTAATGACTTAAATTCCATTTTATTGAATGATTTATTTGATTAATTGCCGGCGGCGGCTCGCCGCTTACTTGCCAAGTAAACGGCCTGCCACGTTTCCGGCGGCTGATCCGGCGACGCCTCCCGCTAAGGCGGCTCCCTTCGCGGCGGCTGTATTTACGTTGCGGTTAAAACTGCCCCCGCCACCGGCCTGGATAATCCAGCCTGCCACCGTCGGGATACTGAAATACCCGATGATCCCGATGATGAGGAAAACGATATATACCCCGTTCGAGCCGTCCGGTACATAGGACGGGTCTTGCAACAAGGTGATATCCGTTTTCAACATGAGTTCCTGGATTTTGGAGAGTACCGCCGAGAACAGGTCGGCCACAGGCAACCACAGGTATATACTGATATACCGGGATATCCAGCTTGTCAGCGTGGATTGGAAGCCGTCGTAGACGGACAGGGCGAACGAGAGCGGCCCCAATATCGAGAGTACCACCAGAAAGAAAGTGCGCAGGGTATCTATCGTCAATGCGGCGGCGTTAAACAGCAACTCGAAAAAATCCCGGATCAACTGCCGGAACCACATTTTCATGTCGTAAAACTTGCGTTCCATCCACAAGCCGAGTTTCTCCGTCGCATCCAAGATTCCCAACTCTTTCATTTTCTGGTCGTACACCTCATCATCGACCAGCCATGCTTTCCCTTCCCGCAGCCGTGCATCGTATTCCAACCGGTCTTTTTGTTTCTGCAAATCCTGCACATCCGCGACCTGGCTTTCCAGTATGGTATGCGTTCCCGTGACGATGGGCGACATGACGGCGTTGATCGTCCCCAGCACAATGGTGGGGAAGAACATAATGCACAGGCCGATGGCGAAAGGCCGCAGCAGGGGGAACACGTCGAGAGGCTCCGCCCGTCCCAACGCCTGCCATACACGGTACGCCACGTAGAACAGGGCGCCCAACCCGGCTATCCCCTTGGCGACACCGGTCATGTCGCCGCAAAGAGGCAGCATTTCCTGATACAGGTTGCGTAGAACCTGATGCAGGTTGTCGAAATCTATTGCAAGCAACATCATGGCTACCAATATCTTTCGGATGGATCACCGTACAACGCCCGCACCCTTTCCATATCGCCCTTTTCCCGGCTCCGTATATAAGATACGGATATGCTCTTTTTGGAATAGTATCTGGTCAGGTTGCGGTACTCGACCATCTTCGTATGGATTCTGTCGATGACGTCCATACGCTCGGCATCGCTCATGGAAAGGCCGTTGGAAGCCGAAACGATATTCTTTATATCCGATAGCAGGTTACCGCTTTCCTTCAACAATATGGCGTAACCTTCACCGATGGCTTCCAGTTCCGCAAGGGTGAAATTTTTGTCCATCAGCATTTTGTTGTAACTGGTAGCGTATATCTGCGATATTTCGCTGACGATTTCCACCGTTTCCTTGACTTTCCTCGCGTCTTTTATCAGGTTGTGCACCGATTTAAGCCCGTCATAGTATTCCTTGCCCTGGTCGTAAATCTTCTGCATTTCCTTGAAGGAGTTGATTACATTGGTCGCTGTGGTGGCGGTTTTGGAAACCGTCAGGATATTCTGTACAAGGTTCGACGGATCGATCACCGCCCATTGCGCCCGCACCTGGAAGGTGCAGCAAAGCGTTATTGCCGTAAGGCATACAAACATTTTTTTCATCTTTAATTTTTTTTTGATTTTGAATACTTATTTTTCTTGTCATCCGTAGCGGGAACAGCCATTCAGTTTGTAGCCCGTTCCTCATCCGCCCGGCTATATCCGCCATACAGGGAGAGCAGGAGCATGTCCCGCTCCCCGTCGTACGCTATTCCCACACGCCCGTACAGGTCGAAGTAGCGGGTGCCGAACACATCCTTTACCGGACGCGAATAAACCGCCTGCGGGTTGTTGTATGTAAACTCCAGCCAAAGGCCGCCGTTTTTGCGGGCGCCGTTGCGGAATATGCGCACTGCCGGCGCACCTTCCGGGCTTACCCAACGTCCCGTGATATCCCGCAGGGGAAAGTCCAGCCACATCACGGCTTGGGGGTCGGTTCCGTTACCAGTCCTGAACATGGCGTACCTCCTTACCTCTTTTCTTCCGGCATACGGGTATAATCCGCACCCGGTGAAAGCATTAATGTATCGTTCCCCGTATTATACGCCAAGACGGTAATCCTGTCTTCATGACCGTAATAGAGAATATCCCCGTCGAGCCATATCAGTACATAGCGTTCATCTGTCGCGCAGCCGTTACGTTTGAGGTAAGTCAGGATAAAGTGTTCCCCCCGGCGGGAAATCTCGACACCGCACCGGTTGTTACCCGGTGTCCACCGGCCACACAAGCGGCTTAAAGCCTGTTCCCTTTGAAGACGTTCTGTTATGCCGTAGTCTTCGGTTGCCGCTTGACGCGACAATTCTTCGAAAGTCACACCCGTTTCAAGGGGTTGGATTACTAAGGGTTCCAAATCCTCATCCAGAATTGGTTCGAACGCTTTCGCCTTTTGATCTTCCGGGACGAACAATTCCATCAGGATGTCTGTAATCCCGGAGAGATGAAGTGTAATCTGACCTAATTTTTCATTACTTATACTTTTACTAAACATGATTTTTTTAGTGGTTATGGGGTTTGCACCCCGGTGAATACTTACTGTTTTTGGCGTTTGCTTTCGGCAAGTTGTTTAATCGCCAGTTCATAGTTGCCGCCGAGTTCTTCCGTTTTTTGGAACACTTCGAGCTTCTCCGATTCTTCCGTCGTGTAGGCCAGGTATTCTTCGCCGCTCACTTCGGTGGCATACACCGCCGACTGCACACCGCCCAGCCCGAACCATACTTCTTTATATTTGCGGCTGGGATGATTCGCCATGTTGATAGACAGAATCTGCCCCTTCTCTTTTTCGGTCAATCCGAGAAGCGACTGGATCACATCAAAGCGGTTCATAAATTTTCGCTGGTCTAACAGGATTTTGCAGTCGGAATTATTGATGATGGCTTCCTTGACAATAGGCGAGGAAATAATATCATCCACTTCCTGCGTAACGACGATTGCCTCCCCGAAGTATTTACGGACGGTTTTATACATATATTGCATATAGGCCGCCATGTTTGCCGAGGACAAGGCTTTCCATGCTTCTTCCACGATCAGTTGTTTCCGGACACCCTTTAACCGCCTGAGCTTGTTGATAAAAGCCTCCATGATGATAATCGTCACCACCGGGAAAAGTTCGCGGTTCTCCTTTATCGCGTCAATCTCGAACACGATAAAACTTTTCGTGAGCAGGTCGATGTTCTCCGCCGAGTTCAAAAGGAAGTCGAAACGCCCGCCCCGGTAGTACTGGCGAAGGGTAGTCAGCATGTTGTCGATATTGAAATCTTCCCGGCTGACCCTGATCTCCCTTGCATCCAGTTCCCGGCGGTAATCGTCCCGCATATACTCGTAGAAAGTATTGAAGCAGGGCGTGATCGTCCGGTCGTCCTGGATCTTTTGGATATAGGCCGCTACCGCGCTGCCGAGTTCCCCGGATTCGGTTTTCGTAATCTTGTCCTCTTCGGACTTCCACAGGGTCAGCAGCAAGGTTTTGAGGCTGTCCTTCTTTTCCACGTCGAACACGTAATCTTCGGTGAAAAAAGGATTGAAGGATATCGGGTTTTCTTCCGTGTACGTAAAGTAAATCCCGTCCTGCCCCTTGGTTTTCCGGCGGATCATTTCACATAGACCCTGATAGCTGTTACCCGTATCGACAAGGACGACGTGCGTGCCCTGCTCCCAGTACTGCCTTACGAGGTGGTTCATAAAAAAAGATTTTCCACTGCCGGAAGGTCCCAGCACGAATTTATTCCGGTTCGTCGTGATCCCTTTTTTCATCGGGAGGTCGGATATATCGACGTGCAGGGGCTTTCCGCTTACACGGTCGCACATCTTGATCCCGAAAGGGGAAGGCGAAGATTTATAATTCGTTTCCTGGGTAAAGAAGCACAGGGCGGGTTCGATGAACGTGTAAAAACTTTCCTCACTCGGAAAGTCGCCTGCATTACCCGGCATGGCCGCCCACCAGAGCGTTGCCGCATCCACCGTGTTGTGGCGGGGCTTGCACTCCATAAGCGCCAACTGGCTACCCACGTCGTTACGGATATGCTTGAGTTCTTCCGCATCGTCGCTCCACGCCATCACGTTGAAATGCGCCCTAACGGACGTAAGCCCGAAACTATGCGCTTCATTCAGGTATTTATCGACCCACTCCTTATTGATTTGGTTTCCGCGCGAATAGCGGGACAGGGACTGCATGTTGCGGGCTGATTTCTCGAATTTCCGTAGGTTCTCGGCGCTGTCGTCCAAAAAGATGTACTGGTTATATACATGGTCTGCGGACAAGAGTAGTCCGACGGGTGCGGCGAAACTCAACCGGCAATCGCTTCTATCCGTTGAAAGCCGTTCATAACGCATATCCGTCCCAACCGTTCCGGGCAAGTCCTCCACGTCCGACACCGTGTGCAGGCAAATATGCTTATCGCCCACACGAAGGCCGTCCGCTCCGAGTTCCATATCCTCCAGGCAGGTCGTATCGTCGAGCGACAGGGCAAAGTATTTTTCGATAAGCCCTGCACTCTCCGGCGTTCCCGTTATCTCGTCCGAAATAAGGCGCGTGAGGCGGACAAACCCGCTGTCGTTTACGATGCGCTCGAATTGTCCGACCGCCTCTATGAATTTTACCGCCGTGTCCTTATTGACTTCCTTCGGGATGATGTTTCCCCGGCAAAGACTGGAAAAGTTGCTTTGCATGCGCATCCGCTCTTTAGTTGTCTTTGTCAGGTAGAGGAAACAGGTATGGTTCAGGTAAGGGCGTTCGTTAAAATGCCTTTCAAAAGACCGGGACAGGAAACTCATGTCTTCCCCGTCCGTTTCCGGCTTGTAGTTCTCTTTTGTAAACCAGTCCTGTTTTTGGATAACCGAGTAATCCGGCAGCACCTTGATCGCCTTACTCCATGCGGAGTGTATCGCTTCATATTCCGGCGATGTTACCGTAAAGAGTTCCGGCAAGTCCACCCGGAACGCTACCGTGATATCCGCATCCTTACTCATGATGCAGCCGTGTTCCACCGAAAGCAACGGAAACTTGCTTTCGATGGTGGCTGCTTTCATGATATTACGCATGGGCTGCCTCCTTTCTTTTTTGACGGCGGAACAAGCGGCGGGAGTTTCTACGGTTGATCAGGAAACGTGGATGCTGCCGTTTGGCCAGCAGTTTCATCAACCCGTGTTCCCCGTATTTCGCATTCAGGTTGAACGTCAGCCATACCAGCACGGAGGCGGCGACAATGCCGAAGCCGATGCAGAACCACTGGTCAATGCCGATCATATACATGATGACAAAGACTATGAAAACGGCCAGTAGCCCACCCGCGAAAATGAACAGGTATTGCGATTTCAACCCGTTGAACTCGACGCTTTTCCCGATTCCTTTATTGACATTGTATTCCATAATCATTACTGCTATGGGGACTAAAGGAAGAAGGAACGCAGGATGGTGGCGGCGACAATCAGGAAGATACACGCCCCGAACCACGAGGCGGCGGTTTTCGACGTATCGGGGTCGCCGGAAGAGAACTTGTTATAAACTTTGATACCGCCAATCAAGCCGACAACGGCTCCGATGGCATAAATCAATTTCGTGCCGGGATCGAAATAGGATGTTACCATATTGGTAGCATCGGTAATACCGCCGACACCGTTGCCTTGTGCGAAGGCTGATGCGGCAGCCAGGATAAAGGCTGCCGACAGAAGAATCTTTTTCTTTGTCATTGTTAATTTGTTTAAGTGGCGGGACGGGAGTGGGATTAGTCCCCCGCACACCGCCTGGAATAAATAATTACTTTATTTCTCGAATTTTTTCAGTGGTGGCCGGCGCGTAGCTAACCATAATCTCTTTCTTTCATGCCTCCTTGTTTTAATTGTTATATACTATGCGAAAGCGCGTACATCAAAATCTTTGGGTGCTTTCACGTTTGGTTCATCCGTTGTTTCACCGGCTTCCCGCTTGCGGCGGTGGTACGCGGCGAAATAGTCATCCATCAGTTTGCCGGCGGTTGTCTTCTTTTCCGGTTCACCGGATACGACCTGTTCAAACATATCCGTGTTGCGTATCTCGGTGATCACCCGCCCGGCTTCTTCCTTTTCTTCGGGACTGGCCTCATCGGGGTTTTCCACCGTTTTCACCATACCCGATAAATCATCGAAGTACAATCCGCTCGCTACATTTACCCCGGACAATCCCCCCGCTTCCCCGCTTTCTTCGGTATCTACCTGATCCTCGTAGTTGTCGGATTCTTCCCCCTCCGGCTTGTCGTCGATTACTAAATCAATCTCACCGGAATTGTCCGCTTCAACATTGGAGGAAAAGACCCGATCCAGTTCGGAGGGAGGGATCGCTGCCGGAGTGTTTTGGGTTTCCTTTTTCGCGTTTACGCCGGCAAATATAGCTGTATTTTCTTCCCGTTTCCCGCTTTTAATCAGCGTGGTAGCTTGTGGCAGCGAGTGGCGCAGGTCGAAGCCGCTCTTCCCGATAACGTCCTCTTTCGGGAGCGATTTAAATGGGTTGAAGGCGGCTTTTTTCGCTGCATTCCGGCGGCGCTTTACCGACCATTCCCACACGAGGTAGCAGGCAAGAAAGACCATGTACACCACGATGGCTATAATGAATATCCGTATCATGGCTATCGCAACTCTTCTAAAAGTTTCTTTTGAAGCGAGGTTAAATGCTCTCTGAAAATATCCATGTGATTGGCAAGGATATTATCAATGAAACCACCGACACTGATCTCTACCCCGTCCAAAGCAAATACATGGACGAGCCTGGTAATGGCGGTGTGGACATCCTTACTGACATAGACCGATTGCCTGTTTTTTAATTCATTCCGCTTCAGGAAGATCTCGGGATATAGAGTTGCCAGTTGATCCGGCGTATATTTGGGGGCAGGCGCTTCTTGTGCTGCATTACCCTGTGTACAGGATTCTTTTGTTTCCATTATGTTTTGATTTTTTAGTGATTAAAATACGTTCGTGTTTTTCTTACGGTACAGTTCGGTAATTTCGTCCTGATAGGTGGAAAAATGATGTTCGAGTATGGCATCCAAATAAGCAAACAGGGAAAACTCATTTTCACCGATTACCCGGACGATTTTGAGGATACGGTCGTGGTACTCCTTGCGGATATAGACCGCTTTCCCGCTTCGTGTCTTGATAGCAACGTCTTTGAAAAACAGGGTTTCGTATTCCTGCACCTTGTTTTTACTCCGATTGCTTTCTCCTTTCGGATCAACTTTACCGTGTCCGAATATGATTATCTTTTTCATTTTCTTTGTTTTTATTGGTTGATTAGAAACTTTTGTCAATGCTGTTCTCATACAATTCATTAAGTTCTCCCTGATAGGTTGAGAAATGATGTTCCAGCACATTATCGAGGAAACTGAACAGGGAAACCTCGTTTTTGCCTATTATCTGCACAACTTTCAGGATGCGGTCGTGGTGTTCCTTCCGGATATATACCACTTTGTTCACACGGGACTTGCCACCGGTAACCTCCCTGATGAAAAGTGATTTATAATCCTGCGCTTTGCCCCGTTTCCGCTTGGGTTCCTCACGGGGTGCTTCCTTTATCGGTTCCGGTTCCTCCTGCACAGGCATGTTTGCCGTTTCCGGCTGTTCTTCCTGCGGTATGGAGGCTTTCAGCGGCCTTTCCCGGTTACTTATCTGTTCGACGAAAGATGTTTCGTCCGCTTCAATCTTTTCCCTTGCCATAACCTGTTATTTTAAGATTCCCAACAGTTCATCGACAAGTGTGTCTATATTGCTGCCTTTTACCAGCGACTTATCCGCCGGGAACAACGTAGAGCGGAACAGGGCTTTGTGGGCGATGTTCTGTTCTTTACGGAAACGCTTGCTATCCGGGACAAAGGTTTGAAGGATAACAAATTCCAATTCCCTGATAACTGCCTCATAAACGTCGTACAGCTCTGATTTTTCGCGGCCGTCAACCATATTCCACAGCAGATAAGTCCCCTTGATGTGGGTTTTACCCACAGCCTTCACCTGGTCACGCAAGGCGATAAGGTAGTCCAGCGTACTTTCCATGACTACCCGGTCGGCAGCAATGGGGGCTATGATGTAGTCCATGTTCAACAGGGTACTTAGCACCCCCTTGTTATTGACCGTGCCGGGCAGGTCGAAGAAGATAAAATCATAGTTACCTTGCGGGACAAGGTGGTCGGCGTCGGCAAGGGCTTCCTCCGGGCTACTGCCGATAATGGGATAGGCTTTTTTGCCCAACCTGGTAAATTGTTCATAGGCCATACCTTTGTAGTGTTCGTCTTCCGTAGCCAAACCCAGGTCGCGTTCCCGCATCCCGGCAATAGAGTGCTGCGGAAAATCGCAGTCGATTACAGCCACATTGTAGCCTTTTACATAGTGCAGGTAGCTTGCGACCAATACGGTCAGGGTGGTTTTGCCTGCTCCCCCTTTCTGTGTGGCAAAGGCCACATAAACAGGATTTTCTTTCATTTGAACATTGTTTTAATTATACAATCGGGTATTTAATTATTTATTTGTCTATCCGCCTGTTTACTTTTTTACTTTTGCGGATTTCTAAAATGTTACTTATTGATATACAGCGTTGTTTGAATAAAAAATTAAAAGGATAAATATTTAAATATCTTTTTATTGCTATTTTGATTTTTTACCGTACTACCGTGTTATCGCTATATCCGGATAATCCCATATCCTCATATCCTTTTATCTTGTTGTTCATCCGTCCGTCTTTTTATTCTTTTGATTTTCGGAATAAGTACCTTTTTAAATCTTCGTTTATTTATCTATTCAAAATTGTTTTCAGCAGCAAAGGAAAACCTTCTTTTTGAGTTAATCACCATGTTTCCGGGAGGTGGCAGCTTGTGGCACCGAGTGGCGTCGGCCGATGACATACAGCGGGTTACATATACCCGTAACTTTGCATCCGATAACGTTACGGTCGGAGTTGGGGTCGCTCGTTAAGTTTCTATGACACCCCAAAGCTGCCCCTCCAAGTGCAAACTTTTACCCTTCCATGTCGGGGTAAAACTTTGCCCGTTGCGGGCAAAAAACATTTGCGTCCGGGCAAATAGCAAGGTATGTTTCGCGTAACGCGAAACGTTTTCCGTAACTGGAAAACCCTTGCCCTTCCAGGGGGGAAACTACCTCCGAAGTCGGTAGTTTTGGGCGAGGCTGCACCCGCCGTGACGGATTTATGAACCATTTAAAAATCCGTGTTATGAATGAGAGTAAAGAAACCCGTAAACGGGGAAAAGGCGGAAGGCCGCCCAAGAATGACCCGGCGGAAAACTGCCTGATGGTACGTTTTACCGATGCCGAGTACGCCAAGTTCCTTACCATGTACGAGCAATCGGGCATCCGCTCAAAAGCTCGTTTTATCCTTGCCCGTATTTTCGGAGAGGCATTGCGTGTGATAAAAACGGACAGTTCGGCGCTTGATTTTGTGATGAAGTTGTCCGCTTTGTACGGGCAAATCCGTTCCGTCGGTGTTAATTACAACCAGGTGGTAAAGCAACTTCATACCACTTTCGGGGAGAAAAAAGCGTTGGCGATGCTTTATAAACTGGAACAGGAAACGATTGAATTGTCGAAAATCGGGCACGAAGTGTTACAGTTGTGCGAACGGTTTAAGGAAGAATACCTGTCTGAATAATCCTCAAAAAAATGGTTGCGGATATACATATCGGGAATAATTTGTACGGCGCATTGGCCTACAACCAGGTGAAAATAGATGCCGGTCTGGGTAAGATTTTGGAAACAAACCGTGTCTTTGTTCCTGCCGACGGGCAGTTTTCCGTGGGAGATTGCATGCGAGATTTTGAACGAGCCGTGCCTCCACAGGTAACTACCACGCGCGGTATTATCCATATTTCCCTGAACCCGCACCCGGAAGATAAGATAAGCGATGACCAACTGGCAGACATCGGGCGGGAATACATGAAGCGTCTCGGATTCGGCAGTCAGCCCTATATGATATTCAAACACGAGGACATAGACCGCCAGCACCTACATATCGTTTCCACCCGTGTTCGCAGCGACGGTTCGCTAATCAGCGACAAGAATAATTATGAGAAAAGCAAAAAGATTACAGACGACCTAGAGCAGAAATACGGGTTTCATCCGAAAGACAAGAAACAGGGAGAGGCGTGGCAGCTTTCTCCGGTGGACGTTTCGCGCAGCGACCTGAAAAAACAAGTCGCCAACGTCATTAAACCATTGGCGACCATGTACCAATTCAAATCGCTCGGCGAGTACCGGGCGTTGTTGTCGCTGTATAATATCGGGGTGGAGAAAGTGGAGGGGGACAATCAGGGACATAAGTACACGGGACTGGTATATTTGGCGTTGGACGCCGAAGGCAACCGTACCGGCAAGCCGCTCAAATCTTCCTTGTTCGGTAAATCCTATGGTATTGAGGCGTTGGAGCAGTCGATGAAAAAATCTGCGGAAGAACTCAAAGTCGGAGGACAGGCGGCAAAGACAAAGGCACTCGTTTCGGCGTCCCTGATGACTTCCCGCAACGGTGGCGAGTTCCGAGCCAATCTGCGGGAAGAAGGTATCGACCTGGTGCTGCGTTATGGTAACGGAGGACGCCTGTTCGGGGTAACATTTATCGACCACAACAGCCGTACTGTGCTGAATGGTTCAGCCCTGGGTAAGGAGTTTTCTGCCAATGCCCTCGGCGCACGGTTCGCCGATTTTTTGACAGGCGAAAATCCCCAAGAAGATATAAAACCTGTTCCGTCCGCACCTGTGAGAGAGGTGTTGCGTCCGTCCGTGCAGCATGAGCCAGAGAACAAACAACCGGCCACGGCTAAAGGGTACGGTGGAGATGATTCGTCTGTCGGCAGTTTGCTTTCGGTGCTGACACCGGAGCCAGATCAGTACAGTAATGAGCAGCAACTACCCAAAAAGCGGAAGAAGAAAAAAAGGAGATACGGGCGGCAGGTATAGATTGAATTTCTGTAAACACAGACTTGCCCAGACACTCCGTGATTAGCTATCGGGGTGAGATTCTTCGGATTTTACTTTATGGAATTGAAAAATGCTTTAACTCGTTTGTCAGTTAACAAAGACTTATTGTTTTTCCAATATTCATATGCCTCTTGAATGGAACCCATAGGTATGCCGGCATCAAAATATGGTTCTCCGGGAATCCTAAAAGGAGGTGGAGCAATGTGTTTACTCTTTGTAATTTCTTCGGGAACAAACTTATTTCGTTTTACTGCATCTGCTAAAAGAGATTCCAACCGCTCTTTCTCATTATTTATTATTGTAAGCAGCAGTCTCCCGTAAACAAACTCAATTCCCCAATCATCTTTATGCTTTTTCAATAATTGTAAAGCGGTTTTATAGTCTTTCAGTGCGAAAAGACACTCCAATAACAAATATCTTACACCTTGATGATCATCTTCATTATAACCAAGTATCTCGGAATAGAGTTGTATCGCTTCCTCGTATTGTTTTCTGTCTTGATATTCCATTCCTAAAATATGACAAGACCGTAAGAACGGGCGATTATCCAGGTTACTCCAATGTAGTTTGTGTTTAGAAGGCTTAAATTCTTTTGGTAAACATGATTTACCAATAAGATATGCTTTTTCTGCCGTCAGGAAGCTTTCATAAGGTTTTTTCTGATTTTTGAATGCAATATTCAAATGATTATAGGCATCAATATGATAAGGACACTTTTTAATAACCGCTTTAAAAATTTGCTCCACTGCCAAATCATCATAGTCTAACAATTGAACACCTTCCCAGTATTGATTGTATATTTGCTCGTTATCAATAGAAGGAGGAAAAACAAATCCCCATTCATTTTCCTGAAAATGAACAACTTCCGGTTTGTTAGCGGCCTTTTGTTTCATAAATTAAAATCAATAAGGAATGTTCAACCGTATTATTTATCTTTTTGCATCATTTCAATCTGCCTGCGTTCCGCTTCCAGTTCTTTGATAAGTTCCTCCTCCGTAGGCAGGTAGAGTTTATATTTGGATGCAAACATATGCCGGTTTTCGGCAAGTATTGAATACCTGACAACCGTCTCGTCTTTTTCGGTACATAGTATTAGTCCTATTGTCGGATTATCGCCCTCACCACGCTTTAAATCGTCGAACATCCTGACATACATATCCATTTGCCCGATGTCCTGATGTGTCAGCTTCCCGATTTTCAGGTCAATAATAACGAAACATTTCAGGAGGTAATTATAAAAGGTAAGGTCGATGAAAAAGTTGGATGTTTCGGTGGAAATCCTTTGTTGCCGGGCAATAAAAGCAAAGCCTCTCCCAAGTTCAAGGATGAATTTTTGCAGGTTGTCAATCAAAGCTTTTTCCAAATCCTTTTCATAGAAACCGGTATTGGCGGGTAAATCAAGAAACTCTAGCACATAAGGGTCTTTGATAATATCCTGTGGCATTAATACATCTTGCCGTGCAATATCATCTTCGTGTTTTTTTACTTCCATTTTGTTTTGCGAAGAAAGGATACGCTCATAAGTAAGCGATGATATTTGCCGGTCGAGTGCACGGGTTCCCCAATTCTGCTCAACGGATTCTTTCAAATAATACTGGCGAGCTTTTTCATTTTCAACCATTAGTAAGGAACGATAATGCGTCCATGTCAATTCGGGTCGCAGTGCGTCCCGAATAGGAAAAGTTTGATAGAATTGCCTCATTCTGCGTAAATTTCGCTCATCATATCCTGAGCCGAAATCTTCTGTGAGTTTTAGGGAAAGTTCATGCAGTATTTTCTTTCCATAATCTGCACGCTCTTTGCCTCCTTGTTCTTCTATTATGATACGTTCCCCTATATCCCAATAAGCGTATATCATTGTGCTGTTAGCATAATGATATACCTTGTTCCGGGCATTGATGATAATGTTTTTTACATCATTATAAAAGTTCGATGATATTATTTCTTTCATATACGGCATGTATTTCGGGTCGCATTGCGACCCGATTTATTTCGTCCGCAAAGATACGATTTTAAAATGGCTTATGATCAACTTTTATGAAACTTCCACTTTAACTTATGCCTTGATTATCAATCTTAACGCCACAAGCTACCAAATCGAGGCCACAAGCTACCACGCCCTGAAAACATAGTTTCGGGGCGTTTTTGTCTTCTTACTTTTGCATTTCAATACATTAAAAACAAATTGATTATGCAGCAAGAAGATGATTTGAGAGGCTTGGCAAAAGTCATGGACTTTATGCGGGCGTTAAGTATCCTGTTCGTCGTGATAAACATCTATTGGTTCTGTTACGGCGCAATTAAAGAGTGGGGCATCCATATCGAGGTCATCGATAAAATCCTGCTCAATTTCAACCGCACTGCCGGATTGTTTACCTCAATCCTGTGGACTAAAATTTTTGCCGTCGTTTTCCTTGCCCTGTCCTGCTTAGGGACAAAGGGCGTAAAAGACGAGAAAATAACCTGGAATAAAATCTATATCTGCCTGATTTCCGGGTTTGTTTTCTTCTTCCTGAATTGGTGGCTGCTGGTTTTGTCGTTCCCGCTGGAAGCCAACGCCGGATTCTATATTTTTACGATGACCATCGGTTATATCTTACTGCTCATGGCGGGTATATGGATGTCACGCCTGCTGAAAAGCAATCTTATGGACGATGTATTTAATACGGAGAACGAGAGTTTTATGCAGGAAACAAAGTTAATGGTAAACGAATATTCGGTAAACCTGCCTACCCGCTTTTGGTACAAAAAGAAAATGTGGAAGGGCTGGATAAATGTAGTCAATCCGTTTAGAGCAGCGATAGTGTTAGGCACTCCCGGTTCCGGTAAGTCCTACGCCGTGGTAAACCAATTCATCAAACAACAGATTGAAAAGGGATTTTCGATGTATGTGTACGACTTCAAATTTCCTGACCTCTCCATGATTGCCTATAACCACCTGCTGAATAACCGCGAGGGTTACGCCAAAGTCCCGACGTTCTACGTGATTAATTTCGACGACCCGTCCCGTTCGCACCGCTGCAATCCGATTAATCCTTCATTCATGGATGATATATCGGACGCCTACGAATCGGCCTATACGATTATGCTGAACCTCAATAAAACGTGGGTGCAGAAACAAGGCGACTTTTTTGTAGAATCACCCATTATCCTGTTTGCCGCTATTATATGGTACTTGCGCATCTATCAGAATGGGAAATACTGTACGTTCCCTCATGCGATAGAGTTTTTGAACAAGCGTTATGAAGATATTTTCCCGATTTTGACCTCTTATCCCGAATTGGAAAACTATTTGTCGCCGTTTATGGATGCATGGCTCGGTGGAGCCGCTGATCAGTTGATGGGACAGATTGCATCGGCTAAAATCCCGCTCTCCCGTATGATAAGCCCACAACTTTATTGGGTAATGAGTGGTGACGAATTTACGTTAGACATCAATAACCCGGACGACCCAAAGATTTTAGTAGTCGGGAATAATCCCGACCGGCAAAATATATACGGTGCGGCTTTGGGATTGTATAATTCCCGTATCGTGAAACTCATTAACAAAAAAGGCCAACTAAAAAGTTCGGTTGTGATTGACGAGTTGCCGACTATTTACTTCAAAGGGCTGGATAACCTGATAGCCACCGCCCGGAGCAACAAGGTTGCCGTATTGCTCGGTTTTCAGGACTTTTCGCAGTTGAAACGCGACTACGGAGACAAAGAGGCCGCAGTCGTGATGAATACGGTCGGTAATATCTTTTCCGGGCAAGTTGTCGGCGATACGGCTAAGACCCTTTCAGATCGTTTTGGAAAAGTGTTGCAGAAACGGCAATCCATGACGATTAACCGCAATGACAAATCCACTTCGATAAATACCCAAATGGACAGCCTGATACCCCCGTCGAAAATTTCCAATCTGACGCAAGGGATGTTCGTGGGAGCCGTGGCAGATAACTTCGATGAGCGCATCGAACAGAAAATATTCCATGCGGAAATTGTTGTCGATAACGAGCGGGTAGCCGCTGAAACAAAGGCGTACCGCAAAATTCCTGTCATTAGCAACTTTGTCGATGACCAAGGCGTTGATCGTATGAAGGAAATGATTAAGGAGAATTACGACCGTATCAAAGCCGAAGCCAAGCAAATTGTCGCCGACGAATTGGAGCGGATTCGCAACGATGAAAACCTGCGCCATTTGCTGCCAAAGCAGGAAGAATAGAAAAGCAATATATTTTGAGCCGAGTTTCCTCCTCGGTTTTTTATTGCCAATTATTTAAGATGTTGATAACTAAAAGAGAATTTGCATTATTAATTCGACTTAAATCAATACATTTGCAAAATACATCAAAAATTTGACTGATGAAA
This sequence comes from Limibacterium fermenti, assembly GCF_041902845.1. Lineage (GTDB taxonomy): Bacteria > Bacteroidota > Bacteroidia > Bacteroidales > Dysgonomonadaceae > Limibacterium > Limibacterium fermenti. The sequence goes on from NZ_CP159486.1 coordinate 1,759,155, forward strand.
CAGATAAATAGGTTAAAAGTCGTACTTGTGGAGCAGAATAAAACCGGAAAATGGTTGGCGGAAACGTTGGAGAAGAATGAAGCGACTGTTTCCCGTTGGTGCACTAACGAATCACAACCTTCGCTTGAAACGTTGGTGAAAATTGCCAATGCCTTGAAAGTTGATGTGAAGGACTTGCTTGTTTCAACAATAAGGAAAAAAGAAATTTAAAAATAGAAGATATGAATACAATTAAGCTGCCCAAATTAGAGCGCATAGTTTTTCAGCAAATAGGTTGTAAGAATAAAATCAAACAGCTAATTGCCCCGGAAATGGATTTACCTATCAACATTGTTGCGAATGATAGGAGCTCTGTTACCATAGATTTTGAAGGGATTAAATATTGCTTAACTTGTAATTCAGATTCTTATCCTAATGATGTAGAATACGTCCTTCTTACCAACGTCAGACCAAGACCTGAACGACTAATAGCGAAGACAATTACTGTAAAAGGATGGTTAAAACATCCTTTACAAAAGGAATACACAATAGAAGAAGTTATTTCATCATGGAAAGATGATTTCTTTTTCAAAGAAGAAAATAGAGCAGCGGAAATTAACGGATTAAGGTCGCCGCAATTAGGTGCTTTGCACATGATTCTTGGCCATTTACAACTTCCTTTAGATACAGCAACTATTGTTCTTCCAACAGGAACAGGGAAGACTGAAACAATGCTATCTGCATTAGTAGCCAATCAATGTAAGAGATTATTGGTAACCGTTCCTTCCAATTCGTTACGAATCCAACTTTTTGAAAAATTTGAAACTTTTGGATTGCTCAAAAAATTCGGAGTAATTGGGAAGGAATCATTATACCCAATAGTAGGTATTATTAATGAGAAATTTAATTCACCTGAAGAACTTAAAGAATTTATTGAAAAGTGCAATGTAGTAATAACAACTATGCACATTCTTATTGGATGTTCAGATAACGAACAAGATATTGTAGTATCAGCATGTTCAAATATATTTATTGACGAGGCGCATCACGTAAAAGCCCCTTCTTGGAATCAATTTAAAAGTAAGTTCCCTGCGGAAAAAGTAGTTCAATTTACGGCAACACCCTTCCGAAATGACGGACAAAGATTGGATGGTAAGATAATATATAACTTTCCACTTAAATACGCCCAAGAACAGGGGTACTTCACTAAAATAGATTTTATCCCGATTCGGGAATATGATTCGGATAAAGCCGATGAAAAAATAGAAGAAGTTGCGGTTCAACGTTTAAGAGAAGATTTGAAAACCCATAATCATATATTAATGGCTCGTTGTGCGACAAAAGAACGGGCAGAAAAGATTTTTGAATTATATAAAAAGCATGTGGATTTAACCCCTGTTATTATATATTCCAATTGCCCTGATTATAAAGAAACGTATAGAAAAATCACCCAAAAGGAAGCAAAAATTATTGTTTGTGTTGATATGCTTGGCGAAGGGTTTGACCTACCAGAACTAAAGATAGCGGCTTTTCACGATATCCGAAAAAGCCTTCCTATCACATTACAATTTGCAGGACGTTTCACCCGTACTAAGTACGACGAAAAACTCGGACATGCTTCGTTTGTAGCCAACATTGCAGATTTGGATGTTCGTGCGGAACTGGAAGAATTGTATGCTGATGGTGCGAATTGGAATCAAATCCTTTCCGATACAAGTTTCGGGCGGATTAATGATGAGGAAGAATATAAAAATCTTATGGATGGCTTTGAGAACATAAGTAACTCAAATATTCCATTTAGCAATATTCGACCTAAGTTTAGTGTTGTTGTTTATAAAAATAAAACCGATGGGTGGTTCCCAAGCAATTTCAGCAAGGGAATCCCCGGATTCGACGATTTGGAGTATCAATTCCATGACATTAATAAAGAAGAAAAGATACTTGTAATTATAACAGCAAGAAGGGGAAATGTTGAATGGGTAAATCATAAGGACATTCAAGAAGTTGTCTGGGATATGATTGTTGTTTTTTGGGATACAAAAAACAATCTTCTTTTCATAAATAGTTCTGATAATGGAAGTCTGTATAAAGAACTTGCAGAAGCAATTATTGGAGGTGGTGAAGCAAAGAAGCCTGAAATAATAAAAGGCATTGACGTATTCAAAACCTTTTATAATATAAACAGAACCAAGTTGAGAAACGTCGGGCTTAAATACTTTATTGGTAAAGATATTCGATTTAGAATGCACGTTGGGTCGGATGTCGCGGAGGCTTTGAGTCTTGCTGAAAAGCAAAAAGGCGAAAAAGCATTTGTTGTGGGTTCAGGGTTTGAAGAAGGCGAACCAGTTAATATAGGAGCTTCGTATAAGGGACGCATCTGGAATGTGATAAAAAAGGGAGACTTAAAGGATTTCAAACAATGGTGTCTTGAAATAGGAGATAAATTAATAAATAAAGATATTGATTCTAATCAAATCTTGAAAGAGACCTTGATTCCAGAGACCATTTCAATCGTACCAGATGTTTATCCGGTTTGCATTGATTGGGACGAAGACGTTTACATGAGTCATGAGAACCATTTTAGGTTTTCAATTGGCGGTTCCAATACAACAGTAGCCAATACCGACATTAGCTTGACAAGTCCGTTTGAAAATGGCAAACTATTGTTTTCGATAATTACCGACCATAAAAAAGCAGATTTTGAGCTAAAATTATTTGAAAATACTACGACAGATGAGCCTTATGCCGATTTCAGTATTGTTCAAATAAGCAAAGAGAAGGTTGAAGTTTCCAATGGGAGTAAGACCTACACGGGAGTCCAATTTTTTGAAAAATATATTCCGACAATTTGGTTTGCCGATGGTTCTGCCTTGACAGGAAACGAATACGTCCAATTAAAACAGATTATTAATGTCTATCCCAAAGACAATATACTTGTTTGGAATTGGCAAGGGGTTTCATTGGAAAAAGAATCGCAACACGTAAATCCCAAAATAACAGATTCTATACAGTATAAAGTTATTGAAGAACTTAAAAAAGATAATTACGACATTATATATGACGATGATTATTCCGGTGAGATTGCAGATGTTGTTACCTTGAAACTTCATCCTGATAAACTTAGTGTAGGCTTATATCATTTGAAATTTGCCATTGACGGAAAAGTAACCGAACAAGTGAAGAATCTATATGAAGTCTGTGGACAAGCCCAAAAATCAGTTCATTGGAAGCATAAAGAAGGGACAGAATTTATCAACCATTTGCTTAGGCGAGAAACTAAAAATCGGAATGGTCAAACATGTAGCCGATTAGAAGTTGGTTCATCTGACGATTTGAAAAAACTCTTGTCAATTGCTAAAAAGGAAATTCCTATGGAGTATGAAATATATATAGTTCAGCCGGGATTTTCTAAAGCAACGGCAACCAACGAAATCCTGACTTTATTAGGAGTAACCGAAAACTATCTGAAAGAAGTTGCCGGAATAAATCTTAAAGTTATTGCTAACCAATAATGTAAATAGCGATATGAAGCAGGATAGGCAACAACAATGGGTAAAGCACAAGAAAAGATTACGTGCAAAAAGAAGAAAATCAAAGAAAAAGAAAAAACAATGCTACACGAAACTGTATGTTATAGGTAACGGTTTTGATTTACATCATGGTATTCAATCCAGTTATTTCAACTTTAAAGACTTTTTAGAAGAGAATGACCCTGATGTTTATAATGTGGTTGATACATATTTGGGAAATGTAAAAGATTTTTGGTGGGATTTTGAAAAAAATCTTGCTCTTTTAGATGAAGACCAGATATTAGACCATGCTTCAAACTATTTAGTTAGTTATGGAGCTGATGATTGGAGTGACGCCAATCATCATGATTACCAGTATGAAATAAATAGAATTATAGAGCCACTAACAAGCGGATTAAAACAAAATTTTGTTGATTGGGTACTTCAGATTGAGATTCAACATAAAAAGAATCAGATGCTTGATTTAGAGAAAAAATCTCTGTTTTTTTCATTCAATTACACTTCAACTTTGGAAAAGCTATATCAAATAAAAAATGCCAATATTAAGCATATTCATGGTAAGGCAATAAATTCTGATTCAGATTTAATCTTGGGGCATGATTACAAAAAGCCTAATAACAAACCTGATTTAGAAAAAATCCGACGAGAATCAGAAGAAGAAGTATATAATGAATTTTTGGAAGAACTGGGCGGAGAGGATGTTCGAGTAACTGAAGGGTATAATATTATAAACTCATATTTTACTGATACATATAAGCCGACAAGTGATATCATCAAAGAAAATAAAGCGTTCTTCACGAAGATGAAAAATATTGACGAGGTAATAATTTTAGGTCACTCTCTTGAAGATGTTGATATCCCATATTTAAAAAAAATATTTAAGAGTGTTGATAATTCAAAGGCAAAATGGACTGTTTCATATCATAATGAAAAACATATTTCGAAACATCGGCAAGCTCTTAAAAATATCGGGATTAAAGACAAACAAATAAATAATGTTCGGATGGATTATTTTTACCCAACCGAAGGCGTTTTATTTGGCTAAAGTATTAATCAAAACATACAATCATGTATATATCAAAAATAAAAATCAAAGGATTTCGGAATTTCAAAGAAAAAGAAATACTGTTCAATGATGGAATAAATGTTATCATTGGCCATAACAATGCAGGGAAAAGCAATGTATTGAAGGCAATATCTTTAGCCATTGATACACAAAGTTCAAAACGACTGGATGTACATGACTTCAATAAGCATACTACAATTGAAGAACTAAAGGCTAATCCGCCCAAAGTATCTATTAACCTCACAATTTCTCAAAGCAAAGATGAAGACCCCAATTCAGATGACTTGGTTACTGTTGGAAATTATTTGATAAAGCTCGCATCACCATACGAAGCCTTGCTTACGTATGAGTTTTTCTTGCCTGAAAACGAAAGGCAAAAGTATATAGATGCTTTATCCGAAGTGGATAATACAAAGAAAGCATGGAAGGTCGTCCAACACGATTTCTTACGGCTCTACACTTCAAGAATCTGGGGTGGCGACCCCACATTGCAAGTGCAGGCGGACAGCGAATCATTACAAAAATTCGATTTTCAATTTTTAGATGCTATTCGAGATGTTGAACGTGATATGTTTTCCGGACGTAATACGCTTTTGAGAGAGGTATTAGACTTTTTTATGGATTATAATATCAAGAATGATGCAACCAAAAGTACAGAAACCAAATTTGCAGAAATAAAAACATTGAAGGAAGCCTTTTCTACAAATGCAGATGCACTACTTCAAACATTGCAAGATAGAATGAGGGAAGGCAAGGGACAGATACTTGACTATGCAAAACAAACAGGGGCTTCGTTCAATCATGCAAATCCGGACTTTGACGGAAGTTTGTCAGATGTGGAATTATTTTCCGCACTGAAATTAATCATTGAATATGAAACAGGGATAACGATTCCTGCAACTCATAATGGCTTAGGATACAATAATCTTATTTTTATGTCCTTGCTTTTGGCAAAAATGCAAGTTAATTCTGATGGAAATTATTTAGGAAGTAATGCTAAGGTATTCCCGATTTTAGCAATTGAAGAACCCGAAGCACACCTTCATCCTGCAATGCAGTATAAGTTCCTGAAATTCTTAAAAAAGAATAGGGATGAAAAAAAGAAGGTTCGACAAGTATTTGTAACTACCCATTCAACGCAAATTACATCGGCTGTTACTTTGGATGAAATAATTTGTCTGCACAATGAAAATGATATTTTGTCGGTAGGATATCCGGGTAAAGTTTTCAGTGAGACTGATGAAGACAAAAAGTCAAAAGCGTATGTTCAGCGATTTTTAGATGCCACCAAATCGGATATGCTTTTTGCACAAAAAGTGATTTTAGTAGAAGGTATTGCAGAAGAATTGCTTTTGGCAACAATGGCAAAGTATATCGGACATTCTTTGGAAGATAATCATGTTGCCGTGATTAACGTTGGAGGGAGATATTTCAGTCACTTTACAAAGTTATTTGACACTTTCAGCCCATACGCTATACCTAAAAAGATAGTCTGTTTGACGGATAGAGACCCCAGTAGAAAAAAACGGAATGGCGGTCAACATTTTGAAAAATGCTATCCTTATGAGTATTGTAGTGAAGTTGCAAATTATGAGTATGCTGAAAATGCCGAAGATATTATCAATGCATTTAATGCTAATACTACCATTCACTTTTTTAGTCAGGACAAGTTGAAGAGCAAGACTTTTGAATATGATTTAATTTTGCACAATCCTACGTTGGATATACTTGTCACAGATTCCATGAAGAACCAAGAAGAAATAAAGGAATTAATGACAAAGAACTATTCCGATGCTTTGAATAAATTAAGAACAAGTGCTGAAAACGATAGAATAGCACAATCTTTAGAGGCTTCTTCGTGGGACGAAGACGAAAAGAAAAAAGCATTGGTGGCTTCTCGATATTTAAATTCAGTTGGTAAGGGTGAAAATGCGTTAGAGTTATGTAATATCTTGGAAGAAAATCTTCTGTTACCCGAAAATGAAAGAAAAACTTTTAATGTTCCACAATACATAAAAGATGCAATAGAATGGCTACTTCAATAACATCTGACGATTTAATTCCGATAGAGCAGCATTTTAGAGTGTCTGCAGGCCCCGGTGCAGGAAAAACACACTGGCTAATAAATCATATAAAAAATGTTTTATATACATCATCCAGGCTATATAAGACGAGAAAAGTTGCTTGCATTACTTACACCAATATCGCAGTTGAAACGATATTAACAAGGCTTGGTTCGTCTTCCGATAGAGTGGAAGTAACTACTATTCATAGTTTTCTATATAAACATATTGTAAAACCTTACGTCAAATTTATTGCAGATGACTACGAACTTAATGTCAATAGAATAGATGGACACGACGAAGTAACCATAAGCAGAGGGCGAATTATTAATTGGGTTACAAATCATCCTAAGGCAAGTTCATTGTCACATCCATACACAGTTAATCAATTGACAAGACTTGAAGATAATATTGCTGCTTTAACCAATTGGTTATCAAAAGTATCTTTTACCTTTAATTCAACTGATAATTTGGTTATTTCCTGCGATAGAAAATATGCTTATTCTAATGAGGCTAATCGGCGATATCTGAACAAAAGATGTTTGGATTTATTAGAAACGGATTTGATAAGCCTGAAAAAAGAGTATTGGAAAAGAGGAATCTTGCATCATGATGACGTTTTGTTTTTCAGCTATCAATTATTAGTGAGATACCCATTCATATTAACCATTTTAAGAGCAAAGTTCCCTTACTTTTATATTGATGAATTTCAAGATTCAAATCCCATCCAAGTTCGAATTTTGAAAATGATTGGACAAGTCGAAACAAGGGTAGGAATTATTGGGGATAAAGCTCAATCTATATATGGGTTTCAAGGAGCAGATGCCAGTCAATTTGAGGCCTTCCGCTTAGATGGAATGACAGACTATCAGATGTTGGATAACCGTAGAAGTACCAATCAAATTATAGACTGTCTTAATTTGATTCGACCGGGATTTATGCAAAACAAGGTTAATGATATGAATGGTGAAATTCCTCATATTATAGTCGGTAATACAAAATCCGCTCTCAACAAAGGCAAAGAACTATGTTCTTCCGATATCATTCATTCGCTCTCATATAAGAATATTACTTCCAATGCCATAAAAAAAGAAATGGATGTCAATGTTCCTACAAATAATTTGTTCAAATCATTATCAGAGAAGGATTCAAATAAAGAAAGGCAATCGTTAGTTTCTGCATGTATAAAAGCCACAGAATATGCTATGCATAATCGTTTTAAAGAGGCTTTAAAAGAATTTGAAAAAATATTATCAAATAAGGATACTGCAAGGAAAGAGGCTTTAAAGCATTTGACATTATTAGTTAGCAGATATTACGAGTATAGTAATGGTAGTTTACTTGATTTTCACGCCTTTGTAAGTACAAACATTAAGGCAGTATCAGCACTTCGAGCTGGAGGAATCCAAGATTTCTACATGAATAATACCTATAAACAATTAGCGGTTTGTGTAAATATTATTGAAGATAATAGTTTGCACCGGACTATTCATAAATCAAAAGGAGATGAATTTGACAATGTGATGTTAGTTGTTGATAAAGAAGCAGATTTGAGTTTTTTATTTTCACCTAATTTGGATAACAACGAAGACCATCGTGTTTTTTATGTTGCCATGAGTAGGGCAAAAAACAGGCTGTTTATTTCAACGCCGACATTGAGTGCCGCTAATAGGGCCAAGGTGGCTGTAATGCCTTTTGCAATACATGACCTTCCATAGTTTTTATGCAAAAAACATCCGTTTCTCTTGCTGCATTTCTTGTGGGAAGAGGAGAAAAACGTAAGAAAATAAAATATAATCTGACATACCGATATTCAAAAATATACATCTTAACTTAAATTCTGGGTTTTATAATATTCCGATTTTCAGCAAATTAAGAATAATTTGGCATTGGCGCATTTGCTGCAACAGCAGGAATAACAAACCTGTTTTTAAGAGTTTGCCCGAAATCAAACCTTTTTCTGTTTTCTGTTGTGGTAGATGTGCTATTAAAGTCCCTCTTTATTCGTTTTATTACAAAAACAATCAAAGTTTCTCTATTAAAGCCTCTCTTACCAACTGATAGGCAGTCTGTGGATCGTATTTTTCATCCGGTCTTAAAAGCATATTGGTGTCTCCCAAAAACTCGTCATCCAATATCTTTTGCTCCATATTCATTAAGAATTCTTTTTTCGTAGGAGGTTTATCAACGACAAAATCCATATATGAACGATAGCACCGTATTAAATCATCGACACCTACCCCTCCGGTTACCAGCGCTTTATGCAAATCAAACAAATCACGACCCTTCCGTCGCTGATACAATGCTCTCAACTTGGTTCCGAGCAACTCATCCAACCTGTATGTTGTAACGGAACATTGACCTGAAAACCACTGGTTGTCAATATTAAAATTGGCTTTCGTCAACCCTAAAACATTGAAATGCTCCCTGCAATTTATTTCAATTTTTAAGCGGATTGGTACGACAGGAAGTATTTCCGAATCGAACCGGAAAATTAGCGTATTGTTGTTTGCCTTTTGTTTGACAACGGGCTTTCCCAAGAAAGATAATGCCTCCCTTAGTTTTTCGATGGTTGGTTTTATCGGTTCTGATCGGATTTGTACAAGGTCTATATCTTCACTGTATCTGGGCTGTGGAGACAGGTATAGCTTGTGCAGAGCTGTACCGCCGCGGAAAGCCAAACGGGAGGAAAGAAATTCGTCATTGAATATTTCCACCAAAGCCCGGCAGATTACTAAGTCCTGCTCCACCAATTCGGGACTGTTCCACGGAACGATATTTCCCCATTCTTTTACGGCATATTCGGGTATCATTCGTCTATTTCTATTGATTCATTGATAATTATTTTCCATTTCTCGTTTATAGTACACCCTTTGGTAGAGTTTCTGTATTTCAGAGGAACCTTACGGATGAAATTTCCTTTTTTCTCAATTTCCGAAAGTAAGTCATCCGCAAGAGAAGTAAATCCTAATTCCACGTCAAGCAGATAGCCTAAACGCTGAATAACCGGTAAAGGAACATATTCAAAAAATGCAGGCCGAATTCCTTTAAAGTTCAAGCTCTCCGCCAATTCGTTCAGTACGGTGGCTGTTCTGTTCAGTCCGCCGATTTCTTTTTCATATTGGACAAGATCGGTTGCCGTGAGTTCTGCTGAAGCTATCTTCACATAGCCCGTTTGCGTTTTCCGCCGCTCTGTAAATTGTTCCGGAATAGTTGATTTGTTGATGAAATTGATTTTTACGCCTTCTTTACGTGAAGCTCTGAGAGAGGGCGGTGTAGTAACGATGGTGTATTCCTGTGGACGTTGATGGGCGGCGCCATAAAAAGAGGCGGCATTAAGCAGCGAAATATAATAATCACGTCCTAAGAATTTCATCAAATGGTCAATATAGAAGATAACGGGAACTATCCCTTTGTCCTGATATTCTATCGAAACAATAACATAAAAACCATTCCACGCGGAACAGATTTTCCTTTTTTTTGTCAAACGTGTAAGACTTCTCTTTACTGTATCTGCCTGTAATAGGGGAAAGGCTTCAATAGCATCTGAAAGCCGGAATGTAATTCTACCTTTTTTTTGAAGGTCTTCTATCCATTCCTTTACCGAATATTTACTGCTGCGCTCCATTTGCATTTACACTTGTTTTAGAACTGCAAATATAGACATTATTTGTCTATATTTGCAGTTTCAATAAAAATAATCATTAGAGAGTAACATTTACAATTGTCTATTCAAATATCCACCAAAATGCAACTTCGTACCTACATCGAAAATTTCCAATCTGACGCAGGGGCTGTTCGTGGAAGCCGTAGCGGACAACTTCGATGAGCGGATAGAACAAAAAATATTCCATGCGGAAATTGTTGTCGATGACGAGCGGGTGGCCGCCAAAACCAAGTCGTATATGAAAATTCCCGTTATCTCCAACTTTGTCGATGATACCGGAATGGATCGCATGAAAGAAAAGATACAGGAAAATTACAACCGTATCAAAGTCGAAACCAAACAGATTGTCGCCGATGAGTTGGATCGGATTCGCAACGATGAAAACCTTTGCCACCTGTTGCCGAAGCAGGAATAACAACAACGGCGCAAAAGCATAACCAATTGTATATCAGTTATACGAAGAGAAAAATTCTGCGCCCGTCAAAATTCCCGGTGCAGGATTATGTTTTTCCAGAAAATCATATCATCCATCATACTCCGGGCGGAAGTTTGTCACCCATTCTCTTCCTGCGTTCGAATATTTCGCCGTCGGCGATAAACGTACCATCGCCACGGGCGTGCAATATGCGTTTATCCTTATGGCTTTCGTTTATCCACGCCTTAACCCCGTCCAGTACGAAAATATCATGCTGTTTAATATGATCCGCCACGCGGCACTCTATGTTCACATAACATTCCTTAATCAGCGGGGCGCTGATCTGAGAGGCTGGAAGCGGCGTTAGGCCAAACCGGGCGAATTTGTCCGTCTCCCTGCCCGTTGTAGTTCCCACGTCAAGGATCGTGTCCACGAGATCGGCAGTGGCAATCCCTATAACACACTCCCCGCTTTCCACCAGCGCCTCGTATGAGTAGTTCCACGATCCGGTACATAGCGCGAACCTCGGCGTAAAATCCATGACCATTGTCCAGGATATGGTCATTATGTTATGCTTCCCTTCGTGGGAAGTGGTTATCATCGTTACCGGCCCCGGCTCAATGAGCATAAAGGCTTTCTGCAATTCGAGTTCTTTCATCGGGTCACGCTTTTATTTTCTGTAAGGCAATCAACCGCAATATATTCCGGACTGTTCTTACCGGCAACATAACAAGCCCGACGCAAAGAGACAAGCACAGTTTTATCATAAAATAGAGCAGCCAGCCGATGATCGGCAGGAACAGGAAAACCCGCGGAGTGATGCTTGTCAATGTTTTCCAGCCGGGGACAATCCCCGAAAAAATATAAGAAAATATCACATACGATAGTACGTAATGTACAAATGGATAGGAATGTCCGGCATCCGTCCACCGGGTAAACAGTACGCCAAGCAAAATTCCTAAACCGAACGTGAGGAATATTTCTTTGACAATCCTGCCTTTTTCCGCATTGATTCGCTTCCTGTTGCATCTGCTACATATAGGGATAGAATAGACGGAAGCGCATTGGGCGCACAGTCCTTTGCCGCAATCGGGGCATTGCGCTACCGCAGGCTGAATGGGATGTTCATAGCAATTCATATCTGTATCCGATTAAAACCCGATTTTATCATGCAAATATAACCATATTCAGGCATTTGCCCGCTGTCCGGCGGCAAATAATTTGCCGTATTTTTCGACTTCAACGCCACATACGTCCAAATCGGCGCCATAAGCTGCCAGTAACCAAAAACACACCTGTTTTCCAGCCGTTTACACATACCTTCGTTCCGCATTAATAGTGATGCGAAATTAAAAAATCTTTTTTATGGACGAAAGTAAATTGAAAGACCAAAACATTTTATTGGTCAAAGAAAAAGGCAGCGATGAACTGAAAGCTGTCGCGGGTATTGGAAAAAACGGGAAGTTGGAAACGGTGGAAGCCAAAGCGGAAAACGCCTCCCGTTTCCTGATGTTCGACCGCAACAACAGGAATGAGCTGGCAGGCATCATGTCCGACTTCAACCGGAAGGCGGGCAACCCGAAAGATTTTCAACTTTTCCAGGTGCATTATGGGAAGTTTGAGAAACTAAAGGAAGGTCTGGAAGAAGTGTTATCCCTTCCACACAACCCCGAAGGCAAGGAATTACTGAAAAAGTATGAAGTCAATTCGAAAGACTTTGCCGCAAAACAAGCGGCGGAAGACCCGAAAGTCCTTTTGACACAGGGCGAAGACGGTAAACTGAAAGCCATTGCGGGAGAAGGTAAGGATGGCAAGCTGAAAACCGTCGATCCCACGAAAGAGAATGCAGGCGACTTTCTCAAAATCGACACGCGCGGCAATGCGCTGGAAAATTTCTTCAAGAAGTTTTCCGAACAACTTAAAAACCCGTTCCATACGGGTATTTACGCCGTGAGCGCCAATGCCGTCGATAAGATAGCGGCGTTTTTCGACAAAATCATCAAGATCGACCCTGCCGACAAGGTACTCGATCCGTACCGCGTAACACCGGAGGGAAAGATGCAGGAACAGGCGCAGGGCAGGTACCAGCCGCTCGACCTGAACAAACTCGACTGGAAAGAAGCCGACAAGCTCGGACTTTCCGGCCAGTCGTTGCAGGATGCGCTCAAAGCCATGTCCTACGGGCACAAGTCGCCCGGACTGATTGAGGTGCGCATGGAAATCGACGGCAAGGAGTTGCAGGCCAAAGCCCGCCTGTCGTTTGAACAGCAAGCCGACGGGACAATCAAAATCCAGACGCATCCCTTCCAGGAGAAGCCCGATTTTGAAAAGCCGTTTATGGGTGTCCTGTTTACCCCCGACGAGCAAAAGCAACTCACGACCACCGGCCACGGCGGACGTGCCTTTGAGTTGGAAATGACACCCGGCGGCGAGAAAGTACCTGCGCTTGTTTCGCTGGATAAAATCACGAACCGCATCGAGGCTGTCCCGCTCTCCGAAATCCAGATCCCGAAAATGCTGAAAGGCGTTGAACTTTCTGAAAAACAACAGGAAGGATTAAAAAACGGGCAGGGAGTGCTGGTCGAAAACATGGACAAGAAGCAACGCCCCGGTGAAGAACCCGGCGGAAAGATTACACGCATCGTCCAGTACAACGCCGTGAATAAAAATTTCGACTTCCTGTTTACCCCCGAACAGCGGCAGCAGCGTCAACAGGAACGCGCAGCCAAAGCGGAACAGCACAATAACCAGCCACTCAAACCACGCAAGGTGGACAATGTGTGGATACGCCCCGTGCAGGGCGGCGTCGAATTGAGCCGCGAACAGTTCAAAGAACTGCTGAACAATAAGCCGGTCTTTGTGGAGGGCCTGATCGACCAGACCAAACTGGCCAAACAGGAACAGGGAGCGCAGCAGACCGAAGCCACCGACAAAAAAGGGCAGAAGTACAACGCATGGGTATGGCCCGATCAGGATGCCGGGCGCATCCGTCACACCAGCCTGCCACCCGACCAATGGAAAGAGGCGCAGGCCAAAAAGCAGGCGCAACCCGCCGAGGGCTTCAAGACACAGGTTGCCGTCAACAACGAGGGCAAAACCAACGAGGCGACCAAGCAATCGACCGATCCGCTAAAGAAAGGGCAAGCGCAGCCGACCGAAAAACAGGCGGCTAAGAAAGAGGAAAAGCAACAACAGGAGCAACGCCAGTCCCCGGCCAAGCCTAAGAAAAGAACGGGGCATAAGTTGTAAACATCTTTTTCAACCACAAAATCCGTGCAAATGAGGGCAGAGCCAAACTCGTTTGAGCTATGCCGGGTGTAGCCGGATTTATTCAAAAAAAATCAGTATATGCAAGTTTGTATAGCAGAAAAACCGAGTGTGGCTAAAAGTATAGCCGCCATACTCGGCGCAACCCATAAAAAAGACGGCTATATGGAAGGTAACGGCTGGGCTGTTACCTGGGCATTCGGCCACCTGGTCGGGCTGGCAATGCCCGAAGCCTACGGGATTACAAGTTTTCAGCGCGAAAACCTGCCCATACTCCCGCAGGAGTTTACGCTGGTTCCCCGCCAGATAAAAGAGGGGAAAGAGTATAAGAATGATCCCGGCGTGATGAAGCAGCTTAACGTCATCAAAGAGTTGTTCTCCAAAGCCGACGGCATTGTCGTTTGCACCGACGCGGGACGGGAGGGCGAATTAATTCACCGCTATATATACTCTTACCTGCAATGTAATAAGCCCTGCCAAAGGTTGTGGATCAGCTCGCTGACCGATAAAGCCATCAAAGAAGGCTTCCAAAACCTCAAACCCGGTAGCGATTACGACAACCTCTATTTGTCTGCCAAAGCCCGCAGTCAGGCTGATTACATCGTAGGAATTAATGCAAGCCAGGCGTTGAGCATTGCCGCAGGACGCGGCGTATGGTCTTTAGGGCGCGTCCAGACCCCGACGCTGGCGATGATATGCAGCCGCTATCTGGAGAACAAGGATTTCAAACCGCAAACGTACTTCCGCCTGAAACTGCATACGGAAAAAGACGCAACATTGTTTGCCGTTTTATCGGCGGACAAGTACGACAGCCGTCCCGCAGCCGATGAAGCGCTGCAACAGGTGAAAGCAACCGGAACTGTCCGTGTTGCGGGTGTCGAAAAGAAAGAGGTAAAACAGGAACCGCCTTTGCTTTACGACCTCACCACCTTGCAGAAAGAGGCCAACAGCAAGCACGGCTTTTCGGCGGAAAAGACATTGAACATCGCCCAGACGTTATATGAGGGCAAGAAAATATCCTATCCCCGCACCGGCTCCCGCTATATCTCCTCCGACGTGCTGGAGGAAATACCGCACCTGATCGCCACCTTGAAAAACCATCCCCGTTTCGGGAATTATGCGTCGGGAATGGAAAGCATAGCCTTAAATACCCGCTGCGTGAACGACAAGAAAGTAACCGACCACCATGCCCTGATCATCACCGGAGATCCCGCGGACGGATTGACCGGGGATGAACGTACCATCTACAATATGGTGGCGGGGCGTATGCTGGAGGCTTTTTCCAATCATTGCATCAAAGAGAACACCACCGTTTCGCTGGACGCGGGCGGCGTACACTTTACTGCAAAGGGCAGCGTCACGCTACTTCCCGGCTGGCGGTCTGTGTTCAACGCCACCGATGAAGAAACGCAGGACGAGGATATAATCACCCTGCCCGCGCTCGCCGGAGGCGATATACTTTCCGTCCCGGACACGGAAGTATTGGAAAAGCAAACCAAGCCCCGCCCGTTACATACCGAAGCCTCGTTGCTTTCGGCAATGGAGAGCGCCGGTAAGAAATGCGAAAATGAAGAAGAACGTGAGGCGATGAAGGATGCCGGTATCGGTACGCCTGCCACCCGCTCCGCCATCATTGAAACCCTCTTTGCAAGGGAATATATTGTACGCGAAAAGAAGTCGCTCGTTCCCACCAACAAGGGATTAGTCGTTTATCTGGCTGTCAAAGACAAAAAGATTGCCGATGTCGCCATGACCGGAGCCTGGGAGCTTGCCCTGAACAAGATCGGCTCCGGAGAGATGGATGCTGTTACTTTTCATCGTTCGATAGAAGTATATGCTTCACAGATTACCGCTGAACTGTTGGAAATCACTTTTGAACAGAACGACAATCGTCCCGGCTGTCCCTGCCCCAAATGCAGGAAAGGGCAGGTCGTGTTTTACCCGAAGGTTGCCAAATGCAATAACGGGCATTGCAGGCTGACGGTATTCCGCGGCATTGCCAAAAAAGAGCTGACCGATACGCAGCTTACCTCGCTTCTGACAAATGGTGCAACGCCCATGATTAAAGGCTTCGTAAGCAGCAAGACGGGTAATACGTTTGAGGCTGCCGTTGTGTTCGATGCGGAGTATAAGACTGTGTTCAAATTCCCCGAAAACAAAAAGGGCAATTGGAAAAAAGGTAAGCCGAAGTAAATTCCTTACCTTTGCCACTGAAAGAATCTATGACTTGTTAATTAGGGATAATTGCTTGACATCGGATTTTTTTAGTGGTGGCGTCCGGGGCAAAGCTTCGGACGCTTTTCCTTTCCCTCCCATTTTTATTCACCACTAAAAAAAATTAAAAAAGATGAAAGCATCACATACCTCCACAGCCGTGGAACTATCCTGGTTCCGGCTCTCCCTGTTATCTTATCTGCGGGATTCGCACCCCGACAAAGCCGCCGACAGGCAGTTTATCGCCTCGCGGGGCGATGCGGCAGCACAGGTGTACAGCGACAGTATCAAATCGGGCGGATCGCATGACGAAGCCGGGGAAGCAGCCTCCCAAACCCTTTATGCCGGATTGCATTTCTCCCCGTACCGCACTATTGTAAATATCCTGTGGAACGAGTTTACTCACGAGATAGACCCCGAAATGGCAAAGGCGGTAGCAATGGAATTATTGCCCCGCCTTACCGTTGTCTTTAAGAAATACACATTGTCGGATGATTTCGCCGGTAGTCAGGAGTACAACTTACTCTACACGGAGCTGACGGGCGCGATCCAAACACTGCTCGAAGATGGCATTCAATAAGAAAGCCCGCCTTCGGGACAATATCGAGGCGATACGTTTGGCGTTCTACCTCGATAAAGAAGGACGGCAGGCAACGCCTGCCGAACGGGAAATATTGGAAGCCTGGTGCGGTTTCGGGGGAATCAAAGCCGTGTTGAACCCCGCCGGCAAACCGGAAGACGTGCAACAATGGACGAAAACCGACAGCGAACTGTTCCCGCTGGTTACAGAGTTGCATGAATTATTGCGTAGTGAATCAAAAGATACAGCCGAATACAACCGCTATGTCAGCTCCCTGAAGAACTCCGTGTTGTCCGCCTTTTATACCCCGCCCAAAGTGGTGGACGCGCTGGCGGCGGCATTGAAGGAAAACGGTGTCGAGCCGCTGCGCCTGCTCGACCCTTCCGCCGGAACGGGCATCTTTTCGCAGTCCGTCAAGCTAATGGCTCCGGGTTGTGAGGCAACACAATTTGAAAAGGATCTGCTGACGGGAAAAGTCCTTTCACATCTGAACCCAAGCGAAAAAGTACGGGTAGAGGGTTTTGAAAACATAGAAGCCCGCTACAACGGTTATTTCGATGCGGCAGCCAGTAATATCCCGTTCGGCGATGTGGCCGTTTTCGATCCGGCTTACCTCTATTCCAAAGACCCGGCGCACAAGTTGGCAAGCGGTACGATCCACAACTATTTCTTTATGAAAGGCGTCGATTGCGTCCGCGAGGGTGGATTAGTGACGTTTATTACTTCACAGGGGGTGTTGAACTCCGAAGCCAACCGCCCCGTACGCGAATGGCTGATGGAGCGGTGCGAACCTGTTTCCGCCGTCCGCTTCCCGAACAACCTGTTTACCGACCATGCAGGAACAGAGGTAGGCAGCGACCTGATCATCCTGCAAAAGAAAACAGCGGCCGGTACGGTTTCCCAAAGGCAGCGTGATTTTATCGAAACCCGCAAGCTCTCCAATGGTATTTCGATTAATAATCTCTTCCGGGACTTCGACCGCGTAATCCATGATCAAGTAAAAGTCGGAACCGACCCTTACGGCAAACCCGCAATGGAGTTTACCCACTCCGGTGGTGTGGGGGCTATTGCCGCCGGAGTACGCGGGATGCTCCGCGAGGACTTCTTGCAGCATTTGGACATGGAGTTGTATCGGCAACACACTTCGCAGGTGGAGCAGTCTGCCGCTCAAAGTTCCGGTTACAGGCCGGCGGCGCAGGACTGGCAGGAAATGGATGAATTACCGGAACAAAGCCGGGAGAAAGACCGGGAGTTGTTTATGCAAGCTCGGCCGGAAGATTACCGGCGGGAAGAACGAACGCCGAAAATACCGGAGAAACCTGTTCAACCGGAGGTACAACAAACCGCCCTTCGCTTTGATTTCCCTGATCCGGTTCCGCCACCGGCACAATCGCAGGAGCCGACGGCGGAAGCGAAAGCGGTGGAACCTGCATACAGCATCAATAACCAACCGCTCATATCGCTCTATGATTTGTTCGGATTGTCGGCGGAGGAACGTACCCAAACCAGGCCCAGACGTTCCAACCGTTCCCGTCGCAGGATGGAGATACCCCAACCCAAAACCCGCAAGCAGGAAGAAAAACAGCAAGAGCCATTGGAATGGCGGGAGGAACTGATACTGGAAGCACGCCGGAAAGAGCAGCAGGCAAAACAGGAGCCGCCTGTTTATCCCATCGCTGACGCCCGCAAAGAAGAGCAACTTGAAAGACTGCGAGAAGAACAGGAACGGGAAGAACGTACGAAGCCCGTCCCTTTTGCCGTGCCGGAGCAGGGACTGCCGAAACATTATAAGGAAGGATCGCTGGTAACAAACACGGACAACCGTATCGGCTACCTGCGAGATACAGAAGGTTTTCGTCCCATGTTCCATCCGCTGGAACTGACATCCCAACAACAAAAAAGGGCATCGCTCTATATCGAAATCCGCGATACTTACCACCACCTCTACCTGAACGAAGCCGACACGTTGCGGGAAAATACCGCCCTGCGCCGGATGCTCAACCGCCTGTACGATGATTTTACGGAAAGGTTCGGCAACCTGAACGATGCGAAAAACCTCGACCTGATCAAGATGGACGCCGGAGGGCGGGAAATCCTCTCGCTGGAGCGTTACCGCGAGGGTAAGGCGGTAAAGGCGGATATTTTTGAGCGTCCGGTGGCGTTCAATACCCGCGAGATTACCCATGCCGACAACGCCCACGACGCGCTGGCCGCTTCGCTCAATAAACACGGTGCTGTTCATCTGGAGTATATGGCCTCCCTGACGGGAGGCACAGAAGAAAGCCTCTTGACGGAACTTAAAGGGAAAGTATATTTCAACCCGCTGGTGGGCGGTTACGAGATAGCCGACAAGTTCATCGCCGGTAACGTCATATCCAAAGCGGACGAGGTACAAAAGTTTATCGACCGCCATCCCGGCCATGAGGCAGCCGGTGAATCGCTGACCGCCTTGCGCGAAGCAACACCCAAACCTATCGCTTTCGACGACCTGGATTTTAACTTCGGGGAGCGGTGGATTCCTACCGGCATCTATGGCGCTTACGCCTCATACCTCTTTGAGACGGACGTAAAGGTAAACTATGCCTCCAGCCGCGACGAGTTCAGCATCTATGCCCCGGAAAAGGCAGCCAAGATATGGGAACAATTCGCCGTCAGGAGCGAAAACCGCCTGTTCGACGGGGTCGCCCTGATGCGCCATGCCCTGCACGATACCACGCCCGACATCACCAAAACGGTCAAAATGGGCGACCGCGAGGTAAAAATCCCCGACGGCCCGGCGATCCAACTGGCAAACAGCAAAATCGACGAGATGCGCAACGGCTTTTCCGACTGGCTGCGCGAACAATCCCCGGAATTTAAGGACAGGCTGGCAGACCTCTATAACCGCACGTTCAACTGTTTCGTGCGGCCGGAGTACGACGGCGGCCTCCAGGTCTTTCCGGGACTTGACCTGAAAGCGTTGGGTATAGACGACCTGTATAAGAGCCAGAAGGATGCCGTCTGGATGCTTAAAACCAACGGCGGCGGGATCTGCGACCACGAGGTCGGGGCAGGTAAAACGCTGATAATGTGCTGCGGAGCAATGGAAATGAAGCGGCTGGGACTGGCCAACAAACCGATGATCATCGCCCTGAAAGCCAACGTGCACGAGATAGCGCAGACCTTCTGCACCGCCTATCCCGATGCAAAAGTGCTTTATCCGGGCAAGGAAGATTTTACCCCCGCCAAACGCGCCCGTATCTTCAACGAGATGAAAAATAACAACTGGGATGCGGTGATCCTCACCCATGAACAGTTCGGCATGATCCCGCAGTCGCCGGAAATACAGCGCGACATCCTGCAAAAAGAACTGGATAGCGTCGAAGAGAATTTAGAGGTATTGCGTAACCAGGGAAAAGAAGTTTCCAACTGGATGCTTAAAGGCTGCCAGAAACGGCAGGCCAACCTGGAAGCCCGCCTGAAAGGGATTACCCACCAGATCGAAAACCGCAAGGACGATGCGGTGGATTTCAGGCGTATGGGTATCGACCACCTGTTTGTGGACGAATCGCACAAATTCAAAAACCTTACTTTTACCACCCGGCACGACCGTGTGGCAGGGCTGGGAAACTCCGAAGGGAGCCAGCGGGCGTTAAACATGCTGTTCGCCCTGCGTACCATTCAGGACAGGACGGGCAAAGACCTGGGAGCGACCTTCCTTTCGGGTACGACCATTTCCAACTCGCTCACCGAATTGTACCTGCTCTTTAAATACCTGCGGCCGCAGGAACTGGAGCGGCAAGGCATCAATACCTTCGACGCATGGGCGGCGATCTTTGCCAAGAAAACCAAAGACTATGAATTTTCCGTTACCAACCAGATCGTGCAGAAAGAAAGGTTCCGCTACTTTATCAAAGTGCCGGAGTTGGCTGCTTTTTACTCTGAAATTACGGACTTCCGTACTGCAAAGGACATCGGCATCGACCGCCCGGAGAAGAACGAAATTCTGCACAATATTCCGCCCACGCCCGACCAGCAGGATTTTATTCAAAAACTCATGGTGTTCGCCAAAACGGGCGATGCCACTGTTTTGGGACGCAAACCGCTTTCCGAAAGCGAGGAAAAGGCAAAGATGCTCATCGCCACGGATTACGCCCGTAAAATGAGCCTCGACATGCGCCTGATCGACCCGCAGAAGTACGGCGACCATATCGACAATAAAGCCAGCCATTGCGCCGCCGTGATTGCCGGTTACTACAAAACGTACTCCGCGCAGAAAGGGACGCAGTTTGTCTTTTCGGATCTGGGAACCTACAAACCCGATATATGGAACCCGTACAGCGAGATCAAAAACAAGCTTGTTACACAATACGGCATCCTTCCGTCTGAAATACGGTTTATACAGGAAGCCGCAACGGAGAAATCCCGCAAAGCGATGATTAAGGACATGAACGAGGGTAAAATCCGCGTGTTGTTCGGCTCGACCGAGATGCTGGGCACAGGCGTAAACGCCCAAAAACGCTGTGTGGCAGTGCATCATTTGGACGCACCGTGGAGGCCGTCTGATCTGGAGCAGCGCGATGGGAGGGCGATCCGCAAGGGTAACGAAGTGGCTAAACTTCATGCAGATAACAAGGTAGATGTGGTGATTTATGCCGTGGAAAAGTCGCTGGATGCGTATAAATTCGGATTGTTGCACAACAAGCAGCTTTTTATCAACCAGCTAAAGACCAATAATATGGGTAGCCGCACCATTGACGAAGGGAGTATGGATGAGAAAAGCGGCATGAATTTTTCCGAATACGTGGCAATTCTTTCCGGCAATACGGAATTGTTAGAGAAGGCGAGGTTGGAGAAAAAAATTGCATCCCTCGAAAGTGAACGGCAGGCGTTCGTGCGGGGAAAATCTTCTACCCGCTGGAAGCTGGAGGAAATCATGAAATCGGTCGAAGCCAACAACGGGTTTATCACCCGCATATCCAAAGATATGGAAGCGTTCAACGCCCGTGTGCAGACTGCACCGGACGGGACGCGCCTTAATCCGGTCAGGTTAGACGGCTTTGCGGCGACCGACCCCGTTTCCGTCGGCAAGAAGCTGAACGAGATTGCCGACAAAGCGCGGACGCACGGCCTGTCGGAACCCATCGGATCGCTCTACGGCTTTACCCTGCTGGTAAAGTCGGAAACCACCGTCAAGGACGGCTTCGATTTGGTACAGAACCGCTTCTTTATCAAAGGCGAGGGCGAAATTCTGTATAACTACAACCACGGGCATATGGCTACAGACCCGAAGCTGGCGGCGGCCAACTTCCTGAACGCCCTCGACACCATGCCCGCCCTGCTGGAGAAATATAAAACGGACAACGAGAAGCTGATGAAAGACGTTCCCGTGCTCAAAACGGTAGTGGAAAGCCTCTGGAAGAAAGAGGACGAGTTGAAGGAACTGAAAACGGAAATGGTCGTTATGGAGCGTAAACTGGAAGAATCCCTGAAACCGATAGAACAGAGCGCCGGGATCATGAACGGCGTTCCGAAAGAAGACGCAAAACCGTTCCAGGTATCGGAAGAGTTACGGGCGGCAAAAGAGGTCATGAGTGACAGGCTTATTATCGCCCGTCCCTCTCATGGAGTACCTGAAAGAAAAGGCTTCAAAATATAACTTTAAGACCGTCGAAATTCCCGGCGGTCTTTTTTCTACCCCATAAAAGCGAAGCCCGCCCCTGTCAATCACGACGGTGCGGGCTTCTGTCAGAACAAATCAAATAGTTTAAGAAAAAAGAAAAAACAGGTAGATTTTGACAGCCATCTGTATTATTCGGGATTACCCCCGGTATCTTCAGGGGCATCATCCGGTATTTCCCCTTTCTGGAAATTAGCCTTGATAAAGGCTTCCACATCGCTCTCTTTATAGAATGTTTTGTGATAAAGCATTTGATAGGATAATTCGCCCGACGAGCGGTAACGTTGGAGTGTCCGCTTGCTCACATTGAGCAGTTGGCAAACGTCCTGGTTGTCCAGCAGGCGTTCGCCCTCCAGCAACTTTTCTTTTATCGCCATTTTTTCCAGATGCCGTTCTATCCGGTCGAGACGTGTTATAAGGCGTTCAAACCATATTTGCATCCAGTCTTTCAGATCGTCATTCATACCCATTGCCGCTGTTTTTTATTGATAATGCAAAGGTCGCATGTTTATGAATGGCTGATAACGAAGTCGGCACGACTTTTTTTGAAGTATTTTTCGGCTAACTAATTTTCAACTGCTTACAGACCTGTTATTTACAAAAATAAAACGGGAAAATGGGCGAATACTCGGTATCCGGCAGGGTAAAGGCAAAAAAACGGGATTCTATGCCGAAAAAGGGTGAAAATACGGCAATAATTGGGAAAATACGGGAGGATACCGACTTCGGTATTCACTTTTTCCGCCCCATACGCCTGAGTAGCCCGTCTTTTAACTTATCTAAGAACGGAGTAGGTTGGGTGCGTATTTTCATGTCGCTGAATGCTCTTGACAGGTTTTTATCCAGTTGGATGTTGAATACGTTTTGGATATAATCGGAGACCTGGGTAAGCGGGATATCGCCGAAGATGTTTTCGCTGTCCCACGAATAGAGTTGTTCCATCAGTTCCGTTTTGGTTCCCTTCCATGTTAGTTTGACCTTCGGAAAAGACGAAGATGGATAATGTAAGTCGCTTTCCAGACTTGTGATTTCCTGCATCAGGTAGGCTTGCAGCATATCGTTGGATAATATCTTGGCTACCTTGAAATCACAGTTGGTAGAGAAGTTCTGGTCGAGTTCATAGTAAAAGGTTTCTAAATATTGTTCGGTATCAATTCTACCGCGCAGAAAATACAGGGTGTCCAGATGGGTGGAGCCGGAACGGTAGTAGCGGACAAAATCCAGCCGTTTATTGGTGTATTTGTGGATGGTATCCAGTTCTTCATGCAGATATTCCTTTTGCCTGCATACGGCAGCGACCGGACGGTTCATCTCGATGTTATACAGCTTGCGGTAATAGATCAGCCGGTAACAGAATTTGGGTTTAATTTCCTTGAAGAAATTGATTTCCTCCGCTTCACTTTGGAACTCATAGGAGAGGATAAATTTTTTCAGCTTGTCGAAAGCTTCCGCCAGTACGTGGGAAGCATCTAGCGATTTTTTCAGGATATTACTGTCCGAGGATTCGATCCGGTCTATCTCTTTGTCCGTCTCTTTCCGTAATTGGGCAACATATTCAAGCATATTCGTTCTTATTTATGTTTTTCTTCTTTGGGCAAACCTTATCCGGCGGATTTCCTTATATATCCGGCGTTGTATTTCGGGATACCGGCTATTATACCGTTCCGATTCTTTGCGTAACCCTTCAAAAAAGGCGGTATATTGTTCGTAAGTGCCCGATAAGAGGGCTGCCTCGGCGTCGATACGGCTTATTTCTTCCGGGTCGCTTGTCTGTTGGCGGAGTTCTGTCAAACAATCCATTAGATGTTCATGTTTCTTTTTGTCTATTCCTTTCATTTCTGATACATCATCATTCGGCGCATTTCGTTCAATATCCGGTACTCATTCTGACATTTAACCAATGCTTATTCTTTTCCGACGAACTGTCCTTCTATCAGTTTCCTGTAGATAGACAGCTCCTTCTCGGAGCGGATGGATTTGCCGTGTATAAGCCTGCATATAACCCACGGAGAGGTATGGTACCGGGCAGCTAGGTTGCAATACAGCGTCCTGTTCGCTTTTTTCAGTAAATGATGGATATAATGATCTGAAAACATCATCAACTTTGATTATTTCCTATTATTAAAAAGCCCCTGCCAATGGCAAGCAATGACAGGGGCTTCGACTTGTTGCGGCTTTCGTCTTACGTAATGTGCGGTAGGCATCGCTGCTGGTGTCGTTGTACAGTTTGCTGTAACTTTTATTTCGTGAAATAGATATTTCCAGATTTCGAGTTACCTTCAAAAGCAATGTAGTAGCTGTTGTTTTCCGATTTTACCACTTCAAAATCGCTTAGTGTAACTGTTTCGCCGCCTACGGTCTGTAACTTACCGCCTGTTTTATCCCCTTTAGAAAGGTCGCCTGTCCATGTCAGGATATATTGTTTTTTAGTGATAACATTAGTTACGGCAATGCGGTTGGTATAAATTGCCAGCCCCCAGTTGTTGGTGGTTTCCAGGTCAGTCTTTGCACCGTCCCATACAAATTGAGCCGCTGTTGGGATGGTGTGTTTGGAAACTACAGTTACTTTAATCGAGGCTGTTTTTCCTTTGCCATCCTTTACAGCTATGGTTGTTTCGCCTTCTTTTACTCCGGTAACCGTAATAGTACTGCCCGAAACGGTAGCAGAAGCAATATCTGTGGCAACCGGTGTGGCCTGATAGTCCCCATTTCCTGTTTCAACAGTTACTGTCACAGAAGCATCTTCAACCACTTCGATGGTGGTTTTGTCCAATGTCAGCTCTTTGGCTATTTCTTCGTCATCGTCACTGCATGCCGCCATTACAAATACACAGGCAAGGAGCATCGCGATGGTCTTCCAGTCAATATTTATGAACTTTTTCATCTGATTATTTTATTTGTTTGATTACTTGTTTGATTTATTTTCCTCCCGTCAGGGGTCCTTTGTTTTGTCGCACAGCCGAAGCCGATGCGGCCGTTTTTTGAATTTTCAGTTTCACGATATCGCCGGTGTTAGTAGTGGCTTTCAACTCTATCGTTCCGCTTTTTTCCGATATATCGGCTACACCCTCAGTCAGGGTTACTTCTACTCCATCTACATAGAACTTGGTGAATTTGGCTACCGCTTCGGCAGGGCCTGCGACAAAAGCATTATCGCCTTCTACGGCAATGGCGACTTCCTCCAGCCACGAGTAACTGATAGAGGTACCTATAGTAATCGTCTTCTCGAAAGGCAGGTACTGATCGTTTCCTTCCGCCTTAGCGGTTATTTTTATTTCGCCGACACCTACTACCGTCAATTTATTACCGCTCAAAGTGGCTACACCGGTCTTGCCTTCTTCGGCGGTATAGGTGATATCCAGACCCTGATCGGTCTTTGCCGGAAAGGTAATCCCGTCGCCTTCTCTGGCTATCGCATCGGCAAAATCCGCAACGGTTTGTTCCGCTTTGTCCGTTACAATCGTCAGCTCTTTCCATACATTCGCTGCTTTATATTTCGCTTCCGAACCGGCAGGTACATGTAGCTTGATTTGCGAGGCGGGTACAGTGCCGAAGTATTGATCGTATGTACCGTCTAACTTGATAGGCTCTGCATTGGCAACATACAAATCTGTCAGGTTAGGTATATTGAATAGACGCAATGTACTTGAGGCATTATTTTGTTTTGCAATAGATGTTAAAGAGGCCGGTAGCTTAAATGTAGTTACATTTTCAGCCAAAGCAAAGGGGCCTGTCGGAAGAGTCGTAATTTGTGTCTGGCTTAAATCCAGTGTAGTTATTGTTCCTTTTAGCTCCCTGAAAGATGAATTTCCAAGCGTTACAAGTGAAGAGGGAAATATCAATTCAGTTTGCTCATTGATCTTTACATACCCAAAAGCTATCCCTGCTATTTCAGTTAAAGATTCTGAAAAGGTTATCCTCCCGATAGTTGCTCCATTATTTGTGTTATTCTGTCCACGAAATATATTAGCAGGTATTTCGGTAAATTCAGTTAGATCCAAATTTTTGATTGTAGTATTATTCCCAAAAGGAAAAAGAGTTTGTGATGCATCTGGTTTATAAGTGGCATTTACTGGTGGTTTCAGGGTAGTAAAAGTTGAACCGTAAAAGGCTCCTCCGTTTATTTCCTTTACATTTGTCAGGAAATCACTGTTTTCAAACGTTAGGGATAATCCGTAAAAGGTTTGTGCAGCAATGGTTTCCAGTTTATTGTTTTCAGCAAAATTTACGGCTGTCAGATTGGGATTCCCTTGCAAGATATTGGATCCGATAACTTTGACAGAAGCCGGAATATCGATACTGTACAGATTATTGAAAGCAAAAGCGTAATCACCAATACTTTCCACTGTCTTCGGAATCTCTATTGTTTCCAGAATACCGGCGGTAGCAGATCCTTTCTGGTTATTTAAAAAATCTTTAGGAATGATTTTCAAACCGGAAGGCAACTTTATATTTGTCAAAGAGTAAGATCCTATAAAAGCACCTTGCCCTATTTCAGTTACCCCTTCTGGAATAACAATGGATTCGAGTTTCTCTAAGTTCTGTAAGCCTCTCTCCCCTATTTTTGTCAGATTATCGGGAAGGGTCAGGCTGGTAAGCTTCCAACCCGCATAATCGGAGCCATTCAGCCCGTTTAATGGGATTGCGTTAGCCTCATGATTTTCATAAGCGGCAATACTTGCACCCGATAGGTTCAGGGTGGTCAGGTTGATCAGTTGTTCACTGTTAGCCATCGCGGTTTTCAGCCATTCGAAGTCCCGCTGGTCGATGGTTCCGGTAATTTTCAGGTTGGTGACGGTCGTTAAGTCCGACACCTTGGCTTTTAGAGCCGTTTCCAGTCCTCCCGCTGTGGAGGCCACTTCGGTTTGCGCCTGCATCGTCAGGATGCATGCGATGAAACTTAAGAATAGAATAATCTTCTTCATTTTCAATAAATTATTAATTAGTTAAATTGATTTGTCTCTGAATATTTATTTCTGTTTGAATTAATAAATCCTTCTGACCGTCAGTTGCAGGTTGGCGGGGATACCGGCGATTCTGTAGGTAACACTGCCATTGTTGTCGATGGCGTAGGGCGTTTTCACGCCCTGCTGCGCGGCAGAGAATCCACCTATTACAAAGTGGTAGCCTACGTCGTAGAGGGGATTGACACGTTGGGTGAACGCGATATCCCCCCCGCTGTCCAGCACTTCAAGCACTAATCTGTTATTGATGACCAGGCCGGTAGTATCCACACCCACATATTCGCTGTATGCGGCATAGCCGGCGCTTGCCCCTGTGTCGGTATAGCCGCCACTCCGTTTTCTGAAACGCACCGTCAGGTTTCCGGCATCGGGGCTGAGGTTCACCAGGCGGTAATTGAACCTGCCCGCATGTTCGGGCTTGCGGCTCTCCGGCACGTTGAACACCCGGTAGTCGGCGACCTTGTCGTCGCGCACCTTGTCGGTGAAATAAACCAGGTGGTAGCTGCGGGAAGGAAAATCCTGCTCCAGCGTTTGTATATTCACACCCAGGGTGTCGCCCATAAAGCTGATAATGCGCCGCCCCGCTGGCATCCGGTAGTAATACGCTGCCGTTTCGTCGCTTTCGGTCTGGGAGTTAGGGGTGGGATATTCATAGCTTATATTCTGCCCCGGATTAAAATAGGGATAAGTAGCAACTTGCAAACTATTGGTCAGATTCCAGCCTTTGTCGTCGGTCAGAATAGGGAAAAAGGCATAGCCGGCCGTCTGCCTGACAGCAGCCAGGTATTCCGAATGGGCGAAAAAGTTGACGGATGCCCCTTCGGGAATCACGGCGTCGAGATCGTCCTCCGAGCAGGAGGTCATCCCCAGGCCTGCTAAAAGAACGATAACGGTAGCCTTGAAAAATCTTTTTATCATATCTTTTGTTTTAATTATTACAAATACGCCATTCATCATTACTCCGGTTTTAGGGTTGTTTTTACGAGTTGCTGTCCGACGGCAAAATAAAGCTGCCCTTCGGCATCGCTGTTAATCAGCCGGGCATTGGCGGCAAAGGATGTCGCACTATGGCTGCCCGTGTCGAATCCTGCGGCATACGGCACTACCCGCTCGTAGGCCAGGTCGGTAACATAAAGTTCCGATACGCCGCCCTTGTTGCGGAAGTAAACAAAGGCATCCTTGCCTACCCGCAGGTGATCGTAACTGAGTACCGGCAAGGTGATAGTCCCGAAGAATCCGTTCAACAAGCCGAGGGGATTTTCCGAGGCGGTAGCCGATGCAAAGCTTTCTACGATTTTCGGGCTTTGCAGGTCGTAGCGGGCAATGGTTTGCTTGCTGTTATCGGATACATAGAAGAATCCGTCCTGCGGTGAAAGCAGCACCGTATCGAAATAACTGTCGCCGGCCAGCGGGGCGGGCAGCAGGGTATTGCCGTTCAGCGTATAGCGGTACTGCACGGTATGCGCGGCATCGATATAGGCGACACCCTGATTGCTTGCGCCGGTAATCCAGACGTACAGTCCTCCCTGTTCGTCGCATTGCAGGCGGCTAAAGGCAAGTTCCAGCGTGCCGAGCGCCTCTCCGTTCGCGTATGGGGCTTTCAGGCTGAGCGCCGGGGTCGGCTTTTTATTCAATACTTTCAGTTCATCCGTTGCCGGGGTATATTGTATCAGTTCGTAGGAGGTATTGGTACGCCCGGTAAAATAGAGCGTCTCCTCCGCCGGGTCGATGGCTGCCGCCTGCAGGTTCCGGATATCGAAACTGTTGCCGAAGGTTTCTTTCATCCGGTCGAGGCTCAGTAACGGGGCGGTAGCACCGTCTTTCACGCTGTAGAATGTTTTGTCCGAAGCGCGGTAGTAATAGAGGTTGCCCGTGCCGTTCTTTCCTTCCACCCAGGTAATGGCGCCGCTTGGCAGGGCGGTATAATCAACCAGCGCCAGTGTCCCTTCGAAGGCATAAGGCTCGAGGCTGGCGCCGGGGTTGAGGATCTCTATGCCCGGGCCGCTGATGCTGTACTGCCCGGAGGTAATGACAACGGGGCGGTCTTTACCGAAGCCCATTGCTTCGGCGACAAGCAACGTTATCTTGTCGACAGAGTCGTTCTCTAAAATCGTCTGCCTATTTTGTTCTTTTTCTTTTCGAATGATCCCGGCTTCCACTCCGCCGATTGTGATCGTCAGTGGCTGCCGCGGCTGCTGGAAACGTCCGTACAGTGTCAGTTCATCGCCCGGCAGGTAACGACCGGTGTAATCGTACTCCGCCCGTAAATCTATCTGGGGGAGTTCGTTGAGGGTGTCGTAATAGTCCTCCACATCGCTGTTGCAGGCGGAAAACGAGAGCAGAACGAAGCCCCCTATAATCCCCTTCAGGGGGATAAAAGCAAAACGTAAGAGCGTTTTCCGTATTTGTTTTAATTTGTTCGTCATATTTTATATAATTCAGAAATTTAATAATCCGGTTGTCCTTTGTATTTTTTCCGCCGCAGGGGTTGCGTTCTTTTTAACGGGTGTATGCGGCGTATCATCAAAACGAATAACTGAAACTCAGCGAATAGAACCGTCCGGTTTTGTATTCGTTAGTGATAATATCGTTGCCGTAATCCACGCCATAAGCGGCATCTTCATTGGAAAACCGCACATTGGGTTCGTACTTGTAGGTAAAGTTGCTGTCCTCGGCGATGCGGGTACTTTTGTCCAGCAGGTTCTGGATGCTGAATTTGAGGGAGATCCCTTTTCCGACACGTTGGGTCAGTGAAAAATCCATCTGCGTATCCGCCAGTTCGATCTGGCTACCCAGATAGCCTTTATCCCCATGCTGACCTTGGGAAAAATCCGTCCCCAGGTATCCGGTAGAGGCGGCATAAATGCGTTCCCCGATCCGGTTAAAGATAAGGGCGGCTTTGGTTCCGCTGCCGGCATTGTCGTAATACAGGCCGGCATTCAGGATATAGGGCGCCTGCCCTTGCAACTTGCGGGTAATAAAGGTATCTATGATTTTACTGCCGTCCGGGCTTATTCCTCTATTCTGCACGGTTACTTCACTGTGCAGCCAGGTATAGTTGGCAATGACCGAAAGGTCGCTAAAGATTTTCCCGGGGATAAAACTGAAATCTTTCCGCAGTTCCACTTCCACGCCTTTTATCGTGGCTTCCTCGCCGTTTCTCCAGGAAATGACCGGTAAGGTATAAGAAAATGCCATTTCTTTTGTAACGGTTCGTTCGATCGGCTTTTCGATTGTTTTGTAAAAGCCGCCGATGGAGAGCATATCACTCTTGCTGTCGCCGTAGGGATACCACTCGGCACGCAGGTCGTAATTGTCTGCTTTGGAACGTACCAAACCCGAATTACCCCGTATCGTCTGTCCGTTAAGGTAATCGGTTTCGGAAAAGGAAGACATTTCGCGGAACTCGGGCCGGTTGAGCGACTGCCCGTAAGCGGCGCGGAACACCCATTTACCGGTCGGTTTGTAGCTCACATTACCCGAAGGCAACCAGTCGGTGATCTCATTATCGACCAGTAAAGGCGCGTTTACGCCTCCCCGGTCGTTGGGACTCACATAAGCCGAAGCGACCTGCTGGCGGTCGTACTCGACACGCAGCCCCAGGGAGACATCCAGTTTTTCACCAAGTGGTTTCAGGTTGAAAAGGGCGTAGCCGCTGTGGAGCTGTTCGTCGGCTTTGTAGGAGTCGCTGCCCGACGTCCGGTCGAATACTTTCAGGGCGGAACCGTCGTCTTTCAGGTAATCGGTACTCCACACATTCCATAAGTCCTGCTCGGTATAATAGACCCGGTTGTAGTCCATATAGTCGCTCCCTGCCCCGACCTGCCAATCGTCCATTCCACCCTCGATATAACCGGCGGAGTTCAGGTCGCCCTCGTTCAGGGTGTATGTGCGGCGGTAGAGGGTGCGGTGGCGGTACTGGCTGTAAGTCCCGAGTTTGACGTTGAAACTTTTGGCGGCATTCCATGTATAATCGAGGGCGAAGTTGCCCGACTGTTCGGTATTGCGTGTCCAGCTGCGGGAGACCTTACCCATCAGCAGGTCGGTTAAACCATCCTCGTAGTGCGTCGCCCTTTCCAGCGCTACCCAGTTATAGTCGGGAAATACGCCGTTATAACTTCTGCCGTTTCTCATGTTGTCGAAGCGCAGCACGCGCTGGTCGGGCATGTCCTGTCGGGTGAAGATGTAGCCGGCGTTCCACTCGAGGCGGTGCCTGTCCCCGCCAAAGCGATGCTCCCCGCTGAAGTTGCCGCTGTAAAGGAAACGCTGCGTATAGGAGAGGATCACATTCTTCTTCCTGCCTTTAATTGACGTACTATAGTCCCATAAGCCGCCGAGCAGCTCCTGTGTCCCTGTGCTTTCATTCGGGACAAAAGGGCCGGCCGAAATACGGGTAATAGTCTGGTCCTGTCCCTGCTGGAGCAGGAAATTCTTAAAGCGCAGGCTGTGGCGGTCGTTGAGCCGCAGGCTGAAATTCTGTAACAGGCTCAGTTGCGCGTTGTCATTGTTGATATGGTCGTTATAGACTGAATTGATAGCTATCGGGATTTCACCGTGAGAGGCTTTCAGGAATCCCTGCATGCGGTCGGTCTGCCAGCCCTGGCTCTCTTTCTTGTAACTCAGGGAGCTGAGCATCGAGAGCGTTTTGCCGAAAACGGAAAAAGCGTCGTAGTAATTGGCTGTAATCTGCACATCGGGAAGGGCTTTGACCTTGCCGTACTCCAATATATTGGAGAAACTTTCAGCATAAGTCTGCTGGCTGATCTGCGCCCTGGAGAAATTGCCGTAGCCGGGCACCGATTTGGGTAATGCCCGTGTACCGTCGTCGAAACCCAGGATATCGTATTTCCCACCTTTATAGGTCAGCAGGTCTTTGAAGGTGGAGTTTTCACGGACACCGAGCTGCACGTCCAGGTCGAAATGCCTGACGGCCGTTGCATCCTTCGTGTAGATCTTTACCGCACCACCGGTCATATCCGACAGCAAGTCCGCCGAAGGCGACTTATAGACCACGATTTTGTCGATCACCCGCGTAGGGATCAGGTTCAGGGCGAAAGCCCGGCTATTGATTTCAGTGCTGGGGGCTACATTATCATTCAGGTAGTTCAGGTTGTAGCGTTCGTTCATCCCGCGCACCACCACGAACTTGTTATCGCGGATGCTGACGCCCGACACTTTGGCGACCGCGTCGGCGGCATTGCGGTCGGCAGTACGGCTGATCTGTTCCGATGAAATACCGGAAGCGACAACCTGTAAAGCTTTTATTTCCTGCACCATCAACTTTTCGGTCATGTGGGGCACCGAGCTTCGCTGGCGACGGACGCTGCTGATGACTACCTCGTCCAGCAGCTTGCTGTCAACCGACAGTGTGACATCGTACGTGGCGGTGCGGTTGGCGGGGATGTTTACCGTCACCGGCTGTGTCGTGTAGCCCATGTAGGCTACCTCTATGGTCTGGTGCCCGGCGGGGACGTTATCGAAGCTGTAGTAGCCGTCGAGGTCGGTCATGGTGCCGCGGTCGGTTCCCAGTATTCTCACCGTCGCGCCAGGCAGCGGTTCGGAAGTTTCGGCTTCAACGACACGCCCTTTAAGGTTTCCGCTGCCTTGTCCTCTCGGCTCGTTGGCGGGTTGTGCCGCCGCTGCCGGTTTTTCATCGATCAGCACATGTTCGCCTTTCTGTGTATAGCGCAGGTTCGTGCTGCCCAATGCTTCTGTGATGGCCGCTTTTACGGAAATATTACCTTGCTTGATGCTGACCTTTACCGAAGCGTATTTGTTTACATCTTCCCCGTAGACAAATTTGATGGAACTCTGTTTCTGTATCTCTGCAAAAACGTCTTTAATAGAGACATTATCTATATTCAGATTGATTTTTACGGTTGCCAGATCTTGGCTTTTAATCGTTTGCGGTAATAAAAGCAAGACTATCCATAAGCCCGGAAGCAGGAATATCCTGTTGTTTTGCTTTAAAATTTGTTCAAAACGAAATAGCAAAGCTATTTTTTGCATATCTTTATCGATTATTTATGGATTAAAATTCTTTGATCTGTAAATTATGTGGATTGCATCGAGCCGGCATGTGTCAAATTGTCACGGCTTTTTGCTTCTTTAAAGCGTCCCGGCTGCAATGGGACGCTTTTCCCTTTTGGGAATTTCCTACGTGTATTCATCTTTGTTCTTTTTATTGTTCATTTCTAAATCTTTGAATTTCTTTAATCAATTTTCGTCCCTGATTACAAACTTTTTTCCGTCGTCGGTCGTCTCATACCTGAATTTCCCTACGAAACCGAGCATGTCCAGTATTTCGGTAACCGCTTCACCTGCTGCAAAGGTTCCACTGACCCGATGGTTCGCTATTTTCTGATCGGAAAATCCTATTTGTACGCCGTATCTTCCTTCCAATTGTCTGGCGATAAGGCTCATCGTTTGTTCGTTGAATATGAGTGTGCCGGATTTCCACTGTTCCAGGCTGTGCACATCCACCTCTCCGGTTTTTACTTCGCCGGTTTGCGGGTTGTAGTTTACTTTCAGTCCGCGTGTGAGTAATACCGGTTCGGCTGCTTTTTCTTCGTTGACGGATCGTACGCTTACTTTACCGGTAGCGACTGCTACCTCCTGTTCCTGTCCCGCGAAAGCCGTTACTTTAAAAGACGTACCCAACACACGGGTTTCCATATTTCCGGAACGGATGGTAAATGGCCTTGCTTCATCGCGTTTTACATCAAAAAAGGCTTCTCCCTGTAGCTCTATATTCCTCCCCGTTTTGGAAAACGTTTCGGGATATTTCAATGTACTTCCCGCCGCCAGATACACCTCCGTGCTGTCGGGCAGCAAGTGCCGTTCGGGAAGTCCGCCGGAATTGGTGATCTCTACATACTGTGGTTGGTTACCCCCGAAATACCCTCCTTTGGGGCCTTGCCATAAGACTAAGGTTGTCAGCACCAATATACCTGCGAAAACTGCTGCATAACTTCCCCAACGGATGAAGTTAACAGAAAAAGGGCGACGCCTCTCGTAAGCGGCTATCCGTTCCTGCATCTCCGCCTGTTTCGCACGGACAAGCTCCTGCATGGCTTCGTCTTCTTCCGGCGGATTGTTCCAATCGGCAGCCTCCCGTTCTTCGAGCAATTCGTCCAGCATCTGTTGTCCCTTTTTGCTTTTCAGCAACAGGTTGACTTGCACCAGTTCCTCCTTTGTGCAACGTCCCGCTATAAAATCCTCCAACAATTGCCTTTCAGCCTTTTCCATTGTTACTATTCTTTATCTTTATTTCAATTCAATATGTCCTTCTATATATAAAGACGCAAAAAACATAGCACCACCACCTATTGAAAATGAAATATTTTTCATCTTTTTCTGTTTTTTTCGTTTTGAGGTGTTTTTTCCGCATCTTCAAATACCTTAAAGAACTTTTTTCATCGAGGCGATCTTTTTCTTTAATTCGATTAAGATGCCCTCTATATATAAAGACGCAAAAAACATAGCACCACCACCTATTGAAAATGAAATATTTTTCATCTTTTTCTGTTTTCCTCGTTTTGAGGCGTTTTTTTCGCATCTTCCAATACCTTAAAGAACTTTTTCCATCGAGGCGATCTTTTTCTTTAATTCGATTAAGATGCCCTTCTATATATAAAGACGCAAAAAACATGGCACCACCACCTATTGAAAATGAAATATTTTTTCATCTTTTTTTATTGCCGTTGTTTTTAGCTGTTTATAAGGATTTTTTCTTGTCATAAATGACAATTATTCTCCATTTTCGATCAAAGGAGAATCTTGCGGGAAGAAAACCGATAGGATAATAGCCGCTTAGTGGCGATACTCACAAAGAAAGGTTTTGAATTGATTCAAAAAAGGAATAACAGGCCGGGGAAGGATAGAAGGAAAACCAACAGCGTTGGGAAATATTCTTTCATATTGACGCGCAGACCGTCTAATGCGGCGACCATATAGTTTTCGACAGTATTCTCCGAAAGATTTAATTTCCGGGCGATT
Organism: Limibacterium fermenti; assembly: GCF_041902845.1. Classification (GTDB taxonomy): domain Bacteria; phylum Bacteroidota; class Bacteroidia; order Bacteroidales; family Dysgonomonadaceae; genus Limibacterium; species Limibacterium fermenti. Next base: position 1,794,557 of record NZ_CP159486.1, read on the forward strand.
TCGGAATAACTGAGGTGTTCGTAACGGTTAAGTATAAATACCTGACGGCGGCGGGGACTTAATTTTTTCAGTGCGGCGTAATACACATCCCTGGCTTCTTCGGATATTAGCCGGTAATCGCTTGACCTGCCGACCTGACATTCCTCTTTTACTTCCTCCAGACCAAGAGTGGCGGGGAGTTCTTTACGGAAGTAGGAAATGACGGAATTACGGACGGCACGGAACAGGTAGTTTGAAAAAGTGCCTTTAATGGTTAGCTGTCCACGTTTTACCCAAAGGTTGAACATCATATCCATACACAGCTCTTCGGCTTGCATCGTATCTTTGATATAGCGGGAAGCAAAGCGAAGGATACGCGGATAATAGCGGCTGAACAGTTCGTCGTAAGACCGCATGTCGTCCTTGTGGCAAAGTTGCCACAGTTCACTGTCTGACATGCTTTTATAATCCGGATTATCTGCCACCACCATTAATATAAATATCACAATATAGAGGGTACAAATATGGTCATTCTATATTATCAGAACATTTCTTATTTGTTAACATTATATTAATTATTTTCATCCAGGCAGGAAACTAAACCTTAAACCATCATGGATAGGATTTTACCGGAGTGATTCAGTAAATTTTGGAGCCGGTCGTAAACGGACTTACAGAAAGTAATCTTTGAAATGGGAGGTTGCGGGTTCTCCGGAGGTAATTTCCCGGATTGGGTCAAAAAACGAATAGAAGAAGAATGAATGCCATCGGGAGGTATTCTTTCATATTGGAACGCAGGCCGTCCAACGCGGCGACCATGTAGTTCTGGATGGTGTTCTCCGAAAGATTTAACTTCCGGGCGATTTCGGAGTAGCTGAGGTGTTCATAGCGGCTCAGCATAAATACCTGACGGCGGCGGGGACTTAATTTTTTCAGTGCGGCGTTGTACACTTGTTCAACTTCTTCGGACAACAGCCAATAGTCGCTTGGCCTGCTGACCTGGGATTCCTCTTTTACTTCCTCCAGACCAAGAGTGGCGGGGATTTCTTTACGCAGGTGGGAAATGACCGAGTTACGGACGGCACAGAACAGGTAGTTGGACAGGTCGTCGTTGATGGTTAGTTCTTCACGCTTTACCCAGAGGTTGAACATCATATCCATGCACAACTCTTCGGCTTGCATGGTATCTTTGATATAGCGCGAGGCGTGGCGGAGCATGCGCGGATAATAGCGGCTGAACAGTTCGTCGTAAGACCGCATGTCGTTTTCGCGGCAGAGTTGCCACAATTCACTGTCTGACAATTTTTTATAATCCGCTTTATTTAAAACCATAATCCATTATGATTATTACAAAATACCGGATACAAAAATAGGTATTACATTCCGGGAAAATATTTCATTTCTATTAAGTTTTTGTTTCGTATTTGTCACACACCAAGCATTCTTTACAACGTACTGATTAGCACAATTAAAAAACAGCCGGCAATAATAGTGTGCAGCGATAGATAGAAGATATCTATCGCAAAAATGGGTAAGAAGTTTTCTCCTTTTAGGCAACAAGCATGTTACACTGCGAAAATAAAACGGTTATCCGTTATCGTTATTGCCGGTGATAAGTTGCCTGTAATACCCCGTTTGGGTAAGGCTTGCTAACGGTCAGTTCCCATTTCGATTCCTTATCTTGTCCGGGAAACAGGGAAACACCTTTGCCAAGGATCACGGGAATATGGAGTATCCGTATCTCATCTATCAGGTTAGCCGAAAGCAGTATGGATGTCAGTTCCCCGCCGCCGGCAATTCCAATGTTTTTCCCTTCCTGTTTACAAAGTTCTGCAATCGTTTCGGTAATGTTCTCCGTTATAAAACGGACGCCTTGTTTTGCACCCCAATCGTGGTGCGATACCACATAGGTTTGTTGTTCCTTGTACGGCCAGATCACATCCATATTCAACAATTCACGGTAGGTTCGTCCACCCATGATAACGGTGTCAATGGCAGACAAAAAATCGTTGTGCCCGTAGTCTGTTCTTTCCGGGTTAGGGAAACCGGTAAGCCATTCGAGGCTGCCGTCGCGTTCCGCAATGTAGCCGTCAAGTGATACGGCCATGTAAAGGATAATCTTCTTCATGTCTTTTTATTTTTACGTGTTAAAAAACTCCCGTTGTCTGGTTCGCCGATGACACGCAAAAAAAAGCGTGGGACTCACAACCATCCCGCCGCGAGGTACTGGAATACCCAAGAGGAAATAGGAGCAAGTATCCCACGCAATACCAAATGGTATAGCATGAACGCTTGCTGTTCCTCTTGCCTTGTAAATTTCCAGTTTTCGCGGCAGATTCAGCGAACATCATGTATATAAATGAGCGGCGCTAATGCCACTCCGTACTTTTCAAAATACTTCTGCAAATATACTTATTGTTTCCTAAAACGGGTAAAAAAGAAGATGTAAATTTAACCCCATTCGCAAGTTATCAGAAAGGAAAGATCAATGAAAAATTCTTTGTTTATTTATAAACAATCTGTATCTTTGCATACAGATAACAGAGTTATTTGAAAGCATGAAGAACTAAGTGTATATCAGCACTTTCTCATTTACTTATCCGTTGCCTTTTTCATGCGAAATTTCCACAAGTTGCTGAAAGTCAAGCAAAATTCCTTTGACTGCAACAATAGTACACGATAATTTTAGATGTTCAAGGCACATACGTTTAAATAATACTAAAATCGTCGATTTTTTTTTGCAGGAGTATTTTTTCCCCGAAAGAAAACCATTACCTTTGTCATCGTTGATCGTATCGAAATGATAAAGGACGATATGGATTTAGCAATAAAACGCGGCGAGCGGATTATTATGAAGCATACCATACCCTGATACTGCGTTTAGAAGAGGTAAATAATGAAAATAAAAATAAGCATCCTGCGGGAGAAGATCATCGGACACCTGATGCGGATTCTGCACCTCTTGTCGTCGCCGGAAACCATGGCCGTTTTCCGCACGGAAAGCGTTTACTGTCCGGTTACGGATTGCATGCCTGTTTTTTCACTTGCGTACTGCTCCAGGAAAAAACCGACTTTCCCCCTGCACCCTGTAAAACACAACAAACCCTTAAGCCTTCTCGGCAAAAACAACTTGGATAGTTCGGTTGCGGCCGTTTTTATCGATTCCGGCGGTTGCAGCCCGGTAAGAAAAACAATATTTTTCCCTTTTTAGAAATTGAGATGACGGCAAATTCCGTTCTTGCGGAATTAGCCGATAAGTCGCTGAAGTGAAGCAAAAAAATAGTAGGCGACGCAACAGTTTTCAACCGGTGTATTACCGGGAAACTATATCAAGAATGGGCGCGGAGCCCTAAAAGCGTAAAGAGTAGAAAAATTTTTAAAATTATTTTAGATGAAAATCTCAAAAATTGACATTATGGAGATTGTTCCGGCTAATGATGTGCTGATGGATGATCTTGACAACATCAAAGGTGGAAGAGAAAGTGCTTTTCATGTTTGTTTAAAAGGTTGTGTTGGTGGAGAAACTAAACCGAAAGAAGAAGAAGTAGAAGTTGTGAAAAATCCCTAAAATCAGCTAATGTGGCAGGAGTGTTTGTTTTGCAAATACTCCTGCTTTAAATTGTGTGTGGATATGAAATGGTCTAACTATAACATATTGTTCTATTCCGATAAACTCGGATATCGTTTGTTTAATTCCAGGATGTTATCATTTTCAAAAATCAGCAAGGAAACGTTTGAGTTGTTTTCTAAAATAAGGGATAATAAAATTATTGCAGAAGAAGTCTTGAATAGGTCTGATTACGATAAGTTAGTAAAAACAAAAGTTATTGTTACTGACCATGAGGATAATAATTATTTAAATACTTTGAAATATCGAAAGACAATACAATCTTATAATACTAAATCATTAGGTATCATACTTTGCCCGACACTTTCTTGTAATTTTGCTTGTCCCTATTGTTATGAGCATAATCTTCCTAATAATACAATGAGAGAGCCTGTTCAGGATGAGTTGATAAAGTTTATAAATAAAAAATCGGAAGATTTTCAAGACCTAACTTTAAATTGGCATGGCGGGGAGCCGCTAATAGCTTTTGAGACAATAAAACAGATCTACATGAAGATCGAAAACAACTCAAAACTACACATAGGGCATTCATCAATGGTCTCAAATGGCTATTTGCTGTCGCAATCTGTTTGTAATTTCTTTCATGAAAAGAAATTGGATTATCTCCAAATAACGATAGATGGCAGTAAAGACATTCACAATAAAACTCGAAAACTAAAAAATGGACAATCTTCATTTGAAAGAATTATCGAGAATATTGATATGGCTACGGATTTAATGCCTAATTGTTGTATTGGAATAAGAACGAATATAGGGAAAAGCAATAGGGAAGACTATATTCAATTATATTTTGAGCTTTCCAAAAGATGGGCCGGGAAGAATTGTAATATATACCATACTTATGTTCTTGATAATAGTGTGAATACATGTGAGAAAAGAAGAATCTCTTTAGAACTCACGACAGAAGAAAAGAATAATTTTGAGGTAATGCTTGCACAGAATGGCATTAAAACGAAGAAATCTCTTTATCCTAAAATGGATTGTAGCTTATATACATGTATGGATTGTAGCTTATATACATGTATGGATGACAATGCCTATGTTGTTGACCCTAACGGATTCTTATATAAATGTTGGGCAGATGTCGGTATTATGGACAGATCTATAGGCACACTTGAGTCTGGTATTACAAACTACAATATTGTCTCTCAATTCATGATTGCTACAGACAAATTCTCCGACGAAAAATGTTTGAAATGTTGTTATTTACCTGTTTGTGATGGAGGTTGTAATTTGTATAGAGTGGGGAATATCGAAAAAGGCATTCCTTACAATGTATGCAATATAAATGACGAAGGGTTGATTAAATATTTAGAAACCTATATGGAGACTTATGAATAACTATAGGATTGTATGTATTTTCGCCTTATTTCTCTGTGCCACAGCAGGATTTCCGGAAAATATTTCAGGCTATGTAAAGGATAGGAGTAACGCAGTTGTGTCTTTTGCCAACATTGTGCTGATTAACAAAAATGACTCTTCTTTTATTGCCGGCTCCGTCAGCGATAATACGGGTTTTTTCACGATATCTCCTCCGGTAGGAATCAAAACCGAATCCATATTGATAAAAGTTTCTTATTTAGGTTATAAAACCGCTTACTTGAAGCCGGTTTCCGGCATACAGAATATCGTGTTGGAAGAAGATTCACACGTTTTGGTCGAAGTGATGGTGAAAGCAAGAAAACCTTCGTATCGGCTCACCTCGGAAGGAATAACAACCAATGTATCCGGTACGTTACTAAGCCGCCTGGGGTCGGGAAATGATGTGTTGGCACATATTCCGGGCGTTTATAAGAAAGAAGATGGATTTGAAGTCTTAGGGAAAGGCTCACCGGAGATTTACCTCAATGGACGCAAACTTTATAATTTGTCAGAGTTGGAAGACTTAAAATCAGAGGATATAAAGAATGTGGAAGTCATTACGACTCCTGGAGCCAAATATAGTGCTACGGTAAGAGCCGTAATTAGGATTCAAACCGTCAAACCTGTTGGAGAAGGCTTTGGTGCAAATATACGTAGTAGCTACTACCAAGGTGCCAATGCGGATTTTGTGGAGCAATTGAGTTGGAATTATCGAAATAAGAAACTTGATTTGTTTGGCAACCATTCGTATTTAAACCAAACCACACGCGCACAGTCCGAGTTGACGCAATACATCAATTCCGATACTTTATGGCAACAGGTTATAGAACAACTTGGATTTTATAAAAACATAAAACTCACGAACAGTTTGGGTGTAAACTATTTACTGGATAAAAACAACCAAATAGGGCTTAAATATACAATTATAACACAGCCGGATATTCGCAATAAGGGAACATTGCAGTCGGACATCTTGGCCAATGGTGTGTCTTTCGACAATCTAATAAGTGATAATCGTGAAACCATTTCTTCTGTTCCAGTCCATCAGATCAATACGTATTATAAAGGTAACATAGGGAAAGTGTCTTTGGACGTAGAGGCCGATTACCTTTATAATAAAAGAAACGAATATGCTACATACAACGAGCAGAGTGCTTATCAAGAATCGCGTTTGGTAAACTCATATAGCCGGACACGGAATGAGCTGTTTGCTTCCAAATTCGTTTTAGGTTTTAAGGCAGGAGCGACAGAGATTTCGCTTGGAGCAGAATTTACCTCAACGACTCGCTACGATATGTATGATAATACGGAAGGATATATAGATGCCTCCAATAATGAAATAAAGGAGCGGCACATCAGTCCGTTTGCCTATTTGAGTAGCCAATTATCCTTCGGACAGCTCACAGTCGGATTACGTTATGAGCATGTATGGTCTGACTATCGTGAGAACACGAAGCATATTGACTCGCAAAGTCGTAAATATGGAAATCTATTTCCCAATTTAACCTTTGCCACGCAACTCGGTAAGAATCAGATGATGTTCAGTTATTCATTAAAGACGCGACGCCCTGCGTATTCTCAACTGAGCAATAACATTACGTATGGCAATCGGTTTACTTATCAAACAGGTAATCCTTTTCTCCGGCAGGAGCGAATACATGATTTGTCACTGGCGGTTGTGCGGAACTTTGTACAGATGAGTATAGGTTATAACGACCGGAGAAATGCCATCATATATTCTACTGAAATGTATAAGGGTTCCGGTTCTATATCTCTGTATTCATTTGAAAATATCAACAGCATAAAATCAGCCTCGTTGCAGGCTGCGTTGTCTCCACAGATAGGAATCTGGACCCCCGCACTGAGTTTAGGTGTGACCAAGCAATGGTTTTCTGTAAACACCCAAAGTGGAAATATAAAGATGAATTCGCCTATTTTAAACGCATCATGGTCAAATACCCTGGATTTTGGGAAAAGCTGGATGGGCAAAGTGGATATGAGTTATACCTCCCGTGGAGACAATGAAAACTGCAAAATGACAAGAGCCGTATTTATCACGGATGCCACGATCTACAAGAATTGGCTCAACAACCGGTTATCGTTAGCTGTCGGGGTTTCGGACGTCTTCCATTCGCAAAAGGAGGGGAATGATTTATTCTTCTATCAAACATCGACGTCGCAAATCAGTTGGACGGATAGCCGGGAGTTTTTTGTGACGTTGCGGTATAAATTTAATACGACTAAAAGTAGATACAAAGGTACTGGCGCAGGAAGAAGCGAGGCGGACAGATTTTAATGCTTGAATAATTCTACCCGGTTTGAGTTATCAATGGCAAAATAAATTAGTATCAAGGTCTACAAAAGACTATCGATAACAGTGATTCGGATTCCGGAATTTTAAAATATTGACTCATTTATACTGACAAGATTTATGTCTTTCCCTTTCACCAAGCAACCCGACTCAATGGACTGTGGCCCTGCCTGCCTGAGCATGATCGCCCGGCATTACGGCCGGGACTACACGCTGGAGCGCCTGCGGGAGAACTGCTTCATCGGCCGCGACGGCGTCTCGCTGCTGGGCATCAGCCGCGCGGCGGAGAAGATCGGCTTCCACACCGTGGGCGGCCGCCTGACTTTCGACAAGCTGGCGGAAAAAGCGCCCCTTCCCTGCATCGTTCACTGGAACCAGGAGCATTTTGTGGTGGTGTACCGTATAAAGCACAACAGGAAAGGCGATGAAATAGCGGTGGCCGATCCCGGCAAGGGACTGCTCGCCTATTCCCGCGAGGAGTTCTGTAACCACTGGCTCAGTACCCGCACGGGCGGCGAGGAAAAAGGCGTCGCCCTGCTGCTGGAACCGACCAATCTTTTTTATGAACAGGAGGGCGACAGCATTCCTTCCGGCAACCGCGTGCAGTTCCTCTGGAAGTACCTGGCGAAATACCAGCGCTTCTTCGGGCAACTCATCCTGGGGCTGTTCATCGGCAGCCTCCTGCAACTCATCTTCCCTTTCCTCACCCAGGCCATCGTCGACACGGGTATCGCGGGCAGGGACATCGGCTTTATCTGGCTCGTCCTTATCGCCCAACTGATGCTGCTCTTCAGCCGCACGGCCATCGACTTTATCCGCCGCAAGATCCTGCTGCACATCAGCACCCGCATCAACGTGTCGCTCATCTCCGACTTCTTCATCAAGTTGATGAAGCTGCCCATGAAGTTCTTCGACACCAAGCTCACGGGCGACCTGCTGCAACGCATCGAGGATCACCGCCGCATCGAAAACTTCCTCACCAACCAGACCATCACGGTGTTGTTCTCCATCCTTACATTCGTCATTTTTTCAGCGGTGCTGTTCATCTACAATGTGCCCATCTTCGCCGTGTTCCTTGCCGGCAGCGTCCTCTACGGGGCGTGGATCATGATCTTCCTGAAACGGCGGCGGGTGCTCGACTACAAAATGTTCGAGCAGCAGGGCCTCAACCGCAACGTTACCTACCAGTTGATCACAGGCATGCAGGAGATCAAGCTGCAAGGCTGCGAACAACGCAAGCGGTGGGAGTGGGAGGATGTGCAGGCCGACCTTTTCGACGTGAACCTGCAATCGCTGAACCTGCGGCAGAGCCAGGAGGCGGGCGGCATCCTGATCAATGAGTTGAAGAATATCCTGGTGACGGTGCTGGCGGCCACGGCGGTTATCGAGGGCAACCTGACGCTGGGGATGATGCTGGCCATCCAATATATCATCGGGCAGTTGAACAGTCCGGTGGAGCAGATCATGGGCTTCATCTACCAGTGGCAGGATGTGAGCATCAGCCTCGACCGCATGAACGAGATCCACACCCAACAGAACGAAGAGAACGCCGACCGCACGGTAGCCGCGCTTCCGGCAGACCGTTCCCTCCGTATAGACGGGCTTTGCTTTAAATATGACGGGGCACGGCCGGACTATGTGCTGAAGGATATAAGGCTGGTCATTCCCCAGGGCAAGGTGACGGCCGTCGTGGGGGCGAGCGGCAGCGGCAAGACTACGCTGGTGAAGTTGCTGCTGGGGTATTATGCGCCTAATGAAGGACGTATCAGGGTGGGGACGACCGATCTGGAGGAAATGAACCTGGCCTGGTGGCGCACCCGTTGCGGGGCGGTGATGCAGGACGGCTACCTTTTTTCGGACACGATTGCCCGCAACATTGCCGTGTCGGACGACGAGATTGATGTGAAGCGGTTGCGTGATGCCGCCCGCGTGGCTAATATTGCGGAGTACATCGAGGCGTTGCCGTTGGGTTACAACACGAAGATCGGTCAGGACGGGCAGGGGGTGAGCCAGGGGCAGCGGCAGCGCATCCTGATTGCCCGGGTGGTGTATAAAAACCCGCCGTTTGTCTTCCTGGACGAGGCGACCAATTCACTCGACGCGAACAACGAGCGGGCGATCGTGGAGAACCTGGAGGCTTTTTACCGCGACAAGACGGTGGTTGTGGTGGCGCACCGCCTGAGCACGGTGAAGAACGCGGATCAGATCGTGGTGCTCGAGGGCGGTCGCATCGCCGAGACGGGTACGCATGCGCAGCTTACGGCTGCACGGGGAAAGTATTACGAACTGGTGAAGAATCAACTGGAACTGGGAGGCAGCTAAGACAAATAGACAAGGAGATAAAGGGACAGAGGGATAAGGAGACAAAGGGACAAGGAGACAGAGAGACAAGGAGATAAAGGTGAAATGAAGAAAGAGGATAAACAGATAGAATTGCGGAGCGAAAAGGTGCGGAACATCATCGGGCAGATTCCTGCGGTGATGGTGAGGTGGGGCACGGCGATGATCGGACTGGCATTGGCCGCGATGGTGGTTGCGGCGGCCATTATTCCTTACCGGCCGTCGGTGGATACGGCGATAACCGTCACGCAAGATGTGAGGGGAGGGTTGCACTACACGGCCGCGATACCGCAAAAAGAGCGGGCCAAGTTGCCGGAGTTTTCAGGAGTAAGTATTCGGTCATCGCCTTACGGTACGATCTTGCCGGAGTCCTTTACCATCACCGCCGTTTCCGATACGGCGGAATTGTCGGGGCGGGGAAGTGTATACCGGATAACCCTGCAACCGCAAGGCAATGTGGCTCCGAAAGTGGAATTGAAAACAGACCTTATCCTTCAGGGTAAGATTGAGATGAACAAGACCACGCTGCTGAAGTACCTATTGAGGCGGTAGGCTGTTTTTCTCGTAATACTTGCACCAAGGCCTGAGTCCGCATATCTCGCATTTCGGTTTACGGGCTACGCAAATATACCGTCCGTGAAGAATAAGCCAGTGATGCGCTTTCGATAATAAATCCCTGGGAATATGTTTGACCAGTTCGCGCTCGGTTTCGAGGGGCGTTTTGGAGTTGTTGGTCAGTCCGATGCGGTTGGCTACGCGGAAGACATGCGTATCGACGGGCATGGCCGGCTTGTCGAAGGCAACGGCCAGCATCACATTGGCGGTTTTCCTCCCCACGCCGGGAATGGTTAGTAAGGTATCGATATCCGAAGGAACCTGGCTGTTGAAATCGGTTACCAGTTTTTGAGCCATTTTCACCAGGTTCTTGGCTTTGTTATTCGGATAAGAGCACGATTTGATATACGTAAACACCTCATCGGGTGAGGACGCCGCCATGACTTCCGGCGAGGGAAAGGCTTCGTAAAGAGCCGGAGTGACCATATTCACCCGTTTATCGGTGCATTGGGCCGATAAGATAACGGCGACAAGCAGTTGATACGGATTGTTGTAATGAAGTTCGGTCTCTGCCGAAGGCGCATTGGCGGCAAACCACTCGATGACGTGTTTATAACGTTCCTTTTTAGTCATTTTTATTGTTTAATTTCATCCGAAGAGGAAATGAAGCGGGCGCTTAAGTCCGGATCGGCCATATCGGCGTCTAACGGATAAATAGGACGGTTCAGCCGTTTATAATCCAACCGCAGCAAATCCTGATCCACGCCGCCCGGAGTGGAAGCCATAATCCAATCGGCACGCATGTTGTACAAGTCCGGTTCCAGATACCCGATCTTTACGACGACAATATCCGCTTCGCGCGGATGAAGGCCCAAACGGGTAAAAGCTTCCTCGGTATGATAGCCTTTGCGCCTTTCGGTGACGATAACCGAAATAGTACCGCATTTCACCACCACTTCGGTTTTGGCATCGATGTTCCCTTTCTCGATAGCCGTAATCGTTCCTTTTAAGCGGATGGGTGGGGCATAGCGGTTATCGACCGCCGCGCCGGCTTCCGCATCAATCTCCCCGCCGACACCTATTTCCAACGCTTTCTTTACAAACTCTTCGCCGGGAATAGAGGCGTATATCAATGATTTGCCCGTCGGCGAGCGGAATTCGGGCCGCTTGAATATTTCGTGCAGCGTCCAGGTAACATCGCCCGCACCTCCCGCGGTCGGATTATCGCCCATATCGCTGATGATAAAAGGCTTTACGGTACTTGCCAGGGCCTTGTCCAGACATTCGTCCAAAGGGGCTGTGGGGGCAACGAATTCGAACTCTTTCCGTACTTTCCAGAAGTGTGCGGCGAGTTTTTCGGCTGCTTCGGCGACCGCTTCCTTATCGTCTCCGTAGGTCACCACGACGCCGTGGTTGCGGGGTTCGTCGGCCCAGGGATATGACATCCATATCGAAGCATCGATCACATCGTCTTTACGGATAACGCCCGGAATTCCGGCATAAAGGCTTTTTGCCGGCTCGATGCGCGTACTGGTCTTTTCGCCCGGCAACAGAATGGGAACAGGTATCCATGCTTTGTAGGCCGGTTTCCCTTTTCCGTTCTCCAGACGGTCGAGCAAGTTGGTGACCGCTCTTTTTTTCGTTTCGATAGCATCTTCATGCGGAGCCAGACGGTAACAGGTGATTAAATCGGTGTTTTGCGCCAGGCGGGGCGATACGCTCCCATGCAAATCCATCGAAGTGGAAACGAGCACGTCTGTTCCGATTAATTGACGGATGCGCACTAAAAAATCTCCTTCCGGATCGTCCAATCCCTGCACGCTCATCGCTCCGTGGATATCGAAGAACAAGCCGTCGAGGGGAAGACGGTCTTTCAACATATCCAACGTTTTAGTTACGAGCGATTCGTATGCTTCGCGGGTAACGATACCGCCCGGCATGGCGTGTCCGCGCAGGGTGGGGAGCCAGGTAGCCCGGTCGATGATTCCCGAATCGGGTGCGAAGAAAGGATAATAGGTGAATACACTGTCGCCCACGCGTGTTTTAAAGGCTTCTTCGTGCGAAACTGCGGGTGAGAACGTGCTCGACTCGATGGCGATGCCGGCGATGGCGATGCGAGGCAGGTCGCTTTCGGATTTTTTGCTGTTACAGCCGGCAAACATGGCCGATAATACGGCAATAATAAATGTAATAGAGACGATTTTTTTCATTTGATATTGTTTTATAGATGATTAATGACATGAATCGTGTGAAGAGCCACGAGGCAGGCCGTTTCGGTACGTAAACGGTTTGTGCCTAAGTTTACCGATTCGAAACCGTTTTGGGTGGCTTGATTGACTTCCTCCGGCGTAAAATCGCCTTCCGGCCCGATAAGAACAAGGACATTCTCGCCTTTTCGATAGGTTTGCGCTAAAGGCTGCTTTTCGGTTTCGTAACAATGGGCGATGAATTTACGGCCATCGAAAGGTGTTAAAATCACTTCTTCGAATGAACTTATGGGCGTTAATTGAGGCAACACCGCTTGCTTCGATTGTTTCATGGCCGAGACCATGATCTTGTTCAGCCGCTCCTGTTTCAGGTCTTTTCGCTCCGAGAAACCGCAACGCATGGGGACGAATTTATCCACACCTATTTCGGTTGCTTTTTCTACAAACCATTCGTTGCGCTCCATTTGTTTTGTCGGTGCAAAGGCAACATGAAGACGTATCGGCCAGCTTTTGGGTTGTTTGAGGATCCCGTGTATTTGGACCATACATTTTTTCGGATGCGCATCGACCAGCGAACAGTCGTAAAAAACACCCTGCCCGTCGGTTACGGTAATCGCATCGCCCGGTTGCTTTCTAAGCACTTTTACACAATGATGCGATTCCGTTTCGGGAAGCATGCGGTCTTGTTCGATAGTCGGTGAATAAAATAGCGTATCGCTCATTTCCAGTTGTTACGATCGATTGTTTTGTCTCCGGTTTATTTCATCCCTGAGCCGCGTAGCCTGCTCATATTCCTCTTTTTTGACCGCTTCATCCAAACGGTTTTTTAATGTGTCGACAGAAAAATTCGCTAAGTTGTCATCGTTTTCTTCTTTTATATCCTGAGAAACCTGTTCGGGAGTGGAAGAGGGGTTTTGCTCGTCAAAGACAATCGCCATCTTTCGCATAATTTCTTCATTGGTATAAATAGGCGAATTGGTGCGAATAGCAATAGCCACGGCGTCCGATGTCCGTGAGTCTATTTTGAACTCTTGCCCGTGTTGGCGCAATAGCAGTTCCGAATAAAAGGCGCCGTCTTCAAACTTATAAATGTATACTTCCACCAATTCGATTTTCAATGATTTGAAGATTGAATGAATCAGGTCGTGCGACAACGGCCGGGGCGGGGTTATTCCTTCCATAATAATCGCGATGGACTGCGCTTCGGGCGTACCAATAACGATAGGAAGGCGGCGGATACCGTTTTCTTCTGAGAAGATAAGTGCATAGGCGCCTGCCTGAACTTGACTGAATGAAATACCCAATATCGATAGCTTTACTTTTTCTGCCACTATGATGACTATTTTAGATGTTTAGAAATTCAAATATACAATTATTTACCCGAAAAAGAGTTTTTAGCCGAATAAATTTGAAAAAAACTCTTCTTTGCTGGGCGGAAATAAAAAAAACCGTTATCTTTGTCCCCGCAAAATTATGGTGGTCGTAGCTCAGTTGGTTAGAGCGACGGATTGTGGTTCCGTAGGGCGTGGGTTCGAGCCCCATCTTCCACCCATTACTTAGAAAGTAAGTAATTCATTCTCTTTAGATTTGTTTTTAGATTTGTTTTAGGTAATCACGTATTTCATACATACGTGATTTTTTTTGTCTTTAAGTGTTGCAAGTCGTTTATTCACAACTATAAAACAGATTGCTATAACGGCAAAATGCCTTCCGCCCGGCTGAAACGATGTAGCAATAGATGCAAAAGGCTTTCCACTGAGCGGAAACTCTCTTGCAATAAATGTAAAAGACTTTCCGCTCTGTTGAAACTCCCTTACACGATGTGCAAGAAGTTTTCCGCTCAGTGGAAAGTGTGTTGCCGTACATGCAACGGACTTTCCGCCTTGTGGAAGCTTTGCTGCAATAGAAGCAACGGATTTTCCCGATTGCCCTCCACTCCTTAACGTGCGAGCCTTCTTCGGAATTCCGAACAGATGATGGCGGTAGCCACCGCTACATTCAATGATTCCGACGTCGGTTTATCGGGCGGATAGTTGGGGATAAACAGTTTTCGGGTAATATATTTTTCGATTTCCGGACGAATGCCGCCGCCTTCGCTGCCCATAACGATGAATCCTTTGGACGAAAGAGGGGCGTCATAAATGTTATCCCCTTCCAAAAAAGTTCCGTATACAGGCAATTGCGAAGCGTTTTTGACGAGTTCGGCTATATCGGTATAACGGATGTTGACGCGTGCTATGGCCCCCATAGTGGCTTGGACGGTCTTCGGAGTATAGATGTCTACGGTGTCGGGCGAACAATAAAGAGTTTCAATGCCAAACCAATCGGCTGTGCGGACAATAGTCCCCATATTTCCCGGATCTTGAATTCCATCGAGAACGAGACTCAGTTTATCATCGGCGGTAAAGGCGGATTCGTCTAAAGCCGGTTGATAGAAAACCCCGATAATCTGAGGGGGCGTTTTCAGAAAGGATGCTTTTTTCAAGTCACTTTCACTGCATTCTACCTTTTCGTCGGCTTTTATTTCCGGATGGATCGCCAGCACTTCGGGTAATGCGGCGATCAGTTGGCATCGGCAAGACGAAAGCAAATCGAAAACAAGCTTTTGTCCTTCCGCCACGAAAGTTCCCTGTTGTAATCGGTGTTTTTTATCTTTTAACGACTGAATATATTTTATTTTGTTTTTACTTAACGCCATTCTTCTTTTATTCAAAAAATCGCGATAAAATTAGTGATTAATTACGACATGGGAGAAAAGAACAATCGTTTTTTGTATTTTTGTGGAAGTCATCCATCAGGATACGATCGTTGACGGTAAAGAAAGGAAATGAAGATGGACGAAAAAGGTGAAATAATTATTTATCAATCCGAAAACGGAACAACTAAAATTGAAGTACGCCTTGAAGATGAAAATGTATGGCTTAGTCAACAACAGATGGCTGAACTATATCAAACTTCCCGGACGAATGTGGTCGAACACATTAAACATATTTTTGAAGAAGGCGAATTAAATGTAGAAACAACTTGTCGGAATTTCCGACAGGTTCGGACAGAAGGAAATCGTAACGTAGGCCGAGAAATTCCTTTTTATAATCTTGATATGATTATATCGTTGGGGTACAGAGTGAAATCGCGTGTTGCCACCCGATTACTCACATTCAAAACAGAAAAGAACAAATCATTTTTTCCTCGCTCTTATAAAAAAAAGTGTACCTTTGCGGTAACACGTTTATTCGCCGTTAACGCATAAATAATCGGGTCTGGTTAATTACAAAAATAATCTTATAAAAAAGATATACATCTTATGAATGATAACGCATTACTGAACAAAGCTGCCGATAATATCCGTATTCTCGCAGCATCGATGGTTGAAAAGGCAAAATCCGGCCATCCCGGAGGTCCCATGGGAGGAGCTGATTTTATAAATGTTTTATTTTCAGAATTTCTGGAATACGATCCGGAGAACCCCAGGTGGGAATACCGGGACCGTTTCTTCCTCGACCCCGGTCACATGTCGCCCATGCTCTATTCGGTGTTGGCTTTTACCGGAAAGTTCTCGCTCGAGGAATTAAAAAACTTCCGTCAATGGGGAAGCCCTACGCCCGGACATCCCGAAATAGATGTGGAACGCGGTATCGAAAATACCTCGGGACCGTTGGGTCAAGGTCATGCCTTCGCCGCCGGAGCCGCTATCGCTGCGAAGTTTCTCGAAGCTCGTTTAGGAAACGGGGGCGATTATACCATTTATTCGTATATCTCTGACGGGGGCATTCAGGAAGAAGTCTCACAAGGCGTCGGAAGAATCGCCGGCCATTTAGGATTGAACAATCTGGTCATGTTTTATGACTCGAATCATATTCAGCTCTCCACAACGACGCATGCGGTAACGAGCGAAGATGTGGCGAAAAAATATGAAGCTTGGAACTGGCGGGTGATTACCATCGACGGAAACAATGCGGATGAGATTCGACGCGCGTTGACCGAAGCGAAGGCCGAAAAAGAAAAACCCACTATTATCATCGGAAATACCGTGATGGGACGGGGGGCTCTGGCGGCCGATTGCACATCGTTCGAATGTCAGGTGTCCACGCACGGACAGCCGCTGAGCGCTGCCGGTGCCGATTTCGGGCAAACGATTAAAAACCTGGGCGGTAATCCCGATGATCCTTTCGTTATTTTTGAGGAGACAAAACAATTATATGAGAAAAGACAAGCTGAACTGAAGCAGATTGTGGCAAAAAAGAAGGCCGCGATTGATGTGTGGGCGAAAGCGCATCCTGAATTGGCTGAAAAGAAACGCAAATGGTTCGCTCGCGAATTTCCCGCAATCGATTGGGCAGGCATTCAGCAAAAGTCGGGGTCGGCTACACGTGCGGCATCCGCCACGGTTCTGGGCGTTTTGGCCGGACAAGTGGAAAATATGATTGTCGCCTCTGCCGATTTATCCAATTCGGATAAAACCGACGGGTTTCTTAAGAAGACAAAATCGTTTGAAAAGAATGATTTCTCGGGAGCTTTCTTGCAAGCCGGAGTATCGGAGTTTACCATGTCTTGCCTGTGTATCGGCATGAGCCTGCATGGCGGCGTGATTCCTGCATGCGGAACGTTCTTCGTCTTTTCCGATTATATGAAACCGTCTATTCGTGTTGCCGCCTTAATGGAAACGCCGGTCATCTTTATTTGGACGCACGATGCCTTTAGGGTAGGAGAGGACGGTCCTACCCATCAACCGGTAGAACAAGAAGCGCAGATTCGCTTACTGGAAAAATTGCAAAACCACAGCGGGCACAATTCGATGTTGGTATTGCGGCCGGCCGACGTTCATGAAACAACCGTTGCCTGGAAGTTGGCGTTGCAAAACAGCCATACACCGACAGGGCTTATCTTGTCGCGGCAGAATATTCACGATTTGCCGGCTCAAAAGGATCGGTATGAAGAAGCATTACAAGCCGGTAAGGGAGCCTACATCGTACAGGACGATACCGATTACGATGTTATTTTATTAGGTTCCGGCTCGGAAGTGTCCACGTTGGTCGAAGGCGCCGGATTGTTGCGCGCAGAGGGGATTAAAACACGCATAGTGTCGGTACCTTCCGAAGGATTATTCCGCAGCCAAAGCAAAGAGTATCAAGACTCCGTACTTCCCGCAGGTAAGAAAAAATTCGGTCTTACGGCCGGATTACCGGTAACCCTCGAAGGGTTAGTGGGAGCCGACGGAAGTGTCTGGGGAATGCGTTCCTTCGGTTTTTCGGCGCCCTATAAAGTGCTGGACGAGAAACTCGGATACACCGCGCAAAACGTATATGAGCAAGTGAAGAAAATCCTAAAATGACGACACCGTTGACAGTCATTAGCCATTCGTAATTCGTCATTTGTAATTAGTAATTAGTAATTAGTAATTTGTAATTTGTAATTTGTAATTTGTATTTCGTAATTAGTCATTTTTAATAGATGAATATGTCCTTATTAACAGACCAATCAGACAAACCGGTAGGATTAGCATCCGATCACGCCGGATTCGAAGCAAAGGAATACGTCAAGCAAATTCTTGCCGAAAAAGATATTCCGTTTGAAGACTTCGGAACTCACTCGACTGAAAGCTCGGATTATGCCGATTATGGGCATCCGTTGGCCGAAGCGGTCGAAAAAGGAGAATGTGTTTTCGGTATAGCCATTTGCGGTACCGGAAACGGTATTAATATGACGGTAAATAAACATGCCGGAATCAGGGGGGCTTTATGCTGGAACCCTGAAGTGACTTATTATGCCCGTGCGCACAACAATGCCAATATCCTCTCCTTGCCGGGAAGGCTGTTGTCGAAAGACGAGTTGCGTGTTATTTTGGACACTTTCCTGAAAACTCCTTTCGAAGAAGGAAGGCATCGCAGACGAATCGGTAAGATTCCCTGCGGTTGACCTCTATCCGACATTGCTTGTATGGCTAAAAAGCAATATCGTAAAACTTCCCGGCGCCGGAAAAAGAAGAAGTCCGGTAAATCCGGGAGGATTTATGCCGTTATCGGTTTGTTGATTGCCGCAACCACGTTGGCGCTTGCTTGTATCATTTTTCTCAGAATATGGCAGCGGGACTTGTTCCATTCGTTCGAGCAAACTCCTTATTCTGATAAATATTTTGTAAGAGGGGTCGATGTGTCGCATCATAATTCGTTTATCGATTGGAACCGTCTGCGGAAGGATAATGTGAGTTTCGCTTATTTGAAATCTACCGAAGGCGTATCCCATATCGATAGGGATTATATCCGTAATTATCGACTGGCTAAAGAGGCCGGATTGAAAGTGGGGGCTTATCATTTTTTCCGTTTCAGAGATGAGGGAAAACGACAAGCTGAGCACTTTATCAAGTATGCAAAGGTTCTTCCACAAGATATGATTCCGGCTATCGATGTAGAACATTCGGATGTGAACGTCGCATCCGGAGGTCGGGCGAAACGGGGGGAAGTTATTGCGGAATTAAAAGAGTTGGAGCATTCTTTGTTTTTGTATTACGGTAAACATCCTGTGATATATACCAATAAAGATTGCTATAAAAAATATATCGAAACGGATTTCTCCCTCAATCCTATATGGATATGCGATTTGCACGATGAGCCCAACGTTGCTGCCGGCAATTGGGTTATTTGGCAGTTTTCGCATACCGGAAATATTCCCGGTACGGTAAATGATATTGATTTGAATTATTATCGTTATTCTTTTTATGAGTTTAGGACGCTTTTAATGCCTTAGTAGTATGAATGTAAAGAGCATAAGATTGTTATTGTCGCTTTCTCTATTTTCCATCTTATATGGTTGCGAAGATACCATGATGAATTTCGATAATAATCCTAAAGGCAACTTCGATGCTTTATGGAACATTATTGATCAAAATTACTGTTTTTTTGAATATAAACAGATCGATTGGGACTCGATATATGCTGAATATAGTGTGCGCATAACCGATGATATGAATAATTACGAACTTTTTGATTTATTGGGAAATATGCTTGGTGAATTAGAAGATGGGCATGTGAATCTTATTGCTTCGCACGATATTACTCGAAATTGGGAATGGAAAGATAGTTATCCGGTTAATTTCGACACCTCTATTCAGGATAACTATCTGGGAAAAAATTATGGTATCGCTTCCGGTATGAAGTATAAAATATTGGAAGACAATATCGGCTATATCTATTACGAGAGTTTTTCGTCGGACATTGGCCATGGAAACCTGACCGAAGTACTCAAGCAAATGGCTCTTTGTCCCGGTATTATACTCGATGTGCGCAATAACAGCGGCGGAAGCCTGACGAATGTAAATAAATTGGCGGGGCGTTTCTTTAATCAAAAAACGTTGATCGGGTACATTTCGCATAAGACAGGCCACGGGCATAATGATTTTTCCGAATTGTATCCCAAATATATAGATAGCTATGATGGATTACGTTATCAAAAGCCGGTAGTCGTATTAACAAACAGGGGCTGTTATAGCGCGACGAATGAGTTTGTGAGCGTGATGAAATATTCACCCTTGGTTACCGTAATAGGCGATAAAACCGGAGGAGGCAGCGGATTGCCTTTCTCTTCCGAACTTCCGAATGGTTGGTCGGTGCGGTTTTCAGCGTCCCCGATGTTTAATGCCGAAAAAGAACATATCGAATTCGGGATAGAGCCCGATGAATCTGTCCGTTTATTACAAGCCGATAAAGATAAAGGATTGGATACCCTTATTGAAGTTGCACGAAGGTTTTTGAAAACCGGAAAAATTCCACATAAATAATCCGATGCCGGATTTTGCTTAATCTCTAAAAAATCATAATCGTCAGAACAAACCGGTCCTTTTCATCCTTATAAGCAGAAATTCGGTTACTGTTTGGCAAATTATTACTTACGCTCATTCCAAACATACTTTTACCAATCCTGAATCCCCCGACTATAACGAAATAATGGCCAAAAGAGCTTGGCAACATACGTTGTTATTTCTGTCGGAACTACTCCAATAAAGAAAGGGCAATCTTCTCGTCTCATCAAAGATCCTTTTTGACATTTTCCTTCCTCTGTAGAAAGGAAAGAGTAAATATTTTTCGTAAATTTGTCCAAAACTCAATTTTATGGTAAAAGCAATCTTTTTTGATATAGACGGAACATTGATCAGTTTTAAGACCCAGACGATGCCGGAGTCTACGAAAAACGCAATCAAACAACTTCATAAAACAGGAATGAAGCTTTTCATTGCAACCGGAAGACATTTTTCTGCCATACAAAGCATCCTGAATGTCGAATTTGACGGATATATTACATTAAACGGATGCTATTGTCTTCAAGGAACCGAGAATGTTATATTCAAAAAAAGCATTCATCGCGATGACATATCCCATTTCATCGATTATTTGGAAAATGAGTGGTCGTTTCCGTGTCTGTTTGTCGAAGAACATTCCTTGTCGGTAAACTATATCGATGGGGAAATGAAGTTCCTGATGGATTTATTGAAAGAGGATACTCTTCCACATCATTCTCCCGGTTATTACCGTGATAAGGAATTGTTTCAATTAACAGCTTTTTTCAAGGACGACATGAGCGAGGAGATCATGAGTCGTTTGCCCAATAGTACGTATATGCGTTGGTATCCCACTTTTGCAGATATTATTTGTAAAGGGATCGACAAAGGAGTCGGAATCGATAAGATCTGTGAATATTATGGTTTTTCGGCATCCGAGACAATGGCTTTTGGCGATGGAGGCAATGATATTGCCATGTTGCAACATGCCGGCATCGGCATCGCCATGGGCAATGCCAACGACGTGGTTAAACAAGCGGCCGATTATGTCACCGATTCGGTCGATGACGACGGTATATTAAACGCTTTAAAACATTTCGAGATACTCCCATAAGGAAATGGTATGAGAGTACACGGTTTCTTAATTTCTAAGACAGAACATCTACAACATCGGGCATACAGGACTTTTTTCATAATCAATAGACGATTGTTACGAAAATGTTTTCTTTTTGTTACGTTTTTGTTTATTTTTGTGCAGGATTTGCCGAAGCTATCTGCTAAAATTGAAAGAGTGTGCTGACTAGCTTGCGGCTTGGTTCTATTCAACAGTTATCGTTTAATTCAATTTGTCATTTTGTATCATCTTTTCAGTATAAAAATAAAAGGTAATGAATAATTCGTTTTTGAATCGATTTACGCCTAAAGAACCGAAGTTTTTTCCGTTACTCGAGGGTATGGCCGATACATTAGTAATTGCTTCCGATTTAATTTTAGAATGTGTTCAAAACAACGACCATGCAGAACGGGTCGAACTTTTCAAGAAAATAAAAGAACAGGAAAGGAAATGTGATAAATTATCAAATAAGATATTCGATGAGTTGAATGCCACTTTTATTACCCCTTTTGACCGGGAAGACATCCAGCATTTAGCCAATCGTTTGGACGATGTGACCGATGGAATCAACAGTTCGGCAAAGCGGATAGCGCTGTATAATCCGAAAGAAATGCCTCCGGAATCGGTAGAAATGGCCAAGTTGATTAAGGAATCGGCATTAGCCGTTTCGAAAGCAGTCGACCAATTGCATGTGCTGAAGAAAAGCCCCACAAAAATAAAAAAATATTGCGCAGAGTTGCATGAGTTGGAAAACAAAGCAGACGACGTGTATGATCAATTCATTATAAAACTTTTCGAAACGGAAGAGGATGCCATTGAGGTGGTAAAGTTGAAAGAAATTATGTATGAATTGGAAAAGACAACAGATGGAGCCGAATTAGTCGGTAAAATTATAAAAACCATTATTGTTAAGTACGCTTAATCTCAAAAAGCAAATGAGCCTTTTACTCACTATTATTGTTTTAGCACTCTTATTCGATTTCATAAATGGTTTTCACGATGCGGCTAATTCTATAGCGACTATTGTTTCGACAAAAGTGTTAACCCCTTTTCAAGCGGTTATATGGGCTGCATTCTTTAATTTCGTCGCATTCTTTATTGCCAAATACATCATTGGCGATTTTGGGATTGCCAACACCGTCGCCAAAACCGTTTTTCCCGAGTTCATTACTTTACCGGTCATTCTTTCGGGCATTATAGCTGCTATTATTTGGAATTTATTGACATGGTGGTTGGGCATCCCGTCTTCCTCTTCCCATACGCTTATCGGAGGTTTTGCCGGAGCGGCTATTATGGCCGGCGGCTTTAGTTCAATACATAGTGCAATCATTTTAATGATTGCCGCTTTCATTTTATTGGCGCCTTTAATCGGAATGTCGGTCGCTTTTGTTCTTACGCTACTCACGCTTCAGATTTGCAAGAAAATGAATCCGCATAAAGCGAATAATTGGTTCAAACATTTGCAATTGGTTTCATCCGCACTTTTTAGTATCGGGCATGGGTTGAATGATTCGCAAAAAGTGATGGGGATCATTGGCGCCGCGGTGATTACTGCGGGAGCATCGGGGATCTTTGATTCGATGCCCGCATCGTTGGAATGGATGGGCTTAGAGCGAATCGATAATCTGAATCATATGCCGGCATGGATTCCCGTGTCTTGTTTTACGGTTATTGGGTTAGGAACGATGTCCGGCGGATGGAAAATTGTAAAAACAATGGGTACCCGTATCACCAAAGTCACTCCTTTGGAAGGAGTTGTTGCCGAAACAGCCGGTGCGCTTACTCTCTATTTGACCGAATACCTTAAAGTGCCTGTGAGCACCACTCACACTATTGCGGGAGCTATTATTGGCGTTGGAGCCACTAAGCGCCTTTCAGCCGTCCGATGGGGCATAACCCGACAGCTTATTTTAGCATGGATCCTAACGATTCCCGTGAGTGCGGCATTAGGCGCTGCGATTTATTCCATTCTCAGTTCTCATATTCCATCTTAATCGAATGTTTCGGATATCTTTTCAATATTGAGGCTGCGAGCCATCGCGTCGAAAATCTCTTTATAAGTTCCGTTCAATCGATAAATTTGTTCATGCGTTCCCGATTCGACGATCCGTCCGTTTTTCATCACATAAATCATGTCGACATCGATAATCTGAGAAATGCTGTGGGAGATCGTTATCACCGTTCGGTCTTTCTTTATGGCATCGATACTGTTTTTTATTTGTTCGGTAGAAATAGCGTCTAAACTTGCGGTGGGTTCATCGAGGAAGATGATAGGAGGGTTTTTCAAAAACATCCGGGCAATGGCGATTTTTTGCTGTTGTCCGCCCGATAGCAACATGGCCGGACTATCATATCCCTTCGAGAGACTCATGATTTGATCGTGCAAATAGGCTTTCTTTGCGGCTTGCATGATTTCGTCGTGAGTAGCGTCGGGTTTTCCGTAGCGAATGTTTTCCTCGATAGAACCATTGAAAATATGATTTTTCTGCAAAACCAAGCCTATATGGTCCCGCAGAAATTCGGTGTCGTAATTTTGCAGCGATACACCATCGAGTAAAATAGTCCCCGAATCGGGCTGGTAAAACTTATCCAATAAATTGATTAAGGTGCTTTTTCCTGCTCCCGATAGTCCCACTAAGGCCGTGCTTTTTCCCGGAAAAATACGCATATTGATATTGAATAAGGTTGCTTCCTTATTATCCGGATAGGTAAAAGAAACGTCCCTTAACTCGAATTTGCCGGAGACTTTAGGTGACTGATAATCTCCTGTAGCTTCCGTTTCGTGTTCCGCATTGAGCACGTTGAAAAAGCTTTCGGAATAAATCAGGGCATCGTTCATTTGATCATAAATGCGGTGGAGCTGACGGATGGGAGCCGAAACATTATTAAACAGCATAATATGAAACATGATGGCACCGATTGTCATTTGTCCGGTAAGCACTAAATAAGCCGTAAGAATGATGATGATGACGATTCCGATCTGTTCCACGAAACTTTTTACTCCATCAAATAAAAAACTGATGCTTCGGATTCGCATTTGCGTATCGGTCAGGTTATTCTGTAACATCAACTGCTTCCTTGCTTCGATATCTTCGCGAACGAACGATTTTATCACCGTGATGGATTCGAGAATACTTAAGATGCCTTGACTTTTGTTTTCACGGAGTTCTTGTATTTGCCGTCGGGCGCCGCTCATTCTCTTTGCTTGCCGGATGCTGATAAAGAAATAAACCGGCATAATACACAAACCGACCATTCCTACATAAAAATTAGCATTAAACATCATCACCAAGGCGACGAGGGCATTCGCAAAAAGAGGAAGGATGTCGATAAAAAAGTTTTGTACCAATCGGGTGAGGTTTTCCACTCCGCGATCGATTCGCGTTTGCAGTTTTCCCGGCTGATTTCCTTCAGAAGTAAAAAAAGCCATTTTAAAAGTCAATACTTTTTCGATGACCGTTTGCGCAAGATCTTTCGAAATAAAGATGCGCAGTTTTTCGCCATAATATTTTTGTCCGAATTGGATGAAGGCGTTCACGATTTCTTTCATGATAAGGATGAGGCTGATGGTGACGAGGATCGACAATCCCTCTTTCAGTCCTTTATGCTGTTCGAGTAAAATGGCGATTTGGTCGACCGTATATCGTAAGACGAAAGCATTTACTTGAGCGGTAAAAGACCCTATGGCGGTCAAAACCAATGTGAAAAATACTAGCCAATGATAGGGTTTAACATAAGGGCGGAGTTGCTTGAATAGTTGCCACAAAGTCATTTTATTCTCTATTTTTATTATACTTATCGCAGTTTTGGTAATAAGATTCAAAGATAATCATTTTAGTCAGATGATAAACCGCGGCCATACATTCGTCCCATTGGGATCGATGTTCTTTATCGGATTGTTCAGATTCTGTTCTGTTACAATCTCTTCAAATAATTGGATATCCGATAAAGAAAACGTACCTTTGCAAGATAAAAATAAAGGCAACTATGGCGGAAAAGGAAACAAAAAAAACAGACAAATGCGCCGACCTGACCGATCGGAAAGAAGGCGCTTATAAAGAACCGAAAAGGCTTTCGAAAATGGGTGAATGGAGAAGGAAGCATCCTAATGGAATCATTGAGATCATCGATATGGATGCCGTGATGGAGTAAAGCGATGCGATATTTAATTGATACGAATATCTTGCTTTTTTATGCGTCCGATGATTTCGACTCCTTAACGTCGGATGTATTGCAAATCCTGGACGATTATGAGAATCGCATCTATGTCAGTTCCGAGAGTGTAAAGGAAGCAATACACCTTTTTCAGAACAACAGGATTAAAACAAAGAAATGGAAATCTGCTCGGGATATCTTCAGTTTTATTGAAAACGATTGGGGGATCACGATTGATTACATTCAGAAAGAGCATCTGTATACTTTTGCCGGTCTGGAAACCGTTTCCGGCCATAACGATCCAGCCGACCGCCTGATCATCGCCCAGGCTATTACCGAAAAAATGCCACTCATCAGCAGCGACCATAAATTCGAACTATACCGAGAATATCATCTTGATTTTATTTACAATAAACGGTGAAATAGAGACGAGAGCTATTTGGAGACTTTTTTCCAGTTCTCTGCGGAACCGCCTAATTATTAACTTTAGTGATATATTTGAAAAAACTTTTGTAGAAAGGATTCCAGTGCAGTTATAAATTTCTTCGATATCTATATAGAAAAAATCGATTGAACATTTTTTCATTTTCTTTTGGTTTATTCAGAAGTACCATTTATATTTGCGCCATACCAATAGATTTACTGCTTAAATACAACAGAAAAATCTAAATAGTATGTAAAATTCATAACGGATGGATAAAAGTATTCAACATAATTCCAATTGCACCTCCTTGTTAAAACAAGTTAAAATAATGGGGGGGGGGGGTATTTTACATTAATTAACTATCTATTATCCGGTTTAGTCTTTCCTTGTATAGTACGTTTCTCTGCACGTACATATTTTTTATCTTACAATTTTTGTTTTTCTCCTGGCGAACGCTTCGTAAAGAGTCGTTGTATTTCCTGTGTTTTATCAGAGCGCTCCGGAAGTCTTCCTGAAGTTCAGGAACTTTTGCGTTTTGTGACGAAAGGGAGCGGGAACATTTTTCTCCTTTCCGTAGAGCCACGTAAGACTACGGGACATTCATCTTCTCTTGCTTTTCGCTCCTGGGGAGTGCGAGGCATTCATTTTCTCTTCCGTGCCTCTACGCGGGTGAGCGGGAGTTTCTTCGTCCTTTCCGATAACGGGGGAAAGGCTACGCGAAGCTTTTATCAAGAAAGTTTTATTGTTACATCCTATAAATTTTTTAGATATGTTGAGAATATCATTCGGTAAATTATCGACCAAAGGGTTGGGTGATTTTGCCCGGCATGTGTTAACTGCGCTCGGTTTACGAAAGGAAACCATTTTGAAGGACAGTCCGCTAGTGACGGATTTGGAAGAGAAGAACGGCCGCTATACGAAGGTCGTAATCAAGAAAATATACAGTGATTTGGGTGATGCCGTGGGTGAAGCGGATTTATTACGTGACCGTCTTTACCGAGGGGTGCGGCGAATCCTGAACGGATTGCTCCCGTTTAAAGGTACGGCGAAGGGTAAAGCTGCCGCAACCTTATTGGCTGTTTTTGAGGAAGTCGGAGATATCGAGGGGTTGAGTTACGGAGATGAGAATACGGTATTGGATAAACTGGTTGAAAAACTCTCCTCGGAAGAGAACACTGCCTTGATTGCCGAAGTGGGAATAACGGACGAAGTGGCTGCTATGAAAAAAGCGCAGGAGGATTTCAAGACGTTGAAAGACGTGCAGGCGGATGCCGACTCTTCTCTTCGCCAGATGTCGTCGGCATCAAGTATCCGGCATGAGTTGGAAGATTCGTTAAGGAATATTTTCGCCTATATTTCGGGTATGCGCAATGTTGGAGAATGGAGCGATCTGTATTATGATTTGAATCAATTGATCAAAGAGGCCAATCAATCGAATCGCGAGAACAAAGATGAAAAAGACGAAAAATTGCCTGATAAATGATACTGTTTTAGAACATCGTTCAAGATAAACTAAAAATGAAAAACAAAAATAGAAAATTTCAGCTCTCTACGATGATGTTCCTACAATATTTTATTCAGGGTTCATGGTATGTGACGATGGGAACTTATCTGGGACAAACGCTTCATTTTACCGGAGTGCAAATCGGACTGGCGTATAGTACAGCGGCAATTGCAGCCATTGTTTCCCCGGTAATTGTTGGAATGATTGCCGACAGGTTTTTCTCGGCAAATAGGGTTTTGTCCTTTTTGAATATTATGGGTGCTTTGTTATTAGTCTGGCTGACTCAAATTCGTGATTTTTCAATCTTTTTTCCCGTATTGTTACTGTATACAATATGTTTCATGCCGACGATGTCGTTATGTAATTCCATTTCGTTCGATAATCTGGCGGAACCCTCAAAAGAATTTTCACGGATTCGTTTATTTGGTTCGTTCGGATGGATTATTGCAGGACTGGCAATCAGTTCAGCCGATCTTGAAGCATTGTCAACTCCTTTCCTCATTGCTGCCGTAGTCTCGCTTTTAGGAGGTTTATATGCTTTGGTATTGCCTTATAAAGCACCGGCAAAAACTGCAGAGAGAGCCAGCATTGGTCAAATACTCGGATTTGATGCCTTTAAACTCACTAAGGAGAAAACTTTTCTCGTATTGTTGATCTTTTCTGCATTAGCATGTATTCCGTTGGCATTCTATGATTCGTTCACCAATCTTTTCATCACTCATGAAGGCATCGATAATGCTGCTGCGGCGATGAGTCTTGGGCAAATTGCGGAAGTGATTTTTTTGTTTACTTTCCCTTTCTTTTTTGCCAAATTGCGATATAAGGGAAGTATTGTAGCGGCTATAGCTGCATGGGTGTTGATGTATGGATTCTTTGCTTTGGGAGCCAAAACAGGACACACGACATTTCTGTATTCAGTATTGCCCTTGCATGGTTTCTGTTTTACTTTTCTATTTGTGACCGGGCAACTTTACGTTGATGAAAAGGCCCCTTCTTCCTTGCGAAATTCAGCGCAAGGACTCATCGCCTTTGCAACTTACGGAGTAGGAAAGTATTTAGGGACGCTTACCGCCGGAAATGTGGTAGACCGATTTACGGTTGAAGGTAATTATAACTGGGTCTCTATTTGGATGGTACCGTTTGGTATGGCGGTTATTATATTAATAGGATTTATATTGTTTTTTAAACAAAAAAGAAGTTGAGAATTTATTTATAAACCAAATCTTAAATTACTTGTGCGTATTTTTAAATCATTAAACATGAACAAAAAATTAATTTTAAAACAAATGAAGACCAAAATAAGGCCAAGATTCGGGAGGATCTTGTTATCCTTGTTTTTTGTATTAAGTACGGTTGCTGTTATGGCTCAAAAAACAGTAACGGGGAGTGTGAGTGATGAAAGCGGGCAGCCTTTAATAGGAGTGAATGTAATAGTTAAAGATGCCGCCACGATTGGTACTATGACGGGAAATGATGGAAAATACTCTTTAGAGGTGCCTAATGAAAATTCCGTTCTTGTTTTTTCCTATATCGGTTACATAACCAAAGAAGTGAAAGTGGAATCACAAACAGTGATTAATCAGACTTTAGCGGAAGAGACAAGATTGATTGATGAAATAGTCGTTGTCGGGTATGGTGTACAGAAAAAGGTGACCGTAACAGGTGCTGTGGCAAGTGTTGCAGGTGATGAACTTAAGGTATCTCCAACTACTAACCTGTCCAATGCCATGGTGGGTCGGATGCCCGGGGTAATCGGTTTTCAACGTGCAGATGAACCCGGAGGGGGTGGAACTACCATTCGTATCCGGGGTACGAACTCACTTGGGTTTAAAGATCCATTAATTGTAGTCGACGGAGTGCCCGGACGTGCAGGAGGTTTGAATCGTATCAACCCGAATGAAATTGAATCCATGTCTGTATTGAAGGATGCTTCAGCGGCTATCTATGGGTCGCGCGCTGCCAATGGGGTTATCCTGATCACAACTAAAAGAGGTAAAGAAGGAAAGCCCACAATTACGTATACCGGTAATATGGGATTCTCGCAACCCACACGTATACCTGAGCTGGCCAATGCTTTTGAGTATGCCACGATGGTCAATGAAATTGATAAATATTCGGGGCGTGAACCCCGTTATTCTCAGGAAGACTTGAGATTATGGCAGGACGGATCAGACCCATGGGGACATCCGGACACAGACTGGTATAGAGAAACAATTAAAAATGTATCTCCCATGTATCGCCATGATGTGAGTATAACCGGAGGAAGCGACCGATACAAGTTCTACGTCAGTCTGGCCGCTAACGGAGAAGATGGCGTTTATAAGAATTCGGCGAATCGCTACGATCAGTACAGTACACGTGTCAATCTGGATATGAAAGTAAACGATTACCTGGATATGTCTTATGGTAGCGTGAATCGACTGCAGGTAACCAATTATCCGGCACGTGGAGCAGCGGATATCTTCAGTTCCATGGTGCGTAGTAAACCCATCTTGCCGGCATATTGGCCTACCGGAGAGCCGGGCCCGGACATCGAATACGGAGATAACCCGGTAGTGCGGGCCACTCCGGCAACCGGAAAAGATCTTTATAAAGCCTATTTCATCCAGAACACATTGAGGGCGACTTTTAAAGTTCCGGGAGTTGAAGGATTATCGCTTGTAGGAACCGCGTCGTATGACCAGTATTTCAATAACCGGCGTCGTTTTGAAACCCCGTTTACCCTCTATACCTGGGATGGTAACCCGGAACATACGTTGACACCTTCATTAAAGGGGGTTTCTCAACCGCAGTTGGAAGAGAGAAGAGAAGAGCAAACCGACTGGATGACCAACCTGGTGGCCAACTACGACCGTTCTTTTGGAGACCATAATTTGGGTGCTACCCTTGGTCTTGAAGCACAGAAAAATCAGTGGCGGATGGTAAGGGCAACCCGTAAATACTTTATTTCGGATGCCCTGGATGAAATCAATAACGGTTCTGTAACCGATATGGAAACAGAAGGCCATTCCTGGACGGAGAGTCGTATCAACTACTTTGGACGTCTGAATTATAACTATCTCGAAAAATACCTGCTTGAATTTGTATTCCGTTACGACGGCTCTTACCGTTTCCCGAAAGACAAACGCTATGGTTTCTTCCCCGGAGTATCTGCTGCATGGCGTGCCTCCGAAGAAGATTTCTGGAAGGAAAATCTCAGTTTTATCAATTATTTTAAACTGCGTGGTTCTATCTCCCAGACCGGTAGTGATTATCTGGTAGATAATGACGGAAATATCGACAGAACCATTCAATATCTGAACACGTATGGTTTCGGTACTGAATATCTGTTCGGTACAACATTCCAGAAGACATTGTATCCCACACGTACTCCTAATCCCAATATTACCTGGGAAGTAGGAACTACGTATGACCTTGGTCTCGAATTCAAATTCCTGGATAATAGACTAAGTCTGGAAACCGACCTTTTCTACCATAAGCGTACCAATATGTTGATTTACAGAAATGCGTCATTACCACAGATCTCGGGTATTACCCTTCCCAGGGAAAATATAGGTAAAATGGAGAACAGGGGTATAGAAGGTTTAGTTACCTGGGCGGATAGGACAGGCAAATTGGATTATGATGTTTCCTTCAATATGACCTATGCAAACAATAAACTGGTATTCTGGGATGAAACACCCGGTATACCTGATTATCAGAAAAGAACCGGAAAACCGGTAAATACCGAATTATGGTATATCGCAGACGGCGTATTCAACACAAAGGAGGAGTTGGATAGCTATCCAC
Organism: Limibacterium fermenti; assembly: GCF_041902845.1. Classification (GTDB taxonomy): domain Bacteria; phylum Bacteroidota; class Bacteroidia; order Bacteroidales; family Dysgonomonadaceae; genus Limibacterium; species Limibacterium fermenti. The sequence continues at coordinate 1,825,696 of NZ_CP159486.1, forward strand.
ACTGGGCCAATGCCCGTACTGGGGATATTAAATTTGTGGACGTAAATGGTGATAAGAAAATTGATGCGGATGACCGTGTCCGTTCAGACAAAAACTCCGAGCCGACTTTTGTATTCGGTATTACTTTAGGACTTCGCTGGAATAATTTTGATTTGAGAGCTTTATTTCAGGGAGCAACAGGCGGTATTACCTATATCTGGCGTGAAAGGGCCGGAGAAGCCGGAAACTACTATAAGTTTATGTATGAAAACCGTTGGACCGAAGAAAACCCCATGGTGGAACATCCGCGTGCTTATAATCGAGAAAATGAATATTGGGCCAAAGAGGGAACAGACCAGAAGAACACTTACTACCAGTTCAAAACGGATTATCTCCGACTAAAGAATATGGAACTCGGATATACGTTTAATTTCCCAGCTATCCGGAATATAGGAATTCAAGACTTGCGTATGTACGTAAACGGGACGAATTTATTTACAATAGACAATGTCAAGGTACAGGATCCGGAAGCCAATGCTACCGGAAGGGAATACCCACAGCGCCGTATCTGGAATGCCGGTGTATCTATAACATTCTAAAATTAAGAATTATGAAAAATATAAAACAACTAACAGCCGTAATCGTTGTGGGTTTCACGATCATCCTTAATTCCTGCTCGGATTTTATGGATATCGTTCCTTCTACTTCTTATACGGAAGAGATGGTTTTTACGGATGCCGCCCTGACCCAAGCTTTCGTAAATGATTTATACAATAACATACATCCGGGTGCACAAGAACATTCCTTGGACGGATTAACCGACGATGCTTACTTTACCCATAACTATGGGCAAAAAGATATTGTTGAAGCTGTTTCTATTTCACAGAGTAACCTTCAATGGTATGATAATGATAACAATCCGTTTAAATGGCAAAAAAGATATAGTGGTATCCGCTATGCCAATATTATCATCAATAATATTGACAATGTACCCGAAAAGATCGGATATAACCTGGAGCGTATGAAGGGTGAAGCCTATTATATGCGTGCGCATATGTATCACGAACTTATACGCGGCTTCGGAGGAGTGCCCATTGTTACGGAAGACTTCTCCCTTGATCAGGTAGAGGAAATGAAAAAGCCGCGTAATACCATGCGTGAATGTCTGGAATTTATTGTAAGCGACTTGGAAAAAGCCGAAGAATATCTTCCGGAAACCGTCGGTTCCGCAGAATGGGGGAGGGTAACCAAGTATGTGGCAACCGGATTAAAAGCCCGTATTTTACTGCATGTGGCCAGTCCGTTGTATGCCGATCGCACGGTAAATACCCTGGTTGTTAATCAATTCGATGGTGATCGTATGGCTACTTATCGTGCTGCCAAAGAGGCTGCAATTAAAGTAATCGAGGATGGTCCATTCAAACTGATCGATTGCAGGGGAGGGCTCAATACCGAAAGAGCGGAAAAATTCAAAGCTATTATGACGGATGTGCAAAACAGTGAGCAAATGTTTGTCCGTAATTACCATACATCTATTGGTGCTGAGAATAGTATGGGGAAATGGCATGGTCCCAATGGTTATCATAACTGGGCAGGAACTACACCCACCCAGGACTTGGTAATGGCGTTTGAATTCGAGGATGGTACTATGCCGGAAGGGATGACTAAACCTGGGGAATCCCGGAAAGGAAATCCCTATAATGGTCGCGAACCTCGTTTTTATGCCACTGTGGCTACTGACGGAAATACATGGGGACGTCCGCGTCCGGCAGATGCTGCTACCTTAGATCCTACCCCTCTGGGACGCCTGCAGGCCGGCAAATATGAAGTAACAAACGGTGATGTGGAAATTGAATACCGGGATGGTGTTGTCCGCCGTTCGATGTGGGGAGTGGATACCCGTCAGGGTCCTATCGAGGACTGGAATGGCTCATGGACAGGTTATTATGAGAAAAAACTTATTGATACATCTGTCGATGCTCAGTATTTCAGGCAAACCGTCCCCCATGTTTTTATGCGTTTGGCTGAAATGTACTTGATTGCAGCAGAAGCGTGTGTGGAATTGAATGAATTGGAAGAAGCCGCAAAATGGATGGATATTTTGCGTGGACGTATAGAGTTGAAAGATACCAGGTCTGCTCTTGCAGCCCGTGGTAAACAATTTAATCAGGTCGATATGCGTGAATTTGTACGGCAGCAACGTCGCGTTGAATTTGCCTATGAACAGCACCGGTATTTTGATGTCCGTCGCTGGATGACCGCGCCGGAGGCTGGCAATAAACCTTTAACGGGTATTATTGTAGAGGGTATCTTAAAACCGGGTAAGACATCCATGAAACCCTATATTCACAACGAAGAGATATACGATTATTACTATTATGTAAATGATCTTTCCAGTCGCGAGAATAGGAAATGGCTTGACAAGATGTATTTTGCTCCCATCCATCAGGATGAAATTCGTCGTAATCCCAATTTGGTTCAAAATCCGGGATACGGGGAATGATAAACGGCGAGACTGTCCGGAAAATAGAATATGATTCAAAGTTTCCGGATAGTCTAATAAATAATAATATTGGATATTATGAAGCATAGAAAACTAAAAATGGGTATGGTTGGCGGCGGAAACGACGCCTTTATCGGGGCAATTCACCGTGGGGCGGCAGTCATGGACAATTTAATTGAGCTGACTTGCGGTTGCTTTAGCGTAGATCCGGAGATATCGAGAAGTTCCGGGCAGTCTTATTTCTTACCGGATGATAGAATATATGATACCTATCAGCAAATGTTCGAACATGAAATGTCGTTGCCCGAGGAAGAACGAATGGATTTTGTAACCATCGTTACTCCCAACAAGTGGCATTTCGAGCCGGCAATGATGGCTTTGGAAAGAGGCTTCCATGTGGTATTGGATAAACCGATGACTTTTTCGTTGGATGAAGCTAAACTTTTGAAAAATAAAATCGAAGAGACCGGATTAATACTCGCGCTTACGCATGTCTATTCGGGGTATCCTGCTGTAAAAGAAGCTAAGGCAAGAATTGCAAAAGGAGAACTCGGCAAGTTAAGGAGGGTTTATGTGGAATATACGCAAGGATGGCTTTCCGACCGGATAGAATTGCAGGGTGGAAATAATGCCGGATGGCGTACCGACCCAAAACGTACGGGTAAAGCGGGATGTATCGGTGATATCGGAACACATGCCTGGCACTTGGTCGAATATATTACCGGGTTGAGAGTGCAGCAAGTGTGCGCTGATCTTCATACGTTTGTGGATGGGCGTCCGGTGGATGATGACGGGGCCGCATTTCTGCGGTTCGAAAATAACATGAGTGGAGTTTTAATGGCGACTCAAATTGCAACAGGGGAAGCGAATAATATCCGTATTCGTGTGTATGGTGATAAAGGAGGATTGGAGTGGCGCCAAATGGAGCCGAACAGATTGATTTTAAGATGGGGAAATAAACCCTCGGAAGAATTATATATGGGAAATAATGAATATCTTCATCCCTTAGCTCTTTGGAATACAAGGACTCCATCGGGTCATCCGGAAGGGTTTATTGAAGCTTTTGCCAATATCTACCGTAATTTTGCACTTACCATAACGGCCAAAAGAAAAGGGGAAATACCCGATGAGAGGATGCTCGATTTTCCGGCCGTTGAAGATGGCGTGAGAGGGATGCAATTTATAGAAACAATGGTTAAAGCAGGGTTTGACAATGATCATAAATGGCATAATTGGCTCGATTAAATGATATTTTACTATCATAAATGACATAATTGTCTCATTCATGTGATAAAAATAATTATTTACTTTCTGATTATTGATAAATGTAGTATTTTAGCGTCTTAATTTTGCCACGATAATATCGGGTATCCGGCATTGCGGAAAGAGTGTCTTGTTGATCCAAATAATGAAGAAAACAAATAGGTGGCCATCGTATCTCAATTTCGGTGATCCTCGGTGCGAAAGAAAGGAGTTTACAATCAGCAAAAGGCATATCTGAAGGCTAAACAAGTCATAGAAGTAATTTCTGCTTGGATATTTGTAGATTAATGAGATTGAATATTGATTGGCACATGTTAAATATATACGAAACTGATAATTTAAAACGGGAAAAATGAATTTTATTCGATTAGTCTTGATTGTTTTTTTGGCGATTATGGCTTCGTGCGCGCCTTCCAAAAAGCAAGAAATCACGTTGCAAAACCCTCTACCGGTAGAATTCGGTGATCCGTATATTTTAAGGGCTTCATCGGGCAAGTTCTATATGTATGGTACCACGGAAGGGCTGCTCGGATTTAAGACCTATTCGTCGGACGATTTGGTTAATTGGAAAGAGGAAGGAACCGTTTATGAAGGTGCAACCCCTGAATCGTGGACGGTGGATTGTTTTTGGGCGCCGGAGGTCTATGAACGAAACGGGAAGTATTACCTTTGGTACAGCGCCAATTGGAAGCATAATCCTACGAATGAAGGCGAGAATTTCCGTATTGGAGTGGCCGTAGCGGATAATCCTACAGGTCCTTTCAAAGAAATAAGTGACGGCCCTGTATTCGATCCCGGCTATCCGATTATCGACGCGAATGTCTATTTTGATGATGAAAACGGAAAGGCCTATCTGTACTATTCCCGCTGTTGCTACAAGCATCCGGTGGAAAGTGAAGTAGCCGATTGGGCAAAACAACAAGGGTGGTTCGATGAGATTGAAGAGAGTTGGATTTATGGCGTGGAGTTGAACCCGGATTTTTCGGGGGTGATCGGCGAGCCGCAATTAATGCTTCGTCCTCCCGTGAGCATGAGTGATACACAAGCCGAATGGGAAAGCCGATCGGTTACGTCGAAAGAAGTGAACAGGCGTTGGACGGAAGGATCTTTCTTATTCAAAAAAGATGATACCTATTATATGATGTATTCCGCCAACTTCTTCGGAGGGCAGAATTATGCCGTCGGATATGCCACGGCGAAGCATCCTTTAGGCCCTTTTGAAAAATCCGCCGATAATCCCGTTTTGGAAAAAAATACAACTCACGGGGGATCGGTAACAGGTACCGGGCATAATATGGTCTTAGACCTTCCGGACGGGAAAATGCTTTGTGTCTATCATGGGCGTACGCAGGCTACGGGTGATAGCCGGGTCGTATTTATCGATAAAATGGAAATCGATGATAACGGCCGGTTGATCGTACACGGGCCGACGACCGAAAAACAACAAATATCTCTGCCTTAAAATAATCGTATAATACAAAGAAGTTTTACTTTTACTGACATGAAATCGACATCGGATACGAAAAAGCACTCCTCTAAACGCAGAAATCAATTTTATCGGCGAAAATTCTTTTATCTCTTGATAGGGGTTATTGCCGGCATTGTATTGGTTGCGGCATTGTATCAAACTTCGGTCTATTTTTCCACTAACGAATCGTGCATGATGTGCCATGTCCATCCGCATGCTGAAGACTCGTGGCAGCTATCGGCGCATGTAAACAACGGAAGCGGGGTAATGGTGAATTGCGTGGATTGCCACCTTCCGCCGACCGATAATACCTGGCAGCATTATACGGCTAAACTGCAATTGGGCGTTCGCGATGTTTGGGGGTATCTTACAAAAGACAGCGCCGATTTCGACTGGGATAAGAAATCGGAACTGGAACATGCGGTGAAATACGTCCCGAATGCTTCGTGTGTGAAGTGTCATCAAAATCTTTTTCCGCAAGGTATTTCCGACGAAGGTATTACGGCACATATGTATTACGATGAGAATCACGCAAAGATGGATCTTCAATGCATTAGTTGCCATCTGGATGCAGGACACCATAATCCGAATTACTCGCATTCGCGCATGACGGGTATTCCGGGCTTGAGCGCATCCGGCAGTAGCGCAACAGACACAAGCCGGTTTTTTAAGGAACCTGCTCAGGTCACTTCTTTTACCGATTTTGTAGAGCAGATACCCGGTACTGCGATCTCCTTTAAAATGGTGGCTGTCCCCGGCGGAAATTTCACAATGGGTAGTCCTGAAAAGGAACCTTTCCACAAACCCGATGAAGCGCCGCAGCATCCGGTAACGGTGAATTCGTTCTTTATGGCGGAGATCGAGACGACTTGGGAGCAGTATTGGGCTTTTTACGGCAGTACGATGAGCGAGGGGCGTACTCCTCCCGAAACGACTTACGAGCGGAATATGCAGGCGCTCGATGTGGATGCCATTTCCGGCCCGACTCCTCCTTTCGGATTCCCGGATCAGGGATGGGGCGGTGATAAACGTCCGGCGATTACCATGACGCATTATGCGGCGGAAATATTCTGTCTGTGGTTATCCAAAAAGAGCGGCAAAAAGTATCGTCTGCCGACCGAAGCGGAATGGGAATATGCCGCTCGTGGAGGAACTGCTTCTCCTTATTTCTTTGGCGGTAATCCGAAAGATTTTTCGGATCAGGGTTTTTGGAGAAAGATATTTCCTGCTAAAACGGATAGTATTTCTTCGTATGTGATCTATACTAAAAACAGCCGGGGGCGCACGCAAGAGCCGGATGTCGTGAAATCCAATCCGTTCGGACTGAAGAATATGCTTGGAAACGTGATGGAGTATTGTGCCGATAAATATGATCCGGAGGTGTATGGCAAACGGGCGGATGGGGCACAAGATCCGGTAAACACGCAGGGTGAGGAATGGGTGATTCGTGGCGGTAATTATTTATCGGATGCGGCGGATGTACGTAGTGCCGCACGGGATCATACGTTGCATGATTCTTGGCTGAAAACCGATCCGCAACAGCCGAAAAGTATCTGGTGGTATTCCGATATCCGGGGAATCGGATTCAGGGTCGTGTGCGAGACAATGGAGAATTGATAATTACCAAATTACAAATTACGAATGACAAATTACGAATGACAAATGACAAATGACAAATTACGAATTACAAATAACTGAAAGCTGATAGCTTATCAATAATTAAAACAATCTATTAAATAACAAACAAATGAAAGAGAATGTAACCAGAAGAGCTTTTTTGAAAAGTTCGGCTGCTGTTGGAGCGATAGGCGTTATTGGGGCAAGCGGAACAACCGGCTTATTGACTTCTTGTAGTGGAAACAAAAAAAATGCAATAACACCTTTAAAGGAACCGGGAACCTATTATATACCGGAACTTCCGGATATGGCTAAGGACGGAAAAGAGCTTAAGGCCGGCGTAATAGGTTGCGGCGGTAGAGGTTCGGGCGCCGCGTTCGATTTTCTGAATGCTGCGAACGGGGTGACTATCGTTGCCTTAGGCGATGTTTTCGAGGATAAAGTAAACTCTTTGGCTGACAAGCTAAAAGCAGAGAAGAATATCGATGTTCCTGCCGATAAACGTTTCGTAGGACTGGACGCGTATAAACAAGTCATTGATAGCGGTGTGGATGTCGTTATTAATGCAACTCCGCCGTTTTTCCGTCCTTCGCATTTCCAGTATGCCGTAGAAAAAAACAAACATTGTTTCCTGGAAAAACCGATTTGTGTCGATGCGGTCGGATACCGCACGATTATTGCCGCCGCCAAACAGGCGCAAGCTAAAAACCTGAGGGTGGTAACCGGTACACAACGCCATCATCAACGTAATTATGTGGAATCTTATCAAAAGATTATGGAAGGGACCATTGGAGAAATTACCGGCGGGGTGGTTTATTGGAATCAAAATATGCTTTGGTATCGGGACCGGCAACCGGGATGGAACGATTTTGAATATATGGTGCGCGACTGGGTCAATTGGAAATGGCTGTCGGGAGATCATATTGTTGAACAACATGTTCATAATATCGACGTATTTACTTGGTTTAGTGGTTTGAAGCCTGTAAGCGCCGTCGGATTCGGATCGCGCCAGCGTCGTGTAACCGGCGATCAGTTTGACAATTTCAGCATAGATATTACGATGGAAAACGGTGTGCATTTGCATAGTATGTGCCGCCAGATAGACGGTTGCGCCAATAATGTGAGCGAGTTTATCCAGGGCGCCAAAGGATCTTGGTCTACCGCCAATGGTGAAACGGTAATCAAAGATTTACAGGGAAATATTCTCTGGCAATTCGATGCGGAAGCTGAAAAAACGACTTATAAACAAACCAATCCGTACGTGTTGGAACATGTCAACTGGATCAATAGCATTCGTGGAAATAAGCCCATCGAACAAGCTTCGGAGACCGCGGTGTCGAATATGGCGGCTATTATGGGACGCGAATCGGCTTATACCGGCGAGGAAACCAAATGGGAGGTCATGACGGCCTCGGCTTTGGATTATACCCCTCAAGATTTAAATATCGGCAAAATGAATATGTCCGGATTTACCGTACCTGTTCCGGGAAAACCACAGGATAAATAATAAAAGCGTATGAATTTCGATAGAAGATCTTTTTTAAAAACATCTCTCGCCGGAGCCGCAATGGTCACGGCGGGAGGAACCGTTTCGGCCGCAAACAGCCTTGATAAGTTGTCAGGCGGAAAAACATCGAAAGCTCAATTGAATATATCGTTTCAGGAAGGAATTGCCCCCGGCGATAGCCTGAAGAAGAAACTCGATTTTATGGAGAAGCATGGCGTCGTGGGCTTTGAGCCGGGAGGACGCGGACTGAAAGGACGTGTAAAAGAGATCAAAGATGCTTTGCGTGGTCGTGCCATTAAGGTGAGTGCGATATGTGCCGGCTTCGACGGATTTATTCTTTCCACCGATCCGGCAATCCGCAAGCAATGCCGTGATACGATGAACGAGATTATCGGAGCCGCGGGGGAGTTGGGATCGGTAGGGGTGATTATCGTTCCGGCGTTTAATTCGCAAACGCCTGCCATGCCCCATACGCAGGGAACCCGCGATTTCTTGTGCGAACAATTCCATGAGATGGGCGATTTTGCTCGACAGCATGGCACAACCGTTATTTTCGAACCGCTGAACCGCAAAGAAGCTTTTTATCTGCGCCAGGTGGCTGACGCGGCTTCTATCTGTCGTGACATTGATAATCCGGGGGTGAGGTGTATGGGTGACTTCTGGCACATGACCTGGGAGGAGACTTCCGACGCCGGAGCATTTCTTTCTGCCGGCCGCTATCTGGAGCATGTACATATTGCCAGTCGTAAAAGACGCAGTATGCCGGGAGAAGACGGTGAAGCCGACACGTATGTAGAGGGATTCAAAGCTCTGAAGTTTTTGGGATATGACAAGTATGTCAGCTTCGAATGCGGTTGTCAAGGCGACCGTAACGTCGTTGTTCCTCAGGCTTTGGAGCTGTTACGGAAACAGTGGAAGGAAGGGTGAAGAAGAAGTATGAAGTATGAGGGATGAGGGATGAGGGATAGCGAGGTCGTCATTTCAACTGGCAACCTCGCTATTAAATGCAATGTTACAAAATAAACGATTCTAACGCATTATTTATATAACGATTAAGGGAAATTCCTTCTCGTTTAGCTTCTCTGATGGCTCTTAAATAGGTGTCTGTTTTTAAACGTACATTCAAATTACCTAAATTCGGTTTTTGAGGCTTAATGCCATCGTTTTTGCAATCATACAAATAATCATTGACAAATTGTTGAAAATCTTTTTCCAATTCTTCCAATGTATTCCCTTCGTAGATATAGGCGCCTTTGATTCCTAAGAGTTGTCCGTATAATCTTTTATTTTCCAAATCAAATTCAATGCTACCGTAATAGCCTTTGTATTCAAGTAAATTTGTTTTATCTGTTTTCATACATTAATCATCAATTAATCCGCAATCTATTAAAGTAGTTTTGATAATCGCCAAAACGTAAGGCTTTAATCGATTTTCAGGGTGAGGTTTGTGAAATTTAATCGGATATTCGGGAAATTGTTTATTCAAAAAACGTACCCTCGATCCGCCCGTTTTTCCTGTCGGGACTTCAGAATATCCAAAGTCTTTCAGAAGTTTTGTCGCTTCTTCATAAGTAAAATCCTTTGGCATACTTAGGAAACGATTTAGTAATTTTTCTTTCGTACTCATATTATCGTACTTAATATCGATTGCAAATTTAAAGAGAAGAAATATATTTTGCAACTAAATTAGTCACATTGTTTTGTATAAGGTCGCTTTATATTTGCAACGGCAATTATTGATAAGATTAATCTATATCGTTTTATAGCTAAATATTCTTGAAAATGGATAAATTCATTCAACTTTTTTCTTCTTATAAAACATCGATTGTTTTATTGCTGGTATACGCTGCTATATTGGCTGCGGCAACATTTATCGAGAAGTTTGTCGGTACCGTTGCCGCAAAAATGCTCGTGTATTATTCGCCTTTATTTATTTTCCTCCAATTGTTGCTGGTTCTGAATTTTATTATCATCCTGATTGAAAACAGATTCCTGCACAAGCGTAGAGGATCGTTGCTAACCATTCATACGGCCTTCATTGTCATCTTGTCGGGAGCTTTAACGACTCATCTTTTCGGAAAAGAAGGAACCGTGCATATACGCGAAGGAGAAACGAGCAGTCGCATGGTTATGCATACCTCTAAAGGAACTGTTTATGAGACGTTGCCTTTTTCTTTGGAACTGACCGACTTCCGGTTGGTTTATTATCCCGGTTCGCAAAGCCCGTCGTCTTATGAAAGCGATTTACGACTCCATCTCGGAGACGAAAGCCGCGAGGCGCAAATATATATGAACAAGGTGTTGGATGTGAAAGGATACCGCTTTTTTCAGGCATCATACGATAAGGATGAAAAGGGGACTGTTCTTTCGGTGAATTACGATAGGGCGGGAAGAACGATTACCTATACGGGGTATTTTTTATTATTATGCGGATTTATCCTGTTGTTTACCGATAGAAATTCCCGCCTGAGACGGTTAAGCCGTCAATTAAAAGAGTTGAGGCTATCCGGTAAACTCCTGCCCGCAATTCTTTTGGTGAGTAGCTGCGCCTTGCCGGTCGTCGCCCGGAACGCTTCGGGTAACCGGCTGTTTGATGTGGTCAACGATAATGCCATCCCCTCGGAACATGCTGCAAAATTCGGGCGTTTGCCCGTACAATGGCAGGGACGGATTGTTCCGATGAATACGCTTTCTTCGGAAATATTACGGAAACTCTATAAGGCGGAGCGGATAGGAACGCTCGATTCCGACCAATTCCTGTTGAGTGTATTGGCCCTGCCGCAAATGTGGATGCAGATTCCGTTTATTGTTTATTCGAATAACGATATGGCGCGCGAATATGGGCTGTCGGAAGACGCGTTTTCCTACGGAGAGGCTTTTGACGATGAGGGCCGTTATAAGTTTGCCGCCGCTCTGCAAGAAGCATTCGCCACACCGCCGGCGCAACGCGATAAGTACGACAAAGACCTTATCAAGGCAGATGAGAAAGTCAACACGCTTTATCAGTTGTTTCATCATACCCTGCCGGCTGTTTTTCCTCCTCACGCCGGCACGCAGCATCAATGGTATTCCCCCGGCGGCGATCTATCGGCTTTTTCGGGAGAAGATTCCCTGTTTGTTTCAACGGTTTTTGACGAATACCTTTCCGAAGTCCGCCTTTCAGTCAAAAGCGGCAATTGGCAGAAAGCGGATGCCCATCTTGCCTCTATTGCCGATTATCAACAAAAGAAAGATATCGTCTCTCAAATCCGTCCCGAAAAAATACAAGCCGAAGTCCGTTATAATCGCTTGCATATTTTTCAGACGTGTAAAAAAGGATATCTGATATTGGGAGGGCTTCTCTTGTTGCTTTCCCTCACGAGTTTCTTTTACCGGTGGAAATATTTCACCCTTATGGAGAAGAGCCTTTTTTTGGGGATGGTGGCGGTATTCGCTTATCATGTTTATGGCATGGCTTTGCGGTGGTATATATCGGGTTATGCTCCCTGGAGCAATTCGTATGAAACGATGGTTTACGTTTCGTGGGCGACCGTTTTGGCCGGGTTGATTTTGGGGCGTAAGAACAGTATCATCCTTTCCCTTGCTGTTTTGTTTGCGGGAATGATTTTATTCGTTTCCGGACTGCAATGGATGGACCCTCAAATCACCCCTTTAGTGCCTGTATTAAAATCGCCCTGGTTGATGTTTCATGTGGCGGTAATCGCTTCGGCTTACGGATTCTTCGGCTTCGGTTTTTTATTGGGAACGGCAACGATAAGCTGGATGGCCTTTGGAAAGAAAGAGGCCTCCGTAGAACGCCGCATCCGGGAACTGACGCTCATGAATCAACTATCGCTCCTTACCGGATTGGCTCTGATGACGATCGGCATTTTTCTGGGAGCTGTTTGGGCCAATGAGTCGTGGGGACGTTATTGGGGATGGGATCCCAAAGAGACCTGGGCGCTGATCGTGATGGTGGCATATGCGGTGGTCACCCATCTGCATTTGGTCAAAAGATGGAATAATGCATGGTTGTTTAATCTGTGTTCCGTTTTTGCTTTTACAACCGTGCTGATGACGTTTTTGGGAGTCAACTACTTGTTGAGCGGCATGCATTCGTACGGGCATACCGAAGGAGCGCCGAGGATTTTCGGCTATATCCTTCTTTTTTATGGCTTCGTGAGTGTGTTGGGTGTGGTTTCGTTTCGGAAAAGAAGAGCCTCCTTCTAACTTCCCCTAAAAAAGGGGCAAGAACGGCTGGCTATGTATTATCCGTTGCTGTCCGTACTGAGTCAGCCTCTTCGGGAGGCGGCGGGCGGGGGAGTACCGGGAAGCGGGGAGAGGGTGGAAAGAATACGGAATTTTTTTTAGCAGATAATTCCCTGTAAATTTCCGATTTCATCAATAATTTTATTACTTTGCAGCATATTTGATAAAGTCCGTCTTTTTGGGTCGAGATTTCAGATTTAAAATTTCAAATTAAAGATTCAATTTCAGAATTTATCGTTCAATCAAAATCCCTTTATGTCGAAAAAGAAAAAGGTCTCAACTATCCGCTTCTTAAATGCGAAAATAACATCCGCCGTCAGTATCACGATGGTGCTGGTGTTGTTGGGAATTACCATCCTGATACTTTTTTTAGGGAAAGGCCTTTCCGGCTTTTTGAAAGAAAACATGAGCTTCAGCGTGATGCTGTCTAACGATATTACAGACCAGGAAATTACGCAAGTGCGTCATCAAATCGAAGCCCAGCCGTTTGTGCGGTCATCCCGCTTTATCAGTAAGGAAGAAGCGAAAGCCGAGCTGGTAAAAGAGTTGGGCGACGATCCCGAAGAGCTGCTGGGATTTAATCCGGCACAGGATTGTATCGAAATATTTCTTCAGTCGGAGTATGCCAATAACGATAGCATTGCGGTTATTAATCAACTCATCCGGCAAAATTCCAACGTTACGGATTTATTGTATCAGCAGGAAGCATTGGATTTGATCAACGACAACCTTTCCAAGGCAATGACCGTTATGCTTATTTTAGCGGTTATTTTGCTGTTCATATCCTTTACGCTCATTCGCAATACCATTCGGTTGAGTGTCTATTCGAAGCGTTTTTTGATCAACACGATGAAGTTGGTCGGCGCTACGAACGCTTTTATCCGGCGTCCGTTTGTAACGGATAATATGTTCACCGGTATTATCGCCGGTCTATTGGCCGACGGTATCATATTTGCTTTGATATCCTATTTCAGCCGAGAGTATATTCCGATGCAATCGATCATCAGCCTGTTCGATATGATGGTGATTTTTGTGGCGGTGATTGCTTTTGGCGTGCTGATTGCTACCACGGCGGCGGCATTTGCCGTGAACAAGTATCTGAAAATGGACACGAATAATTTATATTACGTATAAAATCGATTTTAATTAACGAATATGTCTCAAAAAAACGTGGCTTTAAAAAAGGTGAATTGGATTATTTGCGGTATCGCGGTCATAATCATTATTGCCGGTTTTATTTTAATGGCGATCGGACCTTCAACGACGGCCGAAGCAGGCTTTCAACCCGATATTTTCAGTGCAAGGCGCATCAAAGTGGCGCCCGTGATTTGCGTTATCGGATTCGTACTGATGGTTGTGGGCATCCTTTATCCCTCCAAAACGAAAAAAGATCAACAAGCGGAAGATTGATAACCGTCCTTTTTATTTGCAAACTACAGTTGAATGAGTATTTTAGAAGCTATTATCATAGCCATTGTGGAAGGACTGACCGAATTTTTGCCGGTGTCATCCACGGGACACATGATTATTACCCAAGCCTTGCTGGGAATCGAGAGTACCGATTTCGTCCGGTTTTTCACCGTTAATATTCAGTTGGGCGCCATCCTGTCGGTAGTGGTATTGTATTGGCAGCGATTCTTCAAGATGAACTCTTGCCGCATTTTCGATCCTCAAGCCGTTGCCGGAGCGAGCGCCGGAAAACGCGGCGGTATCTATCTGAAACGATTCCTGTATAAGTATGACTTCTATTGGAAATTATTGATTGCCTGCATACCCGGACTGGTATTGGGCTTGCTTTTCGACGATATCATCGACCGAGTGCTGGGCAGTGTGTCGGTGGTCTCCTTTATGCTGGTTATAGGCGGTGTGTTTATGCTGTTTGTCGACAAATGGTTCAATAAACCGTTGCCCGACCAATCGATCACCACCCGAAGGGCTTGGCTGATCGGGCTAAGCCAATGCGCCGCGATGTTTTTTCCCGGCCTTTCGCGCTCTATGGCAACCATTGTGGGAGGAATGATGACCAAATTGAACCGCAAGAATGCCGCGGAGTTCTCTTTTTTCCTCGCTGTGCCTACGATGTTAGGGGCAAGCCTTGTGAAAACCTTGAGCCTCGTGAAAGAACCCGCAGGGAAAGCGCTTCTTCAGGAAAATATAGGACTGTTGCTCATCGGCAATCTGGTCGCTTTTGTGGTGGCGATGATTGCAATCCGGTTTTTTATCGACTTTCTCACCAAATACGGCTTCAAGGCATTCGGAGTGTATCGCATTGTGATAGGAGGTGTGTTGTTGATACTTATTTTTTCGGGTATCAATTTAAGCATGGTGTAACGAAATGGATTTTATAGAAGGAGAGATCCTACATATTAATAAACCGCTTCATTGGACATCGTTCCGTGTGGTGCGTGTGGTTCGGGCAAAGATTTGTTCGAGGCTTAAGATCAAAAAGTTGAAAGTCGGCCATACCGGAACGCTCGATCCGTTGGCAACCGGCGTTATGACGATTTGCACCGGAAGGAAGACGAAAGAGATAGACCGCTTGCAAGCGTTGACGAAAGAATATGTGGCCGATATACGGCTGGGGGCTACGACGCCCTCGTTCGATTTGGAAACGGAAGTCGACGGTACGTATCCCACCGGGCATATCACCGAAGAGGCCGTGCGCGAATGCCTGCGTCGCTTCGAAGGCGAAATACAACAGGTGCCGCCCGCTTTTTCGGCGGTTAAAGTCGAAGGAAGACGCGCGTACACTTTCGCCCGCAATAACGAGACGATTGAACTAAAACCCAAATTGTTGGTTATAGAGAGTATTGAATTGCTATCTGTTGATTTACCGACTATCCGGGTGCGTGTCGTGTGCAGTAAAGGGACTTACATCAGGGCGTTGGCCAGGGATATTGGAGAGGCTTTGCATACCGGAGCCCATTTAACCGCGTTGACGCGGACCCGAATAGGCGAGGTGACATTAGATCAATGTTTGGGTATGGAATCGTTAGAACTGTTTTTCGATCAACATATCGCCGGACAGCCATAAAGAATATGAATTATAAAACTTATAGTATCAGATATTTAACGTATGAAACTTTCTCAATTTAAATTTCATTTGCCCGAAGAGCTTATAGCCAAGTACCCGTCCAAACACCGGGATGAAGCCCGTATGCTGGTCGTGCATCGTAAATCCGGCAAATTGGAACACCGGATATTTAAAGATGTATTGGATTATTTTCAAGAAAAAGACTTTTTTATTTTTAATAATACCAAAGTCTTTCCCGCCCGCTTGTTTGGAAATAAGGAAAAAACCGGCGCCAAAATCGAAGTGTTTTTATTGAGAGAATTGAATTCGAATCAACACTTATGGGATGTCTTGGTTAATCCCGCCCGTAAAATACGAATCGGTAATAAGTTGTATTTCGGGGAAGATGAGGAGTTGGTGGCAGAGGTTATAGACAATACCACCTCGCGCGGCCGGACCATGCGTTTCTTATACGATGGTCCTTACGACGAGTTTAAGAGGTTGCTCTTTTCCATTGGGGAAACCCCCATTCCGGAATATATGGAACGTCCGGCAGAAGAAGAAGATGTCGACCGTTACCAGAATATTTTTGCCGTGAATGAAGGAGCGGTGGTCGCGCCGGCTGCCGGTCTGCATTTCAGCCGCGAGCTGTTGAAGCGCATGGAAATAAAAGGAATTGATTATGGCTTTGTAACCCTGCACAATAGTCTGGGAGCCTATCGCGATATCGATGTGGAAGATTTGACGAAACATAAAGTCGATTCCGAACAGATGGTTATTACCGAGGAAATCTGCGAGCGGGTGAACAAGGCCAAAGACGACGCACGCAATATTTGTGCGGTGGGGACATCCGTATTGAGAGCCATCGAAACGATGGTCAGCACCGACGGACATCTGAAACCTTTCGAGGGATGGACGAATAAATTTATCTTCCCGCCTTATGATTTTACGCTCAATAATGCACTGATTACCAATTTTCACATGCCTTATTCCACGTTGTTGATGATGGCGTGCGCTTTCGGCGGATACGACTACGTGATGGAGGCTTACGATGTGGCCATTAATGAAAAGTATCAATTCGGGGCATATGGCGATGCCATGCTGATTGTCGATTAGATTGATGAAGATTGATAGAGATTGATGAAGATGGGCAAGGAGCATACTGTTTTTTTGGCGCTCGGATCGAATCTGGGTGATAAGCAGAAAAATATGTTGACGGCTTGCGAGGAAATAGAAGAGCGGATAGGAACGATCGTTTCCTTATCCGCTTTTTATATAACCAAACCCGAGGGTTTCGTTTCGGAGAATCTTTTTGTGAATGCCGTCTGCGAAGTATCCTCCATCGTTTCGGCAGAAGACCTATTCTTACTCACCAAACACATTGAAGAAGAGATGGGAAGGCGGCAAAAATCGGAAAACGGCGTATACCAAGACCGAATCATCGATATTGATATTTTAATGATTGATGATTTGATAATCAATACCCCGGAATGGACCATTCCGCACCCCCGTTTGCATACCCGTGATTTTGTGCTGGCGCCTTTCAACGAAATTGCCCCGCACGTTGTCCATCCTGTTTTCAAAAAAACGATTTCCGAACTGTATGCCGAATGGATGAGGTCGCAATCTCATGAAACAAGCGACCGCTATGTGAGAGACACGGATTATTAACTCTTCACCCCGAACATAAGAAAATTCGACATTGCTCTTCGGAAGTTCGACATTGGTCTTTCGAAGCTCGAAATTGGTGTCCGGAAATTCAAATCTGGACTTAAAAGCTTCGACATTGGTCTTCGGAAGCTCGACATTGGTCTTCGAAAGGTCGACAGAGGTCTTCAATACTCCGAACCCGGGCTTCTGAAGGTCGACAGAGGTCTTCGGAACTCCGATCCCGGGCTTCAGAGGTTCGGACTCGGACTTCGGAAGCCGGAAAATGAGCCCTATTGGCGGATAATCCTCTTCACGAATAAAAAAGAACCGGCCCTATGCTTGTACTCCGGGCTTGTTTCCTCCTGTTAGCCTCTTTCGGAAAAATCATTATAAATAACTACTTTATTCAAAAAAATCACTCTTTTATAGTATTTCAGAGACGTAAAACCATACATACCTTTGCACTTTATAAAAAAGTAAAATAACAGCATCGTTTAAAATTTAATTTATACGTATTATGGTTCGGTTATTATTCGAAGGGATCGTCTATTTACTTGGGCAAGCTGAATTTATCAGTTCATTCATTATATTAACGTTCATCGTCATCTTATTATCTAAGTCGATAAAGCGTCATGCCCGCTCTTACTATTGGTTTTTCGGGATTATTTCTTTTCTTATTCTTTTGCAATTTCTGAATGGCCTGTTTCATATCAGCCCGGTTAATTTATACCGGATTCCGGTGTTGGGTAAAATATTGGCGTCGAATATCCATATGGTCGGATTCGGCTTTCCCTTGCTGGCGATTATTATGTATGTCGGCGCGTTGAACCCGAAACGGCCCTGGGTGAAAAAAATATTGAATATCCGGAAAGAGTTGTCGATCATTTCCGGTTTTCCTATCTTATCGCATTCCTTGATAAGGATCACCTATAACTTTACTGACGCCCTGAAATTCTTTTCCGATAAAGATGCTTATATGGCGCAAAACGAGTGGGCTAAAAGCGAAATGGGAATATCCTTTAGCAATGCCGGATATTTGTTAGGCATTGTCTTATTCGTCCTTTTTATGATTCTATGGATCACGTCTTTCGACTCCATCCATCAAAAACTCGGGAAACATAAGTGGAAACGAATCCAAAGGTGGTCTTACCTGCTGTACGCACTTCTTTTTGTCCACTCTATTCTGCTGCATATCGGGTGGATGATGAGCCGCAGCATGGGAGAAGGCGGCAACGAGCATATTGTACAGGGTATCATCGCCATTGCTTCCACCGTACTCGTATTCGGGTCTTATCTGATCCTCCGCATTCGGAAAGCGCAAAAGGATTCGAGAAAAAAGGCGAGGGTTCTCCTTCATTCATAAATCATATTTATCGCGAAAAAAATGATACAGATAGCAAGAGCCTCGTGGGCGTTGTTTTTTTTCATGACTTTCCTCACGATAACCGTCCATGCTCAAAGCCGCATGGGGACGGTAACAGGTAAAATAAAAAATGAAAAAGGCGAGCCGTTGGAATATGCAACGATTGCAACAAAAGGGGTAGGGCACGTAACCTATTCCGATGGCGAAGGCGTTTTTAAACTTTCCCTGCCGGAAGGTACGCACACGTTCATCGTTCAATATTTGAATTATGCGCCCTTCGAAAAAGAGGTGCACGTTTCCGCAGCCGTGCCCCTGTCGTTAGGGGATATTGCGTTGGAACCGGTATCGGTCAACCTGAAAGAAGTGTTGGTTACCGCCAATTCGACGGCCCACGAAATCAGTGTCGCGCCCATAAAAGCCGATGTGATAGAAACACAAGAAATAAAACAAAGGCCGATAACCATAACGGAAATGTTGAATCGAACCACCGGTGTGAGAATAAGGCAGTCGGGGGGATTGGGATCGTTTACCAATGTAATGTTAAACGGGTTCCAGGGAAATTCCATACGGATTTTTAAAGACGGTATTCCTTTGGATTATCTTCAGGGAGGCATCGGATTGAATAATGTCCCGGTCAATATTCTCAGCCGCGTTGAAGTTTATAAGGGTGTTTTGCCCGCCAATTTAAGTTCGGATGCGTTGGGAGGAGCCATCAATCTGGTGTCTCAAAAGAGGGAAAGCAAGCAGGTCGCGTTTTCTTATGAAGTGGCTTCTTTCAATACCCATCGGGCTACGCTAAACGTCGCCGCCACAAGTCAGGATAAGCGGTTTTTTGTAGGGGCGGATGCCTTTTTCAATTATTCCGATAATAACTATAAAGTCATCGCGCCCGTTGTGGATCCGGAAACGGCAAATATCACTCCCACGAAATTGCCGTTGTTCCATAATGCGTATAAGCATTATTTCACCGAATTATACGCGGGTATCGCCAATACCGTTTGGGCGGATGAGCTGCGTGTTTCGATGAGCTTGTTTTCTATTTTGCGGGAAAATCAATTTGGATCGTTAATGGAAAAACCTTTTGGGGCGGTATTATCCAAAAGGAATGCGCACTTTATCCCATCGCTTCATTACAATAAATCGCTTTTCGAAGAGAAACTGGCTATCGACCAATTTCTTTCTTTCAGTATTGTAAACTCGGCACAAGTCGATACCTTAAGGGGGAAATACGATTGGTTCGGAAACTTTACACCTCCCATCGATGCAAATACCATCGGGGAATCAAACGCCACGTTATCCGATATCAAAAGCCGGAATTTTATAAGCCGGACAAATTTGAATTATGCGCTGAATCATCATCATAAATTTGTTCTCAATGCGGTTTTACAATCATCCTCGCAAAACGGGAAGGATGAATACGGTACGACAATTGTTGATTCCGAAGGCCATCGTATCGATTTACAGAGCATTCCTTCCGACTATTTCAAGTTAATCGGAGCAATCGGATATCAGGCTGATTTTTTAGCCGGCCGGTTGCATCAAAATACACAAGCAAAATATTATGCGAGTAAGTCTTCGGGCATGACGGTGAACTTAAGCACGGGGCGGCTGAATGATGAGAAAGTAGAAAGCAGCAACCGTCAATGGGGCGTGTCTACGGCTTTTAAGTGGGACTTGAATTCATTATCGTTTATCAGGACTTCCGCGGAACTTGCCACTCGTTTGCCGGAACAGCAGGAAGTGTTCGGCGATGCCGCTTTTTTGTTGCCGAATTTCGATCTGAAACCGGAACGCAGCATGAATATCAATTTAGGCTATGTCCTGAGCAAGCCCTCGGCTTATTCTTTCGAATTTAACGGCTTTTACCGTATAACGGAAAATTTGATCACGAAAGAATTGACGGGACTTTTATTTTCTCAAAATGTGAATGTGGAAAAAGTAAACGGACTGGGTGTGGAATTGGATGCAAGCGCATTTGTCTTCCCGTGGCTTCGCTGGAATGGAAATGCCACCTATCAAAATTTCAGGTTGCAGCATCTTCAAGATCCTTCGGTAAAATACCTGGAAGGATCGAGGTTGCCGAACATCCCTTTCTTTTTCGCCAATACCGGTTTAAGGGCTTCCTTTAACCGGCTGTTCCTGACGAACGACCGACTCGAATTATTTTATCATTATTCGTATGTCCATAAATATTTCCTTCGCTACATTCCCAAAGATGCTGAACCGGCCGGTTTTTTGGGCCTTTTCGGGGAATCGAAAGTGAACACGAAGGATATTATTCCTTCACAAAACCTACATTCCATCGGATTTTCATGGATACCCGACCCAAACGGATTGTGGATGTTCGGAGGGGAGATAAAAAACATCTTTGACACGGCGCTCTATGATAATTTCAGAATCCAAAACGCCGGAAGAAGTATCCATTTTAAAATCAGTTTCAAAATATAATTCAATGTCCTATAGCGGGTATGCCCTGCAATAGGTACCAATACTTTATAATCATTCATCAGAATATTTAAAATTATTAATTATGAGAATTCTAAACACTTTTGCTATTCTTTTCGCGACACTCTGTTTCGCGTTTGTATCTTGTTCAAAAAACGAACCCGATACCCCTGACAATCCTGATCAAAATAATAAAAAATATGTTTTACTGACGGCCGAAGGGATCGCAGACGGCGCCGGATATTATGCTGTTTATAATGAATTGCCGACAGGCGACGTAAAAAATACGGCGGGATATTCGTTACAAGCTTCGAGTTACGGCGGATTCAGAACGTATAAAAACTGGATCTTCAACCGGTCGAATCTCCTCGGTGAATCGGGAGTCTTAAAATTTAGCGTCGGTAAAGACGGACGGTTAAAAGAAGACGGATTCATTAAATGCGACGGTTCCGCCCAATCCGTTGTGGTAAACGAAACACTGGGCTTTTATTTCGATCCCGGAAGAGGCAAAAAGAGAATTCAGAAATTCAATCCTTCCACCATGCAGCGTACCGGTGAAATCGACTTATCTTCCGTGGTCGATGAGAAAATCAGTCCCAACGTATATACCGGCAACCAAACATTAGCGGTAAAAGAAGGCAAACTGTTTGTAAATATTACCTATTCTCCCGAAGGTTCTTCGGGCCATAACGATAACATCCGGCATTATGCATTGGCCGTGATCGATATCGCTTCGGAAAAAATCGAAAAGACGATTGTGCTGGATTTTTTGGATGTATACAATCAAGGACACAGCCCGTCGGAATATAAGGCGTGGTTGTTAGGCGAGGACGGACATCTGTATTTCTTGTCAACGGGATGGGATTTGGTCGATGGCGCGTATAACTTTCATCCTTCCTGTATCTTCAGAATTAAAAAAGGAGAAACCGATTTCGACAAAAATTGGCATGTCTATCCAAAAGATTTAAATTCTACACTATCCATAGGGGTGATGTGGTCGATGGGTTTTTACAAAGGGAAATTATATGTGGAAGCGTCGGATGAAAATATTACCAACTTCGGCGATTTCGGTAAGGTAGACGGATATCACGTATATTCATTGGATATCGAGAACAAGGCGGTTGCAAAAATCGAAAGTGTCCCTACGACGGTTTTCGGGCATTCCGCCGGCACTTTCTATCGGACAAGCGATAAACTGTTTGTGCGTGTAGTGAACGAAACTATCGGATATAACGGGCTTTATGTAATAAACGAAGACGGTCGGACTGCATCCCCGGCATTTAATGTGATTCAAGGCGGCCAACCGATGGGCTTTGCCGAATTACACGATTAAATACGTAAAGTTGTTATAGAATATAAATAGAGCGGAAGCCTGCAATGGTTGTCCGCTTTATTTTTGTATGTTGGGCATACATTTATTCTATCAGGGTGTGAGTCCCTGACTGCGCCGAGCTGGAAGGAAGCAATAGTGATTGGCAAGGGTGTCGTGGGTGACTGCGAATCTGAAGGAAGCCATTAGCAAAAGCGAGGTTGTGACGCACAGAAATCTGATATAAGGCTGACAAACGGTGGGCAAGCGAGCAATGGATTGCGAACGCCCCAAAACCAACCGTAATCGTTTACAGTAAATCAGGCACAACCCGCCGAAAGAGTAGATGTTTATCCCAAGAGGTCTTACAAGACGCGTTAATAACGCTATCGTTATGGCAACATCCCGAAAAGTCTTGTAAGAAGTCAGCCGAGGTCATAGTAGTCATTTGTGTACACAAATGACGAAGGACTAAATCTGTAATTTTAAGGAGTAGTCGGTTTAAAATCACATCAATGGAGCAGAAGAAAGTAATAGCATACCAACAAGAGCTGTTTGGAATAAACGGCAAGGATGCTATTTGCCATTCCCTAAGCTGTAAGGGCGTACCCGAAGCATCATGGGCAAAGGCTTTGCAAGTTGATGAGGCAGGCAAACAAGGACAAGCCTTAGTGTATAATTTAATGGAGGTTGTATGCGGTGGCCATAATATACTAACCGCCTACAAACAGGTAAAACGTAACAAGGGTGTCGGTGGCACGGACGGAATGCGTGTTGAAGAGTTCTCTGCCTGGTATAGAGTAAACGGTATTGTATTACTCGAAAGCCTGCTGTCGGGAACATATCAACCTCAAACCGTCCGTCATGTCGAAATCCCCAAGCCCAATGGAGGAACACGCAAATTGGGTGTACCAACGGTTATAGACCGAGTTATCCAACAAGCGATAAGTCAGGTTTTGACCCCGATTTACAAAGCAGGGTTTAGCGACCATAGTTATGGCTTTCGCCCTAACCGTAGTGCTCACCAAGCCTTACAAAAGGCGGGCGGTTATGTAGAGAATGGTCGTACCATCGTAGTTGACATGGATTTGAAGAACTTTTTCGATGTTGTCAACCACGACCGCCTGATGTACCTCTTATCGACCCGTATCGGCGACAAAGGTCTGTTAAAATTGATAAGAAAGTATCTTCAAAGCGGAATTATGCTTGAGGGAATTGTAAGTCAACGAACCGAAGGAACGCCACAGGGCAGTCCGCTTTCGCCATTGTTGTCCAACATAGTTTTGGATGAATTGGATAAAGAGCTGGAGCGTCGGGGACACTGCTTTGTTCGTTACGCAGACGATTGCAATATCTTTGTACGCAGCCAGGAAGCAGGCGAAAGGATAATGTCGAGTCTGTGTAGTTTTATCGAAAACAAACTGAAACTCAAAGTCAATCCAGACAAGAGTAAGGTCTGTGAGGTAATGGAAAGTAAGTTTTTGGGGTATACCATTCTAAACAATGGCATGCTCGTTGTAAGCAAGCAAGCCTTATTGCGGTTAAAGCAGAATGTACGGGAAGTAACCAAACGCAACAGAGGTGTAAGTCTCGAACGAATCATAGTCGAGTTGAACCAAAAGTTGCGAGGGTGGTTAAATTACTTTCGATATGCTAAATGCCATAAGCTTGTGAGAAACCTTGACGCATGGATAAGGCGTAAGTTACGCTGTTACCGGATTAAACAATGCAAACGTGTTTATACGCTACAACAATTTTTACACAAACAAGGTGTTGAAAAGTGGCAGAGTTGGATACTTGCACTGTCAGGCAAGGGCTTATGGCGAAAATCAGGCTGTCCCCAAGCTAGTCAGGCTATGGGAAAAGACTGGTTTACGAAACTGAAACTATACAATCTCACATTAAATTACGAAACATTAAACAATTTACAGAAACCGCCGTGTACGAAAGTACGCACGGTGGTGTGAGAGGGCGGGGGAGTAATCCTCCTACCTACTCGATTCACCCGCCTCCGTCATTCCGCTTCGATCACTTTCCGTAATTTCACGTAAAAAACATATCCTTTCACGTGGGGATAGCCCATCTCCCGGATAGACGCTACATACCGTTTCACCTGACGGATATACGCGCTGTCTTCCGCTTCGCCGAACTTGTAATCGGCCACAATCACTTCGTTGTCGCCCAGCATCACACGGTCGGGACGGCTGAAGCCGAAGCGGGGATGCAGCACCTGCGTTTCATTTAACACATGATAGCGCCCTGAATACCATGCCGCCACCCCGGGTTGCGAAATCACCTCGGTCAGTTGCCGGACGGTCAGTTCTTTTTCGTCTTCCCGCAACTCACCGGACAGTACCTTTTGCGTTACCGCTTCCGGCACATCGCCGATGGTCTCCACCTGACTCACAATCTCGTGCATCAGCTTGCCGTAATCGCGTTTGCCGTCGTCCGAAAAGAACCCTATGGAGTTCAACCGCAGCTTCAGCCGCCCGCTGAACGGTACCGATTGCCATTTGCCGGTTTTATAGGATGCATACCCTGCCGTCTCTTCGCGTGGTAAACGCCGTCCTTCTTCTCCCAACTGAAAAACACACGCGTCCTCCTGTTCATCAGCATAATTCTGCAATACGACAAGCGGTTGGTCGGCGGTCGATTCGGTAGGTAGGCGCGACGATCGGAAAAGACACAACCACAACAGGTCGGCCACCGAACGGATGTTTTCTTCTTTCTTCGGCTTGGGTGCAAAAACGATGAGTTGGTGTTTGGCGCGTGTAAAGGCTACGTACAACAGGTTGAGGTTGTCGATGTAGGAGTACAGTTTTTCTTCGAGATAATCTTGTTGGAAGATGGTACGGAGCAACGCCGGTGAGTAACGCAACGGTACGGCGCCCAATCCGTCGAACGGCTTTTCCTGGGGGCGGCACCAAAGGATATCCTGCTGATGCGGGTTGTGGTCGAGCGTCCAGTCGGCGAACGGCAGCAGTACCGCGTCGAAACCGAGTCCTTTCGATTTATGGATGGTGATCAGGCGGATGGCATCTTGGTCGTCGGGCGAAAAAAGCGCCTTTCGACAGCCTTTCTCATCCCACCAGTCGAGAAAGTCGTTCAGGTCGGCCGATGATTGGGTGCTAAAACTCAAAACGATATCCAGAAAAGCCTGTACGTAGGCATTTTCTTTTTCGTCGAGCGCGTCTTTCGACAAGGCGAAGAATGCCTCTACCATCTCATAGAGCGGGAGGGAGGCGATACGGTTGAGCTCGTCTTCTATCGCCGGCGGAAAGCCTTTGGCGGTTTCATTTCCGTACAACGCCAGGGCCGACTCAGGCGTAAGGCGGCGGTGAAAACGGTAATATTCATACACGGCAAGCATCTTCTTCGTGTCGTCGTTGCGGTTGCGGAAGTAGCGCAATACGGCAATGACGGCTTTCACGCTTTGAGCGTTGGCGATCACCAGCGCTTCATTCGAGATGATGTCGTAGCGGTAAGGCGATTGCGGATGGGCTTCTTTGTAGCGCAGCAGCGTTTCGGCCACTTCCACGGCTTCGCTGTTCCACCGGACGACAATGGCGATGTCTTTGGCCGAAAAGCCTTGGTCTTGCAGCGCTTCGATCTCCGCAGGCAAGCGTTCGAGCACCTGTTGGCGCCAATCGCCTTCGTCATCGTTTTGCTCTCGGAAAACCACTTTCACCAATCCTTGCGTATCTTTTTTTCGGTCGGGGATATGTTGATAGACTTGTGAATACGCTTCCTTGATCTTCGTCGCCGCATACTGTTTGAACGGGTTCTCCTGCGCCTGTTGCAGCGTTTGGTTAAAATCGGCTTGGGCCATGGTGGAAGCCAGCGAGAAGAAAGCGTTGTTGAATTCGATGATGTGGCGGTCGCTTCGCCAATTGGTGTCCAGCACATGCTGCTGCACATTCTCCGGAGAGAAATCGCGCGTGACCTGCTCTTCCAGCAACCGCCAGTCGGAGTTGCGCCAGCGGTAGATACTTTGTTTCACGTCGCCCACAATCAGGTTCATGTGATTCGATGCGAGACTCTCTCGGATAAGCGGGTAAAAGTTATCCCATTGCATGCGCGAGGTATCCTGGAATTCGTCGATCATGTAGTGGGTGAGGTACGTGCCGATTTTCTCGTAAATAAACGGCGAGTCGCTGTCGCCGATGATGCGGTGGAGCAGCTCGGTGGTGTCCGACAAAAAGAGCGTGTTGCGTTCCTGTTGCAGTTCGCGCATGCGCTGATGAATGTCGTTGAGTATGCCCAGCGTGTAAAAGTATTGAAGGATGCTGCGTGCGGAATTGTAAAACAGATCGTTGTCGAAATGATTGACGGCTGCGTGCGTGAGGGCATTCAGTCCTTCGAAGTAAACCGATTCGATGGCGCCTTTTTTCTCCTCGGATGTCGTTTTAGTGGTCCATTGCTCGAGGCCGTCGGGCAGCTTGGCGAAGGTGGCGGTAGGTTCTTTTACCTCGCCGTTGGCCCATTTCACGAAATGCGAAAAGGGCGAACGTTGCCCGCCTTTGAAGTCGGTGTAATGCAATCCGAAGCGGCTCATCAGGTTGACGCCTTTTTCACCGATGGTTTTCAATTCGTTTTCGAACGACCGGACGATTTGGATAAGTGTTGTTTTGTAGGCTTCGAGTTGCTTCTTGTCGTGTGCATCCGACTGCCCGTCTTGGGCGAACGATTTGTATTTCTCATTGAATAATTGTTTCGACAAATCGAATATTTCCTGATCGGTTTTCCAACTCTTCCCGTTTTCAATGCGGTCTTGCATAAAGGTGAGCATCCATTCGGCGAGCGCCTTGTTCTCGGGACGGTCGAGCTCGGAGAGCATCAGGTCGATAGCCTCCAACAGTACGGGTGTTTCATCGACTTCCATCGAGTAATTTCCCTGCAAACCCATTTCACGGGTAAACGCGCGCATGGTTTGTTGGAAAAACCGGTCGATGGTACTGATCGAAAAAGCCGAATAATCGTGCAGGATAGTCTTCAATATATGCTGTGCCCGGTCGCGAACCTGCTTTTCCGTCATCGAAAACTCGCCGCCCAGCGAAGCGACGTAATCGGAGGACGCGTTTGAGGATAAGCGGTACAACTCTTCTACGATGCGCGATTTCATTTCGTCGGTTGCCTTGTTGGTAAACGTCACGGCAAGGATATGGCGGTAGTTGTTTTCTTTTGAAAACAGCAACCGCAGGTAATCACCCGTCAGGCGGTGGGTTTTTCCCGATCCGGCCGACGCTTTAATGAGGTGAAGTTGCGCCCGGTCAGATGATGCGCGATTTGGCATATCCTTCTTTTTGTAAAATAGCCGACACCTTTTCGCGGTGGTCGCCTTGCACGATGATCTCACCGTTTTTCACCGATCCGCCGACGCCGCATTTCGTTTTCAGCAACTTGCCCAGTTCCTGCAAATCGTCCTCACGCCCCACAAAACCCGTTATCAACGTCACGGCCTTGCCTTTGCGGTTGCGCTTGTCGAGGCTCACGCGGAGCAATTGCTTCTCTTTCGGTAGTGCTTCCGTCTCGTTCGATTCGTCCCCCTGATAATGGTAGTCAGGGTTGGTCGAATACACGATGTTCAATCTCTTTTTCCAGTCGTTCATATTATTCATGTGCTAATGTGCTGATGTCGCCCACTCTTTATCAATCTTTCGTCAATCGAATATCAATCTCCATCAATCTAATACGAACAAAGGTATTTTTTTTTGCGGATATATGCAAAAAATGCTGTATTTTAGCAGGCCGGACGAGCAAACATCCGTCAGGCTTACACCAATGGTGAATAATTTTTGATGTGTTAAATAAGAAGATCAACAAATATGAATGATGAAAAGAAAGACTTGGTCAAAATCAAGTGCGTAAACACGAACGAGTATAAGGAGGTGCCGATAGGTTCGTCTTTGGAACAACTGATAGCTGTTTTCGGAGTGAAAATGCCGTATTTGATCGCCAACGCTAAAGTAAACAATAAAACCGAGTCGCTCGCCTATAAAGTATATCGTCCGCGCACGGTGGAGTATGTCGATATCAGTAATTCTTCGGCTATGCGTACATATGTGCGCTCGCTTTGTTTTATTTTGGCCAAAGCGGTCGACGATGTACTGCCCGATGCCGAAGTACATATCGAACATGCGGTGGCAAAAGGATATTATTTCCAGATACATGGCGAGGCGCCTGTCGGTGAAAAAGAGCTTGATGCTGTGCGCAACCGGATGAGGGATATTGTGCAGGCCGACCTTCCTTTTATACAAGTGGAAGATGAAACGGAGAATGTGGTCAAACTATTCCGCGAGCGGCGGATGGAGGATAAGGCGCTGTTGCTGGAAACAGCCGATTTGGTTTATTCCCGCTATTTCAAACTCGGGGAGTACATCGATTATTTCTATGGTTGCCTGACGCCTTCCACCGGATACATCAGCCTGTTCGATATCCGCCCTTATAACGGAGGGTTCCTCTTGAGGGTTCCCAAGCGGGAGAATCCTGTCGAACTCGAACCGTTTATTCAACAGGATAAACTGCTCAATGTGTATCGTGAACATCTCTCTTTCTTGAAGATAAGCAAACTCGATAATGTAGGCGACCTCAATAAAGCCAAGCAGGATGACCGGATGTCGGAAGTCATTCAGGTGGCCGAAGCCTATCAATCCAAGCAAATCGCTCATATCGCCGAAGAGATTACCAAAAAGTTCCACGAAGGGGTGCGGCTGGTGCTTATTTCGGGCCCTTCGTCATCCGGAAAAACCACTTTCCGCAAGCGGCTCGAAATACAATTATTCGTCAATCTGTTAAGGCCTATCGGCCTTTCTCTCGATAACTACTTTATAGAGCGGGAGCATACGCCGTTGGATGAATTCGGCGAAAAGGATTACGAATCGTTATATGCGCTCGATCTCGAGCTTTTCGAGCAGCATCTGATTACCTTGATGAATGGCTACGAAGTGGAACTGCCGTTTTATAATTTCGTCACCGGAAAACGGGACTTTAAGAATAACTTCCTCAAGATGGACGAAAGCAGTCTCCTCATTGTGGAGGGAATCCATGGGCTGAATCCGGAACTTACGGCGCATATCCCTCGCGATAAGAAGTTTATGGTGTATGTTTCGGCATTGACGTCCATTTCGTTGGATAATCATAACTGGATTCCCGCATCCGACAACCGGCTCCTACGGCGCATTGTGCGCGACTACCGTTATCGGGGATATTCGGCGCAGGATACGATTTCGAGATGGGAAAGCGTTCGTCGCGGAGAAGATAAATGGATCTTTCCTTTTCAGGAGAATGCCGACGTAATGTTCAATTCGGCCATGATCTATGAGCTGGCGGCTATCCGGCGGCACGCGGAGCCTATCCTCATGCGTGTGCCCCGTACGGTACCCGAATATTCCGAAGCATACCGTCTGCTGAAATTCTTGAATTATTTTAATTACATTACCGACCGCGAATTGCCCCCCACGTCGTTGCTGCGCGAGTTTTTGGGCGGAAGTAGTTTTCGGTATTGAAAAATTCAATCCATTCATACTCCATACTTCACACTTTATATTTCATAACGCCTTTCCTATCTTTTGTCTTTTAAATAATGGACAAAAAATCTTTTTGATTATCTTTGGAGGCTTAAAAATAAAAAGAGAAAGAGTATGTGCGGGATTGTAGGATATATCGGTTTTCGGGAAGCTTATCCTGTCTTGATAAAAGGGCTTCATCGCCTCGAATACAGGGGATATGACAGTGCTGGCGTGGCGTTGATCAACGAACGGAATAATTTATCGGTTTACAAATCCAAAGGCCGTGTACAGGACTTGGAGGAATATGTACAGGATAAAGACACTTCCGGTACGATAGGAATCGCTCACACGCGTTGGGCTACCCATGGCGAACCGAGTAATGCGAACGCACATCCGCACTATTCTCAATCGGAGTCGTTGGCGCTTATCCATAACGGAATTATCGAAAACTATGCCGTGTTGAAGGCCCAACTGATAGCTAACGGCTATACTTTCCACAGCAGTACCGATACCGAAGTGTTGGTGCAGTGGATTGAATATATCCGTCAGCTGAACGGGTATGATCTGTTAACGGCTGTACAGATTGCGTTAAGCCAAGTGGTCGGTGCCTACGCTATTGCACTGCTTGAAAAAGGGAACCCCGATCAAATCATTGCCGCCCGTAAAAGTAGTCCGTTGGTGGTCGGTGTCGGCAAGGGAGAGTTCTTTCTGGCTTCGGATGCCTCGCCGATTATCGAATATACCAATAAGGTGATTTATCTGGATGATGAAGAAATTGCCGTCATCCGCCGTGATCAGGAACCTAAAATTATCACGTTAACCAATGTCCGGAAACCTCTTCATATAAAGGAACTGGAGATGAACCTCAGCGAACTCGAGCGCGGCGGCTATCCTCACTTTATGTTGAAGGAGATATTCGAACAGCCCGAAACGCTTAAAAACTGCATGAGCGGGCGTATTAATGTGGAAGCAACCAATGTCACGCTTTCCGGCATCATCGATCATAAGGACAAATTCATTCAGGCAAAGCGAATCATTATTGTTGCTTGCGGCACGTCATGGCATGCCGGCCTCATCGGCAAATACCTTTTCGAAGAATTTTGCCGTGTTCCGGTGGAGGTGGAATACGCCTCGGAATTCAGGTATCGTCATCCGGTCATTCATCCTGAAGATATTGTCATTGCCATATCGCAATCGGGTGAAACGGCCGACTCGCTTGCTGCTATCGAGTTGGCCCGTCATGCCGGAGCATTTGTGTATGGCATCTGTAACGTGGTGGGCTCTTCCATCCCGCGTAATACGCACTCCGGATCGTACACCCATTGCGGTCATGAGATCGGGGTGGCTTCTACCAAAGCGTTTACGGCTCAAATTACGGTGCTTACCATGATGGCCTTGGCGATAGGAAAAGAAAAAGGGAAGATTTCCGTCGAAAAATATCTCGCTGTTATCAAAGAACTAAGCCATATCCCTGAAAAGATTGAACGGGTGTTGGCATTGAATAAAAGTATAAAGAAATTATCCCGGATATTTACCTATGCCCGTAACTTTATTTATTTGGGACGAGGTTATAATTATCCCATCGCGTTGGAAGGAGCGCTCAAGTTGAAAGAAATTTCCTATATCCATGCCGAAGGGTATCCTGCCGCCGAAATGAAGCACGGCCCTATTGCGCTTATCGATAATGAGATGCCTGTAGTCGCGATTGCCACACATAATACGGTGTATGAAAAGGTCGTAAGTAATATTCAGGAAATCAAAGCGCGGAATGGTCGCGTGATTGCTATCGTAACCGAGGGGGATAAATCCGTCAAATCGTTAGTGGATCATTGCATCGAAATCCCTTCCACGGAAGAATGCCTTGAGCCGTTATTGACTTCCATACCGTTGCAATTAATCGCTTACCACATCGCCGTCAATAAAAACAGGGATGTCGATATGCCGCGCAACCTGGCAAAATCGGTAACGGTAGAATAGTAGAAGATGTAAGATGAAAGAAGAAATCATTTGTGCCATATCGACGCCGCCCGGAATGGGAGCCATCGCTGTTGTGCGTCTATCAGGCGAAGGATGCATCGCTTTAACCGATAAAGTATTTGTATCTCCTTCAGGAAAAAAATTAGTCGGTGTGCCGGCCAATACGGTGCACTTTGGACGAATTCTTTATCAGAACGAAGTGCTCGATGAAGTATTGGTGACAGTCTTTCATGCTCCGCATTCGTTTACCGGCGAAGAGAGTGTGGAGATATCGTGCCACGGGTCGGTGTATATTCAACAAAAGATCGTCGAAGGGCTGCTTGCACAAGGGGCGCGATTGGCTAAAGCCGGGGAGTTTACCCAACGGGCATTTAAAAACGGGAAGTTCGATTTAAGCCAGGCCGAAGCGGTCGCCGATCTTATCGCTTCTTCTTCCAGAGTCTCGCATCGGGTGGCGATGAATCAGATGCGGGGAGGGTTTGCCGGTAAATTGCGCGAGTTGCGGGATGCTTTGTTGCATTTTGTGTCGTTGATTGAATTGGAACTCGATTTTTCGGAAGAGGATGTAGAGTTTGCCGATCGCGGGAAGTTGCGTGAATTGATGACAGGTATTGAAGAGAAGATAGAAGTATTGGCCGATTCCTTCCAATTGGGGAATGCCATTAAGAACGGTATTCTGGTAGCGATTATCGGGGAAACGAATGCAGGGAAATCGACCCTGTTAAATCTTCTTCTGAATGAAGAAAAAGCGATTGTCTCCGATATTCACGGCACTACGCGTGACGTAATCGAAGACCTTGTGAATATCCATGGAGTGACCTTTCGTTTCATCGATACCGCCGGCATCCGCGAAACGACCGATACGATTGAAATGCTCGGTATCGAACGTACCTATCGGAAACTCGATCAGGCTTCCATTGTGCTGTGGATGATCGATTTGACGACTCCGGAAGAAGAAGTGGAATCGCTCGCGTCTTCCGTCATTCCGCGGTTGGAAGGCAAGCAAGTCGTCTTATTGTTTAATAAGTCCGATCTCGTATCGAAAGAAGTGTGTATGCAAAAGATGTCTATACTTCCTGATTTACCGGCCCATCGGTTGCTGATATCGGCAAAGCAGAAAGAGAGTATCGTTGATTTGCAGAATCTGCTGACCGTGCTAGCCCATATTCCCGATATCGGCGAGAGCGATGTGATTGTCACCAACCTGCGTCATTACGAAGCGTTAACGAAAGCTTTAGCCGCTCTTCGCCGTGCCAAAGCCGGACTGGATGAAGGTGTATCAAACGATTTTATTTCGCAGGATATCCGAGAGTGCATGTTTTATTTGGGCGAGATCACCGGACAAATATCGACCGACGAAATTCTTGGAAATATTTTCAGTAAGTTTTGTATCGGGAAGTAATTTGTTGATTATCAAACATATGTAATAATCAGTAAAAAGCAATAACTCGCTATATTATAGCGGGTTTATTTTTTTTATTTTTATCTTTATTGTTTTGTTATATCATATGTTATACCTATTTTTGTATCGTATTTGTATCGCAGTTACGAAATAATTGTTTCAGTAGTATTTGTATTCATAGGTAATGTATAATTGGAACTTTATGAGACACTGTGAATCTTAATGGAACAAAATAAGGGATAAATTATGAGCTCAAATTTAGAAATTCAGAAAAAATGCGAATGGTGTAACCGGTTGTTTATAGCGAAAACTACGACAACTCGTTATTGTTCCATTAGCTGTAATTCCAAAGCCTATAAACAAGCAAAAAAAGACGAACGGGGGAAAAAATATGCCCTGAATGCAATCGGATATCGAACCATGCATCGAATTGAGCAAATAAGTGAGAAATATGAAGTAATAAAGAACAAAGAGTTTCTTACCGTTTCCGAAACAGCTTTTCTGTTAAGCGTTGGACGGACGACCATTTATCGTTATTTGCATAGTGGTATATTGTCTGCTTTTCAAACCAATGGGAAAACTTTTATTCGCCGAGAGGATATAGATGCGTTATTCGATGATCCGGAACCATATAGAGCTCGACCAACAAAAGAACAGAAACTCATGACTGACTTTTATACCATTTCGGAAATAAAGGATAAGTTTAATGTGAAGGAGTCCTGGATTTACAAAGTTGCAAGAGAGAATAATATCCCGAAAACCTTGAGCAGAGGAAAGTCTTATTTTAGTAAAAAGCATATTGACCGTTATTTCGAAAGCAAAAACGGTCATAGTTCACTGGATATTGAAAGTTGGTATAGTGTAGAACAGTTACAGGAAAAATACAAGCTAACTAAAGCAGCCATTTATTCTTTTGTTTCCGAAAATAATATCCCGAAGAAAAAGGAAGGACGGAATGTTTTTTATTCACAAACTCACTTTGATACAGCAAAAGGGTATGTAAAGCCGGAATATTACAGCGTTGATGAGGCAATGCAAAAGTATGACTTAACTCGAGACGCATTATATCATTACATCAAGTATCATAATATTCCCAAAATAAAAGAAGGAAGATACATTAAGATATCAAAACCGGAATTGGACAAATTATTTGAAATGCAAATCATCGAATAACTATGGCAACTATACCAAAAGTAACATTGAGAAAAAGAGTAGTGTCGGGTGCGAAAGAAAGTTTGTATCTCGACTTCTATCCGGCAATACGTGATCCTTTTACAATGCGCATGACACGTCGGGAATCATTAGGCATTTATATTTATGCCAAACCGAAAAATGAAATGGAGTGGGAGTTCAATCAGGAAATGATAATGAAAGGCGAAGTTATTCGTGGATTGAGAGTACAGTCTTTGATTAATGAAGAGTTTGGTTTTCTGGATAAAAACAAGAAAAAAGCGGATTTTCTGTCTTACTTTAAAATGAAGGCTCAGAAAAAAGACCAGAAATGGATGAAAGTATATCTGCACTTTCATAAATTTGTGAATGGTAAATGTTCTTTCGGGGATGTCACGGTGGAACTTTGTAATAAATTCAGGGATTATCTTCTTAATGCTCATCATTTGAAGCGTAAAAACCAGAAAATATCCCAAAATTCGGCTGCCGGATATTTCTCAACTTTCCGAGCGCTTTTAAAAATAGCGTACAAAGAAAAGTTTTTCAGGGAAAATCTCAATGACTTCCTTGAATCTATTGATACGACCGATGTGAAAATAGAATATCTCACTTTAGAGGAAGTGAAGAAGTTGGTCGAAATTCCGTGTAAGATTCCTGTTCTAAAGGAGGCATCATTATTTTCTTGCCTCACTGGATTGCGTATCAGTGATATTTTAAATCTGGAATGGAAAAATATTGTTCCCGCTTCTGAAGGTGGTTATTGCTTGCGGTTAAGAACAGAGAAAACCGAGACGGAAACCACATTACCCATAAGCGATGAAGCTTTGAAATTATGTGGAGAACGAAGCGAGGGAAAAGTTTTTAAAGGCTTAAAGAGATTTATGGTTTATCAACCGCTGAAACACTGGGTTCAAGATGCGGGGATTACTAAGCACATCACCTTTCATTGCTTCCGCCATACGTTTGCCACTTTGCAGATTGCATTGGGAACCGATATTTATACGGTAAGTAAAATGCTTACTCACAAAAACGTTTCAACGACACAAATATATTCCGATTTGGTAAACGCTAAAAAACGAGAATCTGCCAATAAAATAAGTTTAAAATAATAGTGGTGGCAGTGTCGCCACAAAATAATAAGAAATAATGAAAACAGGAGAAATAGTTATTTATCAAACGCCTAATGGTGGGGCAAACATAGAAGTGCGATTGGAAAACGATACAGTATGGCTTCGTCGCCAACAAATGGCAGAGTTATTTGGTCGGGATATTAAAACAATCGGTAAGCATATTAACAACGCAGCAAGAGAAGAATTGTCCGGAATTTCAACTGTCGCAAATTTTGCGACAGTTCAAAAAGAGGGTAATAGAGACGTGTTGCGCGAATTAGAATATTGTAATTTAGATATGATAATCTCAGTTGGATATAGAGTTAAATCCAATAGAGGTATACAGTTCCGAATCTGGGCTAACAAGATACTAAAAGAATATCTCGTTAAGGGTTACGTCGTAAATGAAAAGATTAAATTACAACAATATAGTGACTTAAAGCAGACAGTTAAACTTTTATCAAATGTACTACAATCAAAAGAGCTATCTGCCGATGAAGCAACCGGATTGTTACAAGTAATCAGTGACTATACATACGCATTGGATACATTGGACAGGTACGACTATCAGGAATTAGCAGTAGAGCACACTACTTCACATGACTCTTTCCGGGTAACTTATGAAGGAGCAATGGAGGTGGTTGGTTTTCTTAAAAACAAGTTTGGCGGAAGTGATTTGTTTGGAAACGAGAAAGATGAATCATTCAAAAGTTCTATTAGTACAATTTACCAAACATTTGACGGACAAGACCTCTATCCGAGCGTGGAAGAAAAAGCGGCCATGTTACTCTATTTGGTAACGAAAAATCATTCTTTTAGCGATGGAAATAAACGGATTGCCGCATTTCTCTTTCTTTGGTTTCTGGAGAAGAACGGTATTCTTTATAAAGCCGATGGTACAAAACTCATTGAAAACAACACATTAGTAGCTCTTACTCTTATGATTGCAGAGAGCCGAACGGAAGAGAAAGACGTAATGGTAAAAGTGGTTGTTAATCTGATAAATAAAAACAATTAGTAGTGATGTCTGAGCTGTGTCAACATTGTCGACAAAAATTAGTGGGTTTTCAAACCCCACATTTAGGCGGAGAGAAATTAATAATAATTTGAGGAATATATTGGATGAAAAGTAAATGCCTTGAATATATTATAATCTACCTGTCAGTAGTTATTGGATGTATCGCTATTGCTGCACTTGTGAGAATTGTCGCAATCGAAATGGGAGCCGATGAATTTACTGCAAATATTGTCTTTTGGATGGTTGTGGGATTGGGAGTAGTTATCTACTATAATACTCCCCAAAATTAGGACAAGAAGTTAAGTAGTATCTTTGTGCGTAAAAGACAAAGAATTATGAATAAAGGAAGTCGGAGAAAATTCAGTGCTGAATTTAAAGCCAAAGTAGCGTTGGAAGCATTGCAAGAACGAGAAACCATTGAAAGTTTGTGTAAAAAATATGATTTGCATCCCAATCAGGTAAGCCAGTGGAAACGTTCTTTCAAGGAAGAAGGAAGCAAGGTCTTTGAAAAGAGTGTCGGGCATGATGAATTATCAGAAAAAGACCGTCTGATAGCAGAACTTTATCGTCAGATAGGGGAATTGAAGGTTGACAATGACTGGTTAAAAAAAAAGCTGCGATGATGCCTCCGGAAGTACGCCGCGAATTGGTCGAACGTCAATCTCCGGAGATGAGTATAGTGCGTCAATGCAAGCTGCTTTCGATTCACCGTAGCGGGTTGTACTACACCCCTTCTCCTGAAAGTGAGGAGAATTTGGGGATTATGCGTTGGTTGGACGAACAATATCTTTCCACTCCATTTTATGGTGTTGAGCGACTTCTACCCTTACTCACCCTGTTAGGGTATAGAATCAACCGTAAACGGCTCAGACGGTTAATGCGCATGGTGGGTTGGCAGACCCTTTATCCGGGCACAAGGACCACTATCCCGGGAAAGGATGGGCACAAATACCCCTATTTGTTGAAAGGGCTGAAGATTGACAGGCCGAATCAGGTTTGGGCCATTGACATCACCTATATTCCCATGTCGAAAGGGTTTATGTATTTGTTTGCCATTATCGATGTTTACTCACGTTATGTGGTGGGCTGGAGCCTGAGTAACACGATGAGCGCGGAATGGTGTGTGGATTGTATCGAAGAGGCTATCTCGGTACATGGAACACCGGAAATAATCAATTCTGACCAAGGCAGTCAGTTCACTTCGGATATTTACACCGATTGCCTGAAAAGGCATGAGATTCGCATCAGTATGGACGGTAGAGGTCGTGCCATCGATAATATCTTTATTGAACGTTTATGGCGCAGTGTGAAGTACGAACACATCTATTTGCATGCGTATGACGATGGAAACAGTTTGTGGAAGGGATTGAACGGGTACTTCCGGTTCTATAATCACGACAGGCTCCATCAGAGCCTTGGCTACCGACCGCCGATAGAAGTCTTCCAATGTGGAACGGGACGGCTGAAAACGGCCTGATAGGGAGAGCCTTTTTTTAGCTCATTCCGCTTCGGCTACGCCTTCGCTCCATGAGCTAAAGAAAAAACAGCGAATAAAATGAAAGAAAAGTATTATAAACCAAATAATAAGTATAAATTTGTATGAAGATATTTATCTTAACGCACTTAATAAAGTGATAATACCTGTCCTACAACTGGGGAGTAGTGTAGACAAAGGCATTTTCGATTTAATTATTTGTGACGAAGCCCATCGTACCACAGGTGTAACGCTTTCCAACGACGATGAAAGTGCTTTCGTAAAAGTCCATGATAATGATTTTATTCAAGGACATAAACGAATGTATATGACTGCTACGCCTCGTCTGTATAGCGACGACAATAAGAAAAAAGCCGTGGATATGGATGCCGTGCTTTGTTCGATGGACGACACGAGGCTCTACGGAGAAGAAATATACCATATCGGTTTTGGAGAGGCCGTAAACAAAGGATTGTTATCCGATTATAAAGTTTTGGTGCTTACGGTTAATGAGAACGACATGCCTCTTTCTGTCCAACAGATGGTTGCTGACGGAACTACCGAAGTTCCCGCAAACGATATTAATAAACTTATAGGTTGTATTAACGCTTTGAGCAAAGAGTTGGTAGGAGACAATGCCCTTGTTAAAAGTAGTGACCCCGAGCCGATGCATACTGCTGTCGCTTTTTGTCAAAATATAAAAACCTCTAAACAAATCACCAACGCGTTTAATCAAATGGGCGAACTTTATTACAAAAAATTGAGTGAAGAAGCCCAACAGCGAATGGTAATGGTGGATAGCCAGCATATCGACGGAACAATGGCTGCTACTGAGCGAGGGCAAAAACTTTCATGGCTCAAAAGCGTGGAGCGGGGAACACAAAACTGCCGTATTCTCACGAATGTGCGTTGTTTGAGCGAAGGTGTGGACGTTCCATCATTGGATGCAGTTATTTTTCTTTCACCCCGAAATTCCCAAGTGGACGTAGTCCAATCCGTTGGGCGGGTTATGCGCCGTGCTCCGGGTAAAAAATATGGCTATATCATCATACCTATTGTTATTCCAAGCGATGTGGATACCAAAAAAGCGTTAGATAATAATAAAGTTTATGCTGTTGTCTGGACGGTTCTTAATGCGCTTCGTGCCCACGACGACCGATTCAAAGCCACTGTCAATAAAATAGAACTCAATAAAAACAAACCGCAGAATATTGTTATCGGCGCTCCGGCGCACGGCGGTGATAATGATTATAACGATGCGGGATTGGTTGATAACACTTCCGATGCCGTATTGCAGCTGTCGCTCAAATTTGAGCAAATGCAAAGCTTGCTTTATGCCAAAATGGTGGAGAAAGTGGGTGATAGGCGCTATTGGGAGCAATGGGCAAAAGACATTGCGGAGATAGCCGAACGGCAGATCGAGCGCATTACCCATCTTGTTGCCGAAGATAAAAAGCACAAAAAAGCTTTTGAACGTTTTCTGAAAGGACTGCACAAGAACATTAACCCATCCGTAACCGAAGCAGAAGCCATTGAGATGCTTTCGCAACACATCATCACCCAACCCGTTTTCGAAGCCCTGTTTGAAAACTATTCGTTTGTGAAGAATAATGCCATTTCACAATCCATGCAACAAATGTTAGGTCTTCTGGAAAATGAAAATACGGAACAGGAAAATGATACGCTACAGAAATTTTATGATAGCGTAAAAATGAGGGCATCAGAAATAGACAATGCCGAAGCCAAACAAAAGATCATTATCGAACTCTATGATAAGTTTTTCAAGGCTGCGTTTCCGAAAATGGCTGAACGGTTGGGTATTGTATATACGCCGGTAGAAGTAGTAGATTTCATTATTCATTCGGTAAGCGATGTACTGCAAAAAGAATTTGGCCGTATGTTGAGCGATGAAAACATTCATATCCTAGACCCCTTTACGGGTACAGGAACATTTATTACCCGATTATTACAAACTGGATTAATTTCGCCCGAAACGCTTGAAAGAAAATATAAACAGGAAATTCATGCTAACGAAATAGTATTGCTTGCTTACTATATTGGTTCGGTTAATATCGAAAACGTATATCACGAAATAAAAAACGAAACGGAAGGAGAATATACGCCGTTCGATGGAATCTGTTTGACCGATACTTTTCAATTGGGTGAAACAAAAGATAGCGAAGAACTTTTCAGCGAAATGTTTCCACAGAACTCCAAACGGGTTCAGGAACAGCAAAAAGCCCCTTTGCGTGTGATTATAGGCAATCCGCCTTATTCCATCGGGCAAAAATCAGCTAACGACAATTCTGAAAATCAGAAATATACCTATTTAGAAAAAAGGATTGAAACTACATATGCAGTAGGAACGGCTGCTAATTCCATAAAAGCTTTATATGACGCGTACATTAAAGCTTTCCGATGGGCAAGCGATCGGTTAGACCCGAATAATGGAGGAATTATCTGTTTTGTTTCCAATGGGGCATGGATTGATACGAATGGAATGGATGGTTTCAGAAAGTCCATCGAAAAAGAATTTTCATCTATTTATGTATTTAACTTACGTGGAAATCAACGTACAAGTGGCGAATTATCAAGAAAAGAAGGCGGCAAGATTTTTGGATCAGGTAGCCGGACGCCTATTGCTGTTACTTTATTGGTG
Organism: Limibacterium fermenti; assembly: GCF_041902845.1. GTDB lineage: Bacteria > Bacteroidota > Bacteroidia > Bacteroidales > Dysgonomonadaceae > Limibacterium > Limibacterium fermenti. The sequence goes on from NZ_CP159486.1 coordinate 1,866,378, forward strand.
AAAAAGCCAGGACGCATAGGCAACGCCAAAATCCGGTACCACGAAGTGGAAGACTATCTTACTCGTGAAGATAAATTGACCTTGACTAAAAATTTTGGTAGTATTTCCAACCCGAAAATGCAATGGCAGGTTCTTCAACCCAACGAATATGGTGATTGGATTAACCATCGGAATGACAGTTTTTCCGATCTCATTGCGCTTACACCGGATAAGAAATTCGATGGGCAAACAAAATCATTTTTTACAACGTATTCACTTGGTATCGCAACCGCTGCTGACACATGGATGTATAATTTTTCTTATAATAAATTGTCAGAAAATATTCAATCATTAATTGGGTTTTACAATAATAGATTGGAAATCCCTGACTCCAAGTTTTCTGATGAACATTATGATAAGACAAAAATAAGCTGGAATGATAAATTGAAAAATTCTTTTGATAAAGGAGAAGTGTTAGCATTTTCAGATAAAAACATTGTTAACTCTATCTATCGCCCTTTTCAAAATCAACATGTTTGTTTTGAAAAAGCAATCGTACAACGTACATATCAACAAGATAAATTCTTTCCTTTATCACAGATTAGAAATTTAATCATATGTGTTTCTGGGTTAGGAGGAAATAAACAAGCTTCCGTTTTAATCTCAGATAAAATTGTTGATTTGAATTTATTAGAAGCAGGAGCACAATGCTTCCCTCTCTATTGGTATGAAGAACGGCAGCAAGACAGTCCTACGCTCTTCGATGCCGTAGCGGAACCTGAAACAAGTATGTATTCACGTCGTGACGGTATCAGTGATTTTATTTTGGAACGTGCCCGTGCTATGTACGGCAATGTGACCCAAAAAGAAGATGTGTTTTATTACGTGTATGGCATTTTGCACAGCCCCCAATACCGTGAAACTTTTGTGGCCGATCTCAAAAAGACGCTTCCCCGTTTACCTTTGGTGGACAACAGCACCGATTTCTGGAAATTTGTAAAAGCCGGTCGTCAATTAGCAGAACTCCATCTCAATTATGAAAACTACGAAAAACCCAACACTGTTCGTGTCATAATAGATACTGGTGCAAATGTGGATTACGAAGTAGAAAAAATGCGTTTTCCCAAGAAAGGGATAACCGATACCATCATCTACAACCATCAAATCACGATAGAAAACATTCCCGAAGAGGCATACGAGTACGTTGTAAATGGTAAAAGTGCTATTGAATGGATTATGGAGCGGTATCAAATAACCACTCATCCGGCAAGCGGCATCACCAACGATCCCAATGATTGGGCGCGTGAACACGGGCAACCCAAATACATTCTCAATTTGCTGTTAAGTATCATCAACGTAAGTCTGCAAACGGTGGAGACTGTGAAGAGTTTGCCTGAGTTGAAGTTTGATTAAAATATATAACTATGCTTACAGATCGAAACAATGGACCAAAAACAGTCGATGAATTAGAAAAAACTGTATTTTGGAAATTAATTGTTAAGGATTATTCTCCAGTTGTTACTAAAAATGAGAAATCCGAAGAAGAAGATTTTTATTATGAAGTTTTTGTTAAGTCTTATAATATTATAGGCACACTAAGGACATTAGAATTAATAGTAGAGCTTCTAAAAGAGCTTACTCAGGAAGATATGGGAATAAACTCTCGTAAAATAACTTTGATTAGATATCACGTGGAGAATTTTTATTCAAGAATAACTAAAGTAAACGATCAAATTCTTCTTTTGATAAATGTAATATTTAGTTTAGAATTACAGGAGAAAGAATGTTATTACAGAACTGTTTCAAATAAACTAAAAAAAATATCTGAAACTGAGAATATTTTAGATTATCTTACGAGCAATAGTGAAGCTTTTGAGGTTATAAGGGATGAAAGAAATAAAATTACCCATCGAGAAAATTTTTTAGATTTAGATTTTGCAAATTTGTCTGCCAGTGCATTTTTGGGAAAAGCTACTAGTGGAGAATTAAATGAATACCTCGGAGCAAAGATTACTATTTTCGAAAAATATATTGTGATGGTAATAAATTGGGCGTTTTGGGCAGGTGTTTTGTTAATGAAACCATATAATAATAGGAAAGGATTACTAAAAAAGGAGATATAAGAATGCCGTTTAAAGTGTCAATGTGTAATGTGGGAGGAAATCTTTCCCAAAATGATAGAGATAAAGTTGAAAAAATACTTTATTTACTCGATGAGCCAGTGGTACAAATAGCACGTAATAATAACTTTAGCTTAAAGAATGTTAGGCTTTATCAACCTATTCACTATGCTATTGTGGTATCGCAATTAGTCGTTGATGTATTTGCTTCAAATAAAAATGCATCGGGAGTTCCATATGTTAGATTTCAAGATAATCGTCCAAACTTTATGTGCAATGCTGATGATGTTAAAAGACAATTGGAAGAAGTATTTGGTTTTGAGGATATAATTCACTTCCTGTTTCCAACCAATTGGCTTGAAAATTTCAATGATATTAACATAACAGAGTTAGCAAAACAATTATATTCAGACAGAAATAAATAGAATTGATTTAATGAATAAAATAGTCAAAATTAACCCAATTTTTAAAGGACGAGATTTTTTAAGGAATGACAATCTTTATTTTGTCTTATCTCCATTTAAAAATCCTTATAATATAATATTTAGTGATCATATTAAACCAACTATTGAACAGATACCTAATGCTATATGCTTAAGGGCAGATAATATTTATGGAAATAAACCCATAATTGAAGATATTTGGAAAAGTATCAATGAAGCTTCAATTATTATTGCAGAACTGACGGAAAGAAACCCAAATGTATTTTATGAAGTAGGAATGGCTCATACTATCGGCAAGGAAGTGATATTAATTACTCAATCTATGGATGACGTTCCTTTTGATCTAAAGCATTTACGTTGTATAGTTTACGAATACACACCAAGAGGGTCTAAGTTGTTAGAACAAAATTTGATGAATACTATTCAACAAATAAAATAAAAGTCATTTTTTAATATATTATGTTATTTGGCTGCAATAGGTCATGACAGTTAAAAAATTTAGTTTCAACGACTGCGATGTTTTAAAAAATTGGTACAAACTCGATACAAAATAAGAAATGCAACTTTCAATAAATCAGGTAAATACATTGAAAAAGGGCACTTTTAAGTAAGTATCTGATAATCAATAGAAAATAAATAGAACTTAAGTGAAAATTTGTACCGTTTATGTGGTAATTAATTTATAATTAATTAGTTGTATTTCCTGCATCGGAAAGTGAACATTTTAAATAGAGAAAGTCTTTCCTCATTCCAGACTTGGCATTGTTGACTTGCGCGCGTTTATTGCTGCTTTGCGGAGCCTCATTAGAACTATTTATGGGTCGAACTGTTATATGGAGAGCTAAATATTATTTGAATTTGTTCTAAATAAACAGATAAATGATCCAAAACGATTTACCTGCGATTTTTCGTGATTATAATCCTATAGAAAATAAAATGCTGCAAGTCATCGACAACGAAGGCCATGTGGTCGATCAAGACCGGATGCCTGCATTGGATGATGAAACAATCATAGAGGCGTATAAACAGATGCTTTTTGAACGGACGGCCGATGAAATGGCGGTTTCTTATCAACGCCAGGGGCGGATGTATACGTATACGCCCAACCTGGGGCAGGAAGCGATCCATATCGCCGCCGGAATGAATATCCGCGACGATGATTGGCTTGTTCCTTCGTTTCGCGAATTAGGCACGCTGCTATCCAAAGGCGTTTCCCCGAAAGAGATGTTCCTGTTTTATCTCGGAAACGAACAGGGAGGCAGTTTTAAGCATCGGCCTCGTGTGTTGCCCATGTCCATCTCCATCGGAACGCAGTTGCACCATGCCGTCGGTATCGGATATTCCATCCGATATCAAAAAAAGGACAACGCCGTGTTCACGTTTGTCGGTGACGGGGGCACTTCGGAAGGCGATTTCAGCGAAGCGTTAAATTTCGCCGGCGTGTGGAAAGCCCCCGTAGTCTTCACGATACAAAACAATCAGTATGCCATCTCGGTACCGGTGAATGTGCAGACGAGTTCGGTTAATCTGGCGGTCAAATCGGTCGCCTTCGGTCTTCCCGGAATCAAGGTCGACGGCAACGATTTTTTCGCGATGTATCTGGCTTATAAAACCGCGACGGAATATGCCCGGTCGGGTAAGGGTGCTGTGTTGATCGAAGCATTCACCTATCGTCGCGGCGCGCATACCACCTCGGATGATCCCTCGAAATACCGGAAGAAAGAGGAAGAAACGCTATGGGGACTTAACGATCCGCTTCTCCGTTTGAAGCGGTATATGGAAGTCAAAGGTGTGTGGAATCTCGATGAGGAGAAGCTCAGGGAAACGTATAAGTCACAGATCGACGCGCAGTTCGTGGAAGCGGAAAAGGCTAAAGCGTATCCCTTAGGTGATGTGTTCGACTATATGTACACCGATATGCCGGATGAATTAAAAAGACAAAAGGCTGAATATGAACAATTCTTAAGTTGGAAGGAGAACAGACGATGAGCGTTATGACGATGGTAAAGGCGATTAACGATGCGCTGGATATCAAATTGAGTGAAGACAATCGTGTCGTTGTTTACGGAGAAGACGTAGGGGTGGAAGGAGGCGTTTTTCGCGTCACCGAAGGGTTGCAACGGAAACATGGCGCCGACCGTGTATTCGACTCGCCGCTGGCCGAATCGGGAATCGTGGGTGCTGCTTTGGGAATGGCCGTTTCGGGACTCAGGCCTGTGGTGGAGCTACAATTCGAAGGTTTCACCTTCCCTGCGTTTAACCAGATCGTGACCGGCATATCGCGTATGCAAAACCGTTCGCGCGGCAAGTTCAAGATGCCGGTGGTCATCCGTTTCCCCTATGGAGGCGGCGTGAATGCGCTGGAACATCATTCCGACAGCCCGGAAGCCCTTTTTGCCCATATCCCGGGACTGAGGGTCGTGATTCCGTCCACGCCACATGATGCAAAGGGTTTGTTGATCGCGGCTATCGAAAGTAACGATCCGGTTGTTTTTATGGAGCCTAAACGAATTTATCGCGCCATCAAGCAAGAGGTGTCCGATGAAAAATTCTCTCTCCCGCTGGATAAGGCCCGGGTGGTTCAAGAGGGTACGGATATCACGGTAGTGGCTTTCGGAGCCATGATCCGTGAATGTCAAAAAGCGATTAAGATGGCGCAGGAGGCCGGCATTTCGGTCGAACTGATCGATTTGCGCTCCATTTATCCCATCGACAGGGAAACGATCCGCAATTCGGTAAGGAAAACGGGGCGGGTGATTGTGGTGGCGGAGGCCAATGAGTCGTTCAGTGTAGGATCGGAACTGATAGCCGTAGTCAATGAGGAAGCCTTCCTGTATTTGGAAGCGCCGCCGCGACGCGTGATGGGTTTCGACACCGTTGTCCCGTTGGCGCAAGGCGAGAAGTATTTCATTATTTCGCCCGAGCGTATTTTTTATGAAATAGAAAAAAGCGTCACATTTTAAGTCATGATGATATGAAATTTACATTTAATTTCCCCGATTTAGGAGAAGGTTTGGAAGAAGGAACCCTGATGGAGTGGCTGGTTTCGGAAGGAGACGAAGTGAAAGTGGGCGATACGATCGCACAGATGGAAACCGACAAGTTGGTGGCCGATATCCCTTCGCCTAAAAGCGGAAAGATCATAGCCCGGTATGGGAATCCGGGCGATATAATTCCTGTGGGCGCCCCGTTGGTAGATATCGAAGTGGAGGCAGAAGACAGCGCTTCGGTCGTTGGTACGATGGAACTGTCGGGCGAGGACGATTTGCTCGCCTCGAGCGATGAGGGATCTTCTCAAACGCAAAAGGCGGAGCAACGACCGGGCAAAGCGCTTGCCACGCCCCTTGCCCGAGCCATGGCTAAAGAAATGGGCATCGACATCAACGAAGTGCCGGGAAGCGGGCCCGAAGGAAGAGTGAAGAAAGAGGATATTCTGAATTTTCATACTTCCTCTCAATTCAATACGGATAAAAAAGAAACCAACCTTGAGCACACCGAAGAAGTCACATATCAACCTCTTACGCAAATAAGAAAAACCATTGCTCGAAATATGCTTCACTCCCTGCAAAGTGCCGCACAATTATCGATATTTGAAGAAGTCGAGATATCCGGATTGAAAAAGGTTATCGCGAAATATAAACGGGAGTTTGCGGATAGGGGCGCCAAACTCACTTATCTTCCCTTCATCGTGAAAGCGGTGGCGCAGGCATTAAAACAGCACCCGCAACTCAATTCTCAAATCGACATGGAAAACAACCGGATGATTGTCCGCAATCGTATCCACATCGCTATTGCCGTGGATGCGCCCGACGGATTGGTGGTTCCCGTAATTCGCGATGCCGACCGCTTGTCGATCTTCGAAACCGCCCGGCAGATAGGCGTGCTGGCTGCTAAGGCGCGCGAGCGCAAACTGACGTTGGAGGACCTGAAAGACGGCTCGTTTACCGTTACCAGTTTCGGTTCTATCGGCGGTATTTTTGCGACGCCGATACTCAACTATCCGCAAGCCGGCATCCTGGGTATCGGGCGCATCCTGAAAACCCCCATTGTAAAAGACGACGAAATAACGGTGGGACACATCCTGCCGCTTTCGCTCACCGTCGACCACCGTATCGTGGACGGGGGAGAAACCGCCCGCTTCATCAGCAATGTAATGGAATACCTTTCCGATCCGATGCTGTTCTTAATGAGAGAATAGAGACTAACCATGTTAATACCGGAGATATGATTTATCTGAAAGAATTTACATTGATGGACGAGGATGCCACTTATTACAATGGATGGGATTCCATTGTCCGGCAGGATACCCAGGACGAGCATTATCCGCTCGGACTATTTGCTTTAAAACTTCAGGAAATCGATTTTGATGATATTACCGTCTTCTACGGCGGCAACGGTTCCGGTAAAAGCACCTTGCTCAATCTCATCACCGAAACGCTCGATATTCAACGTTCGGGAAAATACAACCGGACAAAGATGTTCGACTTTTTTGTCAAGAACAACCGTTACGAACTGAATGATATAAAGAATGTTCCGTTAAGCAGTAAATTTATTGCTTCGGATGATGTTTTCAAACACATTTTGAGCGTACGGGAAGAAAACAGCCGGATCAGGAACAGGAAAAGCAGCGAAAGCGATTACTACGATGAAGTGAAAAACAGTTCTTATACCGACTATTGGGATAACGGCGTCCATTTGGATATGGAAGACCGGGAGGGAATCGATGCGTTCCGGAAGTTCGTCGATGGACGCTCGAAATCCAAACGCCGGTTTGTGCGCGATAGAGCCGGCGAATTGCAACGCCAGTTTTCCAACGGCGAAAACGCCCTGATATATTTCGACAAGCAAATCGAGGAAAATGCGCTTTATTTGCTCGATGAACCTGAAAACAGTATGTCGCCTCAATTTCAGCTCCAATTGAAAACGTTGATAGAAGATTCCGTACGCTTTAAAAACTGTCAGTTTATCATCGCCTCCCATTCGCCGTTTATACTTTCATTGGAGAATGCCAAAATCTATAATCTCGATGCCGAACCCGTTACGGTGGAAAAGTGGTATCAACTGGAAAATATGAAAATCTATTACGAGTTTTTTAAATTATTCCGGTACAATTTCGAGGCGGGTAAGGCGGAAGAAGATTCTCACCTTTCAGAAAAACATATTCCTCCTCGAAAGCATTGAAATTCGCATGTGCACACTCCTTAATACGAAGTTTTCTTTCTGAAGAACGGGGGGTGGATTCCACCATCCAGTCGAGGATGATCGTATTTATATTAGGTTATTGAACGCATCACGGGTGTCGATTGAAACGGCACCCGTGATGAAGACACCGTGAATGAATGTGAATAATATTGCTTGTATGTGCAATAAAGTATAAATTATCGTCTTTTTCTTCAAATAGTTGCCTCTTTGGGAATAACATATCGGGGCTTTTCGTATCTTCGCTTCTGTTAACAACTTATTTAAATTTATTGGTTATGATTATGATTAAAAGAATTTATAAAGGCAAAGACGTGGAAATGCTCACGACTAACGATATCATGATCGACAATGCCATTGCCGACCAGGTTTTTCTTTCATCCAAACGCTCAACATGGACAATAGAGTTTTTCACGGGTCTTAAAACACGTATCGGAAACGCCTTTACCCACTATTTAGGTATTGATAGCGACGCGCAGCAACGCTTGGCTACAAGAACACTTTATGCACTGGTTACTTCCGCTATCGACGATTTGTCTGAAGTGAAGATCCAGATCGGGGAAGATTACAAACCCGACAAGCCCCGCCGCAACGAACTCTTGAAGTTGTTGGGCTACACGGCTCATTTCAACAAAGCGCGCGCCAAAGACCAGGAAGCCCTTGTCGAACTGCTGGCACATTTCAAAACAGGCCTTACGGAAGAAATAAAAACGGAGTTGACCACTAAAGGAACTTCCGCCGAGACGCTCGACCGCATCGTAGGGTATGCCGATCCGATCAAGCAAGCCAACGAGACGCAGGAAGTTCTGAAAGGCGACAGCAAAAGTGTTTCAGCCGAAGCGGTTACGGAGTTCAATGCCATCTACAGCGAGTGCATTTCCATCGGCAAGATCGCTGCAAACTTTCACAAAGGCGATGCCGTGATGCGCGACAAGTTTTCGTATTCCAAAATACTGAAGAGTTTGAACGCCGCTCCGCGAAAGAAAGAAGAGAAAGAGGAAAAGTAAGATATTACTATTATGCTTTATATGTGAAATTTCACTCAGACATCAATTATAAATAAGAATGCACGGATATGCTTTCTACATAGTTTCATTTGTAGAGCCATTATTTTTTCGAATAAAATGGGAAAGATGAATCCTGTCCTTGCTACTTATCTCATGATTAAAGGTTTATAAAATTATTCTGAGATATAATATGCAACAGATAAATAGAAAGACACTTACCTTTTTTACAATGGTTGTTTCTGCTCAAGAAAACTATGAGCAGAAATTAATAGATCTCTTAACAACTGGACATTTTTGATAATGATACATCGATAGTGTTTAACGGTGTAAAGTTACCTATATTAAAGTTTAATAGTAAGATAGTTCTCGCGAAAGAAGATAACGTGATTGAGATCTATTCGCTGCCGGGGCAATCAGTTCCCGGGACGTTTGACGGACATATAGGATACCCTTTTTTCAGGAATTTGGGAAAGAAGATTCTACTTGATTTCGATAATATGCGCATTGATATTATTGAATGAATAGAATGAATCCAATTCGGTAGTAGCCATCCTACACTTTTAGCAAATTTCCGAAAGTGTAGAATATGTTCTCGAAACAGTTGTACATGTTTCCGAAGGTATTTTTTATGTTTCCGCTACTATTTCTCATGTTTTAGAAAGTGCTGCACATGTTTCCGAAAGTATTTTTTACCTTTCCGAAACCGTTTCTCATGTTATCGCCTGACATTTTTATATAGTAGAAAGAGCTGCGCACGTTTCCGCTAACGTTGCACATGTTTTCGAAACACTCTTTTTTCTCCGCTGAGGAAACAATGCTGTCGTAGAAAAAGAAGATGATAACGCCATATGGTAATCCCGCAAATCATAAGGTTGCCGGTCAAAGTAAAAAACATCGATGGGAATTCTTGAAATATAGTTAAGGAGAATGAATAAACGGACGGAAAAATCTTTTATAAACAAACAAATTATCGTACTTTTGTGATTGTGTAAAATAAAAACAGAAATAGTCCGACCTACTACCGGAAAACTTCTGGTTGGAGCAAAGAACAATACACAAGCATGCAAGAAAAACGTCGAAATAATAAATATAAAACTTATGAGTGATCACAAAGAAAATTTTTTTGTAGATTTTCCACCTACGTCCACCGATGAATGGATGGAGAAAATCACCGCCGATTTAAAAGGGGCTGATTTTCAAAAAAAACTGGTGTGGAGAACCAATGAAGGATTTACCGTAAATCCTTTTTATCGGGCAGAAAATGTAGAAGGTTTGCCGACCCTCGAAAACCTACCCGGGCAGTTTCCCTACGTACGGTCCACCAAGAAAGATAATGTGTGGTATATACGGCGGGAAATACACGTGGACGATTTCGCCGAAGCCAATAAAAAGGCCGTGAAACTGCTCACGAAAGGCATTACTTCTTTCGGCTTCCATCTTCCCAAAAATGGAATTACCCCCGAAAATATAAAAGTATTGCTTAAGGACATTTCGCCTGAGAAAGTAGAATTGAATTTCAGAACGTGTATTTCGCGTACGCTTGAGCTTGCACGTGTGGTGTCGGATTATCTGTTGAAGAATAATTTTGAATTGACCAAATGCCAGGGCTCCATCGAGTTCGATCCTTTCCGGAAAATATTGAAGAAAGGAATAGATTCCCCGCAATGGGCCGAAGAGGCGGCTGAAATCGTCAATATCACGTCGCAGTTGCCCCATTACCGTTGCATTTACATAACGGGCAATAGTTTTAGCGATGTCGGAGCTTATATCCATCAGGAACTCGGATATAGTTTGTCTTATGGCAATCAGATCCTCGGGGCCTTGATTGAAAAAGGTATCGATCCGGTAGTGGCTGCCAATAAGATAAAATTCACCTTCGGTATCGATTCCAATTATTTTATGGAAATAGCCAAATTCCGTGCAGCCCGCTGGTTATGGGCCGAAATCGTAAATGCCTATGAACCGCTGCACGCCGGACAATATAGCGACGAAGAACGGAAAAATGCGGCAAAAATGAATGTCCATGCCGTCACATCGGCATTTAACCAATCGGTTTTCGACCCGTATGTGAATCTGCTCCGTTCGCAAACCGAAGCCATGTCGGCTACCATCGCTTCCGTCGACTCATTAACCGTGCGGCCTTTCAATGAAGCGTTTGAAACACCTACCGATTTTTCCGAACGTATCGCTGTTAATCAACAATTATTGTTGAAAGAAGAAGCGCATTTCGATAAAATCATCGATCCTTCTGCCGGATCGTATTATATTGAAACCCTCACTTCGTCCATCGCCGAACAAGCTTGGAAGCTTTTCCTCAAAACGGAGGAACAGGGATTTTACGAGAACTTGAAAGCGGGCGCTGTACAAGATGCCGTCAATGCTTCGGGCGATGCACGCATGATAGCGGTAGCCAAACGTCGGGAAGTGCTGGTCGGAACCAACCAATACCCGAACTTTACCGAGAGAAGGAGCGATACGCTTGCAGAAAGCCATCAACATGCTTGCGGATGCGACGGCGATAAGGAAACTCCTTTTAAAAAGCTGAAAGTACGCCGCTTGGCGGACGACTTTAATGAACTCCGCTTAGCCACCGAACGAAGCAAGAAAACGCCGAAAGTATTTATGCTCACGATCGGTAACCTGGCTATGCGTTTGGCTCGGTCGCAGTTCTCAGCCAACTTCTTCGGATGCGCGGGTTATGAATTAATCGATAACCTCGGATTCAACACGGTGGAAGGAGGCATTAAAGCGGCGCGCGAAAAAGATGCCGATGTTATCGTATTGTGCTCGAGCGATGATGAATATGTAACGTATGCTCCGGAAGCTTTCGATATGCTGAAAGGCGGCAAGGAACTGTTTGTCGTTGCGGGTGCGCCGGCTTGCATGGACGACCTGAAAGCGCAGGGTATCGAACATTTTATTCATGTACGCAGCAATGTGCTCGAAACATTGATCCTATTTCATAAACTTCTCGGGATTACTATAAAATAAAACGATCAATTGAAATGAAACCGAATTTTAAAAATATAAATTTTCAAACGGCCGGCTTTGAACAACACAACGCTGCCGATTGGATGAAAGAAAACAATATTAAGGCCAATTGGCTCACACCGGAACAGATACCGGTAAAACCCGTATATACCAAGGAAGATCTCGAAGGCATGGAGCACTTAAACTATGCCGCAGGTATTCCTCCTTTTCTCCGTGGCCCTTATTCCACGATGTATGTGATGCGTCCCTGGACGATTCGACAATACGCCGGATTTTCGACCGCCGAAGAATCCAATGCTTTTTACCGCCGTAACCTCGCTTCGGGACAGAAAGGCTTGTCGGTGGCTTTCGACTTGCCAACGCACCGCGGTTATGATGCCGACAACGAACGCGTCGTCGGCGATGTGGGGAAGGCCGGTGTATCGATTTGTTCGGTAGAAGATATGAAAGTCCTTTTTGACGGTATTCCGTTGAATAAAATGTCGGTGTCCATGACCATGAACGGCGCGGTACTTCCCATTCTGGCTTTCTATATCGTCGCTGCGCAGGAGCAAGGCGCCAAACTCGAAGAGATGGCCGGAACCATTCAGAACGATATCCTGAAAGAGTTCATGGTACGTAACACCTATATTTATCCGCCGCTTTTCTCGATGAAAATCATTGCCGACATCTTTGAATTTACTTCGCAGAAGATGCCGAAGTTCAACTCGATCTCCATCTCGGGTTACCACATGCAAGAGGCGGGAGCCACAGCCGATATCGAATTAGGCTACACGTTGGCCGACGGCATCGAATATCTGCGCGCCGGTATCAACGCCGGTATCAAAGTCGATGCATTTGCCCCGCGTTTGTCGTTCTTCTGGGCTATCGGGATGAATCACTTTATGGAAATCGCCAAGATGCGCGCCGCCCGTTTGTTATGGGCCAAGATTGTGAAGGGATTCGGTGCGAAGAATCCTAAATCGATGGCGTTGCGTACGCACTCGCAGACTTCCGGTTGGTCGCTTACCGAACAAGACCCTTATAATAATGTAGGGCGTACTTGCATTGAGGCGATGGCGGCTGCGTTGGGACATACGCAATCGTTGCACACCAATGCGTTGGATGAGGCTATCGCCTTGCCGACCGATTTCTCGGCACGTATTGCGCGTAATACGCAGATTTATATTCAATCCGAAACGAACATCACCCGTCAGGTCGATCCCTGGGCCGGTTCTTTCTATGTGGAATCGTTGACCCATGCGTTGGCGCAAAAAGCTTGGGAACATATTCAAGAGGTCGAAAAACTGGGAGGCATGGCAAAAGCCATTGAGACGGGCGTTCCGAAGTTACGTATCGAAGAAGCCGCTGCCCGTACGCAAGCGCGTATCGACTCGGGTATTCAAAAGATTATCGGAGTGAATGAATATCGGTTGGAAAAAGAAGATCCGATTGATATTCTCGAAGTGGATAATACCGAAGTGCTTCGGCAACAGGTAGAGCGATTGAAGAAATTGCGTGCAGAACGGGATGGAACCGCCGTACGCCAAGCATTGGAAGCCATTACCAAATGTGTGGAAACCAAGGAAGGTAATTTGTTGGAGTTAGCCGTGGAAGCAGCACGGGTTCGCGCCACATTGGGCGAAATATCGGATGCTTGTGAAAAGGTAGTAGGACGTTATAATGCAATAATCAGAACAATCTCAGGAGTGTATTCATCAGAATCCAAAACAGATGCCACGCTTAAGGAAGCGCGCGCACTTACCGAACAGTTTGCCCGCAAAGAAGGGCGCCAACCTCGTATTATGGTTGCGAAAATAGGGCAGGACGGACACGACCGCGGCGCCAAAGTGATTGCTACGGGTTATGCCGATTGCGGTTTCGACGTCGATATGGGACCGTTGTTTCAAACTCCGGCCGAGGCGGCGCGTCAAGCAGTAGAGAATGACGTCCATGTATTGGGTGTTTCTTCTCTTGCAGCCGGTCATAAAACACTTGTTCCGCAAGTTCTCGCAGAACTGAAAAAGTTAGGGCGTCCCGATATTGTGGTGATTGCCGGCGGTGTTATTCCGGCACAAGATTACGATTTCCTTTACAAAGCGGGAGTGGCGGCTATTTTCGGTCCCGGAACCTCGGTTACCAAATCGGCGTGTCAAATCGTACATATCTTGATGGATGAAAATTCTTCGGAGGAGACAGTAACGACGAAGGAATGAGCGCTTATCCCTTGCCTTCCCCCGGGGAAGTGCATCGGAGTTTCCGTAAAACTGACGGCTGCGGCACCCGTATGGATGTACCGGCCGTCAGTTGTTTTTCGGTGTTTCAAAATATATAAATATAACGCAAAGAAAGAGAGACAATCGTATGGCTGATAAATTACATGAAGCTGTTTTTACGCCTGTGCCTTCGGATTGGAAAAGAAAACCGTATTTCGATTATTACTATCATCGCCTGAAGACCAAATACAATATCAATCATCATATCGATATCACCGCCTTCCTGAAAGAAAAAGAAATACGGCAAGTGAAGTTTTATCCCGCTTTTTTATACGTCATCATGCGGGTGATTAATCAACACGAAGAGTTCAGGATGGGTTTTGATGAAGAAAACAGGTTGGGGATATGGAATTATCTCGTTCCTTCCTATACCATTTTTCATCAGGACGATCATACTTTTTCCGACATTTGGAGTAATTATTCTCCTGTCTTTGCAGAATTTTACGATTCCGTTATGGAAGACATGAATACCTATAAAGAGGTGAAGAAAATCAAGGCGAAAGAAAATCAGCCTGCAAATTTTTGTCCGATCTCAGTGGTTCCCTGGTTAAGTTTTCAGAGTATTAGTCAGGATACTTCTTCCGAATCGAACCTTTTATTTCCTATAATCCGCTTTGGAAAATATTACGAAAATGACCATAAGATGCTCCTTCCGTTTTCAATATTCGTCAATCATGCGGTAGCGGACGGATATCATACGGCCACATTCATAAATGATATCGAACAATTCGGCAACAATGCCCGCGAATGGATGGATAGATAAAGAAAGAACGGTAAAACACAATGGTTCGGTAAAATATGGTAAAAGCAATTATTTTTGATATGGACGGAGTCATCATAGATTCAGAGAAATTATGGAAACGGGCCGAATATGAAATATTCTCATCCTTAGGTGTCAATGTCACGGATTCGGATTCGGAATTGACTCAAACCATGACTACGGCAGAAGTTACCCGCTTTTGGTATTCGAAGTATCCGTGGCAAAACATCTCATTGAGAGAAGCAGAACAAAGGGTTGTGTCGAGGGTGATTGAACTTATCGATACGGAAGATTGTCGTATCGAAGGTGTGAAATCATTTATAGAAAAGTTAAAAGAGATGGGGTTAAAAGTAGCATTGGCAACTAACTCTCCAAGCGAAATAATTCCTTTTGTCTTGAAAAAATTGGAGATTACTCATTTGTTCGATGTCATATCTTCTGCCGATCTTGTCGATAAAGGAAAGCCGGCTCCCGACATATATTATTATACAGCCCGAAAGCTCGCTGTGGATCCTAAATATTGTATTGCCATCGAAGACTCATATACGGGAATGTCAGCAGCAAAAACAGCTCGTATGACCGTCATCGCGTTTATTAGGAAAAAAAAAGATTTACCTGCCGGTATTATTGACTTTCAATTTGATCGTTTTGATTGTAAAAATATAGATGAATGGATAAAACGGGGCTTTCTCAATTGAATTTAGCTCACTTTTCGCAAGCAAACGTTGTTTAGTATTACTCATTCATCGACTTGATTTACGTAACGGAAGGCTGATCGCTCTCTTTGTCTGCGAAAGTTGAAATAAAAACACCAAAAAAATTGTTTTATAATCGAAAATAACATAAATTTGAGGGCCGAATTTTATCTTCTTTTGAAATAAAATTGACACAATCTTTATTTTTTTTCTTTATATCATTAATCTATACGGAAACGGATTATTAAATATAAAATGTAATATTCACATCAAAAAGAACATCAAATGAAAAAGGCATTAATGGGTATTGGTTTTCTCGTTATCGCTTATAGTTGCAGTACACAGCAAAAGGTGGTGCGAGTTGAACCTCAAGTTCAAGAAATCAAACAAGAAGAGCAGGAACAGGTGCTCAAACGGAAAGTTGCCATAGCTCGTTTTTCGAATGAAACGCAGTATGCTAAAGGAATTTTTTATGATAAAGATAATGATCCTCTCGGAAAGCAGGCCGTCGATATCTTGTCTACAAAACTGGCGTCGACGAATAAGTTCATTTTATTGGAACGGCAAGATATGGATAAAATTCTGGAAGAGTTGAAAATTGCCGGAACCGAAGCTCCGCAAAAAGTAGGAGCGGACTATTTGATTATCGGTTCCGTGACGGAATTCGGCCGGAAAAATGTAGGCGATGTGAATGTGTTTTCAAGGAGTAAAACACAAACGGTACAAGCTGGCGTCAATATTCGTCTGGTGGATGTCTCTACAGGGCAGATCATTTATTCGGAAGAGGCGAAGGGCGAGGCCGAAACGACCAATAAAACGGTGATGGGATTCGGCGAACGGGCCGATTACGATGCGACTCTCGCGGATAAAGCCATCTCGGCCGCTATCTCAAAATTAGTGGAAAACATCGTGAATAATTGTATGGACCGGCCATGGAAATCGTATTTTTTAGTGTATGATACGGACGGTATTTTAATCTCCGGAGGGAAAAGTCAAGGCTTACGCGTGGGAGACATTTACGAAGTGGTACAAAAAGGAAAAACCGTGACAAATCCTCAAACCGGGATGTCCATGGAATTGCCCGGAAAAACGGTCGGCAAAGTGGAAGTCAACTCGTTGGGAGGCGAAACTTCCGACAATGAATTTGCGATAGTATCCTTTATAGAAGGAAGCATAGACCAGGCGAATTTAACGAATTACTATATAAAACAAATACAATGATGAAAAAGATACTTTTTGTAACGGTCATCGGGTTGATATTCATTGCCGGCTGTACCGGCGTAAAAACAATATCAACCGGTTTGGAAAACGAATCTTATTTGGTTTTTGTCGGCAATCCGGCTGATTATCGCGGAGGAGTCGATGTATCGGTCGATGAGAACCTGTCATTCAAAGCCGAAGTAGTAAAAGACAATGTCGATCGTCCGAAAGGCAAAGTGTATGCAATATCTACGGGCACACACACCATAACGGTATCATATGAAGGAAATTTGATTTTCCAAAAACAGGTGTTTGTTTCAGCTCAGGAAACAAAAAAAATCATACTGCAATGAAAAAAATCATGCTCTTTATTATCGCCGCCTTAGCATTGGGTTTGGCTTCCTGTACTACACAAAAATCGCTCTACTCGTGGGCGAACTATCCCACATCGAGTTATAATTATTTGAAAAACAGTGATGAGAAATCAACGCAAGAGTTAATCGAAACGTATCAGAAAATCATAGAAAAGCAGGAAGGTACGCGCGGAGTGGTTCCTCCCGGTATATATGCCGATTATGGGTTTCTTTTACTCACAGCTAATAAAACGGAAGAGGGTAAGGCTCTGTTGGATAAGGAAATTGCGTTGTATCCCGAATCGAAAGTATTTATCGATAGAATTTTAAAAATGATGGAAGAATGAAAAAAATCATTATCTGTACGATTATCGCCGCGGCTTTTTTGTCGGCTTGCGGCACAACCAATACCGTCACCGATATCAAATCGGTTGCCTATAAAGGAATGTATGACGAGAAGCCGCTAGCTATTTTGCTTATGCCCCCCATCAACCGGAGCACAAACGTGGAGGCGAAAGAATATTTCCATTCGACTCTGAATGTTCCTTTGGCAAATGCCGGTTATTATGTGATCCCCACCTTTCTTTCCATGGAAATATTGAAGAAGGAGAGCGCCTATGATGCTGAATTGTTTTTGGATTCTCCACTCAATAGATTCGGAGAAGTGTTTGGCGCCGATTTGGCGTTGTTTACCATCATTCATAAATGGGATAAGTCGCATATCGCAGGAAGCGTGGACGTATCCGTAGAATATATTTTAAAATCCACCAGAACGAATGAAGTCCTTTATACCCGTATAGGAGATATCACGTATAATACATCAGTATCGAGCGGTACGGGAGGTCTTATCGGAGTGTTGGCCGATATGGCTGCTACGGCCATCAATACGGCGGCAACCCGTTATATCGATGTAGCCCGGGCCTGCAATACGTATACCTTTCAGGATTTGCCCGCCGGCAAATACAGTCCGTCGTACGGCGCCGATGCCAATGAGTTTGCCGGAGAGAAGGTGTTTAAGGCGACGTTGAGTAATAAATAAGGATGTTCTTTTTATGCAAAGATTATTAATCCTGTTTGTTTTAAGCCTTATAAGCAACCTGTTGTGCTCACAAACCATCACGCTCCAAACCGGTGTCTCCTTGTCACATGTCGATTGGAAAACCAGTTCTCCGAATGTAATTACGTTTTATAACAGGGTATGAAAAAAGAGGTTGTTGTCCCTGTAATATGGGAAATAACCTCTTTTTAATAACCAGAAACATCTACTGTTTGACTTGATGATTTACCGGGAACCGGCTCTGTCTTTTTTTCCCTTTGCTCTCTTTTCCCAACGTTCTTTTTTTAACGTATTCCATTGTTCCGTCTTTTCTTTCCCGATGATGCTTTCCAGTTCGGAGTTAAATTCTTCCAATTCTTTTTCACGTAAAGCTTTTCCTTCTTCACGATTCTTGGATTGCTGTTCACGGGTAGCTTTTGTCTGTTCGTGATGTGCGGTGCGTTTAGCATCCTGTTTTTCAAACAGAGCTTGCACTTTCGTTTGTTGATCTGTGGTCAAATCAAGTTCTTTCGCTAAATTTTCTGCGCGTTTTTCAGCCGAAGGCCATTCACGCGGAGCTCTTTTACGTTCTTTTTTGTCTGTGTCCTGTGCCGATACCGACAGGCTCAAAGTCAATAAAGCGACCATTGTTAAGAATACATACTTTTTCATTGTTCTACATTTTATGAATAAATGATTATTTTGCATTTGCTTTTATAGGACGTTCAAAAGTACATAAATGTTTAATCCCGAAAGAATGTTTATAGGAATATATTTATAATATTATCAGTTGTTTATCGGTTTGTTTAAGGCTTTAGAAAGGATGTTTTTGAAGTTGGTCGATAAAAAAAGGGCGTTCGTCTATTTCTCCGAAAAATCCGTTTTTGAGTGTATCAAATAGTCACGCTTCTGTAAAAAGGTGTCCTGACTTCGACACTTTTAAAACTCTCTTTTTATAACCATCTCATATTTATATATTTGCGTATTTTGCGACACCAAAATGGGTGTCGCAAGCAAGAAAAGTCCTAATTTTGCGGTATGTATGTACGCAAAAAACGAAACAGGTCGGGCAGTACCAGTGTTGTTATCGTTGATAAAAGCACCGGCAAAATCCGTTATTTGAAAACAATCGGTACCAGTTCTGATGAAAAAGAAATTGAGATGTTTTATCAATCGGGCAAAAAATGGATTTCCAAGCAAGTTGGCGTGCGTGATATGTTCCGGGAAGCGCAACGAAAAGAAGAGGAAAAACAAGTTACCGAACATCTTTTGAGTAATATTGAAAACATCTTGCTTAATGGAACTCAACTGATACTGAATCAGGTTTTCAAACTTATTGGTTTTGACTCCATAGATGATGAGATATTGAAGCATTTGGTTATAGCACGACTGTGTCAGCCTTCAAGTAAGGCAGGTACGGTTGATTATCTTCAGTCTTATTTTGACGAAGATATTGAATTGCACAAGATTTACAGGTATCTTGACAAATTATACAACACACAGCAGGATAAGGTGCAAAGAATCAGTGTAGCGCACACTAAAAAGATTTTAGGAGGTGCCATTGGGCTTGTGTTTTACGACGTAACCACGCTCTATTTTGAAACGGATGAGAGCGACGACTTGCGGGAAAGGGGCTTTTCCAAAGACGGTAAACACGCCCAACCGCAGATTGTTTTAGGTTTGTTGGTCAGTAAAGGCGGCTATCCGTTGAGTTACTCGATTTTCAATGGTTCTCAATACGAAGGACGAACAATGATTCCAATCGTAGAAGATTTTGTGAAACGCTTCGATTTGGAAGATTTTGTGGTTGTAGCCGATTCGGGATTGATGAATAAAAGCAATATCTCTCTTTTAGAATCAGGCGGCTACAAATACATTATCGGGGCAAGGATAAAGAATGAAAACGAAGAAATCAAGCAATGGATTTTATCGTTGAAAAAGCAGGACGGACTATTTCATGAACTTGTCAAGTTGGCCCAATCACGCTTGGTTGTGGGTTATACCGACAAACGGGCAAAGAAAGATAAATATAACCGCGAAAAGGGAATAAAACGCTTGAAATCAGCCTGTAAAAGCGGACAGCTTACCAAAGAAAACATCAACAAGCGCGGTTATAACAAGTTTTTGGAAATATCTGATAATGTAAAAGTTTCAATCAATCAAGAGAAAATCATCGAAGACGAGAAATGGGACGGTTTGAAAGGTTACATCACCAACACAGACCTGCCTGCAAAAGAAGTTTACGAGCAATACAGCGGGCTGTGGCAGGTTGAAAACGCGTTTAGGGTAACTAAGGGCAAAATTGAGTTACGACCAATGTTTCACTTTACCCATGAACGGATAGAGGCGCATGTTTGCCTCTGTTTCGTGGCATACAAGGTTTATAAGGAATTGGAACGAATATTGAAAAACAACAATATAGGCTTGAGTGTGGATAAAGTTTTGAATATTTCCAAAACAATTACTACCTTGAAAATCAGGTTGCCACTCAGTGGCGAAACGCTTACCAAAACCATGCTGCTGACAGCTCGGCACAAGTCTATCGCCCGATTGTTCGACCCTGATTTCTGGAAAATCGGTTAGGGTGTCGCATTGTCGAAGTCAGGAAAAAGGGCGTTCGTCTATTTCTCCGAAAAATCCGTTTTTGAGTGTATCAAATAGTCACGCTTCTGTAAAAAGGTGTCATTTTCGTGTCGGATCGATTTTAATACCGATAACAGGACTGGCGCTCTTTCTTTTCGTTAGAGGATTTTCGTTCCAAATAATCCCGGCTTCTATCGCAGTTGTAGGAACAAACCAATATTCAGCCGTTGCTCCGAAATAGGTTTGAGGGAACATCGGTAAGGGATATAACGCCGCATTTCGGTTTTGAGAGAGTGGCAATCCTCCGAAAAGATTCATATATACATTCTCGTATAACATAAAACGTGTATGGGCGTGCAACATTAAGACGTTTTGGTCTATATTATACCGATTGCTTCCCGTTGTCAGATAATTGAGGCCTCCATTGAGTTGGAAGTAGTCGCCGGGATGATAGCCGAGGTCTAGCGAAGTATTCCATAGCGGCGCATTGCCGAAATTGGAGTGATAGTCAACATCGCCGTGAAGGGTAAGCGACGGGGTAAGGGCGTATATTCCTCCGGCGTTCAAGCGATAAAATTGTGCGGTTCCGAACACAGGGCTGGTGACGATTCCTAGGGTGGCGGAGGAGTAAAGGTTTAAACGGGGAGAGAGATTCAAAAGGGCTCCGGCCATACCGCTTCTGTAGTCAAGAAACTGTTCTGTGGAACCGTATGGCGATATAAAGGAAGGTTTCTGAAATTGAGGTGTGTTGAGAGAAGAAGGCCTGTTTCCGCTTGCATTGAACAATGCGGTCGGATTAAATTTGTCCATAGGTAATTGCTGCGGCAGAGGAATAATAAGAGTATCGAGCCCTGCCAATGCCGGATGGAAAGGTAGCGATTGCAACTGATGCAGTTTGAAACTGTCTTTCTTCTGAACCGTTTCTTGCGAGAAAGCGGCAAATGACGTCAGCAGCAATCCTGTGAAAAAGAATATATATAACGTGCTGTATTTCATAATGACATGCGAGTTGTTTTTATCGGGGGCGTCGCTCGGCCCCCCTGGTTTACCCTATGCTCACTTGAATTCGATTACAAACTCTTCTTTGGGGACTCTTACTTTTTTCATAGGCCCCAACCAATCTTTTTCGGCATCGGCATAACCCACATAGAGTAACGATACACTCTTCAATCCGTACTTGCTCAGTTGCAAGACTTCATCAATCAGATGATTATCAAAACCCTCCGCCGGAGTAGTGTCGATTTTTAATTCGGCAGCCTGAGCCAAAGCCAATCCTAATGCGATGTAACTTTGCTTGGCGGTATGCACAAAATGCTGTTCTTCCGTTTGCGAAGCATATAAGTTCTTAAGCATATCGGTGTATCTGCCGAAACGCCCTCTCGGTAAATCCCTTTCATCGGTTATTCTGTTATAAGCCGTATCAATACGTTCGGGCGTATATTTATCCCAAGAGGCAAATATCAACACATGCGAGCAATTAATCATACATTCGGGATTAAATGCTCCTTTGGAAAGCCTTTCCTTTATCTCCCGATTCTCTACAACAATCACTTTGAAGGGTTGTAATCCCGAAGAAGTAGGGGCTAAACGTGCAGCTTCTATTATTTTATCTATATTTTCGTTACTTACTTTCTTTGCCGGATCGTATGCCTTTACAGCATGTCTCCAATTTAAATTCTCTACTAGCGACATATTTTTAATACTTTCTAATTCAATCTTACGTTAAAACATAAACCCCGCCTTTTTGTTTACCATCCGGCACCGGAATTTTTGTGCCGGATCAATATCAATATCGATTTTTTTATAATCCTCCGAAACGGGACGTATCTATTTCTTTTTTCTCCTTTTCCTTAAATCCTCCGAAGCGGTAAATGAAGGAGAGGGAAATCTGCCGATTATCTTGGAAGGCATCCAATCGGCTTTTCTGCCCCATATAATCGATCTTGGCAGAAGGAGTACGTGTGTTCAAGATATCCCCGGCGTTGAGGATGAGTTTTGCCCGTTCCCGGTCGAATGTCCACGTAAGGCCGGCCGACAGGTCGCCCGATGCTCCGAGATCGTAAATGCCCTGTATGGCGTTTGGTGTGGAGTAATAGCCGGAAATATTCATTTTTATATCCGGCTTGGAAGACAAATCAATATCGCTATTCAATTGAAAATATCCTAATAGAGTCGTCCGGTTGAAGGGAATATCGAAGAACGTATCGTCTTTTTCACGCCAATACAAGCCGTTGGTAACGAATCGAGAGGAAATCCTCTTGCCGATTGTGAAAGGAATAACAGCTAACAAGCCTGTTTGCCGCTTGAAATCAAAGTTCTGCTCCGTGAATTCCTGTTGCAGTTTTTCTCGCGACTGATAAGGAAGTTGAATAAAATAATCAGGCGTATAGTCCATAAAAACTCGAAATACATATTTTTGTTTGTAGATATAAGTGATGCCTGCGTTGTAATTCCTTTGGGGACGTAAATAGAGATTGCCGTAAATAACCCCATAAGCGCTGAAATGATAGACGGAGGGATTAAGACTCCAATAGGAAGGGTAATTTTTATCGGACGATAACGAAAATTGGAAGATATGACGGGAGGCCGGCGTATAACTTATATTGAATGACGGAAAGAAAGCCTTGTCATTCCAGATCGTACTTTTTTCTTCTTTCGATTCGTTTGTCGCTTTATAAAATTCGGCCGATAACGAAGCTTCCGCCGATAATTTGTCGGAAAACACACCCGATACGCTTGTAAATACATTCCATATCGTTTCATTCTGACGGGTATCGAAAGAAGCCTCTTCGTACTCTAAATCGTTTTTTTTGCCGTCCGACCGGTTTTGCGTATGCGCCAACGAGTAGTTCACTCCGTAATTTAACTGCCACCGCTTTGTGATGGAATGCTTCTGATGCGCATATAAAAATGTCCGGTGAATGGTTTGTTTCGAGGATGAAGTTATTTTTTCCCTCTCTGTGGCTGTTACATCTTGCGGTATATTCAACAAATGATAGTCCGTTTGATTATGATAATAGGTATAATCGCCGCCGGCAGTCAATCCGAAGCGGGCGGCATAATCACCTTGAATATTGTGTAAAGTGTAAGTGCCATCCGAACCCGTTTGGGTGTCTATCCTTTGGGAAGAGATGTCGGTTATCGCTGAGCGGTCGGAACCGTACCGGTCGAAAATGCCTGTATACGACGCATCGACACGGTCTTTATTATCAAACGTATGACTTACTCCCATGCGTGTCGTATGCTCGTTATGGGCGTTTTTGCCTTTGCTTGTTTGTCGAATAAGGTGAGCCTGATTTTCCAATGTATGAGTTGCCGAAAGTTCTTCCTTACTGAAAACCGGACGATGTTTGTAAGCATATAACAGGTCGACAGTTGTTTTTTTGCCCGGATAAAAAAGGCTTGCCTTGCCGTTTCCACCCGCATCACTTTTTTGTGCGTATTCAACCGCTATTTCGCCCTGCCATTTATCGGGCGATTCCCCTTCTTCTTTTAGTATAATGTTAATCGCTGCTCCCTTGATATTGTATTGCGGGGGCGCGCTATACATGATTTCGATATCCTCCACACGCGATACAGGCACGCTCTTGAGTAAAGCCGTCAGTTGGCCGTCAGTCATGGAACTCTTCTTGCCGTTGAGCAATACCGTCATTCCGTTTGCTCCTATAAGCGTGAGCCGTCCGTCTTGTTCCGTGACGCCGGGAATCTCTTTGAGTGCATCATAAGCGTTCGTTAGCGATTTGTTTTTCAGTAAAGAAGGAATGTGATAGATCAGCCGGCCGTTTTCCACTTTCAGCGCCGGTTGTTGACCTTTCACCACCAGTTCTTCCAGTATTTGTGTATCCGTTTTCAGAACAAAATCCCTCACGACCGGCTCCTGCGAATTTGGAGACAGCGATAATTCGGAATGCTCCGTTTTATAACCGATGAAAGATACTTGTAATTGATATTCTCCCGGTTTTAGATTCGTCAAATGATAATATCCTTGTATATCGCTTACCGCCCCTTGCCGGAAATCAGCAGTATTATTTGCCGCTACAAGGACAATATTCGCAAAAGGAACCGGCTCGCCCGCTTCATTCGTAATTCTTCCCAATAAGGCATTTTGCATTGTACGCTCCTCTTTTTTCGCGATGATAATCAATTCATCGGTTTGCATGATATAGGTCAATCCCGTATTTTTGAGCATCGCATCGAGGATCGTTTTCACGGCGGTATTTTCGGCGTTGACCGTTACGCGCAGCTCGTCGGGAACGACTTCGTCGTTATAAAGGATGCGGTAACCGCTGTTTTGTTGAATTTCGGCCAACACGTCCTTGACGGGCTTGTTCTTGGCCGAAATACTGATTTGCCGGTTTTGTCCCTGCAAGATCAAACAGAATAATAAAAGTAGAGTCGTAAAATAGAGTTTTCGCATTGTTGTCCGTTTCAAATAAAACCGGTCATTCTCCATGATGAGAATAATCCTTTACAATCGTTGAATCTCATTTTCCGCCGCCGATTTGCCCTTGTACGATTTTTTATAATTATTGAACCGCCAGGTAATGCCGAGACTGAAGGTACGGTTGTCTTGATCTTCGTGTTGCCAAAAATAAATATTGTTGATGCGTCCATGGTAGATATCGATATCTTTGCGGAAAATATCTTTGCCTTTGAGATTTACTTGAAGCGCATCGTCGAGGAACGATTTTGTGACGCCCATGTTAAAGATATGGCCTGCACGAAAAGTAAAAAACTGATAACTCCCCTCGCTCCTGTAAAAATATTCAACATTCAGCAACCATTTATGAGGTAAACGGAAGTCGTTGTTCCATTGAAAAAAATATATTGGTTTATTTATAATGATATCCCCTTCGATGGAATTGACTTTCTGAATATTTTTCTGAAACATTGCCGTCAAGGAAGGCTCATAGATCCCAAAGCGATGCCGAAGGTTTAGTTCGCCTGAAAACTGTTGTTGCTTGTCGAAGTTCTTCCAAGTGTTGATGTAAATCTGCGGTTGTTGCGGATTCGTATAAAAATAAGCTCCTATAAAATCCTTATTATAGGTATATTGCAGCGAAAGGTAAATAAATCGATACATAAGCGAGTACTGTATCTTGTGGGCTGTTTGCGGCTGCAATTTGGGATTTCCCTCTTGTTGGGAGAAACGATTGAGGTAATAAGAGTAATTATTCAACCGTCCGAACTGCGGGCGGATAATTCTCTCACCATAATTTATCGATTGCGAAAGTCCTTTGTGGGTATGGGAAACCGAAAGGCTCGGAAAGAAATCATGATACGTTTTTTGGATATCGTTGTGAGAATTCAACAAATCGTGATATCGATATTGAACGTTTTCGAAACGCAGTCCCGCATTGATGGTCAGGTTGTTTTTGGTGAAATAATAGGACGCGTATGCTGCGCGTTTGTTTTCCTCCGTTTGCGATTGTGTATTGTTTCCCTGCTTGCCCTCGTACATCAGCGTGTTGTCGCCCTCCACGCGGCTCCAATCGCCACCTGCCACCAGCGAATGTCCGGATGCGACAATGTAAGAGAGTTTCGGGCTGACGGCATACACATGATAGGTGCCTTTGTTTCTGTTTAGGGTTTGGGTATCGCCGTAATATTCGGATTTTTCTTCAATATTCTGATCGCGTTGTGTATACGTACGGGCATAGTCGGCATATAGATCGAATTTGATTTTATCGCTCCACTTTCCGCTGTAATAAGCGTTCAGATGGTGTTGTGTGTCCTTATCCTTTAAAAGAGAATTTCCCGCTATCTCGGCAAAATATCGATCGTTGGCTTTGATGGTGGAATTGAACGGCGCGGAATCGTCAAAGGAATAGGTATATCCGTCATACATGAAACCGATATTATGATTTTTGTTGATAGCGTAATCAGCTCCCGCAGAATAAGAAAAATAGGGAATGGAAGAATGAGTAACCAGCCGGTCGGAATGCTGCCAAAGCGTATCGGTTGTAGCAATTTCGGTAATCATCCATTGAAAGCTTTTTTTTGCGTATTTATCGAAACCGAAGGTTCCGAACAAGTTCAATCCATCTTTTTGATAATTGAATTTCAGAGCTTCGCTGTTTCCCCATTTTTGACGTCGCCGCAGTTCGGCATCTACTTGCAACGACCATCCGTCCGACCGCTTAAGGGTTGTTATCGATAAAACCGCTCCGGCACTCGCGTCGTATTCCGCACCGGGATTCGTATTGAGTTTGATGTCTTTGATGTTCTTCACTTCCAATTGTTGTACTTCGTTCATCGAGTGCGCTTTTCGCCCATTGATATAAATGACGGGCGTGCCGCCTGTAAAGGATGTGATTTTTCCATCTTTTATAATTATGCCCGGAATTTTGCGCAGGACATCCGTCATATTTGTTTCGTGGCTGAGGATGGAGTTTGCCACGTCGGTTACCAATGCGCCGTTATCAAGCTTGAAAAGCGGACGGTTCCCTATAACCGATACTTCACTTAAGAATTTACTTTCGGGTGTTAACCGGATGCGCCCTACGGTATTCTGCGTTACGTGCCGATGCGCTTTTTCATATCCCAAATAAGAGATTTGCAGCAAACAAGGCGCATCGGTTTGCCGGCTTAAAGAAAAACCGCCGTTAGCGCTGGTGCTTACCCCCGCTATAAATACGGAATCGGGCAGGGACAATAAAACGACACTCGCAAAAGGCAAAGGATCATCGTTTTCATCCGCTACCATACCGGTAATGTCGGAAGAATTTTGCCCATATTCTTTTTTGGTAATGATAATCAATTCATCGGTTTGCATGATATAGGTCAATCCCGTATTTTTGAGCATCGCATCGAGGATCGTTTTCACGGCGGTATTTTCGGCGTTAACCGTTACGCGCAGCTCGTCGGGAACGACTTCGTCGTTATAAAGGATGCGGTAACCGCTGTTTTGTTGAATCTCGGACAACACGTCCTTGACGGGCTTGTTCTTGGCCGAAAGGGAAACCTGTTTGTTTTGCGCCTGCAAAGGAAAAATCGTAACTAAAAGTACGATCAGCGTAAGATGTTTCAGATAATCCTTCATGATTGTTTTTTACTTTATAATTACCTGCCGGCCTTCCATCTTGTAGGTGAACGGATAGGATTGTTTGAGTGCGTCGAGCATCTGCTCCAGCGTTTCGCTTTTAATGCTGCCTGTAAACCGCTGATCGGAGAGTTGAGGTTTGTCTATCCGGATGGAGACGTTATACCGGCCTTCCATCAGCTTAACCAGATCGCCGAATTTTTGCTTCCTGAATACCAGCGCACCCTTCAGCCATTGCGTTTGGGGAAGGATGCTGTCGTTTGCCGGAATCAAATCACGGATCACGTAATTACTGTCCGTTACGAATGTTCCTTTGTCGCGCACCACGATTTTTTGATTCGGTTTCAGCAACACTTCCTTGGCTCCCCGGCGTTTCTCCTTCACCGCTACCGATCCGCGGACAAGGGCTACCTCTATCTCTTCTGCGCGTGCGCTGACATTAAACGCCGTCCCCTTCACGGTTATATCCACGTCGCCGGCAGAAACGACGAGCGGAACCGCGGCATTGCGTGCGACATCGAAAAAGGCTTCCCCCGTAAGAGCGATCCTTCGTTTGCCGGTTCCGAATCGGGCGTTGTGTGCGAGACGCGAATGCTTGCCGAGCCACACCTGCGTGCCGTCGTCCAATACCGCGTATAGATTTTCGTTGCCCGCTTCGATCGCTTCACTGTACAAGTTCTCCGAAGGCAGATATCGATAACCGATGATACTTAATCCGATGAGGATTGATACCGAAGCGACAATACGCGCCCAAACAGGGATGATGCGCCGGGAATGGGACTGAGAGTCGGGTTGATGCACGTCTGCATTCTCGATTCGATGCCATACTTCATCCAGCTTGGCATCGAGATCGGCGGGAATACCCGAAGCCTTTTTTTCCATAAAAACGTGGATCTCGTCGTATATCTTTTTCAGTCGGCGATCCTGCGCGAGTATCTCTTGCAATTCTTTCCGTTCCTTGTCGGATAGATTGCCGCCGAGTTCTTTCGACACCAATGCGGAAAATGTATTTTTTGTCATAGTCTTTTGTCGTTTATAGTAATGACACACCGTATCGGGAAAATACGTAGTCATCTACGATTTTTTTGATACATATATTAGAGAGAGTCCTTCGAAAAGTCCCGATAAAAGTTGTATGATATATCTACTTTTTATATATTTGCGGCATGAAAAGGAAAATTATTGCTTTTGGAGAGTATTACCATACTTTTTTGCATTCATTGTCCGATAAAGAACAATTGAAAGTGAGATACGTGTTATCTTTACTTGAAACCCAAGACCGATTGCCTGTCAAATTTATCAGATATATAAGAGATAATTTATACGAATTACGAATAACCTATGATGGCAAGATATTCCGCTTGTTCTTTATTTTTGACGACGATAAACTAATAGTCCTTTTTAATGGGTTTCGGAAGAAATCACAAAAAACGCCTAAGGGTGAAATAGAGAAAGCATTAAAAATTAAAGTAATTTATTATGAACAAAAAAGAATTCGAAATACATGACATTAGTGCAGAGTTGGAGAAAGAATATGGCGCTCACGGCACTCCCGAGCGGGCCGAGTTCGATGAGAGAGCGTACGCTTTTTATACCGGGCAAGTGATTTTAGACGCCCGTAAAAGCGAGAAGATGACGCAAACTGAACTTGCCGAACGCCTCGGCGTACACAAATCCTATATTTCTAAAGTCGAAAACGGCGTAGTCAACCCCAGCGTGGGATTCTTTTACCGAATCATGAACGCTTTGGGTTTGCAAGTCGAAATCAACAAAAGGGTGGGATAACGAATGTGCCGATGTACGAATGGAAATAATTCAGATACGTAAAGCGGAAGCAAAGGATCTCGAAAGAATCGATGAACTGTTGGAACAGGTGTTGTCGGTACATCACAAGGGGCGTCCGGACTTATTCAAATCCGTTGGGCGGAAATATACGGATAAAGAATTGACCGAAATTCTTCACGACGGGCAAAAGCCCGTCTTAGTGGCGGTGGATGAAACAGATTGTGTGGTCGGATATGTTTTCTGCCTGTTGCAACAGCATCTGGACAGCGCTATTCTGACCGATATCAAGACTCTGTATATCGATGATTTGTGTGTGGATGAATCTCTTCGGGGAGAGCATATCGGAAGAAAGCTCTATCAGGCAGCGGAGGAATTGGCTAAAGGACAGGGTTGTTATAATATCACCTTAAACGTATGGAGTTGCAATCCGCAAGCGGCTAAATTTTACGAAACCTGTGGATTCAAACCGCAAAAAATAGGGATGGAAATCCTTTTATAAAGATTTTTTTTGGGGAACACTTCCCCGCTATGCGGTACTCCTCTTAAGATAAGAGGAGAAGGGCAGCCGGCATCCCTTAGACTAATACTGAGAGCATTTTTTTCATTTGCCTTTTGCGGGGTGAATATCCTAAATAAGCGGTTATTTCCGCTTCGAGCTGTTGAATGGCTTTGTAGAGGTGGGTTTCTACGGTACGTTGCGAGAGATGCAATATTTGCGCCGTTTGTTTGGCGGTAAGTTCCTGTTCGCGAATCATTTTAAATACTGTCTTTTGTTGGTCGGGTAACTGCTCTACAATAGCGCGAAGGTTCGCTGATAATTCATTATCTTCCATGCGGCTCAACGGCGTTTCTGTGGCTGCCGATTGCGATACGGCGGTTTCCTCTTCGATAGAGACCATGCGGGTAGCGGTACGCTTGGCGTTTAAGCATCGGTTCTTCACGGATACATATAAGTAGGTGACCGGATGATCGACAGAAGATAAGGATTGCCGATGCAACCAGATCTCCACAAATACATCCGAAACGACTTCTTCCGCCTTGCCGCTATCAGTTAAAAAGAGTCCGGCAAAACGTACCAAGCCGGTATATTTCGCGCGAAACAATTCATCGAAAGCTGCCGGATCATCTTCGGATATCCGGTGAAACCATTCTTTTAGGACGGGAGCGGGTTGCTGCATCTTGATACTTTACTGTTATCTTAGGGACACCTTCCGGCGGGAAAATACGTAGCCCGATTAAAAAAATCAGTCATCTTTATGATTCTTCCACATCGGTTTTGAACGCATAATTTGGTCATAAACCGGACAACTCTCGGAGTGCGCCCCGGGAAGATAGCCGATACTCATTAAAAACTCGTTTACGATTTCACCGCCGGTAAAGCGAAAGGTTTGCTTAAAAAGCGCGACCCACTCCTCTACTGTTTTAGGATGATGATGGCGCAGCCATTTCTCAAAAGACCCGTATTCTTTTTGCAGGAGTAAAATAGTTTGGGCATTCTGTATGACAGCATCGATCTTGCGGCGGTTACGGATAATGCCGGGATCGTTTAAGAGGCGCACGCGATCCGTTTCGGTATAAGCGGCGATGGTTTTGATATCGAAATGATCATACGCCCGGCGCAAAGCGGCTTCTTTTTTAAGAATGGTTTCCCAACTCAATCCGGCCTGATTGATCTCCATAATCAGGCGGCCGAACAATTCATTATCATCATGCAAAGGAAAACCATAATGAAGATTATGATACTTTTCGTGCAATGTCTTTTTCTCCCCCGGAGGAAGGGAGCGGATGAATGAACAATAATCCATATTCGATAAATTTTGATATAAACAACAACCGATCGATTTGAGTGGATAAAGGTACAAAGATTTACGTATATTGCAACGAAGGTTCCGTTTAAGGTGATACCGGAAACAGACGTCTTATGACCCGTCGAATCGTCTGAAATAGCTTATCCTTTCGGACAGAGAATGAAAAATCAATCACTGAAATGTGAATATGAATAGGAGGAAAAGCAAAATAGGTCTCTGAATTGTGAAAATATTTGCATGAAATGTAAAAATTAGAGGCTCTTTTGTAAAAATAAAAGCCTTTAATATTAAAATGTTTCTCTGTTTTGTAAAAATATAAGGGTATAACGTTAAAACAAAAGCCTTTTTATTGAAAACAGGATTGAAGGTGAACAAAATAGAATAGAAGGTGGACGGAATAGAATAGAAGGTGGACGGAATATGATAGGAGATAGACAGAAAATGATAGGAGGCAGACGCAAAATACTTCGGAATAGACAAAAACAGCCCCATAATAACCGGAATAAGGATAAAGGTGGAGAGAATGCAGGGTGGGGAGGATTATTGATTGAGATTGAACCGCAAACTCAATCCCGCATCGGTTTCGGAAGTGGGATAGGAGGTGGATGAGATGAGCGGCGTGTTGATAGCCTTATCGAAAAAAGCGCGTAAGGTCAGCGCCCGGCTCAAGTCATAATCTGCCGAAAACTGGATGGTCGTGGTCCGTAATCCGCTCGTGGCCTGCGAAAAACCATCTTCTATTTTGCGGATAAGAGCATGCGTCGTTTTGTGCGAAACATCGAAACGGATGTTCAAGTCATTCGAAAAAGTAGACGCTGTATTGGAAGCCGTATTCGATGCTTCCGTATCGGTTCTTCTACGTCGGGGAGTCCGCCGGCGGTTGTTTTCGCGCAAATTGATGCCGAGCACACGGTTAAAATCGGGAATGCGGTAACCCAATCCGAATACCCAATCGTTATCGCTGGTTTCGACAATCTGATACGATGCGATGTTTAAGTTGACCGTGCGCGTTTTGTTCCATCGCAGGTTGAGGGACAGGTTATTATTAAATACTCCACGGGCCTCGATTAACGGGCTGAAGCTTTCTATCAAATTGACCGACGAAATATCGTATGGCGAAGACGGCACGGGCAAACCGGTCAGCACATCACGGACATAACCTAACCCCGACCCGTCGGCGGACGAGACTCTGCTTAAGAAAGAGGTATAAGCCCCCACGCGGTATTGCGAGATATACTTATGGGTAAACACGAGCGATTGGAAGAGGTCACGCAGCGGCAAGAAAGTAGACAGCGGATTGAATGATATATTCCAGTTGGGTAGGAGCGACGTGATATCAGGAAAAGCCGTCAGCCCTACATTGTTGGGATTCTTGCCGGTATAGGCCGCCAGAAAGGCGGGGATAAGCACATCGGCCGAGTTCGGGTTGATATCGGCCACCGAAGGGTCGAATGACTGTCCGCCCAGACCGGTTTGCGCGATAAACCCTGCATTGGGATACGTGCTGCCGGTATAGCGGTTGCGCCAACGGGCGGAAATAATGTCTTTATTGCTTAGGAAAGCGTCGAACGTAGCCGAGCGGTAGTTATTCGCCGTAGATGAGCCCTTGAAAGCCGACGCAAGGGAGACCGTTGTCATCGCGAAACTCCCGCCCTGTAGTTGCGGTTGGCCTTCCACCATGTACTGAAATTCCGTTCGCCGGTTGTCTTCGTAAAGCGCGTTCAAATCGATCTTCAATCCGCGAAAAGGCTCTATCACCGCATCCATCCGCACGTTGGTCGTGACATTATAGACCGCCGGAGAAATATTTTCCGGGTTTATGACCAGCCAGTCGTTATGCAAGGCCTTTTCAATATACTGTCCGCCGCCTTCCAGTCCGAAAGCAAAACCCAAGCCGGGAATCATCGTTCCGGCGGAGTTGGATTGCCCGAAGAAGTCGCCGATCATCGGATTGAATCCGGGCAGGTCGGTACGGGTTTTATAAGCGATGTTGACGTTGAGGCTTCGAAGCATCATCAGCCCGCGGGCTGCATAGCGGGCGATATCGAATCCCGCAGGCTCCCGAGGTGGCAGCGTAATCGTACGAACGACGACATCTACATCGACTGTATCCCGATTGAGAAGGGCGATACGGTTGTTGTCCAGTTTTTTGTGGCGTAACACATACTGCTTTCCATTCCGGCGGGCGGTTATACGAAGGTTTTTCGAATTTAGGTTGTGTGTGACGATGGTGTTCGAATCGGTTTGCAAACGAACCGTTTGCGTGGCGGTACGCTCTTCCGGTTCAGGTGCGGCATCGAGAGCCTTCGGAGTCCCCGCGTCTCCGTCGAAATAACGGTTTGTTTGTTGCAGAAAGGGAATTTTATTATAGAACGATACCAAATTGAAGCGGTTGTTTAAGGTGAGCGACAGTTCGTTTTGCAGATAATTTCCAATCGTCACATCTTCAATATAAGCACCCCGTTCCCAACGGTAGCGCGAGTTATAGGCGGCGCTGGAATGAATCCAATCGAGTATCGGTATTTGGGCGAATGGAAGCGTGTAAGTCACATCCGCCGTTTGTTCGTGACTCAGTGGCTTCCCGAGATTTTGAATGCTTTGCGTCACCGAATCTTTCCAAATTTCATAATCATTGCGGTTGATCTTTTTGTTCACTTGCAGGTAAGGCTCTTCGATTTCGGCAATAGTTCCCGAACGGAACGATGTTTTCAGGTTACGGGTCAAATCCCACGCGATCGAGAAGTTCCGGTTCCATTCGAAATTTTGGCTGAACGACAAGTATTGGGTTTGCGTTTCGGTCATCCCCGCCAGATAGGCGTTCAGGTCGCGTAACTGCGTCTCGGAGTAATTGCGCACAATATAACTGCTTGCCTGAAGGGTATTGGGGAGATAATTCAAGTTGAGCGATTTGATCAGTTTCAGCCATCCCGATTTGCTTTCGAGATGTTTAAAAGGCTCCCATGGTTTCACAAACGGAGTGTAAGCGTAACTTGCCTGAAGGCGGAAATCTTGCGTGGTGGCATATTCCGTTTCGGGATCCTGATGTTTGTTTTCGTTGTACGAATATCCGAAACTGAAGTTCGCCGGGTCGTAAGGCATCGGGGTTTTACTCTTAATGTCGACTTTTACATTACTCAAGCTTAGGCTTTTGGTTGTCGTTCTGGTCATGGCGAAGTTGATAATGGAATCCTTTTCCGTGCGGCTATTCGTCCCGTTGAACGATTCCGACAATAGAATATCCTGATTCAACGGATCGTATTTAGGCGTATTGGTTTGACTCGAATAGGAGTAATAGAAAGGTGCGGTAACTTTCGCTTTCTCCGGGAAGAAGCGTCCGAGTTCGAGGTTCAGCGCAAAATCGATGGACGCATAATCGTCGTTTCGCCTTTCCAGCAAACTTTGGTCGAGGGCGCCGAAGCCGGCGGTTTCTTTTCGTCCCGAAATATTCACTGCGCCGATATCGGAAAGGCTGAGATTCACGTTTCCCTGTGCCGCCCATCCCCCGTCTTCATCGAATTCGCTGAGGCGAAGCTCGTTTACCCACACTTCGCCCGATTTATTCTTATCGGTGCGGTTGCGGACACCGATCATCATAACCTTTACTTCGGCTAAAGACGGGTTTCCGACAATCGTCATCGTGTTATCGGGCTTATCCGGATCTTGCGCCGTGTAAGGGGTTAGGTAATTCACCCCGTTCCCGAGGTTTTTCTGCGTATTCCGCTCTAATTTCAGATTTGTCAACGCTTTCAACGGGAAATCGAATAAGTTGCCGGGCATCCACACTTTTTCGCGGTCGGCCGTTACATTACCGTTATACCGTCCCTCGGGCGTAATATCCAACGGTATTTCATATTCATAATAGTTGTTGCGATAATCGGAACCCAACCGCAGAAAAACCGTCAACTCGCCATCCTCCAGTGTTTCCGGGTCTTCCTCCAGTTCTTCGGCGTGTACAAAAAGTTGAAGGCGTTTGTAGCGGCGCAGGTCATAAAGCGCGCTCTTATAGACAGCGCGCGAGTCGCCGGCATCCAAATCGCGTATTTTAAGCGATATCGATTGCTCGTTCTCCTGCCGCAGTTGAGGCTGGCTGGGATCGGTAATGCGGGTCACACCGGGAGGCAACACATAATTCACCGGCGTGCGGTCGCCATTCTCTTCGATGTTTACGGTGGATAGTTCCAGCGACCCCGTTCCCGATACGGCGCCGCCCGATGCTAAGTCCTGCGTATAAGTGCGCCATTCGCTGCGGACAAGCTCGAGGGTGGCGAACCGCAGAAAGACCGGATCCTCGAAGCCGGTCAGAAACATACGCATAAAGCGGATATTGTTGAATCCCCGGATGTTTCCCACCCGCGTTTCATACTCTTTAATCGGGACTTTAAATTGATACCAATTGACCGTACTGCTTTGCCCGTTGCGTAAAGCGACACTCACCGAACGTTTGTCCACGATGAAATTGCTTCCGACGACCATCTCCCCGGGACGAAGTTTTACTTTATATTGATAGTACGACTCGCTTTCATTCATCGTGTTATCGTTATCGATATCTTCCACGTCGGGGGTTGTCCTCGAAGCCGTGGAGTAGCCCGCATCCTCTTCGGGCGCCAGCGAGTTTCCTTCCGTTCCGTTAAAATACTTATACCGTTCCAAAATGCTTAATTGCTGCCGATCCTGTTCCGGGCCCCGGTAATGGCGGAAGTTGTCGCCGGCCGGATCATTGAGCGGAGAATGGGCATCCTCTTGCAGGCGCGCGATCGCATCTCCCGACAAGCGCGAACGATAAGTTTCAAGATAGCTCGCATACGTTGGATACGTTTTTTCTTCTTCGGTGCTTAAGCCGTTTAACCCGACGTCCTGAATGCGCCGTGAATTCATTCCCTGCGACTGGTCGAAAGCATACACGGTGGACTGCCGCTCGGGATACTTCCCCCACACCGAATACCCGATGGCCGCGGTGTCTCCGTCGACGGGCAGGCCATTCTCAAAAAACTTCCTTCCGTCTTTCAATACATCTTCCGATATCTCGCCCAAATTGAAATATAAGTCGCCGCCCTGAGCCGTTTGCAGGGTGTCGTTCACAAACGGATCCATCAGCCAGAACTCGATATATTCAATATTCGCCGCTTCAAAATCGCGCGTGTCGATCTTGCGGGTGATTCCTCCCCAACGACGGTACGCATTCAGCAGATGTCCGTCCGAATCGACCTCCGTATCCAAATTGTAAGGGCCCCGTTCATTCGGATAATAAGAGATATTCAATACCGGAATGGTCGATGCCTGTCCATAAATAGGATCTTTATTGGGATAAATTTCGCGTTCATATACTTCCCTGACCAAATGGTTCGACAATTGTTCGTCATCGTTTTTTATATGTGCCGGCGTACGGCTCGAATTGCGTTGCGTAAAAAGGCCATCGATGTAAAACCAAGACATCAACGCCCGATTCTTGGTATATTCGATATTATTGGATAAGGCGGCTTCGGGAAACAACCCGGTGGAGGTGTTGTTGTAAGGGGTGGCGGCGAGCGTCCAGGCATACGGCGACCGCAAGTCGATACCGGAGGTCGATGTCTCGAAATCATCGAGATAAGAATATCCCCCGGTGTATTTGTTCCGGTAATGTCCCGGAATCATGTGGGCAAATTCCGCATTGGCCGAAATGTGGGAGGGGGCGGTGGCGTTGACGAACGGCAGCAGGTCGAGGAGATTGGTCAGCAGGTAGGATTCCTTTTTATACGATGCATTCAAACCCCACAGCGTGTTTTTGACCGATTCGTCGCCCAAAACGGTCTTCGTCGTCAGGGGCTTCTCATAAAAATGCATCAGGGTGCCGCCGATACTCAAATTTTTGGAATAATCATACAACAGATTGATTCCCATCATGGTTTTCCGCTGCATGCTCGCCATTGCCTGGTTTTCGAGCGACACGCTGATGGGTGTGCCCGCATCGAGAAGCGACTGGTTGAGGATATTGACTGTCCCGGTCATATAATCGACCGTGTAGTCGGAGCCTTCCGTCAGGGTGACCCCCGCAGCGGTTACCCGCACGGAACCCGGAGTGACATTCGTTGCGTTCAGGCTGATTCCTGAGCCCGACGTTCCCCGGTATTCACCGCTTATCCGGAATTTGTTTTTTTCCGATAGCTGGCGGGCGACGGTTAACGTGGAATCGTACAATTCCTGATAGACATATTTATCGGCAAGGGCATCATCGGCAATCTTGCGGCGAAGGTGGGAGCCGAACGGTTCGACGACGGGAAAGATGATGCGCCCGTTTTGCGCCGATACGGTATAGCCGTCGAGGAAGTCGAAGATGCCGTCGGGGTACGGATCGTTCTTACTGTTTAAACGATCGAGATTCATGACCCGCAGCAGGAGTTCGTTCCGGATATTTCCTTCGGGAATATAATTCAGATAGACTCCCGTGGTATCGCTCTGATAGGTAATGTTCATCTTGAAGCCGGCGCTTTGCAAATTATAGGCGTTGTAACCGACCGAATAGATGTTCTTCATCATTAAATCCCAAGTGTATGAAACGGGCGAAAGCGAGACGGGTTTCAGCAGCTTCAAAAACAACGCCCCGCTTTGTGAAGCGCCAGTGCCCGCCGAACCGTCGGTAATATCGCTCGAGAATTCGCCGACCTGATAGGCCTGTCCGTTATAGGTGAATTCGAACGCCACGGCAAGCACTTCATCCGCCTGCAACGCGCTACGGAGCGAAAGATAACCTAATTGCGGCTGATAGGTGTATTCGGATGGACTAAGCAGGCGCGCATTCTCGATCTTTTCATAATCTTGTCCTTGCACGATGGCGCCCGGAAAAACAGTGTTTGCCCGGCGGATATCGCGTACGGCGGAGTAGGTGGAAATAAGTTGGGCATAGAGGTTGTTGGCATCGTTGTAGGTAACGCCGGCGGAACCCTGCGCCGACCACATGGGGTTGTGGATGATGTCGTGTTCGCCCAAGTCGGCAAACGCAATGATATTCCGGGCTTGTTCGAAGTTCGATGTTTTATTGGTCACCCAAACTTCCATTTTGGTAATCGACACGGACGAACTGACGTAGGGTAATTTGCTCATTGCCCGGTCGAAGGCTTCGCGAAAATAATATCCGAGGAAAAAATGGCGGTTCTCGTCATATTCATCCGCGCGTAACTCAAATGGCGTCGTTTGAATGTTTCCGTTTGAATGAACGCGGCTTGACTCCGATTCTTGTTGTGAAAAGATCGTATTGACATGCAGTTTGCCGAATTGGAGGTCTGTTTTAATCCCGAAGAGCGCCGCACCGCCGTTAATCAGCGAATTGGTGGTTGTCATACTCACATTGCCGGCCTCTATATTTTTAATAATTTCGTCTTCGTCTCCCTGATAAGCCAGTTTAATGCGTTTGGAATCGAAGTCGAAGCTCGCATCGGTATTATAATTCAACCCGAAATTGATCTTCTCTCCCAGTTTGGCATTGACATTCAATTGAATGTCTTGGTCGAAATTAAACGTATTCCGCTTCCGTGCGCGTTCCGGCAGGGTAGGGTTGTTCGTCACCGAACGCTTTAATCCGGAGGAAACTTCCACCGACCCTTGCGTCGTGATTTGCAGTCCGCCCCGACCGAAAATATCTTCCAACACGCCGGTGTTCAGGCGCATGTTGGAAAGCGAAAACGGCTGCTTTTGTTCCCGGGCCGAAGAGTCGGCGGTAAACGCGTTCAACGTCCTGAAATACGACGTTTGTGTTTGGGAAGCCCGGTACTTCATGTATTCTTGGGGCGTCATATAAAAAGGTTTACCGATAACGGTTTCGCCGATCTTGTTCTGAAAAATATAGCGGTCGGTTTTTGCGTCGTAAACGATTTCGGTGCGGATATTCGAGGGAGTCTGGAGGTCTACGGGCGATTGTTTATCGAGATCGGAACGCTGTTGAAGAAGCGTTTTTTGCACCGGATAGCGGTTTTGCAAGCTGTCTGCGACCCTTTCCGGTTCCGTCGTTTGGGCATATACCGATCCCTTTCCGCTGCATACGAGCAGAAAAAGCAGAAAGAGTATGTTTTTTTTCAAATGCACGAATCGTTAGTCTACGGCTTCCGGTCGCCAGTCTACGGTCTAAAAGTCTAAAGTCGAATATCTCAAGTCTAAGGTCGTCAGTCATTACCTCATCCCTCATCCCTCATCCCTCATCCCTCATACTTCATACCTCATACCTCACATCCCCGGTTTACAATCGCTTCAAGGCGTCTTTGATGATGGCTTCGACCGGCAAAGAAGGAGCCGTTTTCACAATCTTGGCCACCACTTTTTGCGAAGCTTGTTGCGAGAAACCCAACATAACCAAAGCCGATACGGCTTCACGTCCTGTTTCCGGTAGCGAAGCATGCGTCGGCAATTGAAGGGCGCCGGCTTCATCCGTCAATTTGATCTTGTCTTTTAAATCCAAAATAATGCGTTGGGCGGTTTTAGCTCCTATTCCTTTAACGGATTGCACCACCGCCACATTTTCGGTACCGATGGCCGCTTCCAGTTCCTTGGCGCTCATAGAGGAGAGAATCATGCGCGCCGTACTCGGCCCTACGCCCGATACGCTGATGAGTTGCAGAAATAATGCCCGCTCATGGATATCGGAAAATCCGAAAAGCACATGCGCGTCTTCGCGAATGGATTCGTACACATATATTTTTGCCGCAGTCGCGCCGTTTAAAGCGCTGTAGGTGTTTAGCGAGATGGACGCGATATACCCCACGCCGGCACATTCTACCGTAATGGAAGCGGGCGTTAACTCTGCAATTTCGCCTTTAATATAATCGATCATATTCTAAAAAATAATACTATTTACTGGTCTCGTAGTTATAACGCAGAATTTGCCAAAAACGTATATCGAATGCGGATACTTTGCTACATCGGATGTCCTTTTGCCAATCCGCCTTCACCCGTTTCTTTATAAAGGGAAGGAATATCGTGTCCGGTTTCTTTCATCACATTAACCACCCGGTCGAACGATACGCGATGCGTGCCGTCGGTAAAAGAAGAATATAAGTTGGCATCGAGGGCGCGTGCGGCAGCATAGGCATTTCGCTCGATACAGGGTATTTGTACCAATCCGCACACCGGATCACACGTCATGCCCAAGTGATGTTCAAGCCCCATTTCGGCCGCATATTCTATCTGGGCCGGACTGCCTCCGAACAATTGGCTGGCGGCTGCGGCGGCCATCGCACAAGCCACACCTACCTCTCCCTGGCAACCGACTTCCGCACCCGATATGGAAGCATTCTTCTTCACCGTGTTTCCGAATAAGCCGGCGGTGGCTAAGGCGCGCAAGATACGTTTTTTGCTGAAGCTCCGTATATCTTCCAAATGGTATAGTACGCTGGGGACAACTCCGCAAGAACCGCAAGTGGGAGCCGTAACAATTTTGCCGCCTGCCGCATTTTCTTCCGAAACGGCCAAGGCATAGGAAAAGACCAATCCCCGCGATTGCAACGACGCTTTGTACCCTTTCGCGCGTATGTAATAACTGGCGGCCTTTCGTTGTAATTTAAGGGGTCCCGGTAGGATGCCTTCATTCTCCAATCCACGTTGAACAGCCTCTTGCATCACCGTCCATACTTCTTCCAGATAATCCCAGATATCCGAACTTTCGTATTCTTCCACATACTCCCAATAGGTTTTGCCCCTTTGTTCGCACCAATTCAGAATGTCGGTGATATTGCCTTTCGGATAGATCTTTTGGCCTTCAGCGCCTGAAAGCGATATGATTTTCTTTCCATCCGACAACGTTCCCCCTCCTACGCTATATACCGTCCACGAATCGGAGACTTTGCCTTTGGTGTCGTAGGCTTCGAATTTGAGGGCATTCGGATGATACGGCAAGAACTTTTTCGGCTGCCATTCTATTTTGGTGCGGGCTGCCGGTTCGAGCACGTCCAAAATAGCGACATCCGTAAGATGCCCTTTTCCGGTAGCGGCAAGGCTCCCGAAAAGCGTAACGTGATATTTCGTTGCATCCGGAGTACGACTCCGGAATAATTCGGCAGCCCTTTTCGGACCCATTGTGTGGCTGCTCGAAGGCCCGTTGCCTATGCGATAAATTTCTTTGATTGATTCCATATTGAAGTGCTAAGACGTATGATTGTTATTGGTTTCACAAAGATAACCCTTAAATCGATAATGGACAATGGAATTCATCATTCATCGTTCATCGTTCATTATTCATAATTCATAGTTTATAGTTCATCGTTCATAATTTATAGTTTATAGTTTTACATTATTTCCGTATTTTTGCACCCAAATTTGCATAAATGAAAACGACAGGAACTTATTCTTATCATATTGGCGCACAAGATATCGATTTTAGAAAGCAGGTATCATTGCCGTCTCTGACAACTATTATTCTGACCACGGCGGGACGAAATGCCGATGAAAATGGTTTCGGACTGCTTCATCTCTTGGAGCAAAACTACACTTGGGTATTATTGCGATTGACTGTGGAAATGAAGCGGATTCCCCATGAGAATGACGAGATTTCGGTGGAGACCTGGATCGACTCGGTCGGCACGGCTTTTACAAACCGTAACTTCGTCTTTACCGATCAATCGGGCGAGATCATCGGTTACGCTGCTTCTTCATGGGCGATCATTCATATGGAAACGCGCCAAAGCGTGCTGCTCGATACGTTGACGGGACTTTCCGATTTCATTGTTCCCAAATCGATTCCTATCGCTACGCCGGCACGTATTCCCAATGTCAAAGGCGACGTCGCCAACACGTTCCGAGTACAATACAGCGATTTGGATATTAACAGGCACGCTAACAGTTTGCACTATATCGAATGGATATCGGATTGTTTTTCATTAGACTTTTATCTTTCCCATACCTTGAAACATTTTGAGATTAACTTCCTCCGCGAACTTACCTTCGGAGACGAGGGGGAAGTGCATTGCCAGATGAAGGAAGACGGCGATTATTATTTCCAACTGGTAGCGCAACGGCAAGGGATTGCCTGCCGTGCGCGTTTGTTGTTCGAGCCGCAATAATCAAAGGCTTCCCGTAGAACTTTCGGGAGTGCTGTGATGACGCGACTTAAAGCCTAAAAGATGCCGTAATTTTTTGACCTTTTGTTTGAAGCGGTAAAACAGGGCCAACGCATCGCGGTAAAACAACATCTTTGAGACCGTTCCGATGTCGCTCGTTTGCGAGGCTTCGGCATAGGCGGCTCCTACAATGGCATATCTATCCGCCGGAAGAATCATGCGCCGCATGCTTTTCATCGATTTC
Organism: Limibacterium fermenti; assembly: GCF_041902845.1. Lineage (GTDB taxonomy): Bacteria > Bacteroidota > Bacteroidia > Bacteroidales > Dysgonomonadaceae > Limibacterium > Limibacterium fermenti. The sequence goes on from NZ_CP159486.1 coordinate 1,908,899, forward strand.
CGTCGGGAGTATTTGCCGAAATGCATCCGGTTATTGTCAATGAGACAAAAATCATAATCGGGTGCAGAATTCATGACAAGGATATTTCCCATGTTGTAATCGTTGTGATAGACTCCACATAAATGAAGCCGGTAGGTGAAACGGCCCAATGCCCTGAAGAGCGCTTCCGATTCGGCTATCGGTCGTGCGATAAAATCCGATAACGGCGGATAGTTTACATACAAACAGATAAAATAGCTCTTTTGTAAAATACGATGTTTGAAACAATCGATAAAAGCTACCGGCATCGGCGTTTCTATGCCGCGGTTTGTTAAGGCAAAAGCATGTTCATACGCTCTTTGCGCTTTTGACTTTCTTAGGGTGCCATACAACAGGCGGTTGACGTCGGTCAGGCGGTTATACGATTTGATGCTAAGACGGATGCCGTCGATTTCCACCACGCTGACATCGTTGCGCCCCGAGTAAATCGTTTTGCCCGGTAAGGATTTGCTGTCCGGCAAAGAGGCGACAAAATCCGATAATGCATCAAAAGAAGGGTTGATCGCTTTCTGTATCCGGAATTTACTTTTGCCGTACTGTTTTTGAACGGATTCTTCTTTACTGTATAATTTCTTTTTCATTTGTAAAACACGTATTTTCTTGTTACCATTGTTATGTTCTCTTCTTATAACTGATGACAGCCCATAGATTCAGGATTATCCCGAAAATAAGTATAATGCCCGTGGACTGGGCGATGTCGGCAAACCGGCTTCCGTTTAGATAAAGCAAACGCAGAACCTGTACAAAGTAAGTGAGCGGATTGCAGTAAGCGATAATCTGCGCCCAATAGGGCATACTCGATACAGGGGTGAACATTCCGCTAAGCAGATAGATGATCAGAATGAAAAACATAATGAGAAAACTGGCTTGCTGGGTCGTTTCGGAATAGTTAGACACCACAATGCCCAATCCGGAAATCGATACGATATACACAAAACTTAACAGATATACCAGCAGAATATTCCCTTGCGGAACCATACCGTAAATGCTCCATGTGCATATAATGGCGATAGTCTCCACAATAATACCGATAATCCAATAGGGAATGAGTTTTGCCAGAATAAACGAGAATTTCTGTACCGGCGTCACATTGATTTGCTGTATGGTGCCTTGTTCTTTCTCCCCGACAATGTTGATGGCGGGTAAGATGCCGCAAATAAGCGTCAGCAGGATGACCATAAAAGCAGGAATCATATAATATTTATATTCCAGTCGTTCGTTAAACTTATACCGGCTCTGTATATGGATCACCGGCAGGGATGCTTGTGGAAACAAAGCGAGAGCGGCTACCTGTCCGGCACGCAGTTCGCTCGAAAAATCATTAACGACCTGCATAAGGTAGTTATTGGCGAGCATGCCGCGAGTTCCGTCTACGGCATTGGCCGATAGCATGACCGATGACGAACGGGTTTTGATGAGGTCACGGTCAAAAGCGGGTGGTATTTGCAGGATAATGTCGCAATCGGCGGTTTCAATACCCCGGTAAGCGGTAGTGTAATCGGGTAGGGTGGCATTGATGCGGAAATACTTTGAAGCATCGATTTTTTGTATCAACCGCTGCGAATAGGTGCCTTGCGACTCGTCTACCACGTTGACGCGGATATCCTTCACTTCATAGTCGATGGCCCAGGGGAAAATCCACATCGTCATGACGGGAAACAGCAATATCAGTCCCATGACCATTTTGCTCCGCAGAATCTGTTTGAATTCTTTTTCTATCAAAAACTTCAACGTCTTCATGCCAATCGTTTTTTAGTGTTCAGGATACTTAAGACTGCTAAGAATACGGTCATTCCTAATAGAATTCCGATTTCGGGCAACACCGTCATGATTCCCTGTCCTTCTATCATGATCTTGCGTACAGCCGTGATGAACCATCGGGCCGGGACGAAATAAGAGCTCCATTGCAATACCAACGGCATATTGCCTATCGGGAAGATCATCCCCGATAGGACAAGAGTCGGCATCATCAATCCGATGCCCGACACGAGTACGGCATCCAACTGCTTTTTTACCAGGGTGGAGATCAACAGTCCCAATGTAAGGGATAATAAGATGTAAAGGAGGCACACAAATAACAACAAGAGAAAATTTCCCCGAATAGGGACATTCAGCACGAAGAACGACAGCAACAAAATAGACGCGACGTTGATGGCTGACAGTACGGTGTAAGGAATGGTTTTCGCCATCAGCACCGTGACCGGTTTTAAGGGCGATGCCAACAGAACCTCCATGGTGCCCTGCTCCTGTTCGCGAACGATGGAAACCGACGTCATCATCGTACAGATAATCATTAGAATTAAACCCATGATTCCCGGCACGAACAAGTACGCCGATTCCATTTGGGGGTTGTACAGCATTCGCGTCTCGGGGTTTATGTGAAAAGGAATCGTTTGCAGTTGCATCATTTCCTGCTGATAGCCGGCCAGGATTCCCGTGACATAGTTGGTGGCAACCGTGCCGCGGTTCGGGTCGGAGGCATCGGCGATAAACTGAATCTGCGCCTCTCCCGAATGAACGATATTCCGATGAAATCCCGATTCATAAATTACCGCTAAATCAATCGCACCCTGGCGCATGAGGTTATTGACCTCTTCCTCGGAATGTACCTGTCCAACCACATCGAAGTAAGGATTTGCTTCAATCCGGCGGGTTATTTGCGTGGTCGATTGGTCGGGCGACGGATCGAAAACGGCGGTGCGGATATGCGTCACCTCCATATTCATAGCGAAACCGAACAGCAACATTTGCACGATCGGCATTCCCAATATGATGAGGAGCGTACGCTTATCGCGGAAGATATGATAAAACTCTTTTTGTACAAATGCGTTAAATTGACTCATATTAATTCATAATTGACAATTCATAGTTCATAATTCATAGTTCATAATTCTGCATTGTGCATTGTCCATTGTCAATTAATTCTTTTCGCTTTGCGCGCAAGTTTGCGGAACACCTCATCCATATTTTGTGCCTGAGATTGCTGCTTCAGATTATGAGGAGTATCCAGCGCATCGATGCGTCCATCGACCATGATCGATACCCGGTCGCAATACTCCGCTTCATCCATATAGTGAGTCGTTACGAAGACAGTGATGCCCTTATAAGCCGCATCGAGGATCATCTCCCAAAATTGCCGTCGCGCGGTCGGATCCACTCCTCCCGTAGGTTCGTCAAGAAAGACAATCTTCGGCGTATGGAAGATGGCAATCGAAAAGGCGAGCTTTTGCTTCCATCCCAACGGCAAGGAAGCCACCATCGTGTCGCGCTCCGACTCAAAATCAAGCTGTTTCAACAACCGGCGGGTGTTTTCTTTTATCTCCTTATCATTCATGCCGTAAATGCCTGCGAAGAGTCGTATGTTCTCCCACACTTTCAAATCTTCGTAAAGAGAAAACTTCTGACTCATGTACCCGATGTTGTGTTTGATTTGTTCATTCTCTTTGAAGATATCATAACCGGCTACCGTGCCCTTGCCGGAGGTCGGATTACTAATGCCGCAGAGCATTTGGATGGCGGTTGTCTTTCCTGCGCCGTTCGCTCCCAGAAAACCGAAGATCTCGCCTTCTTTTACGTCGAAAGATATATGATCGACCGCCGTAAAGCTGCCGAATTTCTTCGTTAATTCCGATACTTCTATTACGTTCATCTTATTAATTCATAATTCATAATTCTGCATTGTCCATTGCTAATTGTCTATCGTCATGTCGAGAAAAAAATCTTCCACGGTAGGCGATATGGGTTCGAGGTGTATCTGCCCGTAACCCTTCGAGGAAAGATATTGCTGAAAATCACGCTCGGAAAACCCTTCTTCTACGGCGACATGATGCGACTCGCCAAAGGCGAAGCACGACCGTACGTGGGGATAGCTCCGTATGCTTTTTAACAATCCGCGCACATTCCCTGCGTGCAGCGACCATAACGAACGCCGGTAACTCGAAATGATTCCCTGTGGGGTGTCGATTCCCAGAAAACGGCCTTTCTGGATAAGGGCAATGCGGTCGCACAGGCTCGCCTCATCCATATAGGCGGTCGACACCAATATGGTGATTCCCTGCTTTTTCAACTGCCGTAGCATGTCCCAAAATTCTTTGCGCGACACGGGGTCGACGCCCGTTGTGGGCTCATCCAATAACAAAACCTCGGGTTTGTGTATTAATGCGCAGCATAACGCCAGCTTCTGCTTCATTCCTCCCGACAGGCGGCCTGCACGGCGTGTTTTGAAAGGCTCTATCTGTTGGTAGATGTCTTTTACCAGATGATAATTTTCCTCGATGGTCGTATTGAAAACCGTCGCGAACAAGTAGAGATTTTCTTCTACGGTCAAGTCCTGATAAAGCGAAAACTTGCCCGGCATATACCCGATCATGCGGCGTATCTTTTCGTAATCTTTTACCACATCCACGCCGTTCATTAGCGCCGAACCGCTGTCGGGCAGCAAAAGGGAAGCCAATATGCGGAACAAAGAAGTCTTGCCGGCGCCGTCGGGCCCGATAATGCCGAATATCTCCGCATCGTTCACCGAGCACGAAACACCCGCCAAGGCAACGATGTGCCCGTAGGACTTATGTAAGTCGCGAACGTCAATCATGATTGCCGGACTTGTCAAAACGGACTTCCCCATACATGCCTATTTTCAAATAACCATCGTTTTCGACGGCTATCTTCACGGCATACACCATGTTGGCACGCTCGTCTTTCGTCTGAATGGTTTTGGGCGTAAACTCGGCCTTATCCGATATCCACGAAACCGTTCCGTCGTAGGTTTTCATCTGTCCGTTCCCGGCATCGACACTCACGCTCACCTTGTCGTTGAGTTTGAGTTGCGACAACTGCTCGTTCGAAATATAGGCCCGCAGAAACATGTTGTTCAGATCGGCGACCTTAAACAGTGGCGTACCGATATTGGCCAGTTCCCCGACTTCGGCGTATTTATTAAGGACGACACCCGAAATAGGCGAACGGATAATGCATTTTTGCAATTGATCGTCCAACTGCGCGACTTGGATGTCGAGGGCCGAGCTCTGTGCCGAAATATGGTCGCTGCTCTTTTGCAAGGTCGATGTTTGCGCGGAAAGTTGCTTACGCAGTACCTCCAATTGCGAATGGATGTCGTCGAGTTGTTTACTGTTGGCGGCGTTCGCCTCGATGAGTTTTTCGGTGCGCGCTTTTTCACGTTCGAGTGTGGCGATTTGCTCTTCGATAACGGCAACTTGCGTATCGATGTTAGGGCGCTGCGCCCGTACGCCTCGCACATTGGAGAGCAGGCTCATCTTCTGCAAGTAGAGTTGCGTGCTGTCGATGTATCCGAGCGATTGTCCGGCCTCTATCGATCGCCCTTCCACCAAATCGAAGGCTTCTATTTTTCCGGCTGCTTGCGACGAGACGATAATTTCGGTGGCCTCGAAAGCGCCGGTAGCGTCGAACCGGTTGTTGCCTCCGGAGCAAGACGCAAAGGCTATCAGTACGATAGCGGAAAAGAGTTTATTATTCGAGTTCATTATGAATTGCTTATTACTAATTTTGCATTGTCAATTATTAATTGTCGATCGTCCATTTCAATTGGTAGATCGCCGCCAGATGCTGTATTTCGTGCAACGCCATTGATTGCCGCGCTGCTTTCAAGGCATTGATCTCTTCGATTAAGTCCGAGACAGTCATCGTACCGTTTTCCACCTTCACCTCGGCAGCCTCCTTTATCTGCCGGCGCAAGCGGATGATTTCCTCGTCATCCTGCATCGTACGACGGTATGTCTCTATTTCGTTTTGCTGTAAAGGAATCTGAGTATTCAAATTGTAAAGAAAGGTCTCGCGTTGAGCGGCAACCGATTGTTTTTGCCAATCGATGCTTTTCTTTTCGTTTTTGTACGTGTACAAATTCCCCAAGTTCCACGATAAGGTGACTCCTCCCACAAAAAGAGGGGCGAATTTCTTTTCGAACAGGGTGAGTCCGGGCTTGCCGTAACCAGCCTGAGCAAACGCCGCAATCACGGGCATGTTCTTCGCCTGCAGGAGGCTCTGTTGCGATTGAAGAAGTAATTCCTGCGCCTCAAAGATATTCAGCTCGGGACGGCGGACACCAGGCGATAAAGGCAAATCGGGTGGGGCAGGTTTCGCTAACGGCGTATCTGCAGAGACTTCGCGGCCAATCAATACCGATAGCACTTTGCGATATGCATCGATGGCCGACTCCATTTGAATCCGCTGCTGACGCGCTTTCAATTGCTCCACTTTGATGGCGTTCAAGTCGGTGCTATTGGCAACCCCGTTGGCGATGTAGCTCTCCACTTTGTCGTAATTGCGTTGCAGCTCTTCATCCAGAATATCCTGTTGAGCCAACTGTTCCTGTAGTAACAAAATACCGAAAAACACATTATTCACGCGTTCTCCCAGGGCGTACACCTCGCTTTGCAGCTTTTGCTTTTCGAGCCCGGCGTTGGCTCTTACCTGCTCTTTTTGCGCTGCTATCCGGCCGCCGTCCCAAATCAACTGGCTCACATCTGCCGTCACCTGATACTGGTCTTTATCGGGCGACGGAATGTCGATGCCCGGGATATCAATGGGAATTTTTACCACATCCGACTGGTATGCGGCTTTGGCATTGAGCGACACTTGCGGCAGCCAGGCCGTGTTGGCATTGGCCAGCGTAAAGCTTTTCGTGTGTTCGATGACTTCCATTTGCGCAATGGCGGGATAATGTTCTTCGGCCAACTGGCGGCACTCATCGAGCGTCAAGGTATGCACTTGCGCTTGGGCAGGCAGCAGAAAAGCGAAAAGGCCCATCATGCCGGCCATAAAGTAATTCAGGTTCATACGGTTTTCTTTTTTAACGATTGAATGATCCATCCCTGCATTTTTTCTTTTCGTGAAAGCACGAACTCTTCAAATTCCTCTTCTTTAAACATTCCTGCTGAGACGAACAATGCTTTTGAAACGAAAGGGAAAATTATCAGGCTCAGGACGTTCATGATGAAATCGGCAGGCGTAATATCTATCGCCGCTTCGTCGAGTTGCTTCTGTATGACCGGCAGTGCCGATAGCCGCGCAATCTTTAAAAGAGGGGCCAACATATTTTGGTTCGTCCTCATTTCGTTCAACACAAATAAAGCCAGATCCCCGTTCTCAAGAAGCAGAGTGGTATAAGTGTTGACGAGCAATGTCATTTTTTCTTTCAACTCGATGCTCTCATCGGCCAACAGCGGATTCAGGGAACCAAATAGTTGCTCGATCTTTTGCTTGATCACCATTTTAAACAAATTTTCCTTGCTGCGGAAATAATAGTTGATAAGCGCCAAATTGGTGTCGGACTCCTGACTGATGTCGCGCAACCGGGTAGCCGCATACCCCTTCTCTGAAAATAAACGCGAGGCGGCCTGAATAATTTTTTGCTCGGTAGATAATGGTTCCATTTCTTTTTACATATTTCGCAGGCAAAGATAAATCGCTTTTCTGTTTTAAACAAGTGTTTTAATTTTATGTCCTGTTTTTTAAGATACTTTATTCCTTTACTGTTCCACACCTTTTTCCATCATAAATCGCGTAAAAACACGATCTTTATGCCCGTCAAGTCCACATGTTTTCATTCTGTTTTCTTTTTGAAGTGAATAAAAAGCAAGATATGAAAAAGGACTTGACTTTCTTCAATATACGCACTAAATTATGCGATGCATCACTCCTACATTTTTATGTATCTGTGTGATAATTCATTTTTATCATGTATATTTGCATCGTTAAGAACAAAAACGATGATGAAAAAAATCCTGCCCCTTCTTTTAGTAATAGGTATATGGAGTTGCTCGAATAACGATCCGAGCGAAAATGCGGCACGGTTGCGCATAAAACTCACCGATGCGCCGTCTCTCACGTTGAAAGGATTGCAAATTGAAATCGATTCGATCGAAGTGTCGTTGTACGATACGGGAGACGATTGGGTAGCGCTCGATTATGGCGGCGGAACATATAATATGTTACCGTTAAGCAACGGGAACACCCAACAAATCTCCGACCAGTATTTTCCGGCCGACGGCATCATTCAACGCATAAAATTACTGTTTGGCGATGGAAATAAACTGCAAACGACCGAGGGGGATAAAGAGTTGATTCTCGCCGAAGAGAATCGTGAAGTGATTATCGAGGGGGTGAATGCGGCATTGTATTCGCATGTGGTTTGCAACATTGTGATCGATATCAATGCCTTGATTTCGGTGACGGAATCCAACGGCAACTATTACCTGACTCCGGTCATGCGGGCTTTTGACGAGGCGTTCACCGGATCATTGCGCGGATATGTTTCCCCGGCCATGGCAAATGCGACTGCCTTGATCGCCAGTGAAGGAGATACGCTTATTTCACTGCCCGAACCGGACGGGAAGTTTATGTTTCTCGGTTTGAAGGAAGGTCCTTGGAAAATATTTTTGGTTTCGCCCCCTGATTCGGGCTATGTGGATACTGTTTTTGTCGACACGGTGAAAATGGGTAAGATACGCGATATTGTGCCGAAGCCCATTGTGCTGAAGAAACGAACGGAAGACGCGCAGAAATGACGGGGCGGGGACAAGCATCGTCCATTGTCGAAGATGCGGCACAAAAAGTCGCACGCGGCATGCCCTAACTTCCATCGACAGCGTATAAAGTCAGTCACGGGGCGTATAAAGTCATCCTCGCAGCGGACAAAGTCACTCCTACAGCGTGCAAATTCGCTCTCACAGCGCACAAATTCGCTCTCACAGCGTAAAAAGTTGCTCGTACCGGCACATGAAGTCATTCGCGCAGCGGATAAAGTCGTTCTTGCAGCGTAAAAAGTGAGTCTGACATGACAAGATGTCAATCTCGCACGATACGAACTCAAGCCGACAGGCCATAATGTTTATCTCGCTTAATATATTCTTTATCTGACAGGCTATTTTGTCAATCTGACGGGCTATTTTGTTAATCTGACATCCTCTTTTCACGATCTGACGGTCAATAGGGTCGCCTTTTAGGTTGTGAAGAGGGCTTGGATCAAGGCGTATCAAGTTTCCGCTACTCCGTTTTGATTCTCCTTAAATATTCCGACGGCGGCATCCCGAACTCTTCTTTAAAACATTGCCTGAAATACACCGGACTGCTGATGCCTACGCGGAAAGCGATCTCCGAAATGGTGTACCTGCCCGTTAAAAGGAGTTCTTCGGCATGCTTCATCCTTATTTTACGGATAAATTCGTTCGTCGAGATGCCGGTAAGACCTTTTATTTTTCGGTAAAGGGTAGAACTGCTCATGAATAATTTATCGGAAAGATAACCGATATCGATTTTTTCATCTTCGAGGTTGTTTTCAATTAATTGAGTAAGGCTCCGGATAAACTCGTTGTCGATTTGATTAATCGAATCTTTAAGCATATCGCTTTTACTGTTTAATTTTAAATTGAATTTAATTTGATCCGCCAACTTCTTCCGGATATCCAGCAAATTATTGATGCGGCTGCGCAACAAGGTCGCACTAAATGGTTTGGTAAGATAGGAATCGGCCCCCGACAGATAACCTTCTTCCTTATCATCAATAGAGGTTTTAGCCGTAAGCAGAATTACCGGTATATGGCTTGTGCGTATATCTTCTTTCACTATCTTGCAAAAAGTTATGCCGTCCATGCCGGGCATCATAATGTCGCTCACTATAATATCGGGAATATGGGCAAAAGCGGCCTTGCACCCCTCGTCCCCTTCGGCGGCGGTAATTACGTCGAAGCCATCGGAAAAAGAATCCGAAATATAATCGCGTATATCCGTATTATCTTCTACCACCAATAAGATAGGCCTTCCGTTAGCCGTTATATCGGGAAGCGTTTCCTGCTGCTCGATTTCCTTTGTATCGTTTCCCTCACTATGTAAAGCCGAGGGATAATAATTGTGTGTAAGCAACGAAAAGTAAAAACTGCTTCCCTTGTCGAGTTCGCTTTCTACCCGTATTTCCCCCTCGTGCAATAGAGCTAAATTCTTTACTAAAGCCAACCCTATTCCGGTACCGGAAGCCTGTTTCCCGTTTTTTATTTGATAATAACGTTCAAAGATATGTTCTTGCTCTTCTTTAGGAATACCGTAACCGGTATCGGTGACCTTTATTTCCGTATAGGGTACATCCTCCTTTTGAGTAGTATATAAAGAGAGTATTATCCGGCCCTTATCGGTATATTTGATTGCATTGGATATCAGGTTGTCCAAGATGGTATTTACCACTTCCTTGTCAAAATACAAAGGCATATTTTCATTTTCCAGATCAATGGAAATATCCACGGATGGTTTCGGGTTGAGTTCTTGATATTTCAGCCCTATTTCGGTTACCAGTTCGGAAATGTTTCCTTTGCTCACACAGAGTTTTTTGTTTTGAGTTTCTGTTTTTCGAAACTCCAGCAATTGGTTGATCAGATTAAGAAGGCGCAAGGCGTTTTGCCTTACTACGGAAATCTTTTGATGTTGCTTCGGTAAAAGGCCCGGATCCTTTTGCAAATCTTCCAAGGGGCCTAAAATCAATGTCAACGGAGTACGGAGTTCGTGGGTGATATTCGTATAAAAGCGCAAGCGTTCGCTATTGAGTTCCTGTTCGTGTTCATGATTTTTCTTTTCCAATTCGTACGAGCTCTGTATGTCTATCCTTTTCTTATAGGCATATAAAATAGCAAATACAATGGACGCGGCTATAATAAAATAAAACGCTTTAGCCCACCATGAGAGCCATATGGGAGGTTGTATATGAATGGACAGGGTATAGATGTCATTCGACGGTGTCTGGTTTTTCATCCGTGCGCTCACTTCGAATCGGTACCGGCCGGGAGGAATGTTGCGGAACGTGACGTTGTTGTCTTCAACGGTATGCCATCCGTCATCTATCCCTTTCAGCCGGTAAGCATAATCCACTTGATCGGCCAACGAGTAGTCCTGGACATTAAAGAATATGCTGAATGTATTTTGCTTATGGGTAAGTTCTATGTCTTTATTTTGATCATTAAAATAATTGATCGATTTCCTTTCGTTTTCAGCCGTCGAAGCTTCGTAAATTTTCATCTCGGTAATGATGACCGGAGGCACTTCCTGTCGGCGCAGTACCGTGAACGGTTCGAAAAAGTAGGTCCCGTTGATGGATCCGAAGTAAATGACATCTTTATTGTTATCTTTCACAACGGCGCTCGAAAAACTTCTTAAAGGAATTCGCCCGAAATGATTATAACTTTGAAACTGTGACGATTCTTCCTCGTAGCACGATATGCCGGCGTTGGTACTGAACCATATATTGCCGTCCCTGTCCTCCGTTATGGCGCGGATATAAACATTTGACAGTCCCTCTTCGCGACCATATGCGCGGTACCCGGTGGAATCCGGTTCGGTAAAACAGACCAATCCCTCTCCGGTAGCCACCCAAACACGTCCGTGCGAATCGGGGAAGAGATAATTGATTGTATTGGAACAGAAACCGGTATGTTCATTATAGGAGCGAATAAGTTCCATTTCGGGAGTATAAACCGCTAATCCTCCGCCGAAAGTGCCTACCCATATACGTCCTTGGCGGTCTTCTACGAGGCTTCGAACCAAATTTTCCGGCAACCGGGCGTTTTGTTTATTGTAGTGCCTGATCTGATGACGGCTTACGGGGTCGAAGACATAGATACCCGTATTCGTTCCCACCCATATATTTGCATGGCTGTCTTCATAAAAACAACGGATGTCCGAGTCGTTTTTTCCATCCAGCAAAACGGGAGTGATTTTCTTCGTCTTATGGTTGTAATGATTGATTCCTTTGACAAATGTTCCGATCCAAATATTGTCCTGAGAATCTTTTAATAAAGCTTGCACGGTATTTTGCGATAAATCGTTCGATTCTTTTGAATAAACTTTTATGCGTTTGCCGTTATCGAATACATTGATCCCCCCTCCGTCAGTCCCGATCCATAATCTTTTTTCCGCGTCGAAGCATAAACTGAGTGTCGTTCTGTTATTCATGCTGTAAGGGTCCTCCGGTATGGGAGAATAACTAAAAACATGGAATAGAGGCGGTGTATGCCTTATAAAATTGATGCCGCCACCGTAGGTGCCGAGCCAGATATTTTCAAAAGAATCCTGAAATACACAGCGTACCGTAGGGTTTGAGAGGCTATATCTATTATAGCCAACCGTATAATGCTCCATGCTCAATGTCCCCGGCGACATGAAAAAATATTGTTTTAAATCAATAACGAAAATTCCGTTTAATTCTGTCGACACCCATAGTTTATTGTCGTCGGTTTGACGGATATCGAAAATAGCGGAAGCAAAAGGAGTTTCCGGAGATTTATCAGGGCGGATGAAATCTCCTGTTTCAGGATGAAACAGCGCTAGCCCATTGTCGGTGCCGACCCAGATGTTATCATTGTTGTCTTTATAGAGGCAGTGTACCTCGTCACCCGGGATACTTTCCGGATCATCAGGGTTGTGGGTATAATTCCGGATCTGCTTATCTTTCAATGAAACAATGCTCATTCCATGGGCAACGTGGCCGATATACAGGTTTTCATTTCCATCGTCCATAATTGTCCACACATTATCCGAAGAAAGTTCCGGGAATGTATCCTTATTATAATGCCTGAATTCTTTTGTCTCTTTATTAAAATACTCCACTCCCCGGTGATAAGTGCTGATCCACAGGTTTCCGTCAGCCGCAGGAGCGATGGCGGTCACATCATTTGTAATAAGGCTGTTTGCTTGTTGAGGCGTATGTTTGAAAACCTCAAGGGATTCATCTTGATAATTATAAGCGTTTAATCCCGCGCGCTGGGTAGCTATCCATATAACGGGTGCTTGCGGGTCTGCATAAATGCAATTGAGTTCATTGCCGCTTATGCCGTGATTGTGTTTATAATAATGAATAAATCGAGTACCGTCGAATTTGTTCAACCCTTCTTCCGTAGCAAACCAAAGGAAGCCGTCTTTATCCTGAGTGATACTTACGACATAGTTATTCGACAAACCCTGTTCAACTCCTAATTCTTTGATAGAAGAAGGTTGTGAATAGGATCTGGTAAAAAAAACGATAGCAAAAAAAACAAAAAAGAATCTCATGTCCATTGAAAAAATAATTTTGCTCATCAAATATAATGTTAAATCGTTAATAAATAAATAACAAATCTATCATTGAATGATTTGTTGTTCATTCTTGCACGATTTATGACGGTTATTGGCAAAAATACATACTACCTTTGTTTCATGATAATATTTCGAATGCCCATATTTGGATGTCACACTTGCTTATGGCCATGTAAGCGCTGATACCTAAAAGGATTTTTCGTATTGATTTATTGATTTAAAATGTAGTATTTATTAGTCTAAAAAAAGCATGAAAGAATGAAAAAGAAAACTTCATTTAAAAAGAGGAAGGTTTTGTTTGTATTACTAGGATCTTTATTTGTATTATCCTTATCCGCATGGATTACAGGATGTAAAGATGACCATGGATATCCTGATGTTGACGGATTGAGTCCTGTCCTGACTTTAACGTCGGATGATATTCAGACTGCAGCCGGACGATCGATTACGATTGAAGGAGTTATAAGTGATAAGGATGGAATTTCGGCTATCAAGCTTGAATGTCCGGAGTTAAATCTTGACAAAACCATTGATGTGATTGAAATCTATGAAAAACCTCTTGAAACATATGAGTTGAATTACAAATTCAACATGAAAAGAGATGAAATTAGAGAATCCTTCACTATTAAGGTTACAGTGTTTGATGTGGGGAATCGTTCTGTATCACAAGATATGCATGTAACGATGGATGGTGATTTTGAAAATCCCATTTTCACGCTTTCACCTGATAAAAATGTTACAGTGCTTATCAAATCCGAAACGAAATTTAATTTGCGCTTCTCTATTTCGGATGATCGTGCTTTAGATTATTTGACGATAGAAATTCCCGGTATAGAAGGATTTGAGCCACTGAGATTAGATGCTAAAGGCGAAAACAAATTTGAATTTATGCAAAAAATCATATTGCCGAATAAAGCGCAGGAGTATAATGTGACGGTTACTGCCACAGATAAAAGTGGAAAACAATCGATCGTAAAAAGTGTGATCTCCGTCTCTGAAATGCCTGACTTCGAAAAGATGTACTTGGCCGATGTCGCTACAACGGAGGAGCTCAACAACGACGTATTTGGGGTGCCCATGCGTATCGAACGTACGAGAGCTTATCAATATAAGGCAAATTACTATTGCCAAAAAGCCGGTACGGAGATTTTCTTCCTTCCTCAAAAGAGTGACTTCTCTCCAATATGCTTTGGGCTTGATCCGGAAGACAATAGCAAATTAACGGATGATCCTGAATCTGCGAAACCCATCGTGTTGGAGCAAGCCAACATTTATTATGAAATTACTTTCGATACAAGGAAGAGTACTTATAATATTAAGACATATTCGATTGCTGAAGCCATTGACCCAATACCTCATAAATACGGATCTACAAACCTTGACACATGGGGGGATGGCGGTTCCTGGTTGCAAGAGTTCTATTTCGGTTATATGACAAGTAAACCCAGCCAAGTGCAACGCTTCACTCAAGACAATACCAACTCTCATCTCTTCTATCTCGAAGAGCCATTGCCTCTTGAAGCCGGTACGCAAATGAATTTCGTAATTCATAACTGGCATTCTGACAATTGGTGGAACTATTGTACGTGGCGTGTTGATAATTCAACTGATCCGGAAATTTTCGGTTATTATGGTAAGGAAGCGAAGTACACGAATCCTGCATGGACGAAGCCTGATCATGTAGGAGATAATTGGGCAAAACCAACAGTTAACGTAACCGGTAATTATAAACTCATATTTGATGCTCATCTTGAAAGGGCAAAACTGGTTCGGGTAACTAAATAAAAACATTGAGGAATATGAAAAAACAGATATTATTATTGTGTTTTGCACTGATCAGTTTATATACGCAGGCGCAAATCACTGTAAAGGGAGTCGTAACTTCAGCGACAGATAATGAACCTGTGATCGGAGCCACCATCATAGTGAAAGGTTCGGGAAATGGTACGATCACTGATTTGAATGGTAATTATGCGTTGAGTAATGTTTCCGCAGATGCGATACTCGTATTTTCGTCCATCGGGTTTAAATCACAGGAAATACCGGTAAGCAATCGAACGACTATAAACGTAATTCTGAAAGAAGCAAACGAGCTCCTTGACGAGTTGGTGGTAATTGGGTATGGTGCTGTAAAAAGAAGTGATTTAACCAGTTCTATTTCCACGGTAAAAGGAGAACAGATTACGGAAGTAACGGTTGGAAATGCCATGGATGCGCTTCAAGGAAAAGTAAATGGCGTACAAGTTACCAGTGGCGGTGGTCCGGGTACACAACCTAAGGTTTTGATTCGCGGGGTTACTACCGTCAATAACAGTGACCCGCTTTATGTGGTTGATGGAATGCCCGTGGGAACAAATATTAATTTTTTGAATAGTAGCGATATCGAATCGATGGAAGTATTGAAAGATGCTTCAGCTGCTGCCATCTATGGTACGCGCGGATCTAATGGAGTTATTCTTATCACGACTAAAAAAGGGGTTTCAGGAGAAGCCCGATTTAATTTTAGTTCTTCTCTCGGATTTCAAACACTTTCTAATCCGAATATGGCAAAAGCATCCGAATATGAACAAGTCTTCAAGGCTCGTTATATTAATGACGACCGTACTCCGATGTGGAAAGGGAATGATAATATTACCGACGCTGAAAGTATCGATTGGTGGAACCAAGTTGTTAATAAAACCGCTCTCATACAAAATTATGCTTTTAATGTTTCGGGCGGGTCCGATAAACTTATCTATAACTTGAGCCTTGGTTATTTCCGCAACAATTCGCAATATGATGTAGGCTATTGGGATAAAATTAATGTCCGTTTGAATACGGAATATACTTTTAATAGGTATGTGAAAATGGGATTTGATATCGCGCCGCGGGTAGAATCGTGGGATGATACGCCTAATTTGTTTTCATCCGCTATGGGCATGGATCCGACAACACCGGTTTTTAAACCGGAAGAGGAGTGGGTGGATAATGGATACAGCAACTATGAGCGTTCACGTAATAATCAAACGCATAATCCGGCAGGATCGCTTGCCCGCCAGAATGCCCATTCCCGAGAATACGGAGTTATTCTTAATCCGTATCTGCAATTGACTCCGATCGAAAATTTAACTTTACGGACACAATTCGGAGCCAATGCTCATATTCGTCGCTCGGATTCTTTTGCACCTCAGTTCTTTATTGATGCTCTTGAACAAAAAGCGCTGAACGAAATTTCCCGTGAAATGAAAGAATGGCTGGATTGGAATTGGACCAATACAGCTAATTATAGGATCACTTTTGCCGATAAGCATAATCTAAATGCGATGCTCGGTTTTACTGCGGAGCGTTTTGCTGAATATCAAATCAAGGCATCTCGCGAAAAGATTCCTAATAATTCCGAAATTCTGCGAGAAGTGAATGCAGGGACTCAAAATCAGAAAGGAGAAGGTAAAACCTCTTATAATACCCTCGTATCCTATTTGAGCCGAATCATGTATAATTATGACAACCGCTATTACCTGACAGCATCGTTAAGGGCCGATGGTTCTTCTAAATTTCCGAAAGGAAATAAATATGGAATATTCCCTTCTTTATCAGCGGCATGGCGCCTTACAAGTGAAAGTTTTATGGAAGATCAGGAGTTTTTCAGTAACTTGAAAATCCGCGGAGGTTGGGGACGAGTAGGAAATCAGAATATTGAAAATTCGGCACCCCTTACTTTACTTTCCCAGTCTGATTATGTGTTCGGATTAACTCCTGCTCGTGTTACCGGTACCTCTATTTCCAGTGTCGGTAATACGATGTTAAAATGGGAAACAGTAGAAGATTGGAATATCGGGGTCGATATGTCGCTCTTAAATGCACATATGGATGTTACGTTCGATATCTATCAGAAAAAGTCGATGGATATGCTCTATAAAAAGCAAAATATCTATGCGGTAGGTTATCCGGATTGGAATAGCCAAATATGGATGAATATTGGGAGTATGAAAGCGAGCGGTTGGGAATTGGGGCTCAACTGGAATGATAAAGTGTCAGATATCTCTTATAATGTGGGCGTCAATCTTTCTGCTGTAAAAAATAAAGCAATCAAGTTTTCAGGTGATGGGGCGGTACTTACCGGAGAATTCAATCAAGATAAAATTATCAGAAACGAAGATGGAGGTGAAATATCTCGCTTTTACGGGTATATAGCAGACGGATTGTTTCAAAACCAAAGGGAAGTAAATGCTCACACCGATGAACACGGTACAATTATCCAAGAACATGCCAAGCCGGGAGATATTCGATTCAAAGACCTTAATCACGATGGGGTATTGAATGAAAAAGATAAGACATGGATTGGAAATCCCTATCCGGATCTGATGCTTGGGTTTAATGTAGGGCTTAATTATAAGAATATCGATTTTAGGGCCAATTTTTATGGTACCTTCGGCAATGATATTTTTAATAAGAGCAAAGGACTCTATGGGGGTACGGGAGGTTCGAATGTTTATGCGGGAACGCTGTCAAAAGTGTGGACAGGAGAAGGTACCAGTAATGATATTCCCCGTTTATCGGTGAATGATATGAATCAAAATTATACGCGTGTATCCAGCTTTTATGTAGAGGATGGTTCTTACATGCGTTGTAAACTCCTCCAAATCGGTTATACCTTACCCTATAAATTCGGTGGGAATACAGAGCTTCGGCTTTCGTTTTCAGCCCAAAACTTGTTCACGATTACCGGTTATTCGGGTATGGATCCCGAACGCCCGCAAATTGGGAACGACGGAAGTGTGATTGAAACCGGAATTGATGGGATTGCTTATCCGAATCCTCGTACCTTTTTATTAGGTATAGATTTTAAATTTTAATTTCTTAGAGACTATGAATATGAAACAGATATTGAGTATAATTGCATTAATTGCCTCTGTTGTCTTCATCGGATGTAGTGATTTCCTGGAAGAAGAGGTAAGAGGACAAGAAAATCTGGATACCTATTTTCAGACGGAAGAAGAAGCTGAATCGTTTCTTACCGGTTGTTACTCCGCTTTAACTTACGGCGGTTGGTGGCAGATTAATAAAATATGGTTGTTATCGGATATGTGCAGCGATGATTCGTGGATGGGTAATACCAGTCAGGATCAAGGAGATTATATTTCTCTGGCACATTATCAAGGCACCGGACAATCGAATGAGGCTGTTGCCAACTTCTGGCAATATCGATATAAGGGTATTCTTCGTTGCAATATTGCTATTGAAAGAATCCCGGAGGCTCCGATCTTAAATCAAGCAAAAAAGAGCAGGCTCGTTGCTGAGGCAAGATTCCTGCGGGCTTATTATTATTTCGAGTTGGTTAAGAACTTTGGAGATATACCCCTGATTACCGGTTTTTTAATGCCGGATAAGATTGTGGGAATTACTCGTAGTAATGTAAGCACGATCTATGAATTTATAGAAGAAGACTTGAAAGCTGCTGCTGAAGTTTTGCCTCAACGTAGTGAGTATGATGCTGCCGATATAGGGCGGGCTACTCGTGGTGCAGCTTTAGGGTATTTGGGTAAAACCTATCTTTATCAGGAAAAGTGGAAAGAAGCTCGGGATGTGCTTAAAACGCTCATTGATGAAGACGAATATGACTTGCTGAAAAACTTTGGCGATGTATGGTCGGTAGATCATAATAACAGTGAGGAGTCGTTGTTTGAAGTACAGTATATGTACGATGGCGTATATGCTTTGGGAGGATCTTTAGCGATTATAACCGGAGCGCGTAGTGGCCCCGGTGACGGATGGTCGTGGTGCCAACCCACAAGTGATCTTGAGAATACATTTATTGCCGCTGGTGATGATGAACGTCTGAAATGGACGATTATTAAAACGGGTTGTACAGAGATAGCAGGAGAAGAAGACTTTGACGTATTTATTGAGAATAGTAAAAAGATGTCTTCCTATCAAAGCTACATAGAGAAATACGGTTGGGATGAAAATTGCTACATCGTTGATCCGAAAGATCATAAATCTGCGCGCATTAACCGGAAATTCTTTATCCCTTACAGCAAACGCCCGGAAGTGTATAATCTCGATAAAATCCCATTGAATCATAGATTGTTAAGGTATGCAGATGTCTTACTCATGTATGCTGAAGCTTGTAATGAATTGAGCGAGGATGCTACCGCAAAAACGTATCTTAACAAAGTCCGTACTCGTGTTCATTTAGCCGATATTACCGCGAGTGGAAATGAACTTAGGAAAGCAATTCGTACCGAACGCCGCTTGGAGTTGGCATTAGAGAACAATCGCTTGTACGATATTCGCCGTTGGACAGATGATAACGGAAAAAAAGTAATTTCTAATCTTTTTGGGCCGAATGGAACATTTGTCCAATATAACACAAATGAAAATACGGCTGATATTTATGAATGGGAAAATCAAGGTGAACCAAGTAGTAAAGGAAGTACCTTTAAGGAAGAGCGGGATTTGGTATTTCCTATTCCTTTATATGAAATAACGATGTCAAATGGTTCTATCACCCAGAATCCAGGGTGGAATTAAAAAATCCATAAGGTAATTATATTTCTGCCGCGGGTAGTTTAAAAGATTATTCCGCGGCAGTTTTTATTAAGCTACACTGTTATGATGAAATTCAAATATTATTTTCTCATTCTTTTTATAGTTGCATCTTTTTCGTGCAGTAAGAGTCCGACGACTCTCCCCATCCAATCCGGAACAATTTTTGAAAAGTCGATTACGATCGATATCGGAAAAACGTTTCAGACGATGGATGGATTTGGAGCTTCTGACTGTTGGACGGCTAACTATGTTGGCCGCGATTGGAGTTTCGATCAAAGAGAAGCCATCGCTCGCTTGCTCTTTTCAAAAGAGATTAAAGAGGGTGATCCGGAAGGAATCGGTCTTTCTATGTGGAGATTCAACCTGGGTGCCGGAACTTCTGAACAAGGCAATGCGAGTGGAATTGAAGATCAATCCCGCCGGGCAGAATGTTTTTTGAACGAGGACGGCACTTTTAATTGGCAAAAACAACAAGGCCAACAATTCTTTTTGGAAAAAGCGCATGAATATGGGTGTAACTCTTTCGTCATGTTTAGTAACTCTCCTCCGGTTTATTATACCTTTAACGGTAAAGGCTATTCCGACCGAGGGGCATATTCTAATCTCAAACCCGAGCATTATACCGACTTCGCTCTTTATATGGCGAATGTCGCAAGCTATTTTAAGAATAATAAAAATATTCCATTTTCTTATATAAGTCCGGTCAATGAACCGCAATATAATTGGGACGCACCTTCCCAAGAAGGGACAGGTTGGCAAAACAAGGAAATCAAGCATTTAGCAGTTGAATTAGATAAAGCGCTTACGCAACAAAATCTGGAATCAAAAATTTTAATTACCGAATCCGGTGACTGGGAATATCTCTATAAATCAAAAGGAAATGCAGGTCGTAGTAACCAAATAAAAGAATTCTTTTCCCCTCAGTCCGAAAATTATATAGGTGATCTTTCGCATGTTCCACCACTTATCGGGGGCCATAGCTATTGGACAGACGGGAATTGGAATACGCTTTCACAAGTACGTCAGGAGCTTGCTTCGGCTGCCGCTTCGCACGGATTAAAGATCTATCAAACCGAATGGAGTATGCTGGGAGATCATTACAATGATAAAGATTATCCGGGAAATGAAACATCAACATACCTTGATATCGCTTTGCATATGGCTAAAGTGATGCATCACGATCTTACAACCGCCAATGTTAGTTCCTGGTCTTATTGGACGGCGTTGGATATGGACCGCTGGAACCACAAAAATCGTTTCCTATTAATCAAATTAACGCCTGCCGGTGGCGCTTATGGCGATATCTCTCAGAGTGGTTCCCATGAGGCTATGAAAAACTTATGGGTACTGGGGAATTATAGTCTTTTTATACGTCCGGGCTATCAACGCATAGATTTAAATATTAAAAATCCTTCCGATTCATTTTTTGGGTCTGCCTGGTTATCTCCGTCAAAGGATAAGGTGGTAATTGTATTTACCAATATGACGGCCAACAGTCTGGAAGTCGCGCTTGATTTGAAAGGGATGAGCAAAAAACATCTTTCAATAAAACGGTACGTTACCTCATCAAGAAAAAATCTTCAAGAGGATATTCCCAAAGATGATATATGTATGGTAGATCCTCAGTCAGTTACTACATTTGTACTTCAATATTAATAAAATAAACGAGCATCATGAATAAGATCACTTTTATAATCTGTTCGATAAGTCTTTTTGCGACGGTCTCTTTATTGGGGCAAGTTTCTTTTGGAAAGCCGGAAAAAATAAATGAAGACTGGTTTTTTACACAGGACAATCCGGGGGATAAACCGATGTCTGAATTTAATGAATCCTCCTGGGACAAAGTAAATTTGCCACATGATTGGAGCATCAAAGAACAATTAAGCCCGACCTTAGCGAGTGCGACGGGTTACCTTCCGGGCGGTATAGGATGGTATGGAAAAGTGTTGACTATTCCGGAGGACAAGCAGGGAAATAAAGTCTATATTTATTTTGAAGGAGTTTATAACCGCAGTGAAGTATTTATAAACGGACAATCACTTGGTAAACGCCCAAACGGTTATGTCTCGTTTATGTATGATGTTACTCCATATATAAAATACGGAGAAGATAATTTTGTAAATGTGCGTGTTGATCATAGCCGATACGCCGATTCAAGATGGTATACCGGATCGGGGATTTATCGAAATGTATGGCTCGTATACGCTCATCCGGTACACATTACGCAATGGGGAGTTTATGCCCATCCGGTAGTGGACAAAAATAAAGGTATTCTTAAAGTGGAAGTTGAAATAGAGAATGGAACATCAGTCGCAACCGACGTGACTATATTGAATGAATTATTTGCTCCGGATGGTAAAAGAGTGGCAAATAATTCCAAAACAATATCTCTAAACTCAGGCGATAAAAGTAAAATAAATGCGGACCTTTTCGTAAGTAAACCGCTGCTTTGGGACATCACCGATCCCATTCTTTATACGCTTAAAACAACTGTTTTGAAAGATAAAAAGGCTATTGATCAAACAGAGGTTATCACAGGATTCCGAACTTTTAAATTTGATCCGGATAAAGGTTTCGCTTTAAATGGTGAATGGATGAAAATAAAGGGGGTTTGCATTCATCATGATGCGGGAGTATTGGGCGCGGCTGTTCCCGATCAAGTGTGGAAAGAACGTTTGCTTACCTTAAAAGAGATAGGTTGCAACGCTATACGCACGAGTCACAATCCCCAAGCACCGACTCTTTATAGGTTATGTGATGAATTAGGCATGTTGGTGCTAAACGAAATGTACGATGAATGGGAATTTCCTAAAAGAAAGTGGATAAAGGGATGGAATGTGGGTACACCCGGCTTTCAGGGATCTTATGATTTTTTTGATGAATGGGGAGAGCGAGATTTAGCCGATATTGTTCGCCGTGATCGGAATCATGTCTCTGTATTTGCATGGAGTATAGGCAATGAAGTGGATTATCCCAACGATCCTTATTCACATCCGGTGCTTGACGGAGGAAGAGATACCGGATTTACGCAGGCTATTTTTGGAGGATATAAAAAAGAGGCTCCGGATGCGATGCGATTAGGGGACATTTCGAAACGTTTGGTTGCTGTGGTAAAGAAATACGACACTTCTCGCCCGACAACTGCCGGATTGGCTGGTGTAGCGATGTCTAATGAGACTGAATATCCGAATGCATTGGATATTGTCGGCTATAATTATACTGAAAATCTATATGAAACTGATCACCGAAAATATCCGAATCGCATTATTTATGGTAGTGAGAATCGTCATGATATGGCCGCATGGAAGGCGGTAAGGGATAAGGACTATATATTTGGCCAATTCTTATGGACGGGCATTGATTATTTAGGTGAATCGGGGCAATGGCCGTCACGTGGATTTTATTCAGGATTACTTGATTTTGCCGGTTTTATGAAACCTCGCGGTTATTTTCGACAATCATTATGGTCAAATAAGCCTATGATTTATATCGGGACCTATCCTTTTCATAAAGAGGAAAAAGAGAAATATCTTTCGCAGGACGCTTATTCAATTTGGAATTATCATGAAGGGGACGGCATTCGTGTTGTTTGTTATACAAACATGCCCAAAGCTCGTCTTGAATTAAATGGGCAAATAATAGGGGAAGTCAAACAAAAGGATGATAATACAGGCATTATTTATTGGGAGGTACCTTATCGGGAGGGAAAGTTAGAAGCCGTGGGAATCGATCAATATGGAAAAGAGGCTTGCCGATATGCAATTCACTCGTCAGGTCGTCCTTATGCCATTATCGTTCAGGATGCTGTTAAAGAACTATCGAATGAAAAGAACATGGGAAAGATAGTGCTTCAGGTAGTAGACGAGAACGGAATCCCTGTAATGCTTGCGGATGATGAAATAACTTGTAAGATACAAGGTCCGGTTAAATTATTAGGAATGGAAGCAAGCAATAATTCGGATATGAGCGACTATACCGACAACAAACATCGGGTATTTCATGGAAGAATAGTAGTATATATTCAATCGGAGAAAAAAGAGGGAGATGCAATAATTGAATTTACGACTCCTTGGCTGAAAGGAACCAAAGTTGAAGTCAACGTAAAATAGAATTTGAGTATTCGTTTGATCCCTCACGGTTCCGGCTCTTTCTTTTAATGTATTACGCGGGAAGTGATAGTATTATATGATAGCCGCATTGCGGGATAGAAGAAAAGGGAGGGGAACACAAAGAGACAGACGAAAACAACGGATTAACGATAAATAAAAAAGATGAATAAAAGAAAACTCAACTGGTTAATAATAGGTCTTATCTGCGTCACCTTTGCAAAAGCACAGGTAAAAACGCAATTGGACGCGGTGACGCAAGACAAAATCGTGTGCGGGGAGCAGCAACCCGAATCGGAAAATTCGCAAACGGGCGCTTTTGAAGATACGTACGCAGGATATTTATTCGCCTACTTTACCGGAAACAATGTGGATAGGGAAGCGGTACGGTATGCCGTCAGTTACGACGGATACAACTATTATGCATTGAATGAGAACCGCCCCGTGATTGATTCAAAGAAAATCAGCTCGACCGGCGGAGTAAGAGATCCGCATATTTTGAGAGGCCAAGACGGCCGGACGTTTTACATGGTCCTTACCGACATGACCGCCTCCAAGGGGTGGGACTCGAACCGTGCGATGGTCCTGCTCAAGTCGTCCGACCTGATTCATTGGACTTCCAGCATCATCAACATCCAACAGAAATATTCCGGCCAGGAAGACCTCAAACGGGTGTGGGCGCCGCAAACCATCTTCGATCCGGAAGCCGGCAAATACATGGTATACTGGTCGATGAAACATGGCGACGGCCCCGATATCATTTATTACGCTTATACCAATGAGCAATTTACCGGCCTGGAAGGCGAGCCGGAGCCGTTGTTCCTTCCGCAAAATGGAAAGTCGTGTATCGACGGCGATATCATCCTCAAGGACGGGTTGTTCTATATGTTTTATAAAACCGAAGGGCACGGCAACGGAATAAAGCTGGCCACCACCCGGTCGCTCACCTCCGGACAATGGACGGAGCACGACGATTATAAACAACAAACCGCCGATGCCGTGGAAGGTTCCGGCGTATTCAAACGCATCGGTTCCGATAAATACATTCTGATGTACGACGTATATGGGAAAGGAAAGTATCAGTTTACGGAAAGTTACGATTTGGAAAACTTCCGTGTGATCGACCATGAAATATCGATGGATTTCCATCCACGCCACGGATCGATCATCCCCATTACCCAACCCGAACTGGACGGACTGCTAAAGAAATGGGGCAAGCCCGGTAAAACAGGCCCGGCTATTTCCAATCCCGTCTTAAAGGGATTCTTCGCCGATCCCGATGTGCTTTATTCCCACAAAACCGATAAATACTACATCTATCCCACCAGCGACGGTTACACCGGCTGGTCGGGGACTTACTTTAAAACTTTTTCTTCGGACGACCTGACCGAATGGAAAGACGAAGGGATTATCCTCGATCTTAATACGGACGTCTCATGGGCCGACCGAAACGCATGGGCGCCATGCATCATCGAAAAGAAAACGCCGGACGGATACAAGTATTACTATTATTTTACGGCAGCGCAAAAGATAGGTGTGGCAGTGGCCGATGATCCCGCCGGACCGTTTACCGATTCGGGAAAGCCGCTGATCGATTTCAGGCCGCAAGGAGTACGCGGCGGGCAAGAAATCGATCCCGAAGTGTTTTGCGATCCGGTCACCGGCAAAAACTATCTTTATTGGGGCAACGGTTATATGGCCGTGGCGGAACTCAACGACGACATGATCTCAATCAGGAAAAATACGGTTAAGGTGATGACGCCCGACAATACTTTCCGCGAAGCGATCCATGTGTTTTTCAGAAACGGAACCTATTATTTCCTGTGGTCCGAAGACGATACGCGCAGCGAAAATTACCGTGTGCGGTATGCCATGGCAAAGTCTCCCGCCGGCCCCTTGACTATTCCGGAGGATAACTTGATCCTGTCGAAAAAACCGGAAGAAGGGATTTACGGAACCGGGCACAATTCTACCGTAAAGCGCCCCGGAAAAGACGAGTGGTACATCGTTTATCACCGCTTTTACCGTCCCGACGGCATCCGGATGGGCGAAGCCGCCGGATATCACCGAGAAGTGTGTATCGACAAAATGAATTTCAGGGCCGACGGCACGATTATACCTGTCGTTCCCACGCCGTAGTATCCGACGTAGGGGAGCTGATAATCGACAACTATATCAACATTATAATAAAGGATGAAGAAAATTATTTTATGGACGGTTGCCTTAGCGCTGTTATTAGCCGGCTGCCGGAACGAAAAAGGAAAGTTCGAAGTCGGACAAAAAACATTCCTGCTCAATGATGCGCCCTTTGTGGTAAAGGCGGCGGAGATCCATTATCCCCGTATCCCGCGGGAATATTGGGAGCATCGTATCCGAATGTGCAAGGCGTTGGGCATGAATACGATCTGCCTATATATCTTTTGGAATATCCACGAACAGGAAGAGGGTAAATTCGATTTCTCCGGCAACAACGACGTGGCGGCCTTTTGCCGCTTGGCTCAAAAGCACGGCATGTATGTAATCGTACGCCCCGGTCCCTATGTGTGCGCCGAATGGGAAATGGGCGGACTGCCCTGGTGGCTGCTCAAGAAAAAGGATATCCGGCTGCGCGATAACGATCCTTACTTTTTGGAACGTACCCGCCTGTTCATGAACGAAGTGGGCAAACAACTCAAAGATTTGCAGATAACCAAAGGCGGGAATATCATCATGTTCCAAGTGGAAAACGAGTACGGGGCATATGGAACCAATAAGGAATACATCGCCAATATTCGCGATATCGTCAAGGAAGCCGGACTGGCTGAAGTGCCGCTTTTTCAATGCGATTGGAACTCGAATTTCGAAAATAATGCGCTCGATGATTTGGTATGGACCATCAACTTCGGGGCCGGAGCGAACATCGACGACCAGTTTAAACGATTGAAGGAATTGCGCCCCGAAACGCCCTTGATGTGCAGCGAATTCTGGTCGGGTTGGTTCGATCACTGGGGCGCTCCCCACGAAACCCGAAGCGCCGAAAGTTTGGTTGCAGGCTTAAAGGAAATGCTCGATCAGAACATCTCTTTTAGCCTCTACATGACGCATGGGGGAACCAGCTTCGGCCATTGGGGAGGCGCCAACTTTCCCAATTTCTCTCCCACCACCACCTCTTACGATTACGACGCGCCTATCAACGAATACGGCCGCGTAACGCCCAAGTTCTTCGAGGTGCGCCGCTTGTTGGAGCAATATCTGCCGCAAGGCGAACAACTTCCTCCCATACCCGATTCCATCCCCGCTATCGCCGTCCCCGAATTTGAATTGAATGAAACCGCCCGTTTATTCGACAATCTTCCCGACCCGGTGGCAAGCGAGGATATCCGGCCCATGGAATTTTTCGATCAGGGATGGGGCAGCATCTTGTACCGTACGAAATTAAAAGCTTCCGGCTTGAAGCAAACGCTGGCGATCACCGAGGCGCACGATTGGACGCAGGTCTTCCTGAACGGCGAAAAGATAGCCACACTCAGCCGGTTAAAAGGAGAGAGTTCCGTGGTGCTTCCCGCTTTAAAAGACGGGGATGTGCTCGATATTTTGGTGGAAGCCATGGGGCGCATGAATTTCGGTAAAGGAATTTACGACTGGAAAGGAATCACCGAAAAAGTCGAGCTTATTTCGGAAAACGGCGTCACTGAGCTAAAAGGGTGGGAGGTGTTCAGCTTCCCGGTCGATTACGCGTTTTCGAAAAACAAGGATTACCGTAAAGAGGCGAATCCCGAGGGCCATCCGGCTTACTATCGCGGTACCTTTAAATTGGATGAAACCGGCGACACCTTTCTCGATATGAGCCGGTGGAGCAAAGGCATGATATGGGTCAACGGAAAAGCCATCGGCCGTTACTGGCATATCGGGCCGCAGCAGGCTTTGTATGTGCCGGGATGCTGGCTCAAAAAGGGCGGGAACGAAGTCATCGTGCTCGACTTGGGCGGCCCCGAAGAAACCCGCTTAAAGGGATTGCGTGAACCCATCTTGAATGTCCTTTCGCTGAAAGGATCGGCCTATGCGCACCGTAAAACGGGTGAAAACCTCGACCTGAGCGCCGAAAATCCCGCTCACACCGGCTCGTTCGACGCCGGCAACGGATGGCAGCACGTCAAATTCGGAAAGACACAGGTTATCCGTTATTTTTGTCTGGAATCGCTGAACACGCACGGGGGCGATCCGTACGCCTCCATAGCCGAACTGGAATTGTCGGGCGAAGACGGAAAACCTGTTTCACGCCAACACTGGAAAGTGGTGTATGCCGACAGCGAAGAAACCAACGATGCCAATAACATCGCTTCCAACGTCTTCGACTTGCAGGAATCGACCTTCTGGCATACCGGTTACTCTACGATCGCCCCGCCGCATCCCCATCAAATCGTCATCGATCTGGGAGAAGACAAAGCCATCGGCGGATTTTCGTATCTTCCCCGCCCCGAATCGGGCAAGCCGGGAATGATCAAAGATTATAAAGTGTATGTAAAGAAATCACCTTTTAAACTATAATTTTTAACTATAAGAAGATAAAAAAGAGTACACTATCGGCTACTTTATTTATTTGTTTCCTGATTTAATTTATTTTCACACAGGCATGATGCTTTATATGCCTAACTTTATTACCTTTGCATAATTAATAAGCAATAGATACAAACTCATATAAATACTCAACACAGATGAAAAAAATTTATTTCGCTTTAGCATTCATTGGCCTATTGGTCTTAGGCACTTCTTGCAAGCCTAAACAAAGCGCTTATAAACAAGTATATGAAGCTGCCAAAGAAAGAGAATTGCAAGAAACCGCTTCACAGCCTACCACCGTGGTGAAAGAAGCTGCGCCGCTACCTCCGGTAGAAGTTTCGGTGAGAAAAGAAAAAGTGGAACCCGTATACGCTACCGATGCTGCAGGTCTTAAACGATACAGCGTGGTAATTGCTTCCTTAAGCGTGAAGTTAAACGCCGAATCCCTCAAATCAAGAATGGAAAATGAAGGATACCCGGTGATTTTGGCGCAAAACGAACAAGGAATGTACCGCGTCATTGTAGCTAGCTACGACGACAAGGATTCGGCCGTTGCTAAACGTCACGAAATACACCAACGTTATGCCGCATTGGGAAATACCGACTATTTAAGAAAAACGTACGGCGTTCCCTTTAACGACTTGTGGATACTCGAAAGACAGTATTGAAAGACGGTTTTTAAACAATATGGAAGCTACCCTGTTATAGGGGTGGCTTTTTTTGTGGAAATGAATTATGATTGTTCGTTTTTTAGGTACGGGAACGTCTACGGGTGTCCCTCAAATAGGATGTAATTGTCGCGTATGCCGCTCTTCCGATGAAAAAGATAAGCGGTTGCGCTCTTCTGTACGAATCGAAGTCGATGGAAAGGTTTTTTTAATCGATTGTACGCCGGATTTCCGGCAACAAATGATGCCGTTACCGTTTACAAAAATCGATGGGGTGTTGTTCACTCACGAGCATTACGATCACGTGGGCGGCATCGACGACTTAAGACCTTTTTCTCGCTTTGGGTCTATCGAGTTGTATATGGAACAGCGGGTGGAAGAAGCACTCTATCAACGTATGCCTTATTGCTTTGCCGAACATAAATATGAAGGGGTGCCCGATTTGAAAATTCATCGCATCGATGATACGCTTTCTCCTTTTTATATCGGCGACACGCCAATTATCCTCCTCCGGGCATTACATTACCATCTTCCAATATTGGGATTCAGAATACATAATTTCGCCTATTTAACCGATGTGAAAAGCATTCCGGATGAGGAGTTTTCGAAATTGAAAGAGTTGGAAGTACTTGTCGTAAGCGCTTTGAGGAAACAAGAGCACGTATCACATCAAAATCTGGCGCAAGCAATACGGGTAGCTGAAAGAGTAGGGGCCAAACATACTTTTTTCACCCATATCAGTCACGATATGGGACTACATGCTGAAGTCGAGACGGAATTACCCTCTTTCGCTTCTCTTGCTTATGACGGATTAGAGCTAGAGATACTAGATGCTTATTCGACTAATTTAGATACCGGCAAAAAAACTTCCGGTAAAATGTAGCGTTGCGATGTATCGAATATTGGTCCTTGATTATTAGAATCATAACATTTTCATCTTTCACGGACTCTTTCGGAATATGGGGGCATTTCGTTTTTTTAACCAAATGCAGCGCAGCATTTTTGCCCACTTTTCCGTCATGCTTATTAAAAAGGACAAATATTGTTGCTATATTTGTGCTGTTGTGCGAAAAAAACAGGCTAATAATAGTTTACACGGTTAAACGGTAACATCCATTTTTAGTCTTACGTATTGATTAAGCAAAAAATTCAACTAAACGAAATAAATATAGGGAGAAAACTATGAGAGCAAATAAATTTTTTATTGCAGCTATATTGGCGACAGTCCCCTTTTTAGGTTTCGCCCAAGAATGGGATGATATATATGCCGACCCGTCGCAGGAACGAATCGTTCCCGAACAGGAAAAACAAGCGATTCCTCAGAAGAAAGTCGTCGTTATTCAGGGAGATGTGTCTGGTATGAAAATTACGGCCAATGGACGGAATGTCGATGAATATAATCGTAGAGATGCCGATAACGTTTCGGAGCCAGATACGTTGAGCAACGATTCTACTTATCAACCGTATGAATATACCGATAGGATTATACGGTTCCACGATCCGGAATCGAGTATCAAAATTACGGGTGCCGACGAAGTAATCATATTTGCCAATGATGACATATATGACGATTATTACAGAAATCGATATAGTAATACCAATGTGTATTTTGGTACAGGATGGGGATGGGGCTTCAACTCTTACTATCCCTGGTATAATTCATGGTACGATCCGTGGTATTATGGCGGTTGGTATTCACCTTGGTCCTATAGCCGGTGGTACAGCCCCTGGTATTATGGAGGGTACTCTTCATGGTATTCGCCGTGGTATTACAGTAGTTGGTACGATCCATGGTATTATGGCGGATACGGTTACGGTGGGGGATACTATAAAGGGTGGTATGACGGTTATTACTCCAGCTTGCCTGTTAATCGGGCGGCCAGAAGTTCGGGCGCTTACCGTACCGCTTCTCCTCGAAGTTCCGCATCCATATCCGGGCGACATATCGGTTCGTCGCGTTCTTCTTCCCGGTCGGCTATAAACACAAGGGATGCCGTTTCTTCCCGAAGCTCCTCCCGAAGCGCTTCTGCTTACGGAAGAAATTCGGGTACGACTTCAAGAACCCGGATTATCGACAATTCCGGTAGAACGTATGAATCCAGAACGGGACGTATGGTTGACAGGTCTGCCACTTCACGTTCGCGCTCTTATGACGATGCGGTTACCCGTCAGGGACAATATAACAACAGAAGTACGGTTCCGTCGAGGAGCAGTTCGACTTATCAGAGAAGCGGTTCTTCTTCAAGGCAAGATGTTTTTTCGTCTCCATCAAGGAGCAGTTCTCCTTCGAGGAGTTCGACATACTCTTCTCCCGACAGAAGTTCTTCCTCGTCCTCGAGAAGTTCAACCTTTTCAACGCCGAGTCGCAGTTCTTCCAGCCGGTCATCTTCCACATTCAGTTCGCCTTCGGGCTCAAGCAGCAGAAGTTCGGGCGGCTCATATGGGGGCGGTAGCGGAAGAAGCAGTAGCAGCAGGAGTAGCGGTGGCCGCAGATAATTATTAGTATATAAACAGTAGAATGAAAATGAATAAAATCACTTATACACTTCTTTTGTTCTTCGTTATCTCTGGAAGTTTGTTTGCCCAAGGAGAGATAGAGGCTTACAATTTTTCCCGCAAAAACATTTCCGGTACGGCAAGATCCATGGGGATGGGAGGGGCTTTTGGTGCGCTGGGAGGCGATCAAACCGGTATCTCCATCAATCCTGCCGGCATTGCCGTATATCGCAGTTCCGAAATTGTGGGTACATTTGACTTATCAAATAACACATCGAAAGTTGGGAATCTGAAAGAAAGTGTAACCGATCGTGCATTATCGAACTTAGGCTTTGTCGGCTATTTTCCTTTACGAAGTGATGCGGTACCACTTGTCAATTTTGGGTTTACGCACCATCGTCAGAAATCATTTAGTCGGAAGATATCGGCTGTCGGTGCCCCTAATAACTCTCTATTGTATTATATTGCAGATAGAGTAAACAAGTATAACGATGAGAATCCCAATCATCTCGCTACTCCCGAAAAATTATGGAAAACGGAAGATTATAATCCTTTTGCTGATTCGTATCCATGGTTAGGTGTTTTGGCTTACAATTCATATCTCATTAAAGAGTCTACGAATAATGCTTATATACCTTTTACAGACGAAGCCGTAAGAAATGATTTGTATTTAACCGAAAGCGGGTATATCGATAATTATGATTTTACAATAGGAACCACTATTAATAATAAGTTGAATTTGGGGCTTGCACTATCCGTATCAAGTCTTTCTTATAATTTGTATTCCGATTACAGGGAAGACTTTGTGAATGCCGGGCATTATTATCTCACGAATTGGATGAATACAACCGGTTCGGGATTCAGTGCAAAGGTAGGCGCTATTTATCGCCCTATTCATGAGCTTAGGATAGGTGTGGCATATCATACATCTACATGGTATTCATTGACCGATATGTTTTCGGCTGAAACAACCGATGAGCTTTCTAATGCTCCCGTTCCCGATTACAAACCGGCAACCATTCAATCGGGTACGGCAACAAACTATTATAACTTAACAACTCCCGACAAATGGGTTTTCAGTGTTGCAACGGTATTAGGAAATCGATTCATAGCAAGTCTGGATTATGAAATCACCGATTATTCTAAAATGAAATTATCCACATCTAATGATAATGGATGGTATGATCCGGATAATGGATATATATCCGAAGATTTCAAAACCGCATCAACCCTAAGGCTCGGGGGCGAATATCGTCTCACTCCAAAATTTTCGGGGCGACTGGGGTATGCATGGATTCAAAATCCGTATAATTCCGATTTTAAAGAAAAAGGATATGCTGCTGTCTCAGGAACCAATACCGTTTATCGGATGGAAGGTAATACCAGTCTGTATACCGGTGGGATAGGGTACCGTTTTAATGCGAACTTCTTCCTCGATGTCGCGTTGGTGTATACCACTCAAAAGGATGATTTATATTCTTTCCCGAGTGTGTATAACGACCAAAATCAACTTTTCATCGATGGTTCCCCGTTTTCGTTGGATTACTCCTCTTGGAAAGGACTTGTGACGCTGGGATATAAGTTTTAATGTGATTTTTTAATTACCTCTATATATGAAAAGCCGGGCTTACAAAGTCCGGCTTTTTCTGTTTATCTCTCCTTTATTATTGATAAAAAACAATTACCTTTGCAGGCAGATAAAGGGAATACAGTAATGCTAGAAGAAAAAAAAGCTCCAACGGAAGATAAAAGAAAAGTAACTACCCACCGCTTACTCGAAATGAAACAACGCGGGGAAAAAATATCCATGCTTACAGCGTATGATTTTTCCATGGCCGGCGTTATCGATCAAGCGGGTATCGATGTCATTCTTGTCGGTGATTCGGCTTCGAATGTAATGGCCGGGAATACGACGACACTCCCTATCACATTGGAGCAAATGATCTATCACGGACAATCGGTGATGAAGGCGGTGAAAAGGGCTTTGGTCGTCGTCGATATGCCTTTCGGCAGTTATCAGGGAAACCCCGTGGAAGCGGTAGCTTCGGCGGTCCGAATCATGAAAGAAACGCAAGCCGACTGTGTGAAATTGGAAGGAGGTACAGAAGTGTTGGAATCGATTAAACGGATTCTTAGCGCGGGGATTCCGATTATGGGACATCTGGGACTCATGCCGCAGTCTATCAACAAATACGGGACGTATGGCGTGCGCGCAAAAGATACCGATGAAGCCCAACGGCTGATCGATGATGCCTGTGCCTTGCAGGACGCGGGGTGTTGCTCTCTTGTGCTGGAGAAAATCCCTGCGGAATTAGCAAAGGAAGTGGCCGAAAAACTCACTATTCCCGTTATCGGTATTGGCGCCGGGCCCTATGTCGACGGACAAGTACTCGTTATGCACGACATGTTAGGGATCAATAAAGGGTTCTCTCCCCGGTTTCTTCGCAAATATGCCAATCTTTTTGAAGATATTACCCGTGCGGTTCAAGCGTATGTACAAGATGTGAAATCGGTCGATTTTCCATCAAAAGACGAAAGCTATTGACGTTTAGACAACGTGGTATAGTCCGGTATTTCGGAGAGATAGTGAAAAGTCTGTGTCGTATAATCGACATGGCCGCAATAATGGTTCAGTCCGTTGGATACAATCAAATAGTCTACTTTTAAGACGATATTATAGCGGACAATCTGATCGAATACTTCTTGCGACAGCGTTACTCCGGGTTCTTTATATTCGATAATCATGACCGGTTCGAGTTGATGATTATACACCACCGTATCGCATCTCCGAAATAAAGAATTCAGTTTTATGCCTGCTTCATTTGCCATCAGCGATGCGGGATAGTTCTTTTCTGAAATCAGATAATGGACGAAGTGCTGTCGAA
This sequence comes from Limibacterium fermenti, assembly GCF_041902845.1. Taxonomy (GTDB): domain Bacteria; phylum Bacteroidota; class Bacteroidia; order Bacteroidales; family Dysgonomonadaceae; genus Limibacterium; species Limibacterium fermenti. Next base: position 1,943,252 of record NZ_CP159486.1, read on the forward strand.
CCCATTCTTCAGGTGTCAGCCTCACATATTTACGCCGTAAGGGATCGAAAATCTCCGTACGGGTCTCCGATTTTCTGATTTTTGCATCGTAAGGAGGCAAATTTAATGCATACATATTGTATCTTTGTTCGTGAAATAGGTGTTATCGTTATAAAGCAAAAGTACGTCAATTTTATGAGAACAAAACAAGAAATTGTAGAGAATTGGCTTCCCCGGTATACAAAAAGGCCGTTGGAGGAGTTTACGAAATTTATTTTACTTACGAATTTTCAAAAATATGTGGAGATATTTGCCGATCACTTTAGCGTACCTATTATCGGCGTTGATGCCAATATGCCCAATGCGTCGGCTCAAGGTATCACGATTGTTAATTTCGGGATGGGAAGTGCAAATGCAGCCACAGTGATGGATTTGCTAAGTGCCGTATCGCCTACAGCCGTGCTTTTCTTGGGAAAATGCGGAGGCGTTAAAGCACATGGTAGTCTGGGAGACTATATTCTTCCTATTGCGGCAATAAGAGGCGAGGGGACTTCCAACGATTACTTCCCGCCCGAAGTGCCATCCTTACCGGCTTTCAGCTTGTTACGCGCCTTATCGTCGAATATCCGCGATTTTAACCGGGACTATTGGACGGGGACGGTTTACACCACCAACCGCAGGGTGTGGGAGTACGATGATGAATTTAAAAACTATCTGCGTCAGATTCGTGTCATGGCGGTGGATATGGAAACAGCGACCCTGTTTACCTGCGGTTTCGCGAATCACATTTCGACCGGCGCTTTACTGCTTGTTTCCGACCAACCGATGATCTCGAGCGGAGTAAAAACCGAAAAAAGCGACAAGCTTGTTACTGAAAACTTCGTAAAAGAACACGTATTGATCGGTATCAAATCGCTCACGACATTGATTAATAATGGTTCCACTATAAAACATTTACGTTTCGACTGGTAATTCCCCGATTTATGGCAGCATCTACTCAAACGACTTTCGATTCCATCCGCAAGGACATACTTCAGCGCAATTTTAAGCCTATATATCTTTTAATGGGGGAAGAGGCTTACTTTATTGATAAATTGACGGAAATACTAACGGAAACCGTTCTTACGGAGACTGAAAAAGATTTCAATATGCAAGTCTTTTACGGTACCGACTCCGATATAAACAATATCATTTCCACAGCCCGCCGTTTTCCGATGATGGCCGAACATCAACTGATCATCGTAAAGGAAGCGCAACAACTCGATAAATTGGAATTAATGGATATTTACGCCAAACATCCGATGCTGTCAACCGTATTGGTACTCAACTATAAACATGGAGTGGCGGATAAACGAAAGGCTTGGGTGAAACATATCGATAGGATCGGCATTGTTTTCGAATCAAAAAAATTATATGATAACCAGGTGCCCGCTTTTATCAGTTCCTATTTCCGGGAAAAAAATATCGGCATTGATGATAAATCCGCTCAAATGCTGACCGATTTTGTGGGGAACGATCTTAGTAAACTCCTTCCGGAACTGCAAAAATTAGAAATATCCTTACCGGATGAATCCAAACGCATAACATCCGACCTGATAGAGAAAAATGTGGGGATAAGCAAAGAATACAATAACTTTGAACTTCTGAAAGCGATTATTCAAAAAAACGTCTTATCGGCCAATCGCATTGTCGATTATTTCGGAAAGAACCCCAAAGATAATCCTACGATTGTAACCCTCTCCGTTTTGTTCAATTATTTCAGTAATCTGTTGGAGTGTTATTGGTTGCCACAAAAAAGCGAACAAGCGATTATGAGCGCTTTGCAAATTCGTTCTGCTTATTTCGCCCGGGATTATATGCTCGGACTACGAAATTATCCTGCACAAAAAGTAATGGAAATCATCTCTTTATTGCGGATGTTTGATGCAAAAACAAAAGGTATCGATAATCAAAGCGCCTCACCCGGAGAACTACTCAAGGAGCTTGTTTTCCGGATTATGCATTAATCGGCGGTAATCCATTCCGTTACTTTTTTGCTTACCGGGCTCTCTTTGGGTAGGAGAACATCAACCAAATTGCCGTTTTCATCGATAAGGAACTTCTGAAAATTCCAGATAACATCCTGATCGATTTTGCCATTTTCAGATTTATGAGTCAGCCATTTATATACGGGAGCCTGATCTTCTCCGGCAACACTGATTTTTTCCATTAAAGGAAAACTTACCCCGTAATTAGCCGTACAAAACTCTTTAATTTGCTTATTTGTTCCGGGCTCCTGTTCCTTAAAATTATTGGCCGGAAAAGCAATAATAACAAAACCGGTCTCTTTATATTTCTTGTATAGTTCTTGCAATTGCTCATATTGGGGTGTCAATCCGCAATTCGAAGCAACATTTACCACCATCACTTTATTTCCTTTCAGCGATTTTAAATCGAACCTGTTTCCATCGATATCCGTAACCACAAAATCGTGAAATGTTTTCTGTGTATTTTTTGCATTCATATTTTGAAAACAAACAAGTAACAAAAAAGAGAGAATATAGACTATTTTATTTGAACTTATCATTTTAATTGTATTATGTACTTTTGTGAATAGTATATCTTAAACAGAAGTCTGCCAGGAAAGGTTCATTTTGAAATAAAAAATATTTGAAGAATAAATGAAACACAGAATATGTTCTTAAATTAGTTGGTTATGAGAGATCTATAACAGATGTAAACTCGCTGAGAAGGTTCTATTTTTCGTTATCTGATATTCGGGTCGCAATTACTATATTCTCTCGGGGTTTCAGTATTAAGAGAGATATAAATGGCAACTCTACCAATCTCTAAAATCGATAATTCCATTTTCTCACTCACAAATATTCTTTTTTAATTCGACAAATCGATAAAAATACAAACTTAAATTGATGAATAAACATTTGACTGTTTACAAAAGTATAGTGCCAATATAAATAAATGTATCAATAGCAATCAACTCAAAAGTAAATTACTATTTAATATCTATTGCTTACACGGTAATACAAATGTAAATCCAAAGCGTTAACCTTTAGATTTCTATTATTAGATACTATCTATATCTATAAATATCAATACTATATATCTAAAATATAAAGCATCGGACAAAGTCTTACATACATAACGCCTTAAATGAATATATTTTAGTTAAAATGAATGATTTTATATTCTATATATTCATATATATCAGTATAATATAGATATTGTACGAACAAATAATTATTATTTTTTATTGAGATTATAAATCATCTGAATACATTTGTTGTTACTTTTGTGATTGCTATTACTTTTGTTTACCATAAAATTGTATAGTGGATTTGTTTTGTAAGTTTCTAAATGTTGATTACATTTGTATCGATTATTAATAACAGAATATTTATACATAGTGGTTCATACGAATTAAATGAAAGATCGAATCAAACAAATTATGGAAAATGAGAACCTGACACCTGCACAATTTGCAGACAGGTTGCAAATTAATCGGGCAGTAATATCTCATATTTTGAATGGAAGAAATAATCCGAGTCTGGATGTGGTTGTTAAAATCCTTAATGATATGAATGATATAAATCCGGAGTGGTTGCTTAACGGAACTGAACCGATGTACAAAACTCCCCGAAGCAATACGAATGCCGTATCGATGCCCAAAACTCCCGATTTATTTAGTGAGAGAACCATAAATCCTATCCAGAATACAGCTAAATTAGAATTCGCGCAGGAAAAGCCGCTTAAAAGGCCGGTAAATACCGAACAAATAAAGGAAAATGAGCTCATTGAACCTTCCCAAAATAGTGCTAAAAAAATCACCCAAATAATCATTTATTACGACGACAATACATTTGAAACATTTATACCCCCTTTATTGAAAAATTAATTCCGAAATATCGGCGTCTTGATTCATCATTTTTCTTTTATTCGTACCTTTGCAGGAGTAACGTATTATTTCATCGTTTTTGTCAATGAATTCCTATTTTAAATGAAAAGAATGCTCGATATGGTGGTTCTCTCGAATGAACGACTGAATGACCAAAATAATTTATTAAAAGTAACTCCTGCTACAGGTGAAAAATTACCGGATACCGTATCTCCCGGGCAATTTGTACAAATAAGGATAGAAAACTCTGTCCATACATTTTTGCGTCGCCCTATTTCCGTTAATTTTGTCGATACTTCCCTCAATCAATTATGGTTATTAGTCCAAAATGTGGGAGAAGGAACAAAACATCTATGTAATTATAGCGAGGGGGAAAAGATAAATATTATTTTTCCGCTGGGAAATCAATTTCATCTTCCTTCAAAAGTCACTTCTAAAATACTTCTTATCGGCGGCGGAGTTGGAACCGCTCCCTTATTGTTTTTAGGGAAAAAAGCGACGGATAACGGGTTTAAACCGAATTTCCTGCTCGGAGGACGGTCGGCAAAAGATTTATTGCAGTTGGACGATTTTAAAAAATACGGAGCGGTTTATACCACAACCGAAGACGGAACGCAAGGCGAAAAGGGTTTTGTTATCCATCATTCCATCTTACAAGAGGAAAAATACGATTTTATCTATACGTGCGGCCCCAAGCCGATGATGGTCGCCGTAGCAAAATATGCCCACGAAAATGATATCGAATGCGAGGCCTCGTTGGAAAACCTGATGGCTTGCGGGTTCGGCGCGTGCCTTTGCTGCATTGAAAAAACAACCCGAGGAAATGTTTGCGCCTGTACCGAAGGTCCCGTATTTAACATAAAAGAACTCACATGGATAGATTAAAGGTCAGTATTGGCGGGCTGGAACTGAAAAATCCGGTAATGACGGCTTCAGGAACATTCGGATACGGTACGGAATATATCGATTTTATCGATTTGTCTCGTTTAGGAGGCATTTTCGTGAAAGGGACGACCCTCGAACCCAGAGATGGAAACAATTATTCCAGAATGGCTGAGACGGCATCGGGGATGCTTAATGCGGTCGGATTGCAAAATAAGGGAGTGACTTATTTTGTACAGCATATTTACCCGGAAATAAAACAGTATGATACGAATATTATCGTGAATGTATCCGGCTCATCGGTTGACGATTATGTAAAATGCTCCGAAAGACTTGTCGATTTGGAGCGTATTCCGGCTATCGAACTGAATATCTCGTGCCCGAATGTGAAAGAAGGCGGAATGGCTTTCGGCACATCGTGCGACTCTGCGGCGAAGGTGGTAAAAGCGGTACGCAAGATTTATCCCAAAACGCTTATTGTAAAATTATCGCCTAACGTGACGAATATCGGCGAAATAGCCCGTGCTGTGGAGGCGGAAGGCGCCGATTCGGTTTCGCTCGTGAATACCTTTTTAGGCATGGCCATCGACGCGGAAAAGCGCAGCCCGAAGCTTTCCACGATTACCGGAGGATTATCGGGCCCTTGCATCAAACCAATCGCTTTGAGGATGGTATGGGAAGTATATCATGCCGTTGGAATACCGATTATCGGAATGGGCGGTATATGCAATTGGCAAGATGCCATCGAATTTATATTGGCCGGCGCCACGGCTATCCAGGTGGGAACTTATAATTTTATCGATCCTGCGGCTTCGGCGAAAATCGTCGATGGAATTTTGGATTATCTCGATCGCCACCATATTCTTTCAATAGACGATCTTATCGGAAATCTCAATATCGATTGACATTTCTAAATGATCCTTTTTTCCTTTATTTATTCTTTTTATGGAATGCAATCACGATAAATAGAGACATTCTGAAATCTATTTGCGCTTTCATTTGACAAAATGAATAAAACTATTATCTTTGTGTTCCAAAAACAAAGAAATAAATTATGTCGAAATTACATATTCCCGATGGGTATCATCCGTTATTGAATCTGAAGCAAACAGAACTCGGAATAAAAAGTATTAAAGATTTTTTCCAGCAAAACCTTTCTTCGGAGTTGCGTCTTCGGCGTGTGACTGCGCCTTTGTTCGTTGAGAGCGGTACGGGAATTAACGATGATTTAAACGGAATAGAGCGCCCGGTACGTTTCCCGATTAAGGATATGGGGGACAAAACGGCTGAAATCGTGCATTCTTTAGCTAAATGGAAGCGTTTAACGCTGGCTGATTATCATATTGAAGAGGGATACGGTATTTATACGGATATGAATGCCATACGCGCCGATGAAGAATTGGACAACCTGCATTCGCTGTATGTCGATCAATGGGATTGGGAAATGGTTATCGCAAAGGAGGACAGGAGTGCGGCTTTTTTGAAACAAATCGTTCAACGCATCTATGCAGCCATGCTCCGTACGGAATATCTGGTGTATGAATTGTTTCCACTCATAAAGCCGGAACTGCCCAAGAATATTCATTTCGTCTATGCCGAAGAATTGTTGCAGGCATATCCCGATAAAACCGCCAAACAACGGGAAGACGCCGTCGCCCAAAAATACGGGGCGGTATTTATTATCGGTATCGGCGCGAATCTGTCCAATGGCCTTCCGCATGACGGCCGCGCACCCGATTATGACGATTGGAGTACGCCAAATGAAGACGGTTTTAAAGGGCTCAATGGCGATTTATTGGTATGGAATCCGGTTTTACAATGTAGCGTAGAGCTTTCATCGATGGGCGTTCGCGTCGATCCGATCGCCCTCGAAAGGCAATTGAAGTTGCATGGAAAAGAAGACCGATTGTCGTTGTATTTTCATCGTCGATTGATGAATAATGAATTACCGTTATCCATCGGAGGAGGAATCGGACAGTCACGCTTGTGCATGTATTATCTTCGAAAAGCGCATATCGGGGAAATACAATCGAGTCTATGGCCGTCTGAAATCCGCGAACAAGCGCGGGAACACGCTATTTATTTAATCTGAATCCTTATTTTTATTCTTTCTGTTTTTTGAATTCGTTTTTTTGAAGTAACTTAGCCGGCTGAATTAAAAGGTATTCGTATGGATGTTAAAATAGAAGAAAGTTGGAAAGAGCGCTTGCAAGATGAATTTGAAAAGCCTTATTTTAAACAGCTGACCGATTTTGTGCGCGAAGAATATCGTGCACGTACTATTTATCCACCGGCAAAATTGATCTTTAACGCGTTCGATTGCTGCCCTTTCGATAAAGTGAAAGTCGTTATCGTAGGGCAAGATCCGTATCACGAACCCGGCCAGGCGCATGGATTATGCTTTTCGGTAAATGAGGGAATACAGATTCCTCCTTCGCTTGTGAATATTTATAAGGAAATACAGGACGATTTAGGAGTGCCGGTTCCCCGTTCGGGTAATTTAGAACGATGGTGCCGGCAGGGAGTTCTTCTTCTGAATGCGACCCTTACCGTTCAGGCCCACCGCGCCGGCTCTCATCAGCATAAAGGATGGGAAGAATTTACAGATGCGGCTATCCGTCATTTGGCGAACGAACGGGAACATGTGGTCTTTCTTCTTTGGGGATCGTATGCACAACGAAAAGGGGAAAATATCGATACGAATAGACATCTTGTCCTGAAGTCCCCGCATCCTTCGCCTTTATCGGCACACCGGGGATTCTTTGGAAATAAGCATTTTAGTAAAGCCAATGCCTATTTGATTGCCAACGGCGAAGAACCCATTGAATGGTAAGGGAAATTTTGGGGGGAGTCCTCGAATTCCGAGACCTTGTCGAAAATTTTTTTGAAGGTTTCGTATCTGTACGACGCGTTGCCCGGTTTTTTTTGAAGGCTTCGTATCTGTACGACGTGTTGCCCGGTTTTTTTGAGGGCTTCGTATTCGTACGACGCCTTGCCCGGGTTTTTTTGAAGGCTTCGTATCTGTACGACGCCTTGCCCGGAATTTTTTGAGGGCTTCGTATCTGTACGACGCCTTGCCCGGTTTTTTTTGAGGGCTTCGTATCTGTACGACGCCTTGCCCGGTTTTTTTTGAAGGCTTCGTATTCGTTCGACGCCTTGCCTGAGTTTTTTTATTCCCGGAAATATTGCCCAGAGCAATCCCCGGGCAAAATTCAGGAATAAAATCCATCTATTTTTATCCCCGCCGTCCGCAAATCAAAAAATATCCTGTATCTTTGTGTCACACTATGCACGGGGTGCCCGCACACAGCGGACTGAGATGATACCCGACACCTGATTTGGATCATGCCAACGTAGGGATGCAAGCCTGCCCGATTTTTCGTTTCTCGCTTCATTTTGTTGGCTATCCGAAAGAAAAAATAAATGAATAAATAGACCAATATGAATTCAACGGAAATAGAAAAAAAGTCAAGCTCCGATTTAGTCCGTCAGGGACAGCAAAACTGGCAAGGCCGTGAAGAATGGTTTTTCAACCGGAAGCATACCGATACGTACGAATTGTGGTATGAAGGACGCTATAAACGCGCCGAAGTATGGCAGAAAAAAATCATGGAACAGCTTATCGGTAAGGACAAACGCGTGAAAACATTGCTGGAGTTCGGTTGCGGCACCACGCATTTTACACGTTGGTGGAAACAAATCGGCATCGAGGCTTCCGGCGGAGACATCTCGCCGTTTATGTTGTCGCAGGCGCTGCATTTGTTTGACGGAGACCTCGTGATGGCCGACTCCCACTTCATGCCTTTCAAAGATCATAGTTTCGACGCATTGGCATTCGTCACGACATTCGAATACTACAAAGATCCCGTTAAAGTCTTGCGGGAAGCGGCGCGGGTTGGGAAATACGGCATTATGATGGGAATGATGAATAAAACAACACCCAAATTCATCCGCCGCCGGACACAACAGCTTTTCGGGCTGAATCCTTTTTATGTCACGGCGACATTCTATACTCCCAAGACGTTAACGGAACTCGTGCATAAAGCGCTGAAAGGAAGGGATTATACGATAGAATGGACGATGACGGGACTGCCTAAGTGGTTTCCCGTACAGCAATGGAACCAATCGTACGGCGATTTCTTTGCCTTGTATATACGATTAAATGATGTGGAGTAAGAAATGGATCAAAAACTCGGAAAAATAGATCATTCACTGGTGCACGATTTTATCAGGCATCACTGTGGAGCCCGTCGACCGGAAGTAATATCAGGCCCCGATTTCGGCGTTGACGTGTCTGTTATCGATTTAAACGACGGCCGGGCAATGGCCCTTACGAGCGATCCGTTGTCGTTGATTCCGTCACTGGGATTGCAGGAATCGGCATGGCTTTCCGTCCAACTGATGGCCAACGATATGGCAACAACGGGCTTTGCGCCGATGTACGGACAGTTCGTCCTGAACTTGCCGGCTCATTTTTCTCAAGAGGATTTTAAAGTTTACTGGAAGCATATCGACCGCTTTTGTTCCGACATCGGCATGGCCGTTACCGGCGGACATACCGGCTTTATAGAAGGACAAAACTCCACCATTGCCGGCGGAGGAACCTTCATCGCCATCGCTCCTAAAAATGAAATCCTCACCTCTGCGGGAGCCTCTCCCGGCGATGCCATCCTGGTAACGAAAGAATGCGCCCTTTCTTCTACAGCCATATTGGCGTTAAGCTTTCCCGAAACGGTAAAGAATAAACTCGGAAGCGAGTTCTACCGGTTGGCTGCGGAAAGTTTTTACCGTACCTCTTCGCTCAAAGATGCCTTGACGGCAGCCGGTCAACAACAAACGCGTAACGCGATTACCGCGATGCACGATGTGACCGAAGGAGGGGTGTTGGGTACGATTTACGAACTAACAGTCGCTTCGGGCAACGGAGCGGAAGTATATAATGATCTTTTGCCGTTTGGGGAAGTGCAAGAAGCCGTTTGCTCGCTTTTTTCACTCGATTCCCGGTATTGTGTGGGCGCCGGTTCGATGATTATCACCTGCAAAAAAGAAGGGGTGAATGCGGTTATCGAATCTTTGGCAAAAGAAAAAATTCCCTGTGTCGAAGTGGGGCGTCTGACGGAAAAAGAAAAGGGGGTAAAACTGATTGAAGAAGGCAGGGAAAAAGCGTTGAACTATTTCCACACCGACCCGTATTGGGCCGCTTTTTTCAAGGCACTGAAAGCAGGATGGAAATGACAATACAAAAGAAGATTACCAAAGGAATTTATCTGGTTATCGATCCTTCCATGGACCGGCTTTTATTGTTGGATAAACTCCGGCTTGCCCTGCAACAACCAATTGCAGCGGTGCAAATTTGGGATAATTTTGACAAAAACGCCGACATCGAAGGTTTTATCCGTCCGGTAAGCGCCCTCTGCGCCGAAGCCGATACACCGCTTTTGATGAACAACCGATGGGAGTATTTGCTGCATTTTCCGCTCGACGGGGTTCATTTCGACCAAATACCCGATGACATGGGCGCCATCCGCCAAAAAGTGGGGCGGACGTTTATTTCCGGACTGACCTGCAATAACGACTTGTCGTGGGTTCGATGGGCTGCCGCACATCGACTGGATTATATTTCCTTCTGTTCCGTTTTTCCATCTTCTACGGCCAACAGTTGCGAGTTAGTCGATTTCGACACCGTCCGGCAGGCACGCGCGCTGTTTAGCCGTCCGATTTTTCTGGCGGGAGGTATCCGGCCGGAAAACATGGACAAGTTAAACACCCTGCCGTATGATGGAGTAGCCGTGGTTTCGGGGATTATGAGCGTGGCGGATCCCATCGACGCCATCAAAAAGTATAGCGAACAATTAATTAAAAAACAATGAGACTAAAAACGATAGAAAAACTATGCTGCCCGTTCGATAAGGCAGATTTGCAATTAACCGTCATCACAACAGACGATACGGGAGAAAAAGTGATAGAGGGCTTTTTAATTTGTAACGAATGCCAACGGTTATATCCCATCATGAAAGGCATTCCGATTATGAATCCCGATGAATTCAGAGAATTTGACTTGGAAAGGCCTGTGTTGGAGAGATGGCAACGCTATCTGGATGGCAAAACGATTGATGATACCTTTCGCGTCGTTGAGATTTCAGATATTCCCTCGAAGACGCAACTCAACGTCTTACCGGATGCGTCACCCGCAGTTAAACCGCAAAAATAAACAATAAAACTTCTTGAATAAAAGATTTTTGGTTATCTTTGCACCCGCAAATACAATTTATAAAGCATTTTAATTTAAAAAAACTACTAAATGGCAACAAAATTACGTTTACAACGACGGGGACGCAAACACTACCCGTACTATCAAATCATTGTTGCAGATAGCAGGGCTCCACGAGATGGAAAGTACATAGAAAGGATAGGTTCATATAATCCGAACACTCATCCTGCTACTATCACTTTAGATTTCGACCGGGCTTTGTATTGGCTGCAAACAGGCGCTCAACCAACCGACACCGTTCGGAATATCCTTTCAAGAGAAGGAGTACTCATGAAGAAACATCTTCTCGGCGGTGTAACCAAAGGTGCATTTAACGAAGAAGAAGCCGAAAAGAAATTCGAAGCTTGGAAAGATGCTAAACTCAATGCTGTTCAATCTGTTAAAGAAAAAGATGAAGAGAAAAAACGTGCGGACGAAAAAGCTCGTTTAGATGCCGAAAAAGAACAGAATAAAGCCAGAGCAGAACTTTTAGCGAAGAAAAAAGCCGAACTTGAAGCGGCTAATGCACCGGCTCAAGAAGAGGAAGAACAAGCAGCGCCTTCGGAGGAAGTTCCTGTAACAACAGAAGAAGCGACTGCAACTCCTGAGGCAGAAGAAAGTAAAAAAGAAGAAGAACCAACAGCCTGATTAGTTCTCATTTCAAATAGAAGACCTCCGATTTTGATTCATAATCGGAGGTTTTTTTATAATCTATTACTCAATATCCTCTTTATCAATAATGACCTCCATTAATCCCAGGCAGGCATCTTCTAATAAATCAAGCACCAACTCGAATCCTGACGTTCCGCCAAAATAAGGATCGGGAATATGATCATGGCTATATTGTCGGGAGAATTCCGTCATGCGATGAATTTTCCGTTCATCTTCCGTTGTAATAGCCATCGATTTGACATCCATATAATTTTGATCATCCATCGCAATAATGTAATCAAAATTCTGAAAGTCTTTTTTTGTAAATCTACGCGCCCGGGAGAGAAACGCATATCCACGTTTTTCCCCATGAGCACGCATGCGCTCATCGGGAAGGTCCCCTTCATGCCAACCGGAAGTACCGGCAGAATCAGTTTCAATACTATCCTGTAAATTATTCTTTTCAATAATACGGTTCATAACGCTTTCTGCGGCCGGAGAACGACAAATGTTTCCAAGACAGACAAAAAGTATACGAATTTTTTTCTTATTTGAATCCTGCAATTTCATACGAATAAAATAGTGAAGTGACTATAAATAATTGTAACCTTAAACAAATTGTTACAAAGATAATGCATTTTACCCTTCCGGACAACTTCCGTGTAGATAAAAGTCTTATAAGATTGAAGTTAGGAGGACGTATCACTTGCCGGAGCGTTTTCTCCATGGATATTTAAATGCCCGAAAATTGTTTCCAAATAATTCTGATTGATTTTCAGATACCGGCTAAAAGCGTTTTTTAGGTGTCTGTCACAAATATTTATCCATTAACAGGTTCATCTCTTGCTGTAATTTCTTAGCCTCTTCGGCGGCGGCTTCTGCAAAGCTTTCGGTATGGTCTGCATAGATGATGGACCGTGAAGCATTGACAATCAGTCCGCATTGTTTATTCATGCCGTACCGGCAAACATCCTCTAACGATCCGCCCTGTGTTCCCACACCCGGAACTAACAGAAAGTGGTTAGGAACAATTTTCCGCACATCTTGCAATAACGTCCCGTGAGTAGCCCCGACGACATACATCATTTGTTCATCGGATGCCCATGTCTGCGATACACGCAACACTTGTTCAAATAAACGTTCTCCGTTTTTATTCTCGGTTTGTTGGAAGTCATTCGAGCCCTTGTTTGAAGTTAACGCCAATAGTATCACCCAACTTTCAGGATACAGAAGAAATGGTTTCACACTATCTTCGCCCATATAAGGAGCCACCGTCAGGGCGTCCACCTTCATGCCGTCGAAAAAAGTGCGTGCATACATTTCGCTCGTGTTCGCAATATCGCCTCGTTTAGCATCGGCGATAATAAACAGTTGCGGATGACGCTGTTTTATATAAGCCACGGTTTTCTGCAACGACAGCCAACCTTCTATTCCCGCACTCTCATAAAATGCGACATTCGGTTTATAGGCAATGCAGTAGGGAGCCGTCGCATCGATAATCGCTTTATTAAACGTATAGATAGGATCTTCGTTATCGGTGAGATAATCGGGAATTTTTTCAATATCGGTATCCAGTCCTACGCATAGGAAAGACCGTTTTTTTATTATTTGTTCAAAAAGCTGTTGTTTTGTCATTTATTTAATTTGTTACATCAATTACTTCGAGATGCCACGCTAATCTGTTTTAATTTCATGAATGAAAATTTTAAATTTCAGCTTCCTTCATTCGCTCTGCATTTTCGCTGACAATTAGTTGATCTATCACGCCTTGGATATCCCCATTCATAAATGCATCCAAATTGTAAATAGTATAATTAATACGATGATCGGTAATACGTCCTTGAGGATAATTATACGTCCGGATTTTTGCCGAACGATCACCGGTCGACACCATTGTTTTGCGCTTGGAAGCAACATCCTGTTGTCTTTTGGCCAGCTCTATATCATAGAGTTTTGTTCGAAGCATTTGCATGGCCAATTCCCGGTTTTGCAATTGTGAACGGGCCTGTTGGCAAACAACTACAATACCGGACGGTTTATGAGTCAATTGAACCTTCGTTTCGACTTTATTTACATTTTGTCCTCCTGCGCCGCTCGAACGAGCTGTTTGCATCTCAATATCCGCAGGATTGATCTGAACATCGAATTCTTCTGCTTCCGGTAAAACCGCAACCGTGGCTGCAGAAGTGTGAACACGTCCTTGCGTTTCCGTCGCCGGAACTCTTTGGACACGGTGAACACCCGACTCATATTTCAATATTCCGTATACATAATCCCCCTTAACGGTGAAAATAATTTCTTTAAATCCCCCGGAAGGCCCTTCGGTATAACCGGATAATTCGGTTTTCCATCCTTTGCTTTCGCAATATTTCGAATACATTTTATACAGATCGCCTGCAAAAATAGCCGCTTCATCGCCACCGGTGCCGGCACGGATTTCCATGACTACGTTTTTCGCATCTTCCGGATCGGAAGGAATAAGTAACAGTTTAATACTCTCTTCTAATTCCGGTAATTTGGTCGAGTTTATAGCCAGATCTTCATTGGCTAATTGCCGAAGCTCACTATCCGCTTCGTGCTCTAAAATAGCTTTAGCTTCCCGAATAGATTCCAGCGTTTTCTTATATTCCTGCTGAACGGTCACAATCTTTTCGAGTTCGCTGTATTCCTTATTCAGTTTGACGAACCGATCCATATCCGATATGATGGAAGGGTCCGCAATCAATGTCCCGACTTCTTCAAACCTTACCACCAAATGCTCTAACTTATCTAATAGACTCTCAGCCATATATTATTCGTAACTAAAATTACCAAAGGGACTCTTTATGAGCACCTCACGTTTTGAAGCTTGTTCCACGCGTCCTACAATACGGGCATCCACTTCGAACGATTTAGATATCTCGATCACTCGTCGGGCATGAGCTTCCGGCAAATAAATTTCCATCCTGTGGCCCATATTAAACACTTTATACATTTCTTTCCAATCTGTTCCGGACTCTTTTTGAATGAGTTCGAATAAAAAAGGTACGGGGAACATATTGTCTTTTACGACTTTCAACGAATCGGATAAAAAATGCAGCACTTTTGTCTGCGCACCACCCGAACAGTGGATCATTCCGTGTATATTCCCCCTTAATTCATTTAAAATAAGAGAAATAACCGGCGCATAGGTGCGGGTAGGGGATAATACTAACTTACCGGCATCGATCCCTAACGGCTTCATCAGCTCCTTTAATTTTACACTTCCCGAATAAATCAAATCAGAAGGAATGGCGGCATCGTAACTTTCCGGATATTTGGCCGCCAAGTAATGAGCAAACACATCATGTCTGGCAGATGTCAGTCCATTGCTTCCCATACCGCCATTATATTCTTTTTCGTAGGTAGCGCGGCCGGAAGAAGAGAGTCCGACAATCACATCTCCGGCTTGGATATTCTTATTATCAATGACATCCGCTCTCTTCATACGACAAGTAACGGTACTGTCGACGATGATGGTGCGCACTAAATCGCCGACGTCAGCGGTTTCGCCTCCCGTCGGATAAATACGTATGCCGAAGGAAGATAACTCTTCGCAAAGTTCATTGGTCGAATTAATAATCGTGGAAATGACTTCACCGGGAATCAGATTTTTGTTTCGGCCGATGGTGGAAGACAGTAAGATGTTATCCGTAGCGCCAACGCATAATAAATCGTCCAGGTTCATTACCAACGCATCTTGAGCAATGCCTTTCCAAACAGATAAATCACCGGTTTCACGCCAATAAACATAAGCCAACGACGATTTTGTTCCGGCGCCATCTGCATGCATGATATTACAGTAATTCGGATCTCCAGCTAAAATGTCGGGAATAATTTTACAAAACGCATTGGGATAAACGCCTTTGTCAATGCTTTTAATTGCATTATGCACATCTTCTTTGGAAGCCGAAACTCCTCTTAAATTGTATCGTTGATCACTCATTATTATAAAAGAAATATCTATTAAATGGAATATGCAAAGATAATTCTTTTGCGTTTTACCTGCTAATAAATGTTTATGAAAAAGCCAATAATAATATACTTCAAAAGGTATCTGCAAATGAGCGCTCCTAAAACGGCTATAATTACTATTATGTTTAATAGGTTGAGCGGTTACGATTATTCATGTTCCCTGTCCATAATTCTATCGTATTATTTTAAATCAAAAGGCACCTACAACAAATGCAGATGCCTTTTGAATCGTTTATTGATTGGTTGGTCCTAATTCTTTTTCAACAACCTCCAATTCTGTCGATTTATCTATCCCCATATTGCTTAAATTATAATACACGTTGCGAAGTTTAAGCAATGCGCTTTTAATTTCGGATTCTCCGGCCTTGCGTCCTTTGAGCAATTCGGTATATTTTTCCAAATGCGGAAGAGATTTTTGATACAGTTCAATCGTCTTTTTATCATTTTCGACTTGTTGCTGTCTATCGGTCAACACGGCTGTTTTTTCTTTTATATCTTGAGCTTGAAGAATATAATTTACAGCTAACGCCTCGAGAGCTCTTTCGCAATTAGCATCTTGAACCAATGCTTTTGTATATTCACTCTCAGCTCCGGTAAAATCGCCTCTTTCAGCTAACAAAGCGCCTTTTACACTATTTAGGTCACACGCATTCGAAGGATCATTTGCGATGGCTTGATCGAGATATTGCATTGCTTTTTCGTTTTGTCCCTGACGAATAAACACATTTACCAAATTAGGAATAAAATACTTGCTTTTAGGGAATTTTTCCGCACCTGCATATAATGTCTCGAGATATTTCGCCGAATCGCCTGCGCTCACATATTCGCTTGCCAGCAATTCATACAAATCACTTTCCTGGTAAGCGCTGTTTTCAATAAAGGGCTCTTTTGTCGCGCGATCCAAGAGAACTAAGGCGCGATCATGTTGTTTGGCTTGAATAGCGGTTATAATAGCATAGTATTTAATGGTTTGATAAGTACTATCTAAAACAAAGGCTTCTTTTTCGCCTTCAAACAGAGGTAATGAAGGAATCGTCCAGTAAATTTCAAAGAATTCGGATGCTTTAGCGTAATCTTTCTGGTCGTTAGAATAAACGCCGCCGTTAATGAAAAACGGATGATTCGCCCTAAGGATTCCGGCAATGTCTTTTCTGAATTTATTCCGTACGCGACCTTTTTCATCCGGTAATTGGCCTAATGAATCCGCCTTGAGATAAGGAGCATACGATTCGTACAAACCATCGTACATTACTTTATCATTAGTCTGTTTTCCCAACATGGCATTGGTCCTTTCATTATCGAACGCTTTGTTTCCGATATCGCCCCAAGTTTTCCAAGTTTCAGGATTACTGATCGTTTCAGAATTCTCGGACGCTTGTTTAATGAGCGTGCGAGCTTCATTTAAGTCGTTACTACCTAACGCTCTTTTAGCATCTTTTAATGCCGATTTTTGAGCAAAGATGCTTCCGGCAGAAAAAATGACCACCGCTGTCAAAAATAAGAGTTTCTTCATTTTATTCATGTTTAGTTGATAAATATAATCTTAATTCTATTTCAAAAATTCTGTTTTTAGACTAAAATCGATTCAGAAGTTTAAACTCATTCCCGTTGATTATTCTTCCGAAATCGTGTCTTCGGGCTTATTCTCCTGTGTGTCGTCAGTTTCTTCGGGAACGACTTCATCTTGTAAATCTTCCGAATTCACCTTGCAAACAGAAGCTATCTCATCATTTCTTTTTTCCAAATTAATGAGTCGAACTCCCTGTGTAGCACGTCCCATGACACGAAGATCGGAAATTTTTACACGTATCGTGATTCCTGACTTGTTAATTATCATTAAATCGTTATCATCCGTAACGCTTTTAATGGAAACCAGCTTACCCGTTTTCTCTGTTATGTTGAGCGTTTTCACGCCCTTTCCACCCCTGCGGGTAATTCTATAAACGGGTTCCCCGTCTTCGTCATTCAGGTGGCTTCTCTTTCCGTAACCTTGTTCGGAAACGACAAGAATCGTGCTGGTCGAGTCGCGATTCATACAAATCATGCCGATGATGCAATCTTCGCCGTCATCATCCAGAGTCATGCCTCTTACGCCGGTTGCGGTACGCCCCATGGGACGCACGTCCGCTTCATTAAACCGAACGGCGCGTCCGTTACGATTGGCCAGGATAATATCTTTTTCGCCGTCGGTCAGACGAACCGCAATTACCTGATCGTCTTCGCGTATCGTGATAGCGTTCACTCCGTTTTGACGCGGACGGGAATATGCTTCCAACTGCGTTTTTTTGACAACCCCCTGTTTGGTCGCAAAAACCAAATAATGAGAGTTTGTATAGTCTTCATCATTTAAGCTTTCGATCCTCACAAAAGCGGTGACGGCATCGTCGGAACCAATATTCAACATATTTTGGATGGCCCGGCCTTTCGAGTTTTTCGTTCCTTCGGGAATTTCGTATACGCGCAACCAATAACATTTACCTTTTTGAGTAAAAAATAACATGTAGTTGTGCATCGTCGCCGGATAAATATACTCGACAAAGTCTTCATCGCGTGTTTCAGTACCCTTGGCCCCTACTCCGCCCCTGTTTTGCGTTTGAAATTCCGATAACGCGGTACGTTTTATATATCCCCGGTGAGAGATGGTAATAATCATCTCATCGTTGGCATAAAAATCTTCGGGATTTAGTTCTTCCGAAGCATAAATAATTTCAGAACGGCGTTCATCTCCAAATTTATCACGTATTTCAATAAGCTCATCCTTTATGACTTTCATACAAAGTTCGTCATTGGTCAGAATCTCGTTCAGATAAGCGATTTGCTTTTGTATTTCTTCATATTCCGAATGAAGTTTATCTTGTTCGAGGCCGGTTAATTGCCGCAGACGCATTTCGACAATCGCCCGCGATTGGATTTCGGAAAGCTGGAATCGCTCAATCAAACGCTGGATTGCTTCCTGCGGCGTTTTAGAACTCCGGATAATCGAAATCACTTCATCGATATTGTCGGAAGCGATAATCAGGCCTTCTAAAATATGCGCTCTCTCTTCGGCTTTTCGAAGATCGTATTTTGTCCGCCGGATCACCACCTCATGACGATGTTCCACGAACAACTCAATCATTCTCTTCAGATTGAGCAGCTCCGGACGCCCGTTGACCAACGCAATGTTGTTGACGCTGAAAGATGACTGCAAAGCCGTGAGTTTGTAGAGTTTATTCAAGACGACATTCGCATTCGCATCGCGCTTCAGGTCGACGACAATACGCATCCCTCGGCGATCCGATTCGTCGTTGACATTCGAGATACCGTCGATTTTTTTAAGCGAAACTAAGTCGGCAATATGCTTAATTAATTCCGCTTTATTCACCATATAAGGTATTTCGGAAATGACAATTTTGTCATGCGTTTTGGCAGACTCTATTTCGGCTCGTCCACGCATGATAATGCGTCCCCTGCCCGTTTCGAAAGCATCCTGAACGCCTTTATAGCCGTAAATGAAAGCGCCGGTAGGAAAATCGGGAGCCTTGATATAATGCATCAACCCTTGTATGTCAATCTCGCGATCATCGATATAGGCTACAATACCATTAATACATTCGGTAAGGTTGTGCGGAGCAATATTGGTAGCCATTCCCACAGCAATACCGGCCGAACCGTTTATCAGCAGGTTCGGGATTCGCGTGGGGAGAACCGTCGGTTCAAGAAGCGTATCATCGAAATTGAGTTGAAAGTCTACCGTTTCTTTGTCAATATCGCGCAACATTTCTTCCGCTAACTTGTTCAACCTGGCCTCGGTATAACGCATAGCCGCAGGGCTGTCGCCGTCGACGCTACCCATATTCCCCTGCCCGTCGACTAACGTATAACGCATGCTCCAATTTTGAGCAAGTCTGACCATTGCATTATAAACCGAAGAGTCGCCGTGGGGGTGATACTTACCAAGTACTTCCCCGACAATTCTTGCCGATTTCTTATGGGGCTTATCGGAAGTATTTCCCAATTCCGACATTCCGAAAAGAATACGCCTGTGAACGGGTTTGAAACCGTCGCGAACATCAGGAAGGGCACGCGAGACAATTACAGACATCGAATAATCGATGTACGATGATTTCATTTCATCTTCGATATTAATCTTGATGATTCTATCTTCTTGATCAATCATATTAAAATGTGAATTTCTTTTTCAATTCTCTTATACTTATGTAGCTTATTTCTACAGGTATATATTATATTATTATCTATTCGAAATTAATGCACTAAGGTACTGCTTTTTTTTGAATTTAACAAAATTAAGCCCCACGAAAATTGAGGAGATTGATGGGTGGTTGATGGAGATTGGAGGCTAGAGGCTAGAGGCTAGGGGTTGGAGGTTGGAGAATGGAGAATGGAGAATGGTGAGTAGTGAGTGGTGAGTGGTGAGTGGTGAGTGGTGGTAAACAAAACCGGGAGCATCCCTTAAAGCGACACTCCCGGCAAAATAGTCAACAGACTAAAGACCGGAGACTGGTGACTGGAGACCGGAATTAGAACTGTCCTTTTCCGTGGCAATTCTTATATTTCTTCCCGCTTCTGCAAGGACACGGATCGTTACGTCCCACTTTCTTTTCTACACGAATAGGCTCCAACTTTTGCTGCGGCGGCCTTTCTTGTCCGGAACCTCCGTTTTGATGAGCGCGTGCGCGTGCATTCTCAATATCGTCTTTTTGCGTTCGATACTTGCTATAATCGGTTTTTTGTTCGGGCGCCGCTTTGCGTACGTCTTCGGGATTCTGAATGGGGATTTGGCCTCTCATCAGGATGGATACCGATTTGATATTCACATCGTCGACCATTTGCCGGAACATATTAAACGATTCGAGCTTATAAATCAACAACGGATCTTTTTGCTCATAACTGGCATTTTGTACCGATTGGCGCAATTCATCCATTTCGCGAAGATGCTCTTTCCAATTTTCATCGATGGTTAACAGGAGCACCGATTTTTCAAACGCTTTTATCAAGGCTTTCGATCCGGTTTCATAAGCCTCCTTCAGGTTACAAGCAATATTATATACTTTCTTTCCATCGGTAATGGGAATTAAAATATTCTCATACATCGCACTTTGGTTTTCGTATACTTGCTTGATGACCGGATTGGCTATTTCCGCAAGCCTTTCGGATTTGCGTTTGAACGTTTCAAAAGCTTTATCAATCACCACTTTTACTTGCGATTCGGTCTTCAGTCCTTTCATTTCCTCTTCGGTAAAAGGAATTTCAAGCGCCAGCACTCGGAAGAGATCATGCTTCATGTTTTCATAATCATCCTCATTGTTTTCGACGATATTACGGGCCGTCTGCTCAATCACTTTCGCCACGTCGTTTTCGATACGCTCGCCCATCAAAGCATGACGGCGGCGTTTATAGATCACTTCCCGTTGCGAATTCATCACATCGTCGTATTCGAGAAGGCGTTTACGAATACCGAAGTTGTTCTCTTCGACTTTTTTCTGTGCCCGTTCGACCGACTTGCTGAGCATGTTATGTTCCAGCACATCGCCCTCCTTAAAGCCCATGCGGTCCATGAGTCCGGCAATTCTTTCGGTAGCGAACAAACGCATCAGATCGTCTTCCAGAGACACGAAGAATACGGAAGACCCCGGGTCGCCCTGACGTCCGGCACGACCGCGCAACTGACGGTCTACACGACGGGATTCATGCCTTTCGGTACCAATGATCGCCAATCCGCCGGCCGCTCTCACTTCCGGAGAAAGCTTGATGTCGGTACCACGTCCGGCCATGTTGGTAGCGATGGTCACCACCCCACTCTGCCCTGCATGGGCGACAATCTCGGCTTCACGCTGATGCAATTTGGCATTCAAGACATTATGCTTGATTTTACGCAAAGTAAGCATGCGGCTTAACAGTTCGGAAATTTCGACGGAAGTAGTACCGACGAGAACAGGACGTCCTTTGGAAACTAATCCTTCGATTTCTTCGATAACCGCGGTATATTTCTCCCGTTTGGTTTTATAGATGCGGTCGTTCAGGTCTTCGCGTACAATCGGCTTATTGGTAGGAATAACCACCACATCGAGTTTGTAAATATCCCAGAATTCACCTGCTTCCGTTTCGGCCGTACCGGTCATACCGGCAAGCTTATGATACATCCTGAAATAATTTTGGAGCGTAATGGTCGCAAAGGTCTGCGTGGCAGCTTCGACTTTCACGCGTTCTTTGGCTTCAATGGCCTGGTGCAAGCCGTCGGAATAACGCCGCCCTTCCATAATACGGCCCGTTTGTTCATCTACAATCTTGACTTTATTATCGATAACGACGTATTCATCATCTTTTTCAAAAAGCGTATAGGCTTTCAACAATTGATTGACGGTATGTACGCGTTCAGACTTAATGGCATAGTTTTGCAATAATTCATCTTTCTTGACGGCTTTTTCCTCGTCGCTCAGATTCATATTTTCCAGTTCCGAAAGCTCCGATCCAATATCGGGAAGGACAAAGAACTGCGGGTCGTCCGATTTGCCGGTCAGCATATCAATCCCCTTATCGGTTAATTCGATGCTATTGACCTTCTCATCAATAATAAAATAAAGCGGATCGGTAACCACATGCATGTTTCGGTTTTGGTCTTGCATGTAAAACGCTTCGGTTTTAAGCAAAGCGGCCTTGACGCCTTGTTCACTCAAAAACTTAATTAAGGGTTTGTTTTTGGGTAATCCTTTATAAGAACGAAACAAAAGCAATGCGCCTTCTTCCTGCTCTTTCGAATCTTCGGAAGCCAGTTTTGCTTTCGCCTGAGCCAGCAAGTGCGTACAAAAATCGCGTTGAACCTTAACAATGAGTTCTACCCGCGAACGAAACTGATCAAATAACTGATCGTCGCCTTTGGGAACAGGGCCGGAAATGATTAACGGCGTACGGGCATCGTCAATAAGGACGGAGTCGACCTCATCGACAATCGCGAAGTTATGCTTGCGTTGAACCAAATCTTTAGGAGAGATGGCCATATTATCGCGCAGGTAATCGAATCCGAATTCGTTATTGGTGCCGAAAGTAATATCGGCTTCGTAAGCCTTGCGACGCCCTTCGGAGTTCGGGTCGTGGCGATCGATGCAATCGACCGAAAGACCATGGAACATATATATCGGGCCCATCCATTCCGAGTCACGCTTCGACAGATAGTCATTGACGGTAACCACATGTACCCCTTCATGGGTAAGAGCGTTGAGAAACACGGGAAGAGTGGCCACTAACGTCTTACCTTCACCGGTAGCCATTTCAGCAATCTTGCCCTCATGCAAAACGACTCCACCAAACAACTGGACATCGTAATGCACCATATCCCAGGTGATTTCGTTACCTCCGGCTATCCAATGGTTTTTATAAACCGCTTTATCGCCGTTTATTTCAACAAAATCGTGCGTGGCCGCAAGATTGCGGTCAAAGTCGGTAGCCGCGACAACAATCTCGGCATTTTCGGTAAACCGCTTTGCGGTTTCTTTTACAATGGAGAACGCCACGGGTAAAACGTCGTCGAGTACCTGTTTATACTTTTCGACAATTTCACTCTCTATCTTATCGATCTGGTTCCAAACATCTTCTCTTTGTTCGATGGGAATTTGCTCCATTCCCGCTTTCAACTGTTCGATCTGCTGTTTGTCTTCGGAAACGTATTCCCGAATGTGCTGTTCAAGCTCTTTTGTTTTGCTACGAAGCTCATCATTCGAGAGTTGTTCGACTCCGGGGTAGGCCTCATGTATCTTTTTTACAACCGGATTGATTTCATTCAAATCCCGTTGTGCTTTATTGCCAAATATTTTAGAAATAAATTCGTTAAGTCCCATAAATTATATTCTTATCGCTCATCGGGGTGCATCCCGAAAAGCCTATTCGTTATTTCGTTAATTATTATTTGTGTGAAAATAAGATCATAAAAGTTCTTTCAATATGCTACCTTTAGCCGCATTGGGCGCCCGGATGCGCAAACGATACGCGACGCTGGGAGCGATTTGGAGCGCATCGATGGTTTGCTCGATCTTTTGCGGTTTAATATGGTTTCCTAAAAAGAACACGGGCGACAACACCGCATTATTACGCATAAACTGATGGTCGCCGTTTTGCGAGTCCTCCACGTGCCAACCCGGCTGTAATTCGAGAAAGAGATCGCCCGAAATATTTTTATAGTACCCGTTCCGATAATGCTGCAAGACCCCGTTATAAGCTCCATGCAACATTTGATAGGAGGTGTACACATCCTGCACTCCGGCCGAAAGCACCAGAAATTCGGCAGCCGTCTTCTGAAAGTCGGCGAGACTAATTTTTTTATCTTCAATAAGCTTCCGGTCGAAAAAGAATTGACGATTATAATATTTTTTTATCCATTGTTCCCTTCCGTAAACGGCCATCAAGTACATATTGAGCAAAGCCTGAGTGCGTTCGGGACGGAAAATACCGTTAGAGGTCACCATGCCTTGCGGAAGAATCTCCTGCTCGTTGAAATAACCGGTGGAAACCACAAATATCAGGGCGTTCTTAATCCCGACGGTCTCTTCAATGGCATCCAGCAATTTACCCAACTCCTGATCGAGGCGGTAATACGTGTCCTGTATCTCGACCGAATAATTCTTATCAAGGGCATTTTCGTAGTTTCCGGCATAAAAAGTAACAGCCAGAAAATCCGGATTCATTCGCTTGCCCAATGAATTGGAGCGAAGAACCGCTTCGGCTATTTCACGCACTTCCGTATTGACATACGGAGATTGCTTGAACAGTTTCACGCTGTTCTTTTTATCATTTGCAAAGAAATGCTGAAAGTTATAGATGTTTTTTGTATACGGGAAGGCGTTGTATTGATTTACATCGATGGCCGGACGCCAAGTGATGCTGTTGATCCGGTTGGAGGTCGATTCGATACCCCGATTGCGCTGATCCACTACCGGTTGCTTGTTCTTATAAAAAGTCGTTGTGGCCCATTTGCCCGAAAAGTCTTCGATCCAATAAGCGCCGGTAGCCGCATGTCCGCCCGAGGCCAAAGCCTGCGAGGCATGGGGAGCGAAAGCGAATACATCGGATTGGCCGCCCGAGGCTATTTGCAGTTCGTCGGTAAGAGTCGACACCTTGACGGGTAGCGGAGAAAGTTTTTCGGTCGTATAATTTCCCAGATATTTATCGTCGGAGAAAGAGGCTGTTTCGCGATTCAAATCGACGGCGAACTTATTTTCCGCAATAATGCCGTGATAAGAGGGGTTCGCTCCCGTATAGAGGGTGGTCATGGCCGAAGCACGGTCGATGGCGGGAAAATCGTACGACACGTTGGCATAGACCAACCCGCTGTTGAGGAGCCGTTTAAACCCTTTTTCGCCAAAAGTATGCTTAAACATCTCCAGATAGTCACCCCTTAATTGATCGATCGTAATGCCGACGACCAGTTTTGGAACTTCCGCCGCGACATTCTGTGCACATAACGAAGTGATCGAAAAAAACGCGACTAAAGACGATAATATTTTGATCATTTATTTTTTTACTCTCTTATACTGTAAATCACTTAACAAAAACCGTGCAAAAATACTATTGCCCCCACCCTGCTTTCATATATTTAGAGGTTGTAAACCGTTTGTTTTTACGGATTCTTTTTTTCCGCATAAACACATTCGCCCCCGATCTCATCCACAAACACATTGAAAATGGGATTGTAGCTACCGGAAGTTGTTGAGGTATCAGCCACCACAAAATCAAGAAAAATGTCAGGACTGCAAAGTTAATAAAATGATAGACATAAACCACGTTTCGCATTGAATTTATCCAAAGCAACACCGCGGCGATCAGCGCGAAAATATTTAGCCATACAAAATTCCAGTTGGGAGAAGTAGCCGGATGTACCGAGAAAAACAGTAAGAAAAAAATAATCAATCCCCCGATGCCGAACACTCCGAAAAGAAGGGTATCGTATATTTTGATCAATCCGGCACTTTTTACCGGCATCCATTGCACAAGGCTAATAATAATCGTCAAGAAAAGAAGGACGAATGCTATTCCCAACGGATGGAATATATTTTGTCCGTTATCGGCATTCGTGGGATTAACAGCCGACAACAGCGTTATTTCATTTTTCACCAAAGGCAACGGAAGGGTATCGTTTCGCACGACACTGGCCTGCCGCAAAGGTTCCATGAGATACTTCGGAAGGAACATTTTTTGACGCACATCGGCCACTTTGTCAGCATCGCTGCCGATAAGCAGATCGACCCCGAACTCCATCCAAGGATAATAATGGAGGCACTCATGAAGAAGATCCCGGAACGTTTGTTCTTTTGCGGCAGCCGGATAACGAACGGTCCCGTTCAGGTACTTCTCGATCATATCACGAGGGCGCGTAGAACAATTATCGAAAAAATAATTATACCGGTATCCTCTATTTTCGGGTAAGGAGTTAATATATAAGCCTTCCCACAGAGATTGTTTTTCTTGCGGGGTAAGATTCAATTCCTGTTTGATCACCTCGACGCCTTTTTGTTTATATTCCGGTAAAAACTGGTCGAATGGAACCACTCCTAATACGTAATCGGTTTCACCCCGCACAAAATGATACATGAAGTGGGGTTGCGACTGGTCGAAATACCCGTAGTTGAAAACGGCATCGACACCCGTCGAATCATCTTCGACTTGCATAGCCGTGTGTCCATAAACCGAATAAATGGCTCCCGACCAAGGGGAAGTCGTTAACAGGCTGATTTTTGCCGCATCGCTTAGTTGCACAGGCTGTGAAATAACAAATACTGTATTGACAATCAGGGATAAAAATGCTATGAAAACTTTTTTCATAAGAAATGTCTACCTTACTATTCATTGCTTTGAAAGACAAAAGTACATAAATTTTAATGATTTTCGGCCATTATGGATCCATTATCGAAATTTAGTTCTATGCCGTATTCCAGATAGGGTTCTTTAAGTAAAAAAGATTCAAATTCTTGATTATCATTAAATCCTCTTATTTTTTTTCGATAGTCTGATGCTATTATAGGATTTTCAATTTCTATTTTTCGGTTTTTACTTATTGCTAAGAAAGTTTTATCTTGATCAATTCCTAGAAATCTCCGATTAGCTAAATTTGCTGCGACTCCAGTTGTTGAGCTACCTGTAAAAGGATCCAGAATCCAAGCGTTTGACTTCGTTGATGCTAAGATCAACCTTGTTAAAACAGATAGAGGCTTCTGAGTTGGATGTTTCCCACAAGATTTTTCCCAAGGAGCAATTGCCGGGAGTTTCCAAACATCCTTCATTTGTTTATTCCCATTCAACTGCTTCATTAATTCATAATTAAAATAATGAGGAACTCTCTCATTTTTTCTAGCCCAAATGATTTGTTCTGTAGAATATGTAAAATATCGACATGAAAAATTAGGGGGCGGATTTGTTTTTTCCCAAGTTATAACATTTAGAATTTTAAAGCCTAATTCTATGAGTATTTGTCCAATCGAAAAAATATTATGTATCGTTCCACTTATCCAGATAGTAGCATTTTCTTTCATCTTATCTCGGACAAGTGAGAGCCATTGCCGATTGAAATTATTTACATAATTAAAACCAAAAGATCTGTCCCAATCCCCTTTATTAACACTAACAATCTGTCCATTTTGAACAGATGAGCCATTATTGGATAAAAAATAAGGAGGATCTGCAAAAACCATATCAAATTTAAAATCAAATTGAGGTAATAGCTCTGATGTATCTCCGCGAAGAAGATAGAATCCATTGTCTTCTGATTTGAAATATGGCTTTATCATACTTATATCTTTAATATACCATTATAAAGCATCCCTCGTCCTTGGCCAGACCAATATGTAACATCTTGTTCAATAAACAACCACCTTAATAGATTTAAAATCAATTCATAAGATTCTCCATAGATAGGTAAATTTTCACAATGAACATATGCATTTAAATATGAATAGCAATCATAAATAGATTCTATGCCCATCAATAACAATTGCCATTCTTGGCATGACAAAAATTGTTTTTTTATGA
This sequence comes from Limibacterium fermenti, assembly GCF_041902845.1. Classification (GTDB taxonomy): domain Bacteria; phylum Bacteroidota; class Bacteroidia; order Bacteroidales; family Dysgonomonadaceae; genus Limibacterium; species Limibacterium fermenti. Next base: position 1,970,914 of record NZ_CP159486.1, read on the forward strand.
GCAGATCATCAAAAATCAAACTATGGGCTGGAGGTTTATCATTACCATTATTCCATATAACATGGTTTTCTATATAAATAACAAAATCACAACCTTTGTTTAATCTGCCAGGTCTTTCTAAATAAATACGATTTTCTCCTCTCAATGTTTCTACGAAATAACGATATTTTTTATTCGACTCTTCCTGAATCCATTGATTCAATATGAATTGCCTCAATAATACTTTATCATTAATTTGGTCTACATTCAATTGTATTTCTTCTGAATTATCTTCTCGAACTGTCATAACAATTAGAACTCTATCGCTTTCTCGTTTATTACTTTCTCAGCAAACAAATGCAAAGTCGTTAGATTATACATGCTTAGAATTATATTAAATGCTTCTTCTAATTTGTTTTTAGCTAAAAGCCAACCTTGCCCATCTGTAATCCAGACAAATTCATATTTTTCGTATTGATTTATTTTTGGTGCAATATCAGAATAAGACCTAGCGGTCTCATTTAACTTTGAGCCTCCAGTGTTATAATAGTTAGTTTCAATCAAGTAGGTTTTATTTTTTGTTTTAATTACAAAATCAAATCTCTTTACATCCACACCTAGACTAATAATTTCAAGAAAATCCTTATTGCTCACTTCTTTCTTGTATGGAATCTTAGCACTGTCAAAGATGAGAGAAACTGCTTTAGACATATTTTCACCACCTCTATTTTTTCGAGCATTTGTATCCAATCCGACCTCAATTCCAAAAACATAATCAACTAAATTTGTCACATCCTTATTTCTGAAAACATCATCTAATCCAGTTTCATGGATATATTCTACAATTTTCTCTGAAGAATCAAAATAAGAATTTAACAAAACAATATTTCCCTCATTATTAAATGTCTTTGCCTTTTTTCCATTTCTGACAGCAATCAAGATATCTAACACATCGAATGCCTTAGGATTTTCAGAAAAGACTTCTTTGACTGCAGCTTCTAAATCCTCTTTTCCGATTAGATAATTCAACTGATAAAGTTTTAGCGATATCTTATTTATATTTCCTCTTACTTTATCAAAGTTTGTAAAAGAACTGAGTGTAGCATTAGTTTCGCTTAGCTGTGATAGAAATAATTTAAATTGTTCCGACATATTCTATTGTACTAGCATGATTTGTTATTAATAGTTCTTTCAAAAAACCTCTCTTCTCAGGATTAGCATTGATGTTTCGTTTGGCATCAACCCTTTTGATTGTGAAATCGGAATATAAATTATCAAAAAAGTCATCTTTTGGATTTTTACCTTTTACATCCGAATTACTTAAGAGCCAAGAATAACCAAGAAAATTAAGTTTGTCACAAAATCGTTTTAATCTAATTTGTTCGCCGTCATTAAATTCATCTTTTGCATAAGAATTAAAACTAGATGTTTCACTTAATGGTTTATAGGGAGGATCGAAATAGAATAACGTATTGTGGTTAGCATAATTGACTGTTTGCTCAAAATCGCCACACAACAATTCTACTTTTTGTAAAACCTCGCTAACAGCTAATAAATTCGATTTGTCACAAATAGTCGGTTTTTTGTAGCTCCCAATCGGAACATTGAATTCATTTTTTCTATTCACACGAAATAAGCCATTAAAACAAGTTCTATTTAAAAATATAAATAACGCAGATTGAACCGATTGTTCTTGCTGTCTTTTGTTGAATAATTCTCTTTTTTGATAGTAATATTCTTTTTTTTCTTTTTCAGAGTATTCTAATGCGTGATATTCTCCTTGTAAAATTTTCAAAATTGAAATTAATTCTTTAGGATTTGATTTGATTGTTTCGTATGTATTTATCAAATCCTCATTAATGTCATTTATCACAGCATATTCTACCTTAGGAAAGTTGTATAGAATCCAAAACAAAACTGCTCCGCTGCCAACAAAAGGTTCTATATAAGTAAACTTTGTATTCATAATAGATTTGGGAATATTCTTCTTAATCTCAGGAATCAATTGAGTTTTTCCTCCTGCCCATTTTAAAAAAGGCTTAACTATTTCTTGATTCATAATCGACTTCCTTATCTTTTATCATTTTACTTTGGCAAAGATACGAAAGTTCCATCAGATAATCTATTGCTGTTCTCTAATAAATGCACAGATATTTAAAATAAACGGAAGGTTAACACGCATTTTTGACGAATTATTTTATCCGGATTCTATATCCCCTCATTTTTTGAGAGTGAGACATTCGGTCTTTGGGGTATCTTATCTGGGAAAAAAGGTACTTTGCCCGGGAAATTGAATATTCCGCATAGGAAATCAATAAGTGCGCATCGAAAATCGAACGCCTCGCAAGGTAAATTCATTACTTTACTACGGTAATTGGGCATTTCACGAGCGTAATTCTATTCCTCGCAGGGTAAATTGAGCTCTTCACTAAGGAAAAAGATTACTTCACAAGGTAAAAAGACTACTTCGCTTGATCAATTTAACATTACACACAAACAATCGATTAACTCACATCTGCAATCGATCATTTCACAAGGTAAATTCATTACTTCACTACGTTAATTGGGCATTTCACGAGCGTAATTCTATTCCTCGCATCAAAAATTGAACACCCCACTAAAGAAATCGGCTTCCTTGCAAGAGAAACGGCTTACTTCTTATGAAAAATTTAACAATACACGAAAGAAATTTCACTTCTCTGGAAAGAAATTTAACATTGCAGATGTTCCTCCATCAGCCAATCAGTGTTTCTCAAACATATTCAACAACGGAATGCTTATTCTTACGCCCAATCGGTCGAATTGTCTTCCTTCAAATCCTGCGAACACCCCTATCCGTCCCATCCCCATCCATCCGACGGAATATCCGCCTTCAAAATAAAACTGTCCGTTATCAGTCGCGAGACCATTGATATGGACGGCTTCATCCAACAGATATTCTTGCAAAAACGGCAGGTTTTTTATCAATAAATAGTCCGATTGATACGTTATATGCCCTTCCGCCCACCATTCTTTAGCGGCGGTGTAAGGAGGCAGCAAGTTGAATCCATTCTCAAACGAGGTATCGGTAAACAGCATCGGATGAACCGTAAAATATTTATAATCATAAGGGTAAAGACGATTCGAGTTCAAATAACCTCCGCCGGCCAACGTATACTGAAGACGGTCGAAAACAGTCCGGTTGATTTGTTGGGTAACCGAAAAAGACATCCGGTCGTAATTCGGGGAGCGCATACTGTTAAAAAGCCCGGTTCCCTTTTCATACAGGAGCGAGAATGTCGGATAAAGCGAGGAGTCATATTCCTTTTTTCCATCCCGGATCCGGTAACGGTAAAAAGGCGTATAGGTAACGCCGGCACGCCATACCGCAGCGGTGTGAGGCGCATAAGCGACGTTATCCGGAACAGGGGTTTGCAAAAGATTAAAAGACGTCCGGTTGGCGAGCGGTTGCCGTTCTTCCCATAGAAAACCGGCGAGCAAACGAAGTCCGTTCACGAGATCAATCCCGTTCTCTATACGCAAGAAACGACTGTCGTAAAACCGGATATAATTACTTCCGAGTCCCAAAGCGGCAAGAGAATTCATCCATCTCGACACGCCACACGCACGCTTCACATCATTGGAGATATGCCCCGCCGATAAAGACAAGTGTCCGAGCGACATGGGCGCATAGTCGACCGCCGCCGCCACTTGCCAAACGGCTTTTTGCCGGGCGGTGGTGTAATAAACCGACGGAGCCACCGACAACGCTTTCCCGCCGTCCGTTTCATAGCGGAATGTAAGCGCTTGCCCGAGCCAGAAACCATCCACGAAATTATACTCTTTTACCGCACGAGCCAATCCGCTGTAACCCAACGATGCGTTTTTCCCGAGCTTCCAAGTGTCGCCGGCGAGAAGCTTAGCAGGGAGTCCTTTGCGGCTTTCCCCGACAGATATCACCACGTTGTCCGATTCTGATCCGGCAGCGTGCGGGCCGCCACCGCCTAAAGAGTCCTGAAGGCGGTAACTGATGCGTTCGTCGTCATGGAGGGGTAATTTACGAACTTGCGCCCAATAGGTCGAGTCATGCATCCAAGCCAATGAATCGACTTCCATCTTCACCCGTTCGATCTCTTTGATTTCTAACGAACGGCGCTCGTTTTTCACCTTTTCCGGTTCCGAAACGTCCGTCATCAGCTTCGCCATCTTTCGCGCCTCTTTGTCGGTGATTTTTTCCTTTTGGGCAAACTCCTCCAGTTGCTTGATGCGCTGCGGCCGGTTGGGAGAAGCCGCTTTTCCCGCAATTTTCGACACTTGCCGCTGCGAAATAGCGGCCGACGAATTGAGAGCGACCGAATTATATTGAATGGAAGCATAATACCGTCCCGATGCTTTTATCCCCATCGTATTCATTTTCATCGATAAATCATACGTCGTAGGTAAAAACACCGACGGTTTCACTTCATGATAATTGATACGGTAGTGCATCGTGATGCCTAATTCTTTGGAGATCAAGTCGGCAATGTAGACATTCCACGTATTGCTCAAAATATGAATATAGCCCGACAGCAGATCGGCGCTTTTCTTTTTGGGAATTACGTGAATAATATAAAGGGTCTGGTCGCCTACGACGCCGGTATCTTCGAGGCGGAAGGTATAATAGGTAAAGGCATTCATGGAAAGCGGCGAAATCTGTCCTCCGAATTGTTCGTTGTAAATAGACGAAGTCAGGGTGTTCAACCCCTTGTTCATATTGAATTCTTTCGGCACCGACGTTTTCAAAGCTACGACTTTCTGATGATACGTATCGGGGGAGAGAAAACGGACCTGGTTCTCCGACTCCACAATCATCGGTTTGCCTATCAAGGTATTTATATCTACATTCTCATTATTTACTTTAACGCTCCGCTTCAAGAGCGCCGGTATTTTATCGATGGTAAAAGTTCCTTTGATATACGCTTCGGAGGTATATTCTTTTACTTGATAACGGTAATGGGGCGCATAGGCAATGGCTTTGCGCATAATGCGATAAGCCGGGTCTTCGGCATTCCGGTCGGGATGCACCAACACTTCTTCCAAGAGATAGGTTTTTTCCTCCAATTCTATACGGACGGATGCACCGGAGCGGCCGATTGTAATGGGTTTCGTTAAGGTTTCGTATCCCAACGACCGGAATTCAAAGGTATATGCGCCCTCGTGCAATGTCATGCGGAATTGCCCCGAATCATCGGCGGCGATCCCCCTCGCGAGTTCGTGAATATAAATCGTGGAATTGGGAACCGGCTCTCCTTTCTTGTTAACAATCGTCCCCAAAAGGGTTTGCGCAGACAAATTGCCGGCAAACAAAACAAAACCGATGATGCACAGAAGACAGGTTTTCATTTTACAGAAGACACTTTGAAAGTGTATATCACGAAAAAGGGGAAAATGCCATGATTTTCCCCTTTCAAGTAATACGATTAGTGTATAAGCGTTAGGAAAACGCTTATAGGATTATTTCTTTTTACGATTCCCGTAACGGCTCATAAATTTATCCACACGTCCGGCAGTATCGACCAATTTTTGCTTACCTGTATAAAAAGGATGCGAGGCGCTGGTGATCTCGAGTTTTACCAAAGGGTACGTAACACCATCGATTTCAATCGTTTCCCGTGCATTAATGGTAGAGCGGGAAATAAAAATCTCATCGTTTGACATGTCTTTAAAAACTACCGGGCGATAATTATCCGGATGCAAATCTTTTTTCATTCTATGCTGTTATTTTATAATTGTCTACTTTTGGGACACAAAGATAGATGTTTCCCGCTAAATAAAAAAATAAAATCTCTTTTTTTCTTTTGAATGAACAGAACAAAAGGGTTGCGACGGGAATAAATTGAGCCGAAAATGATACCTTTGCATCTGGAAAAATAGACAGACAATAACAAATGAAAATTGAAATTATTACCATAGGCGACGAATTGCTTATCGGGCAGGTCATCGATACCAACTCCGCCTGGATGGGCCAGGAGCTTACGCGCGAAGGGTTCGAAATCAAGGCGATTTCGTCGGTCGGCGATAAAGAAGACGACATTATAAACGCATTGGATATCGCTTTCGGAAGGGCGGACGTCGTTTTGCTGACGGGAGGCGTGGGGCCTACCAAAGACGATATCACCAAAAATACCCTTTGCCGTTATTTTCACACGTCATTGGTGTTTAACGACGAAGTGCTGGCCAATATTCTGCAACTGTTCCGGCAAAGAGATATACAACTCAATGAACTGACCCGTAATCAGGCGTACGTTCCGGAGGCATGCAAGGTGATTCAAAATAAAGCCGGTACGGCGCCCATCTTATGGTTTCAAAAAGACGAGCAAGTACTGGTGTCCATGCCGGGAGTGCCTTTCGAAATGAAAACGGCGATGACGAACGATATTCTTCCGCGCCTTCGAAGCTTGTATCAACCGATTCATTATTTACGCCGGTCTTTTACGGTCTCCGGCATTACCGAATCGAAACTCGCCATGCTCTTGAACGACTTTGAGGAAACGCTTCCTTCAGGCTTCTCATTGGCATACCTCCCTTCTTTCGGCGTTATTCGCCTTCGTTTATCGGCCTGGGGAGATCGTTACGCGTCGGAAATGTCCCTGCAAGCACACAAATTGGAAGGATTGCTGGGGGCTTTGTTGATCGGCGAAAGTGAAAAGGCCCTGGAGGGATTGTTAGGCGAAAAACTCCGTCAGCGGCATCTTTCGATTTCTACCGCCGAAAGTTGTACGGGGGGCCACATCGCCCATCGCATAACCTTGATTCCCGGAGCATCGGAATATTATAAGGGCAGCATTGTTTCCTACAGCAACGCCGTAAAAGAAGACCTGTTAAAGGTCAGTCCTACTTTATTGCAAACACAGGGAGCCGTCAGTCGCGAAGTGGCGGAACAAATGGCTCGGAATGTGGCCGATCGACTCAAAACCGATTGCAGCATTGCCGTTTCGGGAATTGCCGGCCCCGATGGCGGCTCGGAAGAAAAGCCGGTAGGCACTGTGTGGGTTTGTACTTTTTACCACGGCGAGACCGAGGCACAATGCTATCACTTGGGCGGCAACCGGGAGGAAATCATTTTGCGCACCACACAAGTAGCGCTCATGCAAATGATCAGGATGATAGGATGAAGGATGAGGGATGTTTGTGACACATCCCCTAATCCGTTCATCGGTGAAAATAGATTTTACCCGCTTCAGGCGTTTATTGCCAGTTAAGGATTACCTTTCCACATTGTCCGCTTTCCATTACGTCGAAACCTTTTTGGAAGTCATCGACCGAATAACGATGCGTAATAATAGGGGTTAAGTCAAGCCCCGATATCAACATCTGTTCCATGGCATACCATGTTTCCCACATTTCGCGCCCATAAATACCTTTCAGGGTAAGCGCCTTGAAGATGATCGAATTCCAATCGACCGTCGTGTTATTCGGAAGGATTCCCAACAACGAGATCTTGGAGCCGTTATACATATTATCGATCATTTCGCGGAAGGCAGCCGGTGCACCCGACATTTCAAGCCCCACATCGAAGCCGCGCATATTGAGTTGTTTCACAGCCTGTGCTATCGTTTCTCCTTTTGCGGGATTGACAGTAAGAGTCGCCCCCATCTTGCGGGCGATGTCCAACCGATACTCACTCATATCGCTCACGACAATATAACGAGCTCCGGCAAAACGGCTGATAGCCACAGCCATATTTCCGATCAACCCGGCGCCGGTAATCAATACATCTTCTCCCAATAAAGGAAAGGAAAGCGCCGTATGAGTTGCATTCCCGAACGGATCCATAATGGACGCTATCTCATCGGGAATACGAGGATCGAGTTTCACCACATTGGCTGCGGGTAACGAAAGATACTCGGCAAAAGCGCCGTCACGGTTCACTCCCACCCCGACAATGTTTTCACATACATGCCGTTTGCCCCGGCGGCAATTACGGCAATGTCCGCAGGCAATATGCCCTTCGCCGGTCACACGGTCGCCGATCTTCAGGTTCTCGACGCCCTTGCCCATATCTACTATTTCCCCCATATACTCATGGCCTATCGTCATGGGTGTTTTAATGGTTTTCTGCGACCAATCATCCCATTTATAAATATGGAGATCCGTACCGCAGATCGCCGTCTTTTTTATTTTAATCAGGACATCGTTCACACCAATCGACGGAACGGGAACATCTTCCATCCAAAGCCCTTTTTCAGGACGTAATTTTACTAAAGCTTTCATATAAATTGATAATTAACAATTGACAATGCATAATCCGTAACGGGTAATTTGTAATTCGTAATTCGTAATTTGTAATTCGTAATTTGTAATTTGAATTTAGTAATTCGTAATTACTGAATCACTCCCAGTTTCTTACCGATCTTCACGAATGCGGCAATTCCCCTGTCGAGATATTCCCGTTCATGTCCGGCCGACAATTGTACCCGGATGCGGGCTTCGCCTTTGGGAACCACGGGATAATAAAAGCCGGTTACATAAATACCTTCCTCCAACAGTTCCGCGGCAAATTGCTGCGAGAGTTTGGCATCATACAACATTACCGCACAAATAGCGGACTGAGTAGGTTTTATATCAAATCCGGCCTCTTTAATCTTCTGCACGAAGTAAGCAACATTTTCGTGTAGCTTATCTTGCAGCCGGTTCGATTCTTCGAGCAGTTCGAAAGCCTTTATTCCGGCAGCCGCCACCAATGGGGGAATAGAGTTTGAGAACAGATAAGGGCGTGAACGCTGGCGAAGCATATCGATAATCTCTTGATGGCCGGTGGTAAACCCTCCGATGGCTCCGCCGAATGCCTTTCCTAATGTTCCGGTAATAATATCCACTTTTCCCATAAGCTGATAGCGTTCGGATACCCCCCGGCCCGTCTTCCCGACCACTCCGGCCGAATGGCTTTCATCCACCATCACCATCGCGTCATATTTATCGGCGAGTTGCATAATCTTATCCAGCGGAGCGACATTTCCGTCCATGGAGAAAACGCCGTCGGTCGCAATCAGGCGGAAGCGTTGTTGCTGAGCCTCTTTCAGTTTTTCTTCGAGATCAGCCATGTCGGCATTTTTATACCGGTAGCGTTTGGCCTTGCAAAGACGTACGCCGTCTATGATAGAAGCATGGTTAAGGGCATCGGATATGATAGCGTCTTCATCGGTGAGCAAAGGCTCGAACAAACCTCCGTTGGCGTCGAAGCAGGAGGCATAAAGTATCGTGTCTTGCGTCCCGAAGAATTTACTGATGGACGCTTCCAATTGTTTGTGTAAATCCTGTGTTCCACAGATAAAGCGGACGGACGACATGCCGTAGCCTCTTTCATCCAGCGCCTTTTTAGCCGCTTCGATCAGCTTCGGGTGATTCGACAATCCCAAATAGTTATTGGCGCAAAAGTTCAACACCTCCTGTCCGGAAGTGATTTTTACCTCCGCTTGCTGCGGCGATACAATGATTCGTTCGTCTTTGTATAGTCCTGCGTCTTTAATGGCGGTTAATTCGTCGTGCAGGTATTCTTGCATTTTTCCGTACATAATATATTTATTTTAGATATCTATAAATTAGTTAATTAGCAAATGAGCAAATGAGCATATTAGCAAATGAGCAGATGAGCAGATGAGCAAATGAGCAGATGAGCAAATGAGCAGATGAGCAAATGAGCAGATGAGCAGATGAGTAAATGAGCGAATTGGTGATACTTTGTCAGTAGACATTGTGAACCGCGACCATCAATCTCCTTCAATCTTTCACCAATCTTCATCTATCAATCATTCATCAATCTTCCATCAATCTTCCATCAATCTTCCATCAATCTTTTTCAATCTCTCATCAATCATTTGAGATTATGAAGAATATGCCCCATACGGTTCTTTTTCGTTTCCATATAAAACTTATTATATTGATTCGGCTTAATCTCCAAAGGAACATTCTCGACGACCCGTAAGCCGTACGATTCGAGACCGATGCGTTTTTTAGGATTGTTGGTCATCAAGCGCATATTCGTCACGCCGAGGCTACGCAATATCTGCGCCCCCACGCCGTAATCCCTTTCATCGGCGCGATATCCTAAATGCAGATTGGCATCTACCGTATCCAACCCATTCTCTTGCAACTTATAAGCGGCGGCTTTCGCCATTAGCCCGATTCCGCGCCCTTCCTGATTCAAGTAGACCAATACGCCTTTCCCTTCTTTTTCGATCAACTGCAAAGCTTTGTGAAGTTGTTCTCCGCATTCGCAACGCAGGGAGCCAAAGATGTCGCCGGTTACGCAAGATGAATGCACCCGCACGAGGATCGGTTCCTCTTCTTTCCATTCCCCTTTCATTAAGGCAACATGCTCGAGACCGTTCGATTTCTGTAAAAAAGGAATCATAATGAAGTTCCCGTATTCGGTAGGCAAATGCACCATTTCGCCTCTTTCAATCAACGACTCGCGTTGCAACCGGTACTTGATAAGCTCGGCCACAGACACGATTTTTAAATGAAAAGCTTCGGCCATTTCCATTAATTCCGGCAAGCGGGCCATAGAGCCGTCTTCTTTCTTAATTTCGGCTAACGCGCCGGCGGGATATAATCCGGCAAGGCGGGCAAAGTCAACGGTTGCTTCGGTATGTCCCGCCCGGCGTAAAACCCCTTTGTTCATCGCGCGTAAAGGAAATACGTGCCCCGGACGGCCGAAATCTTCGGGTGCGGTGTCATGACGCGTCAAAGCAAGAATCGTTTGGGCACGGTCATAAGCCGATATACCGGTCGTGCATCCGTGAGTAAGGAGGTCGACGGAAACGGTAAAAGGGGTCGCATGCACGGACGTATTATTGGTTACCATCATCGGCAAGTCTAATTCTTCGGCACGTTCCTGCGTGATGGGGGCGCAAATGAGTCCCCGTGCATGCGTTTCGAGGAAATTGACTTTTTCCGGCGTAATGTGTTCGGCTGCGATAATCAGATCGCCTTCATTTTCCCGGTCCTCATCGTCTACGACAATGATAAAATTTCCTTTACGAATCTCTTCTATCGCATCTTCTATCGAATCTAATTTAATTTCTTGCTGCATATCTTGTTTACTAAATAATTTTATTTTCAACCGAGAGCGACGGCCTTTTGATCTATCGTCGCCTGATGATCGGTTATTTCTTTCAATTCTTTGCTTAACCTTCGAGTGGCAAGAAGATCTTTCCGAATCCTTTTTTCGAAAGGAATGGATAATCCCTTGAAGATAAACCCTACCGGAACAATATACATAAAAATCTTTGCCGGAAGCGAACCGGCTTCAAACGGCCGCAAATGATTGATTAATACCGGAAATTGTTCGGCCTTCGCCAATTCCGACCGGTTACGCGAATTGGAAAGCTGATTCAAAACGAACTCTTCTTTTCTTTTAATCGAAGCTAATTGTCGGTCGTACTGCCCATCCATCCAATAGGTACGATATCCCAATGTCGCGTAATTCTTCAGATACGCATTTATTTCATCGGATAACTCCTTCAAGAGCGTATCTATTTCATCGTAACGCGGGTAATCGACCACCACTTCTTTATAAGGGTATCTCCGCTTTTCCCGAATAAAGAACAATTTCCGGAAAAAGTTCGAATAGGTATCGGGATTCATAATCACCGAATCGTTCATCGCCTTATACGTCAAAAATATCCCCAAGGGCAAAAGTACCATCGAACTGAACCACATGCCGATCCAATGGACCCACACGCTGTCGCGCGTCATTTTATAGCCGACATTCTCCACGATATAATAAATGATGAACAGAATGACGGAAATGACAATCGGCGTTCCCAGTCCTCCTTTTCTTACAATGGCTCCCAAAGGCGCTCCGATGAAGAAAAAGATGAGGCAGGCAAACGGAATGGTAAATTTGCGATGCCATTCGATCCAATGCCTGTTGATGGTGCGCCTTGTCGCGGTTTTATCCATTGACCGGAACATAAACTCATTATTATTGTTTTCGGCTTTCGATATGGCGCTCTGGAAGATCGTCGACTGCATCTGCAAGTCTTTGCTTTGAAGGAGCGAATCGGGGTCGTTAACGCTTATGGGCGCTTGTTTAGCGGCAAGGATAATCGAATCTTTTCGATCGGCCGGATAAGAATTTCTGAACCGCAAGTACGAATAGTTTTGCATGGTGTTGCGATCGATTTGATTCACGCTGTCTAAAACATGCTTCATCGAGTCGATCGAGACCGTCAATTGGACTAAGTCTTTTGCCAGATAATTGCTTCCCGCATTACCTTCGATGACTTCCTCTCCCATGCGGTTAAAATTGGCATCGTAAGGAATCAGCATGGTTTTGGTATCAAAGTTTTCGCGGCTGTAAGGAACAAAATCACTGCTTCTGTTTTGCGTTCCCTGTGTGAAGTTTTGAAATTGTTGTCCGCTATGAAGAGTGAACACAAGCATTTTCTTATCTTCCGTCATACTCATTTTAGCCGAATCGCATACGGTAACCGCCATATTTTGGAATCCGCTGCCGACATCGTAGATAAGCACATCGTACAGCATCCCTGTTTGCCGGTTCTTTTTCTCCACATATAAATTGTAACCATCTATTTCTTTGTAAAATACTCCTTCCGGAATATCCAATTCGGGAGATGCCTGCCGTATAGACAAAAGCAGCGAATAGAATTTGGTTTGTATTTTGGGAAGAGCGTTGTTTTGAAAGAAAAAGGCGCCGATAGATATACAGATAATCAATATTATAAGCGGCTTCATCGTCTTCAACAAGGGTATTCCCGCTGATTTTATCGCCAACAGTTCGAGGCTTTCACCCATATTCCCGAAAGCCATTAAGGAAGCGAGCAGTATCGATAACGGCAATGCCAAGGGGATAAGATTAAGGGCGGCATAAAAAAACATTTCGCCCAACACATTCAGTCCAAGGCCTTTTCCCACCATGTCTTCAACGTATTTCCATAAAAATTGCATCAATACCAAAAAAAGGCAGATGGCAAAAGTCATGAGGAAAAGCGGAATAAAGGTTCTTATTATATAACTGTATAACCGTTTTATATGGAAATTCCTTCTCATTGAGTGAAAACAAACGCGTTTTAAATTTTCCACAAAGATAATAAAATCAAACGGTACAAAAGGATTTTAAAAATGTAAAGATAATTAATCGCTTCGACTCATATTCCTAACTTTCGCTTTAATTCTTCCACTTGATACTCCCATAGCGATATGGAATCGCTTTTTTCGTCGGGATCGGAAAAGTCGGTTATTTCGAACGTTATATCTCCCGACAAATCGAGTTTACGCACTAAAAACTCGAAATAGGCATCCGGGTCGTTCTCGTCAAGCCATCGATAGCGGATACTGGTAGGAGGATTCTTACTGATGATTTCAGCCCGCCGGCTATCATCTTTATCCCAAGTAAATGTAAAAATAGTGTCGGTATCATCTATCGTTACCCTGTCAGCAAACCACTCACAAAGACCGTCAATCTGACTGATCATTCTCCATAAGCTGTTCTGCGAGGCGTTTCCCATCAAAAATTCAATATGAAACTTTTCTTTCGACATATATATTTACTGAAAAATTTCGCTCAATGTACGACTTTTTTTTGAAATGGATGCAATCGAAGAGTTTATTTTTTCGTCTGCCCCTCATCCTTCATACATCATACATAAAAAAGTCCATAAGCTTCGGCTCCCTCAATGGCGAGCTATTCACTTATGGACACTAAAAATAAATTACTGTACAAACGTTTTAGCGAATCGGTTTGTATTCGACAAAAGCTTCAATCGCCTCATACGACGCCAATCCGAGTTTCCAATACATATCGGCTGTCGCTTTATTCCGTTCTTCGGAACGCTGCCAGAAGAGCCGTTCATCATCGCCCAAATAAGGAGCACTTTCCATTTGCGATTGATGACGAAGAACAGCATTCCGTTTCTGACGCAATTCTTCGGGAGAAAGGGGTACCGCCATTTCGATATGGTCTATCTCCCACTCCATCCAAGCTCCGCGATACATCCAAATACGACAATCTTTAAACCACTCATCCTCTTTGATGATATCGACAGCAGCCAGAATAGCATCGAGACACACTTTATGCGTTCCGTGCGGATCGGCCAAGTCGCCTGCCACATAAATCTGATGGGGCTTAATCGTTTCGATAAAATCTTTTACGATCAAGACATCTTTCTCCGAAATAGGGTTCTTCTGAACACGTCCTGTTTCGTAAAAAGGCAGGTCGAGGAAATGGACGTTTTCTTCCGACAGTCCTACATAACGGTCCGCCGAACGGGCCTCCTCACGGCGAATGCGTCCTTTAATAAACAAAATATCCGGCGAGTCGATATCCTCTTTCGTCTTCTCATTCAACAAATAATTCCGCATCTTACTGTAAGTTTCGATTAAGCCATTATCATTTGAATTGGCTTTCTTAAGCAGACTTCTCATGACGGAGATATAGCGAATCACTTCTTCATCGCCCACCGCGATATTTCCGGAAGTTTGATAAGCCACATGCACTTCATGCCCTTGATTGACGAGACGTTGGAATGTCCCCCCCATCGAAATCACATCATCATCGGGATGCGGGCTGAAGATAATCACACGCTTCGGATAAGGTTTGGCTCTTTCGGGACGATAGGTATCATCGGCATCGGGCTTTCCTCCGGGCCAACCGGTGATGGTATGCTGCAAATCGTTGAAGATTTTGATATTTACATTATACGCAGAACCGTAAAGGGTGATTAATTCACTTAATCCGTTATCGTTATAATCTTTATTGGTCAGTTTGAGAATGGGTTTGTTTACGACCCCACACAACCATACGATGGCCCTGCGGATGAGTTTATTATCCCATTCACAATTCGTTACCAACCACGGATGGCTGATACGGGTAAGCTCGGAAGCGGCGGCGAGATCGATAAACACCTGAATCTCCGGATGGGTTTGCAGCAACGACCCCGGCACCATATCGGTCACGGGTCCTTCCACAATCTCATGGATACTTTCCGCCTTTTGCTCGCCCCAGGCGACCAATGTGATTTTACGCGCCTGCATCATATCGGAGAGCCCCATGGTGATAGCGCTTACCGGCGCTTTTTCCAGTGATCCGAAATGAGTTACGATATCTTTGCGGGAGTCGCCATCGAGCATCACCAGACGGGTTTGCGAATGTAAATTGCTCCCCGGCATATTAAATCCGATATTCCCCTTGCTGCCTAATCCGAGCAGGAGGTAATCCAATCCTCCCAGGCGTTTCATGTCGACCTCGAATTCTTCGCAATTCTCGGAAATCAAATCTTTTTCGATCGTCGCATCCGGAGAGAAAATATTTTCCGGATCGATATCGATTAAGTTCAAAAAATGATCCTTTAATTGTTGTAAGTTACTGATCGCTTCATCTACAACAGGATAATACTCATACGTATTAAAAACGACCAGATTTCTAAAACTGACGTTTTCCTCTTTGTGTTGCCTTACCAATTCCTGATAAACAGGTTGGGTGGATGCACCCCCGGTAATGCCTAAAACAAATTTTTCGTTAGCTTGCTGCTTTTTGAGCATGTCGCCGACAATGTCATTAGCGACTTTTTTAGCGGCTCTTTTCGTCTCTTCATAAATCGCTGTAGGAATTTTTTCAAAACGCGCCAAATTGTATTCTTCAAAGTCGTTTTCCGGCCTGTAATACTTCTTCGGTGTCCTTTCTAACGTAATGTGCGAACTTAAATCTAATCTCATATTCATGCTGATTTATAGTGATATTTTTAAGATGCAAATATAACACTTATATTGGAAAGGAGGTTTATTATTTTAAAACAAAAAAGACTTTCGGTTTTATTTATTAATTATTTTGATTATCTATACTCGCGCGCTGTCTCTCCATTCTTTTTGTGACTTGCGCATATAGGAGGAGTGCAATAGCCGATACGGCGCCGATAGCGACGAATACATACCATATATAATGGGCATGTTGTGTAGCTTGAGCATAAGCCGCCGCATCCAATACGCCGTTGGCATCGGAAAACAAACGCGGATCGGGACAGTATTTTTCCAACAAAAAGCCCGAAATACCGAAGGCAAACAGGTATGAAAAGAAAGAGTGAAGATGGCTGAAGCCGAGATAGAGTCCTTCTTGTCCGGCGGGCGCCTGAAGAGAGAAATATTCCAAGTAACGCGGGGAAATAAAACATTCGGCCAGTGCTTGCATGGCAATTCCGACCATCATCAAAAAAGCGACCGGATGCAAGCCAAGGATATATCCCGCCCCCACTTGGTTGCCCAGCGACATCACCAATGCCGATAAAGGAATAATGAACATCCCGACCATCATGGACGATAACGCGCTTCGTTTTTTCATTAAAGAGGTAATGAAATTCACGCAAACAAAAACGACTAGCGGATTGACGTTGGCATACCATCCGGGAGTAGCCCCGTCACCGATCAAACGCAACACGTATTTGGGCATGGTCGAGTACATTTGACTTTGTATCATCCAGAAACCGCTGACAATCAACATAAGAATCATCAGGCGTCCGTTAAGGAGCACCTTTCCCATCGATCGCCATAATTCGCGGACACTTTTTTGCGGCCCTTCGGGCTTCGCCGATTTATAAAAGAAAAACACCAGAATCAAGGCCAACAGCGTCATTCCGGCGGCAAAATAGTTCAAATAGACCAATCCCTGATCGCCCATGCTTTTCCGTAACGGATCGACCACCGTCTTTCCCAGAAAAGCGCCGATATTCACCATCATATAAAAGATCGCATACCCCCTTGCGCGGGTTTCGGAAGTGGTTTCACGCGCAACCGTTCCCGAAATAACCGCTTTGATAAAAGCTCCTCCTATTACAATAAATACCAGTACGGGAATTATCGTCCATTGATACACGCTTTCTTTTAAACCGTAAAAAGTCGTGGTCATATCGTAATTGACCAGTCCTGCGCTTTCCAACAACGTGGGCAACAGCCCTAATCCGGCATAACCGATGGTCAGAAGTGTAAAAGCAAGGGCGATGGAATTCCGGAAACCGATTTTATCGGCGTAAGCTCCGGCAAAAGTGGGAAGCAAATAGAGGAATGCCGAAAAAAGCCCGGCGATAATGCCGGCCTGAATATCGGAAAAGCCCCATACATTCGACAAATACAAGGTGATGACGATGAAGACGGCATAGTAAGCCAATCGTTCGAGAAGTTCTACAAAGTTTGCGACCCAAAAGACCTTTGAAAATTTGATCATTTGTTCTATCTTTTTGTTATTCAAGTTTCGCAAATGCGTTTGTAATCGTTGCGACTCAAACGAAGCCCTTTAGATGTTTTGTGGGGGCCCGGCGTTCGCAATGAGCATAAAAAGAGGAGCTGTTTGAGCGAAGCGAGTTCTACTCTTTTAGCGAACGAGAACGATACCGGGTCACAAAACATCGGGAGGCGAAGGTGAGTTGCAACGATATGGCTTGCGAAACTTGAGTTTATTATTTTAAATCGATAACGGTAATACCCGCCCCGCCGAACTGCACGTGCTCGTCGCCGTAATGCGACACTTCCGGCACCGTCCTCAGATAATCGCGGATGATTTGCCGCAACGCTCCCGTGCCCGTGCCATGCAGCACCCGTATGCGTTCGATCCCTAACTGGACGGCATCATCGACAAAATACATCACCGCCTGCAACGCTTCGTCGCCCCGCATGCCCCGCACATCGATATCTTGCCGGAAAGCCAGTTTTTTCTCGAAAATGACATCCCGGGTGTTTGACATTTTCTTTTCTTTTTTCAACTGATTGTTGCTCACCCGTTCCAACTTTTCGATTTCGACGGTCGATTTAATCATTCCGAAAGCTACCGTCGCTTTTTTAGCCGAAAGCTCCACAATCTCCCCGACAGATGTCTGTCCTTTCAACCGTACCGCATCGCCTTGAGACAAAGGTGCATCGGAAGGCGCGATTATTTTTTGGGGCGTTTTAGGGTGATGTTTACGGTCGCCTTTCTTCGCTTCGCCGGCCTGTATATTCGTTTTAAAATCACTTAATTCACGGCGGGCTTCGCGCGTACGCTCTTTGTCGGCATTCGTTTCTTTGATTTCCCGAATGGTATTTTCGATAAGCGCATTACTTTCGGCAATCAATTGTTCGGCTTGCTGTTTGGCTTGCGCGATGATTTGTTTTTTTTGCGTATCTATTTCATCCAAACCGGTTTCGTACTTCACCGAAAGTTCTTCGAGACGTTTACGCTCTCGCCGTATTTCATCGCGCTTTTTTTCCCAATAGCGTTTATCGCGGGCGATATCCTGCAAATACTTGTCCATATTGATATAGTCCTGCCCGACGGTTTCCGAAGCCTGTGCAATCACATCTTCAGGCAATCCGATTTTTCGGGCAATCTCTACGGCAAAAGAACTCCCCGGATTTCCGATGGAAAGTTTGAAAAGCGGTTGCATCTGATGGCGGTCATACAGCATCGCCCCATTTACAACCCCTTCATGTTCATTGGCATAATGCTTCAGGTTTTGATAATGGGTGGTAATGACCCCGAATGCTTGCCGCTGATTGAAACGGTCGAGCAAGGCTTCGGCGATGGCGGCCCCTATCTGCGGTTCGGTTCCGCTACCGAATTCATCGATCAGCAATAGCGACCGGCCATCGCAGTTTTTGACAAACATTTTCATATTGGTCAAATGGGAGCTATACGTGGAAAGGTCGTTCTCGATGGATTGCTCATCGCCGATGTCGATAAAAATCTTTTCGAAAATCCCGACCTTTGAATTTTCCCTTAGAGGAATCAGTAATCCGCACTGCAACATATATTGAAGCAATCCTACGGTTTTCAGACAGACCGATTTCCCCCCGGCATTCGGGCCGGAAATAATCAGGATGCGTTGTTCGTCTTGCAACGTTATATCAAGCGG
Source organism: Limibacterium fermenti (assembly GCF_041902845.1). GTDB lineage: Bacteria > Bacteroidota > Bacteroidia > Bacteroidales > Dysgonomonadaceae > Limibacterium > Limibacterium fermenti. The sequence continues at coordinate 1,989,753 of NZ_CP159486.1, forward strand.
GACAACTTTGCGGTTCTGCTTTTTCAGCGCAAGAAACAAAAGAGGATGTACGGCCTGTACCCAATCGATTTGCTGCGTATCTTCAAAAACCGGCTTAATGGCATCGATTAGAAGTGCGAATTTGGCTTTGGCACGAATAAAATCGATCTGCGCCAGAAACTCATACGATTCGAGCAGAGCCGGCAGGTACGGACGGATATAATCGGTGAACGCCGTGAGAATGCGGATGATCTCCCGCCGTTCGTCATTTTCGAGTTCACGGATGCGGTTATTCGCTTCCACCACTTCCGAAGGCTCGATAAAAACAGTCTTGCCCGAAGCCGATTCATCATGTACAATCCCTTTCAATTTGCGTTTATAAGAGGGATTCACGGGAATTACCAACCGCCCGTCGCGCATGGTAGGCGCCACATCTTTGTCGACAAATCCTTCCGATTGGGCTTTCCGCAGAATGGCATTCAGGCTTTTCGATATCCCGTTCATGGTCGTGGCCAGATCGCGCCGTATTTGCGCCAATTGCGAGGAGGCGTTGTCTTTTATTTCACCGAAGTCATTGAGAATCGTATCGGCCTTTTTCAATATCTCCGGATAAATGACAACATTTTCCGCCAAGGCCGTCAAGTGAGGATACTGCATATCTTTTTCAGGCCGGTTGAAGAAAGCGACGATGGCATGAATGGATTGCAGCGACCGCTTGAGCTGAAACATCGTTTCCGTATCCATCCACGACCCCTCGAGACGAATACGCCGCAGGGTCGGACGAACATCATAGAAATGGTCGGCGGGAAAGGACTCTTCTTCGCGTAGAATGCGCACAAACTCATCGGCTTGCGACAGCGTTGCCGCCACCTCCGAAAAGGATGCGGAGAAATGCATCTGTTCCGTTTTTTCTTTTCCCAACGGACTGAGACAATAATCCGACACCAGTTGCCGGATCTTATAGAATTCTATTTTTTGTTCAAAATTTTCGGGATAAATCACTATTTAACCGGGTGTATTGTTTTTAATTCGACTGCAAAAATAACATTTTCTATGTAAGAATCCATGATTATGAAAGAGTAAGTAGGGAAATCCTCTAAAAAATGTTTCATCGTTGTTGCATATTTCCGTTGAAGAGTTGGAAAATTGGAAAAGTTATACTACTTTTGCACTTCCAAAACGGAAACGAACTTACATTGTCGGCGAGATAGCTCAGTTGGTTAGAGCGCGCGATTCATAATCGCGAGGTCGGGGGATCATGCCCCCCTCTCGCTACAGTTGGAAATAATTAGGCAGAGGGATTTACAGTAAATCGTAAGTCCCTTTTCTCGTTCTATATTATTCGGGCATCTATGCGAAGTAACCGATCAAGGATCAACCAAGCGGGTGTACAGATGTAAACAGGATCAACAGAAACCGGCTGTATGTCTTTGAAACAGGCAGCCGGTTTTCTATACAGGCAATGGACGATTTCTATTCGGCGAAACTATTGGCCGAATAAGGTATCCATATTTCGAAATCGCTTATCCGATCAATTACTAATACCCCTCGTTTTGAGTTAATACATTATTGGATTTGTCGATTTCATCTTGAGGGATAGGGAGCAAATAATCTCTCGAATCGGTAAAATTGGCTCCTTTGGTCGTATTATATTTATCAGCATACGCTCTCATTGTTTCACCAAAACGCTTTTGCCTCATCAAATCATCGCGCCGCCATCCTTCCATCGCCAGTTCACATCTGCGTTCATGCCATATCGCTTGTCGTAACTCCATTTGCCCGGTGGCGGTGATATCCGGCAATGTATTATTTGTCGTAGGCGGAATATAGGCCTGTTTCGATCTGCGAGGGTCAACAGGATTCGTATTTCTTGCCCTTTCCCTTATCTTGTTCACGTATACCAAGGCATTGCTTGCTTTTCCGTTTTCATTAAGCGCTTCGGCATACAAAAGAAGGACATCGGCATAACGGATCATCCGGATGTTGTACGGAATCATCCAAACATCATATCCTTCTTTTTCAACCCGCGGAACCGTCATTTTATAATCATGATATCCCGTAACGGATTGCGAATTATCCTGGTCTTCGGTATCTCCCGCATAACGGTCTCCGGTTCGCGTAAATACATAGGTAATACGGGGATCATCGGCATCGAAGGCCGTGTATAAATCCTGCGTGGGCACATGAAATCCGTATCCCTGATAACCGGATACGTTTCTGCTTGTAAAGAAGTGAGGGACATTGGTACCGGTGGCAATATTCTTATCATATAGTTTAGCCGCAATTTCAAATACCGATTCACGGCTATTCTCATAAGCCGGCGTCCAATTGAGCCCATAATCAGGCAGTAACTCATAATCTTTATCGACCTCCACGACTTCTTTCAACCATTTTTCGGCATTCTCAAAATCGCTTCTAAACATATACGATTTAGCCAGCATCACTTTTGCAAAACCACGCGTTACCCTATAAGCGTCTTTTTCACTGTATTGGCTTTTAGCCGGGAGATTGCTTGCCGCATCCATTAAGTCCGTCTCAATCAATTGGTACACAGCAGCGATATCAGCCCGGGGCACTTTTAATATTTCGGCGGGTGTCATCGGTTTCGTTATTAACGGCACTCCTCCAAAAGTGGTTACCAGCGAATAATAGCCGAAGGCGCGCAAAGCTTTCGCTTCATTGGCATACCGGGTAAGCCTGTCTGCATCGCCTATTGCATCGGGTGCATACTGAATAACATCATTGCAACGATTGATGAGCTCGTAAAGTATTGTCCAACGACGCGCCACTTCCGCATTCGTCGTATACACAATAAAGTTTGACAAATCAAGAACTTCCCGTCTGTCTCCGTCATCGCCCCCGCCTTTTAAGGCATCGTCGGTCGTACAATCGCCCAATAAATAAAAATTAAGAGCATATTCATTCCATGTATTTCTTAATTGAAGATACGCTCCTGTAAGCGCATAATCAATGTCGCTTTCTTTTTTATAGAAATTTTCCGTTGTTGTTTTTCCGTAACTCGGTTCATCCAATGAACAACTATAATTTACACACAGTAGCGTTACGAAAGTCACTATCAGTCCTAAATTTTTCATCATAATCCTTTCTTAAAATTGTAAGTTACAACCAATGACAAGTGTTCGGGAAGTCGGATAACGTGTATTATCAATTCCCATATTCAGAGGACTCGCGACTCCTATTTCAGGGTCTAATCCCGTATAGCCGGTAAGGGTAAATAAGTTTTGCGCGGAAACATACCATCTGCAACTTGAAAACAGCTTTGTTTTTTCAACCAACTGTTTAGGAATGGTATATCCCAACTGGATATTTTGAAGCCTTATATACGAACCGTCTTCTACATAAAAAGAAGAAATACGATAATTATCGTTCGTATCGGAGTTGGTAATGCGCGGATAAACCGTCTGATCGCCTTCTTTTCGCCAAGCCTTTGCGTACGCGTCGGCAAGGGCATTTTGTCTGCCGGCAGTAGCTAAATTCCCTTTCGCAACATTATAAATATCGTTACCTACGGCTCCTTGGAAGAATGCAGAGAAATCGAAATTTTTATAATTGAACCCGAGGTTCACTCCGAAAATCAAATCCGGATTCGGATTGCCGATGAACGTCCGGTCATTATCATTCAAAGCGCCTTCTTCCGTTAGTTTCGCAAACTTAAAATCTCCCGGTTGCGCATTCGGCTGGATTTTCACACCTTTTTTATCCACATACTTATTAATTTCTTCCTGATTTTGGAAGATGCCTATTTGCTTGTATCCCCAGAAACGACCGATAGGCCCTCCCACATACGTCCGGCTGACGGAACCGCTTAAATATTCCGAGACCAAGCCGGTTACGGTCGTCTTATAGGTCGACAAATTAACACCAACATTGTAATTAAAGTCTTTTCCGATACTATTCCGGTAGTTAGCGGTAAATTCAACCCCTTTATTCTTCAGGTCGCCTGCATTGAAAAAGGGATCCGTTGAAAAAGATCCGAAGGCGGGAATAGGCATGGCCAATAACATGTCTTTCGTTCTTTTTATATAGAAGTCGATAGACATATCTACTTTATTTCTGAAAAAGACGGCGTCCAAACCGATATTGGTCTGTTGACTGGTTTCCCACTTGATGTCTCTGTTTCCCGTATATACCGGAATGTAGCCTTGTGAGAAGCCATTACCGAAATACCACTGGTTTTCATTATTTGTTCCGATTAACGTATAAGGCGCATCCCTGTCGATGCGTTGGTTCCCGTTTTGTCCCCAACCGGCGCGAAGCTTCAAATCGGACAACCAATTATCGATATTCATGCTTTGAAAGAAATTTTCATTGGAAATTCTCCATCCTAAAGCGAAAGAAGGAAAATATCCCCAACGGTTACCGGTAGCAAACCGGGAAGAGCCGTCAGCACGAAAACTGACAGTTGCCAGATACTTATCGGCATACGTATAATTCAGACGCCCGATATAAGACAACATGGCCGAAGTTTCTTTTTTTCCTGAAGCCTGATCACCGATTGTCTGGGCATCCAACACCCGATAGATGTCTTCATTTCCGAGCGCTTTTGTCTTGTAGGCATGGATCGTTTCCAATGCATTCTTTTCATAAGTCATAGCCCCCATGACATCGAGACGGTGATTGTTTATTTGTTTGTTATAATTGAGCCGTTGCTCGATAATGTAATTGAATGTCTGCTCATTATTATGAGTCAATTTGGTTTCGGTCGTATATTTGCTTTCCCTGTTTGCCAGATTATCTTCGGAGAAAGTCGCCGAATATAAGGGACGGAAATCTTTGAATACCTGATTATTCTTCTCAAAGCTATATTGTACACGATAAGTCAGGCCGTCGAATAATTTCACGTTCGCAAAAACATTTCCGAATACATTAAAAAAATCATCCTGTCTGTCGGGTAATTCCAGCATAGAAACCGGATTGGGATCGAAAGACCATTCCGTAGGAGCATATTTATTATATTCGTAATTTTCAGAAGCAGGATCGACCAACGAGTTGATAACAGGTGTAAAAGGATCCGCCTTCTGAATTTGATCGAAACTCGGGAGCGCTCCGGTATCTTTTGATGTTATTTTAGCCAAACCGACATTGGTGCCCACCGTCAAGAAATCATTCAAATCATATTCTTGGTTAAGGCGGAGCGACACCCGTTGAAATTGTGTCGTAATCACCGGCCCTTCATTGTCCAAATAGCCGAAACTCAATGCCGTTCTCGAATTGTCGGTACCTTTACGTATACTGAGGTTATAGTTTTGATTGAAAGCGGTACGTGTCACTTCATCCCACCAATCCGTATCGTATCCTTTATTATATTGATTCGTAAATTTACCTTTCATAGACTGCTGGAAGTTTTCATCATTTTTAAAAGCTTCCTGAATGAAGTGATAGTATTGCTCGCTATTCATCATGTCTAAAGCCTGATAACTATTTTGCACTCCCATATAAGCATCCAACGTAACGGTCATTTTATCTTTTATACCACCCTTTGTCGTAATTAAAATAACCCCGTTTGAACCTCGGGATCCATAGATCGCCGTGGCTGAGGCATCTTTCAATACTTCAATGCGATCAATATCCGAAGGATTCAGGCTACGGATATTATCCATGAATTGTCCGTCCACGACATACAACGGATTGTTATCGTTTACGGTTCCGAATCCTCTGATACGGATAACAGTCTCGGCTCCCGGTTGTCCGGACGGTGCAGAAGCGAATACCCCGGCAGCTTTCCCAACTAACAGTTCGGAAGCATTGGAAACCGCATAATTTTTAAAGTCTTTTTCTGTAATGGATGCAATGGAGCCGGTCAAATCGCTTTTTCGTTGCGTTCCATATCCGACCACCACGACTTCTTCCAAAACCTCCGTGTCTTCCTCCATCGAAACATCCATAACGGTCTTTCCGTTAACCGGAATTTCCTGCGTCACGTATCCTACGTAAGAGAATACCAATATTGCCTCCGGTTGGATATCCGTTAAGGTATAATGGCCATCCATGTCACTAATGGTACCCAGCGAGGTTTGCCCTTTTACGACAATCGTCACCCCGACCAGCGGCTCTCCTTTTATATCGGTCACATTACCGCTAACGGTAACATTCTGTGAAAACATACACAAGGAAAACATCCACAGGAGTAGGAATGCTGTTGCTTTCCTTACATTTAAAATTTGCTTTTTCATCTCATTTTACATTTGTTTAGATTAATAATTTAAAAAACGAACTCTTCATTATCGGTCATGATTAAAGAATTGATGGTCTTTCCCCTCTATTTTAGTACCTGCGGGTATTTCGACCAAAATAGAAGCTTCATTAGCCGGCAACGCTATTTCCACTTGTTTTGCCACATTTTTTGCGACATATCTTTTTGAAACGATATCAAAAATATCGGAATGATTTTCCGAGACGCTATACCTTATGGTTTTAACCTCATTATAGGGATTAAAGAAAAGGTACGTCGGAAACTTTCTATCCGAATAAAAATCGGTCGCATTACAATTCAACTTAAGAATCATTTCTACATTCGTCGTATCCACGATAGCGCCCATAATGCCCACAGGCGCGGTACTGTAAACACTGAACATCGATTCCTTGGGATTATTCTTGTCCCATTTCGGTCCATCGCCCAATGCAACCGGATGAACGCCTTTCAGCCGCGGGTTGCCGTAATCGTCCTCATAACGCAACCCTTCATAAGCGATTATGGAATGTGTATAGTCTTTCATTTCGGGTAACCACTGATTTTCATCGGGGATTTCAGCGGGAAAAAAGAGACGGGAGGCATTCACATTATTCAGCATCCATTTTCCAATCGCCCGAGCATATTCGGGCGCATATTTAACCAAAGGCACCAAAGCCATCGCCATTTTCATACTATTCATCAAAAACGCGTATCCTCCGCCATCCGTAATGCTCCCTTGTAAACCGCTTACATCATAGTCGCCCAATTTGCCGACAATGACTCCCCACCCTTGCCGGGCGTCGGGATTTTTAGTACCCTCAAATACCCAATCCAACATTTTATGGATATCGTAATTTGTTCCTTCTTCGGCATTTAAACGCGCAGCCGTATATATTCCGATAGGAAGCAATATTTCATAAAACCGGCTTTCCTGTTGATTATTCAAGGCGTTGATTGCCGATTTGGCCCGTTCCAGATAACGCTTATCTCCATATTTTTTATAGGCCGCCAACAGGACATACCCGTGGCCTCCGGCAGCATCTTGCTGAAGCGGGATATGATTGACCATTCCTTTCATTTGAGCATAATCAAAATAAGAATAATCATAATTTCCATTCAATACCGAATCGGCCTTATAAAATTGTTCCGCAATAGCTCGTTGTATTTCATCCGCATTCTCTACATCCGGGAATATATCGCAGATATTATAATATAAGACATTCGGCAATATATCGTACCACCAGTCCCGTCCATATCCACCCCCTAAAGAAGCCGTTTCAGGACAGGTATTATTCATCATGATATTCCATCCGATATCGGAATTAAAATAATTCTGAATCATTTTCACGTAATTATATCCGTTTTGATTGGTTTTGTCAATCCCCATCAATCCGGCGCCCAATATCGCAGAAAAAGAAGTCAAACTTTCATGAAACTCCCCGTTATTATTATCGGGGCCTTGCCGGGAATCATTAATAGCGGTATAAAGCCCGAATGTTTGTTGCGGTATATTCCGTTGATGATTATCCAGCCAAATCAACGGCCCCGTTTCCCTATCGGTATTAAAATCAAAAACATATTCATCGAAATCAATCGCTTTCTGTTTCCAATCAATTATTTTATACGGTTTCGGGAAATCAGGCATGGATTCAATGCGGGCAACCGGCTTTTGGATAACCGCATCACCGAAAGGTTTCTTCGACTCACACGAAAATAAAGCAACGAGTAAAAAAAGTCCAAAATACAAGCGATGTTTTTTCATATTATCTTCTCCCATTTAAATTTCTGTTGAATATTTGTTTGTATCGATATCTTTAATAATCCTTTTTGCCAAAGGCAATGACAATAATTGAACGGCACCGACAATGACCAATGCATACTTCAACGCAAAGGTGTCGGAAATATAATAAGCCAATAGGATGAACAGCAGCATTCCGGTGGCTCTTCCGGCAAACAAGCCGATTTCATGGCTCATAATATAGGCATATTCATTCCTTTTTTCGATGGCGGATACGGCATCGATGGTTTTCATCATGGTCGGGAAATAAGCCAGATCGTGCAAGGGTTGAAACAAGACTTTGCAAAGGACAAAGATAATGACTCCTATTGCAGAGAAAAGAATCGCGTTAAACAGTGTTCCGACGAAAAAGACCAGTAACCCGAAACCAAATATTTTCATACGGTCTTGAGGCTTTGCCACACGTCCTAATATATACACGATAATAGCCGTTAATCCTCCGCCGATACCCTGAATCAATCCTAACGAACCTTCATTCCCCACAAGTTTCAGGACCAACACGGCAGGCGCCGTCACCAGAAAGCCTTGCACCAATCCTTTCAAACCAGCTAATGCCAATAGTTTGCGCCAAAGGATATGGAATTTGATATAGAAAAACTTTTTTTGAACGGGATTTTTGAAGTTTCCCTTCGAAAGGGCTATGCAAGCTCCGATGGCAATCATAAAAGCAATGACCGTTACCATTTGATATCCGCTATTCACCGTCAACATCTTACTCAGAAAAACTCGTCCGTCCGTCCAAGACAAAATCGCTCCGACAAAAAGAGGAACCACAATACTCCACAGAGAGAAAAAGAAAGATTCCAACCCAAAAAAATAATTGCGGTTTTCATCATTCGTTGCATTCAGGGTCAATAAATAGCGATTCGTCCAAAAGAAGCCTGTGGATGCCCCTAAAACGAATCCCGCAATGCTTAAATGTAGTATCCCCACAAAAGAAAAGAACATCATGGCCATTAAAACGACAGTGGAAAGGATGATTCCGAATCCATACAACAGGCTGGCTTTTATTTTCTTTATCAGCAATCCGTTAAGAGCAGAAGTCGCCACAATACCGCAATACATGCTGAGTTGATAAGTAAATACATAAGAAGAATTATTCGTATTCCTCATAATGTATGCTCCCACGAAAATTTCAATAACCGGCAGTATCATGGCATATAACATATTTGTTATAAGCAATGTCCTCACATTCAGTTCCTGCGTCTTGAAAAACGTATATTCACCGGCAAGTTTATCAAACATACCCACGTTATTTTAATGTGTTTAAAATATCCCCGATCGAAAATTCCGCACGGCAAATGACTTCATCACTCGCGCCATAATATATCTTCAGGTTATCGCCATTTACAAGATGACCATTGGTAAAAACGACATTCCCGAAAAAGCCTGTTTGTTCATATTCGGCAATCGGCTCCATGATAGGTTCCTTGCTCCTCGCCAACACCCTTGAGGGATTATTTAAATCAAGCAGCAGTGCTCCGAGGCAATACCGGTGTTCATTATCGGCTCCATGATAGATTACCAACCATCCTTCGGAGGTTTTTATGGGTGCCGCGCCCGCCCCGATTCGTGCCGCATCCCAACTATTTTCCCTTGTAACAGCCAGGCACGTATGATTTCCCCAATGCAGGCGATCGGGAGACTCCGCCAACCAGATGTAATTGCCCCCCAGTTCCGGGCTGCTGGGGCGATGGAGCGCATAATACTTACCGTTTATTTTTTCTTCAAATAACGCACAATCTTTATTATGAGGAGGAAGAATCATGCCTTTACGGTCGAATTGTTTAAAATCTTTCGTCACGATTAATCCTACTCCTACCCCAAAAGGCGAAACCTCTGTAAAAGTCAAATAATACCCGTCTTCCATAGTCGCCACGCGGCAATCTTCGATTCCAAAAGATTCGAGCATTCCTTCCCCATAAACGGGAGGGAAAGCGGGATCTTCGTAAAAACGAATGCCATCCTCACTCCAAACCAACCGGAGATAAGATAAGGTAGTCAGATAATCGCGCCCTTTATATTTGATTACACGCGGATCCGTCGCATCCAATAACGGATCATTTTTATCGAATGACACTACTTCTATTTTCCCTTGAGCATTATATACAGGAAAACTAATTTTTCCTTCGATTTGTGCCGGTCTTTCCGCCACTCTCAGCAATAGTCCTATTTTCCGGTTCATTTTAAATACGCCCGGATTAAGTAAACAGACGATTTCCATACCTTCGATACAGGGCTTCAAATCGGAAGGACGTAAAAGAGGATTTTCTGAGGTGCGTTTTGCAATATCCATACTGTTTGATTTTTCTTGTTAATAATTTAATGTGTAAATGTATTGTTTTCCAATGAGGAACAGGGTGTCTTTTTTTTGCAAAAGAGTATACATTTATCAGGATACCCTAAAAATGTTTTTAAGACACCTTTTACAAGAGATTGTCATGCAACCGATCCGTTATTTATTATGTATATTTGTACTCAATAAATAAAACATGAGAACGGTATTATTATCAATCCTATTGTTTCTTTCAATATCAAGTGATGCACAAAATTATGATATTGATCAAATGACGAACGAAGATGGTTTGTCCAATAGTTCCATTACGACTTTACTGCAAAGCTCAAACGGATTGATGTGGTTCGGTACATGGGACGGATTAAATATGTACAACAGCCGGGAGGTGAAGATTTTCAAACCTTCTCCCACGGATAAAACCAGCATCAGTAATAATATTATCCGTGACATCATTGAAGAAAGCCCTCATTATTTATGGATTGCAACCGATTTCGGAATTAACCGGTTAAACGTGGAGAACATGACTTTCGAGCGTTTTTTTGTCAACCGCAGAAACGGAAACAGTATCGTTGAAAATTCGTACTTAATCGCAAAAAACACGAAGAATCAACTTTTTGCTTATGTTTATCGGGACAAAATCTATTATTATGATAAGGACAAAAATGAATTTAAGCCTCTTACCATCGATCAAGACGTCATCATAAAGAAAATGTTTTTTGATAAAAACGACAGGCTTTGGATCGTGACCGATGAAAACGTCCTTATGAAAATTGAGTTCAACGTTTACGATAGGACGCCGGAAATACGTACTACGGTCAGTCATTTTGATGCGTTTCCGGAAAACATACAATCGGTCTTTTATATTGAAGATAAACTGGTTTTCCAGAATGCAGGACACAACGTATTTGTATTCGATATCGAAACCCGTTCGTTGAAAAAATATCCGGCCGTTCCCGGTACAATAAAAGCCATTACTTCTACCGAACACCATTATTTTTTGGGAACGGAGGAAGGATTATACATCTCTGATAAGAATCTTATAAACAGTTCGCTCCTGATTCCTAAGATTTCCGTTTTGTCTTTATGTAAAGGAACCCAGGATATAATCTGGATCGGAACGGATATGCAAGGCGTATGGAGAATTTCACCGCCCAAAAAGCAATTTCAAAAATTTTCAAAAGATACAATGGGAAACTTCGGTGAGAACGCCGTGAGAACGTTTATGGAAGACGACCGAGGAGTACTGTGGGTCGGAACAAAAGGGGAAGGTATCTACTTATTTTCCGAAAATCCGAAAACCCGAGAGCTCACGCTTGTAAAAAATATCACCCAATCAAATGGGTTAAACAGCGACTTCGTATTCAAAATCTGCAAAGGGACAGATGAATATTGGATTGGAACGGATGGCGAAGGGTTAAATTATTACGACCCCGCAAAAGAAAAAATTTTCACCTTATCGGCTCCTAATCCTGTGGCGCACAATCATACACCAAGGCTCAATCTTTCGTCGGTTTACGCCATCTTGCCGGATAGCAACACGTTATGGATTGGAACAAACGGCTACGGCATGCTCCGGTTGGATATCGACAAATCGACCCGGCCTTACAAAATTAAAAGTTACAAACAATATGTTTATACGAATGAACCCTCTTGCATAAGCAACAACAATATCTTTTCGATCATCCGGGACGATTCTGCCCATTTATGGATTGCCACACGGGGAGGCGGGCTTAACCGATTTCATATTCAAGACGAAACGTTTGAAAGCTACCGGTTTTCGAATGATAATAAAAAATCGATCAGTAGCGACGATGTTTTATGCTTGCATAAAGATCACGAAGGTTTTCTGTGGGCCGGCACAAGTATGGGATTGAATAAATTGGTGAAAAACGAGCGGGGAAATGCTGCGTTCATAAGAATTAACGAAAGCAGCGGAATGCCGAATAATACCATCCATGGTATTTTGGAAGATAGCAGGCATCATCTTTGGATTAGCACCAATAATGGATTGGCACAATTAATACGGCACGGAGAGCAAATAAGCAATATCATTTCCTATTTTAAAGAAGACGGTTTGCAAAACAACGAATTTTCGGACGGCGCATATTATGCCAGCCCGACTTCCCGGAATCTATATTTCGGCGGTATAAGCGGGTTCAACCGGTTCAATCCCTCAGAAATCAAAGAATATACGTATATGCCTACCCTTTGGTTGGATGCTTTCTTTGTGGATAATATAGCGCGCAAAGTAAGCGATTATCTTCACAAAGGCAAATTGACATTTTCTTACGGAAACAAGTCCTTCAGTTTTAAATTTATCCCTATCGATTATGTATCCGGAGAAAAATGTGAGATCGCTTACATCTTGGAAGATTTTCAAAAAGATTGGATCAATTTAGGAACGTCGAACACCCTTGTCTTCACCAACATACCCAAAGGAACTTATCTCCTGAAAGTAAAATGCAGCAATGCCAATAAAATATGGAGCGACAATTATTTTACCATTCCGGTGAAAATCAATCCTCCATGGTGGGCTTCGAACGTTGCTTATGCGGCTTATTTGTTTTTGTTTGTTCTTATCATCTGGTTGATTAACCGGTTTATGAAATATCGATTTAAAGTAAAAGAGGAGTTAAACCTAAAAGAGATGGAGCAACAAAAGAATGAGGAAATTCACGAAGCGAAATTGCGTTTCTTTACGAATATCGCCCATGAGTTTTCCAATTCTCTCACGCTGATATATGCTCCGTGCGAACAAATATTACGGCATCCGGTAACGGAATCCATAAAAAAATATGTCAATACGATAAAGTTAAATTCCGAAAGAATGCAAAAGCTCATTCAGCAACTTATCGAATTCCGAAAGGCCGAAACAGGCCATTTGAAAATTATCGTGGAAAAAGTAGATATTGTTGAAATTGTAAAATATGCTTTGGATCTATTCCTCGAAATGCTGGAAGAAAAGAAAATCAGTTATACGCTTATTTGCGATCCGGAAACGATTGTATGGCAAACCGATCGGGATAGTATCGAAAAGATCATTATCAATCTGCTCTCGAACGCAGTCAAATATACTCCCACGGAAGAAAATATACACATTTCCGTTAAAATTGCCGGTAACAAATTGGCCATGCAAGTTACCAACACAGGTATCGGCATCAAAAAAGAATATCAAGAGAGTATCTTTGATCGATTTGAAGTGTTGAACCGATTCGAAAAACAGGTGTCTGTCGGATTACAGTCCCGAAGCGGCATCGGTCTTGCCCTTTGTAAGAGTTTGGTCGATATTCTTTCGGGAAGTATCCGAGTGGAAAGCGACGGCATCAGTTTTACTTCTTTTATTGTACATATTCCGGAATTAGAGTTCACCTCCCTATCGGAAGAAAGCGTTTATGCCTCCGGCCGAATTCTTCCTTCATCTTATATAACCGGCATTGAAGAAAAAAGCATAGACTCCGGGAATACTCCCCAAACGCTATCGAGGAAAGATATTACCATTTTAGTGGTGGAAGATGACCGGGAAATACGCTCCATGTTAAAAGATATTTTAGGAGAGCGGTATACTATTTTGGAAGCCGAAAACGGTATGAAAGCGTTAGAAATCGTCGACTCTCATTCCCCCACCCTGATTATTTCGGATATCATTATGCCGGAATTGGACGGGGTTGAATTGGTGAAAAAATTAAAGTCGCAAGAGCAAACGGCGCACATTCCCATCATTCTTTTGTCCTCAAAAAATTCCATTGAGAACCAGATCGAAGGCATAGAAGTGGGAGCCGATGCGTATATAAACAAACCGTTTCATCCGAGACATCTGATGGCATTAATAGAAAACATGTTGAGACGGATGAAGACAATTCTCGATTACGCTGATTCTCCTTACGTGGCGATGGAATCTTTCGAAGGTAAAATAATTCATAAAGAAGATTATGAATTGATGCTTCACGTTACAAAAATTATTGCGGACAACATCGATAATGATGAATTATCGGTTGAGTTTATTGCCAGAGAAATAGCTATCAGCAAAATGCAGCTTTATCGAAAAATAAAAGAAATAACCGACCGGACGCCTATGGAATATATCCGATCTGTCCGGTTGAAGCATGTAGAAAAATTATTGATCACGACGAATAAAACGATCTCGGAAATCATGTATATGAGCGGATTCAACAATAAAGCCTATTTCCATAGAGAGTTCTTGAAAAAATACAAAATAACCCCCAAGGAATATCGTCTCAAGAATCAGGAACGCCCGTGAGAGATTGGAAATGTTTTTAACTCTACTCTATCTCAAAGAGCTTCGATCCTTTGAATAAAATCATCCATTACTTCCTGCCATTTCATATCGTTAAAATCCGGAGTTTCATTTATTATCTTTTCAAAGTTATGTCCTCTATTGATGTAAGGCTTCATTTTGTAATTTTTTTTACCGGTAAGCTCAAAATAAACGGGCATCAATGCATTGCCGGCCGCTCCGTGATCCGCCGTGCCATACGCGATATAAACAGGCATAGTTATATGTATCAGATCCGTCCAGGAAGGATAGCTAAAGCTCTTCCACGTTTTTGCCGGGTCACGCTGTAATTTCGTCAAATCTTCGTCATTTTCATCAATCGAACAGATTTCTTTCCACTGATCGTACAATCCTTCTATATTTTCGTAAGCTTTTTCCATCGTTTGCTTGCCTGCCTTCGCATCATTCAACTCTTTGGTGATAAATGCTGCGAAACGACCTTCAAGACCGGATGATAACAGTCCCAAAGCATACAGTCCGAAAGTATTTTTTGCGACTTCCAAAGCGACTCTCCCCCTTGGGAATGCCCCAAAAGAATCAGCCGCCCTTTATCAACGTATTCTTTAGTTTTCAGGTAATTAATCAGATTCCGGACTCTCCACGCATGATTCTCCAAATGATTATCTTTCAAAAAATCGATGTTAAAGCTGTACGGATTTTCAGGATCGGTAATGTAGGCATACTGATCGTTTAAATGGGACGTGTCTTTGACCATTACCGGAGTGTGAGGCTGAGCCGGAATGATAACATGATATTTTTCGGCAATTTTATTCACATCGAAATTACCGGTGGATAAACAAAAATAGTTCCCATTAGATTCCTTGACCAATAGCGGGTTTGGGTTCGATCCCGGCAAAAAGACCACGACAGGGCGGCGTTCATTATGATCGTTGCTTATCCGGATAAAATCAATCGTATCGTTATTCGCAATAATCCGATCGATTTTTATAAAATCATTCACCGACTTTTGAGCATGGGCATTAAAACCTACTATAAAGCTAATGAACATTAGAAAGATGATATTTTGTCGATTGTTTTGCATATTGTATGTACTCTTTCTCATTCTGAAAATTTTCGCATCTGAAAATTAGTTTTCTTTGTCGATTCGCTTCGTTTCTAATAGATATAATTTTGAATTCAGTGTCTCATAAGCAGCTGCCACCTGTTTCAATTCCTTTTGATTCAATTATAGAAAAAAGTTGCTGACAAAGTTAGTTATATTTTTTCAATCCGTTATCTCTTATTTTCATTTTGACAGGTACACAAATCATCCGTTTCATGTACACATTTATCATCTTCTATACATACATTTGAATTCTCACGTAAAGATATCTTCCTAGTTACCCTGATATTCCGATTTTTGACATATATAGCAGATAGGATTTTTCTATACATGTTTATTCGTTATCCGAACCTATTTGGCCAATGGTTAGAAGCGATAAATTTTTTCAAGTATTAATATTTTAAAGTTGTTGTATTATGGCACAGGAAAGTAAAGTTTCCGCAGCTATCGATGCTACTCAACTTGCGGCAATCAAAGAGAAACTGGCAGGCTTACGAACCGATCTGGCAGGTGTCTTGACGATCAATCTTACGGGTAAAGATCGGAAAGAGATACTGAAGATGGGCGACAAGACGCTGGCTTTTGTCGAGAAGGCGTTGGAATTTGCCAATCAAAATCCTGGGCTGGTGCCGGGTTATATCAATTTGGATGAAGCGAATAAAGATTTTGCTCTGGCGAAAGCTTTGTCGGATATCCAGAAAGAGTTCACCCCAATGGTACGTGGTATGGAAGATACCAAGATGGTTGCCGGCAGTGAGGCTTACAACGCGATGCTCCTTTTTTACGGATTTCTGAAAGAGGCGAACCGGAGTAACCAAGCCGGAGTACAGGCTATCTGCGACGAATTGCAGAAGCGGTTTCCCGGACGCTCCAGTAGAAGCGCGACTAAGTAAGTAGCATTTTTGGCTGGAACCGGCTGCATTTTTTAGAAGAATACGACCGGTTTTTTTCGTGAATACGCTCATTCGCCGAAAGGGCCCATTTTCCGGCTTCCGAAGAAGGATTGCCAACTTTCCATCGTTTCCGGAAGCAGATGCAGCTTTGAAAAAAGGAGAAATAAATTTAAACAGAATCTAACTAAAAATTCGGTATTCAGCCATATATATAACACGGGATACGGTTTAGCGAGAGTTAAAAGCGTTGTGTTTATATAAATCGAGTAGGTAGGAGGATTACTCCCCCGCCCTCTCACACCACCGTGCGTACTTTCGTACACGGCGGTTTCTGTAAATTGTTTAATGTTTCGTAATTTAATGTGAGATTGTATAGTTTCAGTTTCGTAAACCAGTCTTTTCCCATAGCCTGACTAGCTTGGGGACAGCCTGATTTTCGCCATAAGCCCTTGCCTGACAGTGCAAGTATCCAACTCTGCCACTTTTCAACACCTTGTTTGTGTAAAAATTGTTGTAGCGTATAAACACGTTTGCATTGTTTAATCCGGTAACAGCGTAACTTACGCCTTATCCATGCGTCAAGGTTTCTCACAAGCTTATGGCATTTAGCATATCGAAAGTAATTTAACCACCCTCGCAACTTTTGGTTCAACTCGACTATGATTTGTTCGAGACTTACACCTCTGTTGCGTTTGGTTACTTCCCGTACATTCTGCTTTAACCGCAATAAGGCTTGCTTGCTTACAACGAGCATGCCATTGTTTAGAATGGTATACCCCAAAAACTTACTTTCCATTACCTCACAGACCTTACTCTTGTCTGGATTGACTTTGAGTTTCAGTTTGTTTTCGATAAAACTACACAGACTCGACATTATCCTTTCGCCTGCTTCCTGGCTGCGTACAAAGATATTGCAATCGTCTGCGTAACGAACAAAGCAGTGTCCCCGACGCTCCAGCTCTTTATCCAATTCATCCAAAACTATGTTGGACAACAATGGCGAAAGCGGACTGCCCTGTGGCGTTCCTTCGGTTCGTTGACTTACAATTCCGTCAAGCATAATTCCGCTTTGAAGATACTTTCTTATCAATTTTAACAGACCTTTGTCGCCTATACGGGTCGATAAGAGGTACATCAGGCGGTCGTGGTTGACAACATCGAAAAAGTTCTTCAAATCCATGTCAACTACGATGGTACGACCATTCTCTACATAACCGCCCGCCTTTTGTAAGGCTTGGTGAGCACTACGGTTAGGGCGAAAGCCATAACTATGGTCGCTAAACCCTGCTTCGTAAATCGGGGTCAAAACCTGACTTATCGCTTGTTGGATAACTCGGTCTATAACCGTTGGTACACCCAATTTGCGTGTTCCTCCATTGGGCTTGGGGATTTCGACATGACGGACGGTTTGAGGTTGATATGTTCCCGACAGCAGGCTTTCGAGTAATACAATACCGTTTACTCTATACCAGGCAGAGAACTCTTCAACACGCATTCCGTCCGTGCCACCGACACCCTTGTTACGTTTTACCTGTTTGTAGGCGGTTAGTATATTATGGCCACCGCATACAACCTCCATTAAATTATACACTAAGGCTTGTCCTTGTTTGCCTGCCTCATCAACTTGCAAAGCCTTTGCCCATGATGCTTCGGGTACGCCCTTACAGCTTAGGGAATGGCAAATAGCATCCTTGCCGTTTATTCCAAACAGCTCTTGTTGGTATGCTATTACTTTCTTCTGCTCCATTGATGTGATTTTAAACCGACTACTCCTTAAAATTACAGATTTAGTCCTTCGTCATTTGTGTACACAAATGACTACTATGACCTCGGCTGACTTCTTACAAGACTTTTCGGGATGTTGCCATAACGATAGCGTTATTAACGCGTCTTGTAAGACCTCTTGGGATAAACATCTACTCTTTCGGCGGGTTGTGCCTGATTTACTGTAAACGATTACGGTTGGTTTTGGGGCGTTCGCAATCCATTGCTCGCTTGCCCACCGTTTGTCAGCCTTATATCAGATTTCTGTGCGTCACAACCTCGCTTTTGCTAATGGCTTCCTTCAGATTCGCAGTCACCCACGACACCCTTGCCAATCACTATTGCTTCCTTCCAGCTCGGCGCAGTCAGGGACTCACACCCTGATAGAATAAATGTATGCCCAACATACAAAAGAAAGGCTACCTGAATCATCAGGCAGCCTCTCATGGGAATCGTGCAAGTCTCTGTCAATGGTTAGAACAACCTGGTAGTATCCCCTACTTCTTCTTGAGTTTGCGTTTCGGCAGGTGTACTGTCGAGTGTGGTTTCTTCACCTTCATTGTTGAAGTAGAACGTTTTCGACGATTGATCTTCCTTGTTTGTCGCGACCAACTTCGTTAGTTTCTTTTCGGCGTTGTACTGCAATACATTCAGTTCGTGCGTTTCGGCCACGGCGCGTACGGCAGCCTGTACCTTTTCGGTCAACGATTCAAACGTGATATCGGCAAAACCGTCGTCCTGACGTACATAAGACATCTCAGCCGAAGGTTGCTGCACCTCTTCTTGCACCTCTTGTTCAGGAGCTTCCTCCAACGTTACTTGCTTTCCTTCCGCATCGAAGTAAAGCACTTCGTATGCCTGATCGGTTTTATTCGTAGCTTCCACTTTCGTAATCTGCCTTTGAGCATCGAATTTA
Source organism: Limibacterium fermenti (assembly GCF_041902845.1). Classification (GTDB taxonomy): domain Bacteria; phylum Bacteroidota; class Bacteroidia; order Bacteroidales; family Dysgonomonadaceae; genus Limibacterium; species Limibacterium fermenti. The sequence continues at coordinate 2,008,949 of NZ_CP159486.1, forward strand.
AGCCCTTTGACTTCATATTTTTCGGCAAGTGCGTTGATAGCCGCTTGCACCGGTTCGGGAAGCTCTTCCAATTTAACATCGACGAAACCGTCGTCTTGCTGTACCGACATCGCTACGATGTTGCTGTTCATTCTTTCGGCAGCTTGAATAGTCGTACTGGTTACAAACAGTCCTGCTGCAAATAATGCGATAGATAAAATAACTTTTTTCATAACTGTAAATTTTTAAATTAAGTTCTGCTTACACCGGTATAGAACCAAATATCGTACAAAAAAAGAATGCCGACCGGGATGGCAAGGATAATAGTCCGTTTATCAAAGAAATAAATGTATGATGATAACGTATGAGGCTTTCCTCGGAAGTGTGGAAAGGATGTGGAAACTGTGGAATCGCTCTACAGGCGGAGTGTGGAAGAAAAAATGATGAGTGATGAATCAAAATAAAAAACGACAGTGATAGATATTATCAGCGGGCGACTATATAACGGAGATTTTCATTGTATGGATGGAACAGAACCTCAAATAATATTCCCGTAAAAAACAGTAAGATTGAAGAGAATATACTAAATTTGCGGTTTACCGTCAAAGGATAGTACTCATTTTATAATACTAATGAATATGAAAAGGATAATTTTTACAGCTGTTTTCCTATCCATTATAGAAATAGCAAACGCTCAGCAAGAATCTTCTTACCCGGACGAACCGAGCTTGTTCGAAAGAGTTACGAATGTGGAAAAGAAAACCGACAAGTTCAATTTCCTCCTCAACATGCAACACAGTTTTGATGCCCGCTTCCATAACGAAGAATTCCAACAGGGATCTTTCATGACCCGCCAATTCCGGATTGAAGCGAAGGGGAACATCAACGAATGGCTTTCGTATCGTTGGCGGCAACGGCTGAATAAATCCAATGATACCGGCAATGCGTTTGATAATATGCCTACGTCTATAGACTGGGGCGGTATCGGTGTTACATTATCCGATCAATTCTCTCTCTTTGCCGGAAAACAAGCTGCGGCGTACGGAAGTACCGAGTTCGATTTGAATCCGATCGAGATTTATGAATACAGTGATATGATCGAACAGGTAAGCAATTTCTTCACAGGGGTCAAACTGACGTATGACGTGACTCCTACCCAACAGTTACAGTTTCAGGTACTGAATGCGCTAAACAACACTTTCGAAAGGACTTATACCGCCCCGGATATAGAGAAAAGCAAACTCCCATTGATGTACACGTTCAATTGGAACGGCAACCTCTTCGGCGGAATATACAAAACGCGTTGGTCGGGGACGGTCATGAGCCAGGCAAGGGGCCGGAATCAACTTTATTTTGCATTGGGAAATAATTTCACTTTTAGTCCGAAAGCGAATATGTTCTTCGATGTGATGTATTCCCGCGAAGGATTGGACCGCCACAACATTATGAGTACTATCTTGCACGAGGGCGCAAGAAATGCTTTCGATACCGGTTACCTGACCTTCGTTTCGAAAGTCAACTACCGAGTCCATCCATTGTGGAATGTCTTTTTACAAGGGATGTACGAAACGGCTTCCCTGACAAAAGGATATGACGGATTCGAAAAAGGCAGGTATCGCACGTCGCTGGGTTACTTTACGGGAATCGAGTATTATCCGATGAAAACCAACCTGCATTTTTTCCTAACGTATGTAGGACGATCCTTCCAGTACGCCCCCAAAGCCGTTGCTTCGGAAGATTATCACACCAACCGGATATCGCTCGGTTTTATTTACCAGTTGCCGATGTTCTAACGGATAGTTTTACCAACCGCCCATCCATCGCGGAGACATACAATTCGCCCTTATCAGTGGGGAGAATCATATTGATGAGGCTGCTCGATACCCGGTACTTCCACAAAAACGCGCCGTCGGAAGCACGGAAAGCATAGATCAATCCCTTATCGGTAGGGGCGTACACGATGCCGTTCTTTTCGACAACCGGCGTCGGGGTGAGTTCATAGCCCATATCCTCGCCCGAGGAAATCCATTTCACTTTCCGTTCGGGCACGGAAGCATCCACCGCCAGAATGTTCCCATCCATGGTCTTGGCATAGACGGTACGGCCGTCTTCCGAAAGGCCGATGGATTCGCGCGCCCTCTGCTCCGGATCGGAATGGCGCCAAATCACTTGTCCGGTTTTTTCATCCAATACCGTCATATAACGGTCGGGAGAGGCCAGATAAATACGTCCGAAAGTCGATACGGGAACCACCTGAGCGGGCGAAAACATCCGGTTAGATTGTCCGTTATGCCATATCCAACGAGACTTTCCGGTGGCAATGTCCAACGCATAGAACTCATTTCCCCAACTACCGAAGAAGATGACGCCGTCTTTCACCAAAGGACGGGTAACGACAAAGTTTTTCACACTATCGAAATCCCAGGCAAGTTTCCCGTTGCGTACATCCCACGCCCGGCAATGCCCGTCGGATCCGGCAACCATTATCTTATGATCGGCATACGCGGGGGAAGCGACCACGGCTTTATTGTTTTTCAGCCGGAAGCGTTGCTTTCCGTTCCGTAAATCGATCCCATACAGATATGAATCGGAAGACGCACACCACACCGTCTGATTCTGCACCGTAGGAGTCGAATAGATCTTCCCGTCCGTTTTATACGTCCATATCGTTTTGCCGTTCGCCGCATTCGCCGCTTTAATTTCTCCGGCCGTGTTGGTATACACGAGCTTATCGCCCGACAAAAACATCCCGCTTCCCATATCGCTTGCTTCCTGTACGCTCCACACCTCCGATACCTGCGGATTAGCGGCATTGATCGAATAATCGGGACGCGGCGCATCGGAGACCCACTGCGGCCGCGAAGCAATCGCATAAGACAACCAGGGCGCTTTGGTAACACCCGAAACAAGCCGTTCCTGCAATTGGATGGAATCGGGCGTAACGGTCAGGATCGTATATCCGCCGAAGGCTTCTTTTGCCCGCAGGTTCGCCCGGCACATCGCAGCATTCACGCCCTCGAAATGAAACTTCTTGTTGGCATGCCCATGGCCGCAAAGCATCAACTTGACATTATACGGACGTAGCGCATCCATCACTTCAAACCAATTATTCAGGCCATTGTCCATGGGATAATGATTGACATAGATGATGGGGGTATCCGTATCGATTTTCTTCAATTCATTGAAAAACCACGAGAGGTTTTCACGCGGTATCTGCCCCGGGCCCATGCGCATATTCGGCCCTGAAGCCAATCCCACAAAAAGGAATCCCTTATGTTCGAAAGCGAATGTTTCCGCGCCGAAGATCCTCAAAAAACTGTTTGTTCCGCTCTCCGACCAGTTGGCATCATGATTTCCGGGAAGGATGTACAACGGTTTATTCAATTCGTCAAGGATCGACTTGGCGAGCGCAAGTTCCTCATCCGATCCGAATTCGGTCACATCACCCGAATGAATGACAAAATCGATATCGTCTTGCGCATTGATATCGGCAACGGTACGCCGCAAATCGATATCGTTGTTGGGATTACCGATGTGCGTATCGGTTACCAATGCAAATCGGAAAGAAGAATTTTTCTCTTGCCCGACCGCAATGATCGCAGAGAAAAGAAAGATAAAAACCAGTATTTTTTTCATATCAAAGAATTATACGTTTTCAATTTATTTTCCAATAACCTGTTTTTTTACTACCCACACGGGTAATTACTCCTCTTTGTTTTAATTGGCTTAAATTATTTTCGATTGTACGAACCGGTTTTAATAATTTCTGTGCCATTTCAAAAACCCTGATAGTAGGATTTTCTTGTATCAATGTAATAATTTCCTTTTGAGTTGAATTTAATCCACTATTTAAACCACCATTTAAACCACCATTTTCGGATTTTTCAGTATTCGTGTATTGATACATCGCATTTTCGATAACCTCAAGCATAAAGTCAATAAACGGACTGCAATCTATGCCGTTTTTATGCGACCGTTGCAAAGTATCGTAGTACTTTTGTTGATTATGATAAATCATTGTTTCAACAGGCAGCCATTCAAAAATCGGATTCCATTTTGAAAGGACAAGCGTTTGCCAAAGCCGCCCGATTCGTCCGTTACCATCACGGAAAGGGTGGATATGCTCTATCATAAAGTGCATTGCGGAACTTTTTATAATCGGATGCGTTTCGGTGGTTTTGCCCCATTCGAGCAATTCAGTAATCAAGTTTGGAACTTCTTTATAATCAGCCCCTGAATGTAAAATTTCTCTGCGGCTATTGACTACCGCCACGCCAACAGTGCGAAACCGCCCCGCTTCCTGCACAAGGTTTTCGGTAATAAAACTGTGCGTTCTTAGGAAATCATCAATACTGTAAGGGTCTAAATCGGGAATCTGTTCGTAGGCAGCAAAAGCATTTTTCACTTCCTGAATGTCATGCAACGGCGCAAAAACTACTTTGCCGTTGATTACATCGAAAACCTGCTGCACCGTCAACCGATTACCTTCAATGGCTGTGGTAGAACAGACGGAAAAAATACGGTTTGTGCGGCGCAAGTGCAGTATATCTTTCGACTGCTCTTCCGAAATCTTGACTCGTTCCAAGAGGGCGTAAATTTTGCCTATCTTATCATGCCATAATGGGTTATATGTAAAAAAATCTTGCATCTATATTCGTTGTCGGCTGCTTCTACAAGGATAGTGAAGTGTTCAATTTCCAGATCGTCCTTCTTCAAAATAGGTATGGAAAAACAAGGCCTGGTACTTCACGGCATTGCTCCAATACTTCCAATCGTGCACCCCGGGGCGGGAAATAAAATCGTGGGGAATATTGCGGTACAGCAATTCCTCATGCAGGCGAACGTTCACGTCATAAAAGAAGTCCTCCGATCCGCAGTCAATAATAAACTTCAGCGAATTCGGCGTCAGCAAATGCAACATCCCGATAACGGTGTTTTGCTCCCATCGTTCGGGATAATCGCTCTGTTTGCCTAAGCGCTTCGCAATATCCCAATTATTGGGAAACGGGCGGATATCCACTCCCCCACTCATGCTTCCGGCAGCTCCGAAGACATCCTGATGACGAAAAGCCAGATAAAGCCCCCCGTGGCCGCCCATACTCAAGCCGGTAATAGCCCGTCCTTCGCGAGTAGGGATCGTTTTGTAATTCGCATCCACCCACTCCACCAACTCTTTGGCGACATACGTTTCATAAGCAAAAGCCGAATCGACCGGACTGTCGAAATACCAACTGCCATACGCTCCGTCGGGGCAAACAATGATCATCCCATAGTCGTCTGATAATTGTTTCACTCCGGGAACCGCCTTTACCCAATCGGAGTAATTGCCGCTATATCCATGCAACAGGTACAGCACCGGATAACGAGTCCCCTGCCGGTAATTATCGGGAGTGATAATAACGGTTTTGCTATTTATATTCATACCCTTACTCGGTACAGCCACCGTATCGACATCCGCGGCGAACGAAAAGCCGTAGGAAAGAAAAAGAGCTACAACTATAAAAGAAAAAAGATGTTTCATATTGATAATATACGTTCGATAATAGAAAGTTCAAAATTACATGAAAATTAGGGTATTTCCAAGCGCGTGAAATAAAAATCAAGGCCACTTGAACTTTTTCAGGCTTACCGTACCGTGCTCGAAGCACAAATGTTACCTTTGAAAGTTGGTTCTTTGACCAATAAAATTAACTAATTGTCTAACAATTAAATTCCGGCAATTTATGGAAAAAGCTTGTGGCCTTGACGTTCACAAAGATAGTGTATTTGCTTGTATTCTGGACGAGCAAGGCAATAAAATTTTCGAGAAGCGTTTCGGGACACTCACCCCCGAGCTAACCTCCCTGCGTGACACCTTGGTGTCGCATGGCTGTGGCAGAGTCGCCATGGAGAGTACCAGCATCTATTGGATGCCTGTGTGGCATGTCCTGGCGTCTGATTTTTCGCTAAAACTGGCCAACCCTTATTTCATCAGGCAATTGCCCGGCCGTAAAAGTGACGTGAAGGACGCTCATTGGATAGCCCAATGCCTCCAGAAGGGTTTAATAAAAGGCAGCTTCGTACCCGAGGGGGTATTACAGGAAATGCGTCAATACGGCAGGCAATGCTTCCGTCTCACCAAAAACCGGGTCCGTCTTGAACAACAACTGGACAACCAGTTGCAGCGCTGTAACATCCGGTTCAGCAACTATGTCTCGAACCAGGGGAACAATGTCTCGCTACGCAAGATCATTAATGCCCTCATACAGGGGGAACGCGACCGCGGCAAACTTGCCCGGCTGGTTCACGGACGTATCAGGAACAAGCACGGGGACCAGGTCATTGGCGATTCCCTGGACGGAGTACTGTGCCCAACTGACATTGAATTGCTCAAACAATGTATGGAACAACTGGATTTGTTTGAAAAACAGCAGGCTGCTTGCCTTAACCATTTAGAAGAACTTGCGGATAAATATTATGCAAGGGAAATCTCATTGCTGTGTACCATACCGGGCATCCAAAAATACAGCGCGATGTGTATCCTCTCTGAAATCGGCAATGACATGGGCGCCTTCGGTTCGGCTTCCCAGTTAGTGGGCTGGGCCGGGCTACGCCCCAGGAACGATGAGTCGGCGGGCAAGATACAGTCCCGTAAAACCCTTCACGGGAACAAGTATCTTAGAAAGTCGCTTATTCAAGTTTCCTGGTCGGCAGCCCGTTCGAAAAGGTCGTTTTTGGGTAAAAAGTACAATCAGCTCTCCAGACGGATGAAATCGCAGAAGGCGTTAATGGCTATAACACGTAAAATACTGGTAATCATTTTTAACGTGTTGAAAACAGGGCAACCCTTTGATGCCAACAGAAATTTACAGGCGGTAACGCCTGGTTGAGAAACCTTCCCACCGGATGGTTTCTTCCGGCATCACCTCAGTTCCCTACCTTTGTGGCGACATGTTGAAAAACATGATCCCGTGTTCTCAAAATGATCGACAGGCTTTGCCGGCAATGAAAGCGCGTGTGAGACAGGAAAGCTCGTAGAGGAAAGTATATTATTATTCCATTATTCCGGTCTTTAAAAATAAAGACGGGTGGTTTTCCCGTGCCTGCCCATGAAATAAAGACATAAGTAAGGTTCTGTATATTAAATGAGTATACGGGTTATTATTAAGGGTTGTCATGGGGATTTTTAGAGGAAAGGTATAAAAATTATTCGGCACGGTGACGCTTCGCCGGATAAAATATTTTTTGGATAAAATGTGTCTTTTGTAGGATTAATATCCTAATTTTGCAAAGAGATCATACCGAACGATAAATTATTTTACAGGCATGGATAATAACGATGTTTTCACGACGCAATTCAAAGCATTTTATATACAACATGCCAAAGAATTGATCTTTTTCGCCCGTAAATTTGTCGATCACGACACGGCGGAAGATATTGTCCATACTGTTTTTTTAAAGATTTGGGACAAGAGATCGACGGTGGTTGCCGAAAAGGGAATAAAAACGTATCTCCTTTCTATGGTGCAAAATGCGTGTTATGATTACCTGAAACGACAAATCGTAGAAGACAACTATCTCGCCCGGGCGGCACGGGAAATTAAGTTAGACGAACTGAATTATTATATGTCTTCAAAAGAAGACTCCGAGAATGACAAAATAGAAACTCTCTACGCAGCGATCGAGCAATTGCCTGAAAAATGTAAAGAAATCTTCAAGAAAGCCTATCTCGATGAACAACCGCATGCCGACATCGCCAAAGAAATGGGGATATCGGTTAGAACGGTAGAAACCCATGTATATAAGGCGCTCAAGTTTCTTCGGGAAAAGTTAATCTCCACCCCGTCTAACGATTCCCGGTCATCTTGACGGATAAGATTTGACGGGGCTTCAAAGCAACCGGAAGGCTCCGAAAGCTATTTCATCCGCATAAAATACCTGCCGGAGACGGACGGAAAGCATTTCATACATCTAAAATACATTCCGGAGACGGACAAAAGGTATTTCATACGCATGAAGGACCTTCCGGAGAAAGACGTAACGTATTCCATGCGCGTAAAGTACATTCCGGAGATGAACGGAAAGCATTTCATACACGTGAAATACATTCCGGAGATGGATGGGAGCTATTTCATACGCGTGAAGGACCCTCCGGAGACGGACGGCAACTCCTTCCAGGGTATAATCTCGCCATACGACGTCTTCAATTTGCGGTCTCCACCATAGATAGCAAAACAATTTTCGGGCCTTGCTGAATCTCATCGATAATGGTCTTATCGGGATAAGTAGCCAAAAAGCCGCGAGGGTCTTCTGTCGCCAACAACCTGTTATCGGGGTCTTCCATAGATACGTAGCTGTAATCCGACAGAACCGTTTTTAATAACGTGGATTTACCCGACTGTCTCGGCCCGACGAGTGTAACAATGGGAAAATTTCTTCCCATCGATACTAATTTTTCTTCAATGTCTCTTTTAATCATCGTATCGTTTTCCTGCAAATTTACGATTGAAAAGTAAATTTACAAATATTTCCTGCTTTTTCTTCACGGATAGGGGATTCTTTTTTTTCGAAATCCGATCATGCCGGTTATCATGGAATAAAAAAATTTCGACGAACCGTACGTAGTCCTCTTTTAACAATCGTATATATACTAAAGAGTGCATAAAAAATCCTTTTAACGAGTGGATTTAAAAAAGCAGGCATTCACAATAAAGAGAAACGACAAATGGAAAACCGTATAACGGAAATAATCATTCGAGTACTTCAACACATCCAGACGGAAGAAGAAATGTCTGTTTTCCTGCAATGGTATCACACCTCACAGGAAAACAAACAGTTCTATTTCGAAATGAAAAAGATGTACGATCGGCGTAAAGGGAATCTCATGCCGTCCGATAAAGAAATGGAGGACAGTTGGGAACGCCTGCAACGCAAACTCGACACCCGTCATGCGTATGATGCACCGCAACCCGAAACAAGCCGTAGGCCTTTGTTTAGACGGATAAGATACGCGAGCATCGCGGCCATCGCCATTTTGTTGTTAATCTCCGGCATCTGGTTCTTCCGCTCCGAAAGTGACCGTATCGTATGGGTGGAAGAACGAGCCACCATCGGGAATACCCCCCGGACTATTTTACTGCCGGACGGCTCCACCGTTCAATTAAACGCCTCTTCCGTATTGAAGTATCCCAGAAAGTTTCATTCCAAAAACAGGGAAGTCTATTTGGACGGAGAAGCCTATTTCAGCGTAACCCAAGATCCGCATCATCCTTTTATCGTGCATACCGACCAACAAGCGATTCACGTTTTAGGAACCGAATTCAATGTCATGGGTTATTCTTCCGATCCGTATACCGTTACAACCTTAGTGAACGGAAAAATAAAACTCGAAACGTTTGACAACAGTCAGGCATTGAAAAATGAAATCATCCTTCAGCCCAATCAGCAGGTCTACTTCGATAAAGAGTCGGATGAGGCAACCGTCTCGGATACGAACGCGCTCGACGCCACCCTCTGGATGAAAGGAATATACGCGTTCAAAGACACCCCCTTGGAAGAGATCACCCGGCGCCTGGAAAAAATATATGGCGTGACGATTATCGCGGATGAAGCATATAAAAATGAAAAATATACGGGGAAATTTTTCACCCGTCAAACCATTGAAGAAATCATGGACATTCTTAATTTTAAACATCAATTCAGCATACAATTAAAGAATGACACGATTATCCTTCAAGAATAGAGATCAAGAAAAATATGAATTTATAAAGTACGAGCCTATGGAGAAAGAATAACCTGACTGAAAAAAGCCGGAACCCTGCGTCAACAGTTTCCGGCCCTAAAAAATCGTTTTTTTAATCAAATACAGCATTCTTCCTGTCTTGCAAAACGTTGGGAGCATGCCTATATTAATCAAGTAAAAACATACAAATATATGAATAAATTTAATGAACCCCATAGTTATCTATGGAGAAAAATATTTTTAACCATGAAGTTTATCTTTATCTTTTTGTTGCTAAGTATCTGCAACAGTTTTGCCGATAGTTACGCCCAAAGCGAAAAACTATCGGTAAAAGCACAAAATGCGACCCTTTCGGAGGTGATTGAAATCATCGAAAATCAATCCGACTATGTATTTTTCTACAAAACGAAAGATGTCGACAATACCTCACACTTCAATATGGAGTTGAACAACCGCGATATCCGGGAGATTTTAGACCAATTGGCCGGAAAAGCCTCTTTTTCTTATAAAATATCCGGGAAATATATTTTTTTAGACAAACAGCTCCAGAACGAGAAGACAGAGGTTGAAATAAGGGAGGTACAGCAACAACGAAAAACCATTACAGGAAAAGTCACAGACGAACAGGAATCCCCCATTATTGGAGCGAATATAGTGGAAGTCGGCGTGAATTCCAACGGTACCATAACGGATGTAGATGGAAATTTCACATTAGAAATTGAAAATGACGCAACCATTCGGATTTCTTATATCGGGTATATAGAACAGGAAATCAATACTACCGGCAAGACCTCTTTCGACATCGTGTTGGAAGAAGATGCCAAAGCATTGGAAGAAGTGGTAGTAATAGGCTATGGTACAGTAAAAAGGGCTAATTTGGGAGGGGCTGTCTCAACGACTGATGCCAAAGCATTTCAATCGCGTCCGGTACAAAATGCTTCGAGTGCGCTTATGGGCGAGATCCCGGGCCTGACGATAATACGTCAGGGCGGTGATCCGACCAACCAAGAGATTGTTATGCGTATTCGTGACCGTTCTTCCGTCAACGGGGGCTCTCCACTGATCCTGATCGATGGGGCAGAAGGAGACCTAAGTACGATAAATCCTGCCGATATCGAGAATATATCTGTCTTGAAAGATGGAACGGCAGCTATTTACGGAGCGCGTGCGGCCGATGGCGTGGTGCTGGTCACAACGAAAAATGCGAACAGGAATCAAAAGCTGAAAGTAACTTTCGATGCGTCTTATTCGATAAAGACTCCTGCATTGTTGAGAAAGCCCGCAAATCTTTTACAGCATGCCGAAATGGCACTCGAGATCACCGATGGTTCGTTCCGTACCGAATATACGGAAGCGGAGTTGGAGAAAATACGACAGGGCAGCGATGAGGTGATACTTCCGGGTACTCCGTGGGGACGATGGAACAAGCTCGAACCGAAGTTCTACAAGAACCAGGATTGGAACGAGATGATGATAGGGAACGGAAGTCTTCAAAACTATAATGTAGGTATTTCCGGTAGCGGAGACAGATACACATATCTGATCTCGTTGGGTCACCAGAGGGAAAACGGTTTACTTAATTACGGAAAGGATTTGAACCAGCGTTACTATGTACGTTTAAAATCAGATGTGGAAATAGCAAAAAACCTGAACTACGATATCAATGTGTCGTATGATGCGGGTGATAGGGACTATTCTTCGGCTATCAACAAGGATCTGGGACAAAGCGTATGGGAACTGATATACAAGACACGCACCTGGACTCCCATGTATAATCCGGCAGGGAGGTTCTACACGTTCGAGGGATTTGTCAATCCCGCACAAGCATTGGTGGAAGGCGGTGAAACACAGAGAGTATCGGGTAATTTCACATTCAACAACTCGCTCACCTGGAAGATAGTGGACGGATTGAACCTTATCGGACGTGCCACAATACGAAAGAGCGATGCCGATGAATATAGAGTGATGAAGGGTATTTACTACAACAACTGGCTCGATGAAAATTCAGGGAAGAATAGATTCCCGAACAGCGCCGAACGCAATTACTCCAAAACCCTCTCCAAAAACTTTACTCTCTATGCAGAGTACAAGAAAATGTTCGGAGAGAAGCACGATCTCGGCATAATGTTTGGCACCTCTCACGAATCTGCCGACTATGACAAATTCTGGGCAAAACGTATCAATTTCGACCAGCAGGAACACATGCCGGTCAATTTGGGCAGTCCACAGGATCAGGATGCTTCAAGTCAGGGTAATGCGTGGACCATCAACTCTTTCTTCTCGAGGCTCAATTACGGATTTGTGGGTAAGTATTTCATCGAAGCCACACTACGCGGCGACGGATCTTCCCGGTTTGCTTCGGATTCACGTTGGGGATATTTTCCGGGAGTGAGCGCGACATGGCGAATAGGTGATGAACAGTGGATAAAATCGTTGGGCATCTTCGATGACCTTAAATTCAGGGCTTCCTGGGGAGAAATGGGAAATCAGTCGGGTATAGGTTATTATGATTATATTTCATTGATAAATATCAGCACTGATTACTATCCGTTCGGAACCAACACAAAAGGACAGATGGCTAATCAGTCTAATTTAGTTTCCTCTTCGCGTACATGGGAGACTGTCGTTTCGACAAACGTAGGCGTGGACTTCAGTTTCCTCAAAGACAGACTCTATGGATCGTTCGATTACTTCTGGAAAAATAACGATAATATGTTGATCCCTGTGACTTATCCTTCCGTATTAGGAATCTCTGCTCCCTCGACCAACAGTGGAAAACTGGAAATTCATGGATGGGAGGCTATTCTGGGATGGAGAGACCGGATCGGTGATTTCAGATATTCGATCAGTACGAATGTAAGCGATGCCCAGAACAAGGTGGTTAGCAGGATAGGTACCTCCATTATCAGCAAGGGAAATAACACGACACCAGTCGGTTATCCAATGGATTCTTGGTTCGGTTATGTGTTCGATGGTATCATCCAGAACGAACAGGAACTTGCCGAATACAAAGCCCGTTTCCCCAACAGTGGAACCATACAGGATAGGAGAATACAAGTTGGCGATGCAAAATACAAAGACCTGAACGGCGACGGCAACCTGACGGCGTTTGCCGACGGAGAAGGCGACATGGTCTATTTGGGTAATACCAATCCGCGATACAACTTCGGTGTAAACATCAGAATGGAATGGAAAGGCTTCGATTTAAGCATGTTCTTCCAGGGAGTGGGCAAGCGTATCATGTTCCTTCAGGAAGAGAACCGGATGCCGTTTGCCGCCGAGTGGTACCAGTCCCCGGAATTTTGGTACGGAAAGACGTGGACTACAGAGAGAACCAACGCCAAATATCCTGCGATATCGAACGACGGTACCCGAAAGGGCTACAACTATGATACATCTACCAATACGGTGTTTAATGCAGCTTATGTAAGGATGAAGAACCTGCAATTAGGATACACCATTCCTAAAGGAATCACTCAAAAAGCGAAACTGGAAAGGGTTCGTGTATATTTCAGCGGTGAGGATCTGTTCGAGTTTCATAATACACCCGGCGGTTGGGATCCCGAAGAAGGAGGTACTTACAGGGAATATCCATTCGCCCGTAATTACTCGGTGGGTCTTAATCTTGTTTTCTAATATTAAAAATATTCAATCATGTATTAAAAATATTCAATCATGAAAAAAATAATATCAGCAGTTTCACTACTCTGTATAATACTGACGACAATACCGGGTTGTCAGGATATGGATTTACTTCCAAAAGAAAATTTGAGCGATCCTCAATTTTGGAAAACCCCGTCTGACTTCCAGAAAGCAGCAAATCGCCTCTACAGCAGAATGGAAAGTTTCAATACGGATGACAACGAGAGTGATATCGCGTTCGGCGGAAGTGCGAACAGCGTAAGTAGCGGCACCTATATCGCTCCTAACGCCGAGACCGGCAACTGGAATGACCGTTTCACTGATCTGCGTGACTGTAATCAAATCATCGAAAAGGCCGAGTCATACGTCGGTGATGCCGCGGGGGTCGAAGTTTATGTCGCCGAAGCCCGCTTCTTCAGGGCGTACAATCTCTGGCGTTTGATGAAGAGGTATAATGACGTTCCACTCATTACCAAAACATTGAATGTGGACTCTCCGGAATTGTACGACAAGAGGAGTTCTCAGGCGACAATAGAGGACTTCATCCTTTCAGAACTGGAGGCAATCTGGTCGAAATTACCGTTGCAAAAAAATGTTGCAGCGGCCGATAAGGGACGCATCACTCAGGGAGCAGCGTTGGCTCTGAAGGCGAGGGTTGCACTCTTTGCCGGCACATGGGCCAAGTATCACGGCCATCGCGACGATTATGCGCAACTATTGAATCAAGCCATAGTTGCCGCCGAAGCAGTGAGAGAGAGCGGTGAATATTCCATCTGGGAAGGTCTGGGTGATGAAAGTTACCGCTACCTGTTTATTGAGGAAGGGGACGATAACTCCGAATCAATCCTTGCTAACCGTTATGCTGCAGAAATACGGATGCATGGGACATCTCACGTGGCCTACTGGGGCGACAGAAGTTCTCCCACGAAAAAATTGGCCGACATGTACCTTTGCAAGAGCACCGGATTGCCTATAACAGCCCCAAACTCCGGATTCGAAGGCTATGCAAAGATGGAAGACGAGTTTAAAAATCGTGATCCCCGCATGACCCAGACATTCCTGATGCCTGGAGTAACTTTCCTGAATCCCCAGGATGCCGCATTGGTCAATTCTCCTCTGTTCAATTCCCGCCCCAATACGAAGACGGGATATAAACTCTGGAAATTTATTGGCGAGGCCAGAACTGTAAACGGCCAGACGACTTATGATTGTCACATTATTCGTTATCCTGAGGTGCTTCTCATTCTGGCGGAAGCTACGTTCGAAAAGGACGGCGCAATTAGCGATGAGATTCTGAACAACACGATCAATGTGATCCGTTCACGTAAAGGCGTCGAGATGCCTCCTCTTACGAATGCGTTCGTCTCTGCAAACGGTCTTGACATGCGGACCGAAATTCGTCGCGAACGTACGGTAGAGCTCTGTTTTGAAGGTTTCAGGCGGGATGATCTGAGGCGCTGGAAAACCGCGGAAACGGAGTTGGTACAAGCTATTAAAGGGTTTAAATATACCGGTACAGAGTATGAAGAGGAAGGGGTTTTGAGTGCCACAGAAGCTGCAAATGTGGATGCGGATGGCTTTTATATTATAGAGCCTGCATCGAACCGCAAATTTGTTGCACCCAAGAATTATTACTATTCCTTACCTTTGGATGAAACCAAACTCAATCCGAATTTATTGCCAAATAATCCGGGGTGGTGATAAAAGGAACCTCTAATATCCCCCTATATTGGGGGATATTAGAATCCGGCAGATTGATACACTCTCCTATTTGCCGGAAATTATCTTACCTTCATTAATTAAAAAAACAATATCTTTATAACGGCTCTGTATATCTTTGCCAATGTTATAATTATCTGGGGATAATATTCCCATACGTATTTTGCAAATATGTGAAACTAACAAATTTGTATGAACTTGAAAAAAGTAACAGTAATAGTATTATTCCTAAGTACGATATGCATGGGTTACACCAGCAAATCAAATCAAGATGTTTCAGATGTGCATATATCGGATGCTCCGAGGATCATTAACATCATCAATTTTATCCGTCAGACGGATTATCGTGTGGAAGACTCGGACCGGCTGTTGTTTGAAACTGTACAGGAACAAATTAAGCTGGTGAACAAATATCATTTTCCGGCAACTTTCCTTTTTCAATATGACGCCTTGATCAACCCTCAATACCAGGAGTTAATGAAAAAAGAGCTTCCAGCTAATTGTGAGTTGGGTGCATGGTGGGAAATTACACAACCGCATGTGGAAGCTGCCGGAATTAAATGGCGGGGCGAACATTCATGGGTTTCGCATGCGAATATCGCTTTTACGACCGGATATACTCCCCGGGAGAGGGAGCAATTGGTGGATGTATACATGAGAAAATTCAAAGAAATATATGGTTACTATCCAAAATCCGTTGGGTCATGGTTTATTGATTCGTATACACTGGCGTATATGTACGAAAAATACGGAATCGTAGCCTCTTGTAATTGTAAGGATCAGATCGGAACAGATGGTTATACCCTTTGGGGAGGCTATTGGAACCAGGCATATTATCCCAGTCGTACCAATGCATATATGCCTGCACAAACAGAAGAAGCGCAGATTCCTGTGCCTATATTCCGTATGCTGGGCAGTGATCCGATTTATCAGTACGATACCGGATTAGGAAGAAGAAGACAAGGCGTTATTTCGCTTGAACCGGTGTATAAGGAGTCGGGTATGAATAAAGAATGGGTAGAGTACTTCCTGGAATCTATCGTAAATCAGCCTTCTCTGGTATTTAATTATGCACAGGCAGGACAGGAGAATTCTTTTACCTGGAAAGCTATGCAAAAAGGACTCGAAATGCAATTCCCTCTGTTTGATTCTTTAAGGATTGCCGGTAAAATCAAGCTGGAAACACTGGAAACATCCGGGAAGTGGTTTAAAGAGCAATTTAAGCACACTCCTCCAACAGCAGTCACAACACTTACTGATATTCGTAATGAAGGTCGAAAGAGTGTCTGGTTTAACAGCCGCTATTATCGCACGAATTTGCTATGGGAAGGTAAATCATTCCGTTTTCGTGATATTCATCTGTTTGATGAAAAATTCAAATCACCCTATTATGATACGGCAGGAGAAGGTAATCAGTTTTTCTATTCCACACTTCCTGTGGTGGACGGATTTATATGGAGTACATCAGATGAAAGAGCCGGTTTACGTATTATGAAAGTTGACAAAAATAAGAGCCGATCAGAAATTCTGTTTAAAGATCCTGTTGTGAAGGAAATCAGTAAAGATGTTTTGCAAGTAACTTGTAAAGACGAAAATGAGAATACGTTCAACATTATTTTTTATGAAGACCGGTTCGAAGTATCATGTGAGCCACAGGAAAAAGGCTTGACCTGGACACTTGAACTTACGACAGCGGATGATGTGGAATTACCATTCCTCTCATTTGAAACGAAGAAAATAAATGCTACATTCCGTGGTTTTGATTATACAATTACGTGTGAAAAGGGTTCCATTGAAGGAGGAAACTCATCAGACGAATTTGTCTTCCGGTTAATCCCTTCCGGAAACAGGCTGGTTGTGGATTGTAAGAATATCCTATAAAAGAATTACAGATGAAAAAGCCAAAGTATATATATTGGATATACTGCCTGATTTTAATGGCTGGAGTATCTGAACTGAGATCTCAAAGTTCAGAATCCTTTACTTTACCTACCCCATGGACTGGGAAAGCAATCCAGGCAGAAATCCCTTTACCTGAATATCCGCGTCCGCAAATGGTACGTCCGCAATGGTTGAATCTGAATGGTATGTGGGATTATATGGGGGGTAAAGAATTGCCGGACCCATTAATGGTAACTGTACCACCGGCATTTTTAGGGAAATCGGAAAAGATACGTGTCCCGTTTTCTCCTGAGGCCGAATTGTCGGGAATCAGGCGTAACGATGAAACGAATCTTTGGTATCGCCGGACTTTCACAAATCCGGAAGAATGGAAAGGAAAAAAAATACTGCTACATTTCGGAGCGGTAGATCGTATTGCAACTGTTTTTGTGAATGGCAAAAAAGTGGGTTCGCATACCGGTGGCTATGATGCCTTTATGTTTGATATTTCGGTTTATTTAAAATCCGGGGAGAATGTACTCATTATAGGTGCTTATGATCCGAATGACGGCAAATCCGCTAATGGCAAAAACGGACCTCGTGGCGATTATACCTCTACTTCGGGTATCTGGCAAACCGTATGGTTGGAACCTGTGGAAGAACAATATATATCAAGGATTAAATTGATTCCCGATTTAAACAATAATCGTCTGGAAGTAACGGTTTATGCCGATGCGCTCAACTATAATGTGCGGGTGATTGCCAAAGACAGCGGTGAAGAAATAGCCACAGCGAAAGGAACAACGAACGAGACATTTTATATGCCGATTCAAAATCCCCATTTATGGAGCCCTGACGATCCTTTCTTGTATGACTTAAAACTAGAACTGCAAGATCATCGGGGAAAAGTGACGGATAAAGTTGATTCTTATTTCGGGATGCGTTCCATAACTATTGGAAAAATCGAGGGTGTTAACCGTGTATTGTTGAACGGAAAATTTGTTTTTCAAATAGGGTTGTTAGATCAGGGCTACTGGCCTGACGGCATATTTACGGCTCCCGGCGACAAGGCTTTATTATATGATATAGACCTTGCCAAACAAGGAGGATTCAATATGATACGAAAACACATCAAAGTGGAACCTCAGCGTTGGTACTATCATTGCGATCGCTTAGGATTACTCGTATGGCAGGATATGCCCAACTTATGGAAACCGGACGATGTGGATTCTACCACTGTACGTAATCAGTTTAGAGAGGAGTTGAAACGAATGGTCGACCAACACATCAATTCGCCATCTATTGTGACGTGGGTACCCTTCAATGAAAATTGGGGCGCTTTTGATGTAGCGAATATTACGGATTGGATCAAAAAATATGACCCGAGTCGTTTAGTAAACGGTAATTCAGGATATAATAACGCACCGCCTTATCGGCCCGCATACGGGGATCCGGGTAATGGCGATTTTGTTGATCTGCATCATTATGGTAAGATAGAACTAAAAACAATGCCGCGGCCGGATAATAAACGAGCTGCCTCTCTGGGTGAGTTTGGCGGAAAAGGTTTATTTATACGGGAACATTTATGGCCTGTACCCAACAATGCATATGAAATGATGCTGAATAAAGAGATATTAACGGATACCTACATTTTAATGCTCAACGAGCTGGAACAAATGATAAAATATTACGGACTAAGTGCCGCTGTATATACACAAACTACGGACGTAGAGCATGAGATAAACGGCTTAGTTACTTACGACCGTCAAGTACTAAAGATGTATCTCGACAAAGTGAAGCAAATAAATGATGCGGTGATACACAACACAAAAGAAAAATAATAAAATACGCTCTCATGAAAAAAATTCTACTGTCTTTCATACTAATAACGGTTTATACGTTTTCTTTATATTCTACAGAACCGATCATTTCAACAACTCAGACTCCAATTACTTTAAATGGAAATCGGTTCGTAACTCTTTGTATTATGATACGCACTACTCCATGGGAAGTTTCCAGGGATGTAAAACTCCACCCCCGTGACGAAGGAGACTGGCACACACTCGATGGTGTGCGTGCATTGCGGGAAGCGTTTGCAAAAAATAATCCGGATGGACGATTAACGTGGGGGTTTACAATGAACGCACTGGAAGATAAACGTGAAAATTTCAAACAAATACGGCAATATGTTGTAGAGTGTAAGAAAAAATATGGAGATGAGGTTACTTATTTCCCCGGATATTTTCCGGCAATGTATTTACCGCGTGAAAGAATAAATCGCGAAATATCGGAAGCAATCCAAATCATTACCGAATTAGTAGGTAACGGTTATCGTCCGCAATCGATTATCGGAGGCTTCTTGTCTGCCGACAACTTAAGATATCTGGCAGAGAAAGAAAACATCCACGTGGCCCATGCTGTTATCTGGAGTCAGCATAATATTGACGGTGGTGGTGCAGACGGATCTCCTTCTTATCCTTTTTACCCTTCAACCGAACATTTCTGTAAACCGGCACAGGGGAAAAATGATTTTATTGATTGTGTCAATTTAGATGGGTGGACCATGGATTTTATCTGCGCACGCCGTAGCGGACAAATAGGACATGGAATAGAAGGATACAATAGTCGCAGGGGAGTTGGTCCTATTGAAACCTATAAAGGTTGGGGACTCGACCTTGGTCATCGGGAAGTAATGCATACTCAGTCAATTCACTTCGATAAAGGGTTTGAATTGAATGGATTTGGTTGGGTAACCAATATCTGGGAGGCACAAATGGTTCACGAATTTGGAAAAGACCTGATCTGTGATGCTATGGAAATGTGGGTCACAGATACGAAAAAACGTTGGCCGGATACACGTTTTGTAACCTTTGGTGAGTTTGGTACGATCTGGCGAAATCAATATAAATCGAATGATGACTGGAATTACCGGTTTGAAGAACGGGGTTCCGGTCTAGGTGACTCATATAATAATCTTGAGATTAAGTGGTTTATGAATAAAGAATTTCGATTGGCTCTCTTACGCGACTGGCATAAAAAAGGCTCGCCAACCTATGTGATTGATTTCACACGGTATGACTTGAAAACTCAAGAGCCTGCCGATCCATCTCCCGATAAACCAGCAAAAGACTGGAGCTTAATGAATGTACTGAATCAAAAAGGGCTACGCACTCAAGACACTCCTAAATTATTAAATGAATTAAAAAAAGATGACCAAGAACTTATCTACAAATATTATCCAGAATTGCTATAATAGTTCGTTATATATTTAATATGGAGTTATCCAATAATCATCTTCAAATCAATAAATTATTCAGGAAATACACTATTTCTCCCAAACTTACAGACCGGTTTAATAGAGAAGAAATGTAAGCAATTTCACACACTTTATTAAAAATTTTTGAGAAAAATATGCAGGAGAAAACTGATATGATAGATATTGAAAATGATTGTTTTATTTGTAAAGAAATAATATTTTGAACGTTTTTGCCTTTCAAGGGAAGAATATCTATTCAAATGATTGGATAAAATAATGGCTTCAGGCATCTTTAAATTCCCTAAAATGGGTATATTTGTGCACAAATTGTTTCATATACCTGAAAAGGTATAAAAAGAGAAAGCAATAGCAGAATATTTCCGAAAAAGGAAGACTATCAATTTATAAATCTATCATATAAATCAAACATAAAGAGATGAAGAAGACGACCATTTTTATGCTTTTGTCCATACTATTCGTTTGGACAGGCCAGGCACAGACAAACGACTGGGAAAACCTCTCGGTTACACAGATTAATGCAGAAAAGGCGCACGCAACGTATGTGCCGTTCGAAAGACTCACATGGGACAACAACCGGTTGGCGGACTCGCCGCAGGTAAAACTCCTCAACGGGACGTGGAAATTCCATTATTATAAGAACCCGGGACTGGTTCCGGCAAATATTGCCAAACAGACCTCTCTAAGCGGATGGAACGATATTCGCGTACCGGGTAACTGGCAGCTTCAGGGCGATTACGACCCTCCCGTTTTTACGAACATCAAATATCCTTTCGAGCCGGATCCTCCTTTCGTACCGAAGGATTATAACCCTACGGCGGTATATAAGAAGACATTCACCGTCCCTGCTGAGTGGAACGGTAACCCAATATTCATTCATTTCGCCGGGGTACAGTCGGCGATGTACCTTTGGGTAAACGGTCAACGTGTGGGATATCACGAGGATGCCATGTTGCCGGCCGAATTCAACATCACGAAATATCTCGACAAAGGCGATAATGAACTTACCGTGCAAGTACTCAACTGGTCGGATGGAAGTTACATAGAGGATCAGGATTTCTGGAGGCTGAGCGGTATTTATCGTGATGTATACCTGTTCACCACCCCGCAGGTCAGGATGCGGGATTTCACAGTATACAGCGAATTGGACGGGCAACTGAAAGATGCCGATCTTTTTGTGGATGTGAACGTGGAAAACCTGAATCTCGATAAAAAGCAATCGTACGTCCTGCAAATCACGCTGAAAGACCAGAACGGTAAAACCGTCGACACACAAAAATCAACATCCTTCACCGTGCAGAAAGGGACGGAACAAACAGTCTCTCTAAAAAGCCGGATTACTGATCCGCTGAAATGGACGGCCGAAACGCCGAATTTATACCAAATCGGCATCGAACTGCTTACTCAAGACGACAAACCTGTTCAGGCATTTACGACCCATACCGGTTTCCGGAAAATAGAAATTAAAGACGGCCTATTCCTTGTCAACGGCGAAGCCATTAAAGTCAAGGGCGTGAACCGCCACGAATTCGACCCGCATCATGGACGAGTAATCAGCCGGGAATCGATGATTAAAGATATCCTGCTGATGAAACGCCATAACATCAACGCTGTACGCACAAGCCACTATCCGAATGTGCCGGAATGGTACAGCCTCTGCGACGAATACGGCTTGTATGTGGTGGATGAAGCAAATATAGAAAGCCACGGGCTATGGGGAAAGGGTTATTACGTGGGCGAACTGCCCGAATGGAAACAAGCTATTGTAGAAAGGACGGTGAACATGGTGAAACGCGACAAAAACCATCCTTCTATCGTTATCTGGTCGATGGGTAACGAGTCGGGATGGGGTGTCAATTTCGATGCGGCATACGAGGCCATGAAACAAACCGATCCTCAAAAAAGGCCGGTACATTATGAATCGCGAAACCGCTGGGACGGCCCTGACATTTCGCGTTACGACATCATCTCCGATATGTATTCGTCTTTCGAAAGGCTCGAATATTTGTTCAATACCGATACGACACGCCCGGTCATCATTTGCGAATACGCACACAGTATGGGTAACGGACTGGGTAATTTCAGAAAATACTGGGACCTGTATAACGACTTTCCGCGCTTTCAAGGCGGATTCACTTGGGATTGGGTCGATCAGGGCCTGCGATCGAAAGACGAAAACGGCCGCGAATACTGGAATATTATCAATCATCTCGACGGTGCGAATGTGAATGACGGGCTCATCAATCCCGACCGTATCGCCCAACCCGAAATGCACGAACTTAAAAAAGTATATCAATATTTCAATGTGCGCAATATCAATGTCAATACAGGTATCGTCACCATCGCCAACGACCATGATTTTATAGATGCTTCAACGATCTACCTGAAATGGAATCTTCTCGAAAACGGCAAGAGCATCGCAAACGGGACGGTAGACAAACTGAGCATCGCGCCACATAGCCGACAACTCTTAAAAATTCCCTTCGACCGGAAGCTGGTGAAGCATGGTAATGAGTATTTCATGAACATTTCTTTCCACCTCAAGGCGGCAACACTCTGGGCGGACAAGGATTTCGAGGTGGGTGCCGAACAACTTGCTTTCGACTTGCCGGTGACTCTCCCTCCCGGAACGCCGAAAGAGGATCTTCCGGCGCTGGTTGTGACTGAAGGTAATAATTCCCTAAGTATAAAAGGACAAGGATTCGAAGTATTGTTCGATAAGAAGGCCGGAGCCCTCAGCCAACTGGTTTACGATGGAAAAAACATCCTTTCTCAACCGATTCTGCCTTATCTATGGCGCGTCCCGACCGATAACGACGAAGGCGGCGGCGACCGCGGTTATGCTACACGCTGGCGCAAAGCCGGCCTGGATAAACCGGTTATACAACCCGTAAGTCTCACGGCGGAAAATATCGGCAACAACCGTACGGAAGTCACCCTGCAAAACAAGATCGTGACGAAGGAAGGCGATATCCTGCACCGAGCAATTTATCTGGTAAAAGGAAACGGAACGATAGAAATAACCAACTGTTTCAATGTCCCTGAAAACCTTCCTCCCTTAGCGCGCGTAGGCGTACGGATGGCTTTACCGAAAGAATTGAATGCGATAGAATGGTATGGAAAAGGCCCGTTCGAATCGTACGACGATCGCAAGGAATCGGCTTTCGTCGGACGTTATGCCGGCAAAGTCGAAGAGCAGCATTTCGGTCACGTGATGCCGCAGGAAAACGGAAACAAAACCGATACCCGCTGGTTACAGGTAACCTCGTCGGCCGGCGGCAGCGTGAAGTTCTCCGGCAAACCGCTTTTCAATTTCAACATTCAGGATTATTCCGATGAAGCGCTTAATGAATCGAAAACCTCTCACACGCTGGAGCGAGGCGATAACACCTGGTTGCATATCGATTATAAGCAAATGGGTTTGGGCGGCGACGACAGTTGGTCTCCGCGGGTGCATAAAGAATTTACACTCGACAACCCGACTTACAGCTATTCGTTCATTATCGAACCCGGAAGAAAGAAATAAATTAGTCGGTTTTGCAGAAATAGTATCGAGGATGTCGTTTGAAACGGCATCCTCGATTTTTTAATGCTAAACAATTGCTGTGAATATTATTTACTCTTCTCATTTAGCTGTTTATAGTCGTCATAATTGATCCGCACCGAGTTTTGAGTCCTCTCCCGAGTAGAGTCGTTGCGGATCGCGGTGACATCACTCCGGCAATTGGTGAAATAAACATACGCATTCATCGAGCATAAGGCAATAATAGCTACCGTTAAAGTTCCGATCCATTTTTTCATCTGTATTTGTTTTTATGATCCTAAAAACAAAAGTAATATAAAACCGGTTATTTAATATCGTCCTATGATAAAAAAACTTCTATTCTAAACGACACCCTAAAAAACACAAGTGTTGGATATTTCCGGCACAGTCAATCAAGTGGCGTATCCAAGCACTTCTTTCCGGTTAAGCCTAAAACTCATTCAAAAATTATTAAAAAAATAAACAGTACGGATATTATTTTCTCGATTATATACTGTACATTTGAATTCAAATAAGATGATAGAAAATAATATGAAACCTTTTTATTTAGGCCTTAGCCTGTTGTTATCGACAATCGTTAGTATCGCATCCGTTCATGCACAACAAAACGCGGTGACCGATGACGGGCGAAGAGTAATCCTTTACATGGATGGCACATGGGAATATGCCCTTTCGTACGAACGTCCCGGCAGACCAACGGAGGTAAACGGAAAAAATGTGTCTCTGCGATTGAATGACGAACTGATGATATGGATCGAAGACGGAAAGATGGTCGATTTTTCGGTACTGCATGACGACTTAAGGTTGTACGACAAAATGGACGGCCGCCTGAAACGCATCGGGGATTTTGAGATTGAATACGACTTCCATACCGAACGGATAAAGCGTATCGGGCCCTATGCGATCGACTATGATTTTCATACCGATAAAATCAATAAGATCGGCGATTATCCCATAAAATATGATTTCCATACCGACAAAATATCGCAAATAGGAAATACTTACTTCGAATATAGTTTCTTCAACGAAAAACTGACGGAGGTAAAAGGCCACACTCCCGGAGTGGAAATAAATTTCTATTGACAGGGAAATAATTGATTATTCTATAAAGAAATTATAACTTTGCAGAGCATAAATAAAAACAATCATGATAAAAGATATAAAGAAACCGAACAATAAGTCTGCCCAAAACGAACCCAAACAAGAGACCTGTTAAGAGCCTAAGAAGCTTTCTAAATAAAAAGGAATGTAAGAAATAAAGAGTTAGAAAAACGATGGCATTACAAGGTAAACATATCGTGTTAGGGATTACAGGGAGCATCGCAGCATACAAAGCAGCCGTTATCACCCGCTTATTAATAAAAAAAGGAGCGGAAGTACAAATCGTGATTACTCCGTCGGGGAAAGAATTTATCACCCCCGTTACCCTATCGGCGTTGTCGGGCAAACCGGTGATCAGTGAATTTTTCGCGGCGAAAGACGGCACCTGGCATAGCCATGTCGATTTAGGCTTATGGGCCGATGCGATGATTATCGCGCCGGCTACAGCTTCGACGATTGCGAAAATGGCACACGGTGTGGCGGATAATCTCCTTATCACAACTTATCTATCGATGAAAGCTCCGGTATTTACCGCCCCGGCTATGGATCTGGATATGTTTGCCCATCCCACCACACAACGCAACCTCGACATTCTGCGTTCGGACCATGTACGCATTATCGAACCGGGAATCGGCGAACTGGCGAGCCATTTGGAAGGGAAAGGAAGAATGGAAGAGCCCGAACGTATTGTTTCTATTGTCGAAGAGTTTTTCCAACAAAGCCTTGATCTCGCTAAAAAAAAAATCCTGATCACCGCCGGCCCGACGTATGAGCGGATCGACCCCGTACGGTTTATCGGAAACTTTTCTTCCGGAAAAATGGGCTTTGCCCTGGCAGAAGCATGCGCCGCCCGAGGGGCGGAAGTAACACTCATTGCAGGGCCTACGCACCTTACTGTTTCACACCCCGGTATCAGGCGCATTGCGGTGGAATCGGCCGGCGAAATGTACGAAGCTGCTCTGAATGCTTTTCCTGAGGCGGATGCGGCTATCTTGTCGGCAGCCGTGGCCGATTACCGTCCCGAAGAAGCCGCTACGGAAAAAATAAAAAGAACCGACGGCAATAAGATGACGCTCACGCTTACCCCCAATGCGGATATTGCCGCAACATTAGGCGAACGGAAAAAACCGGAGCAGGTACTCATCGGGTTTGCGCTCGAAACAACGAATGAAGAAGAGAATGCCTTTAGGAAAATGGAGAAAAAGCATCTCGATTTCATCGTTTTAAACTCTCTAAAAGATTCCGGCGCCGGTTTTGGTTACGACACCAATAAAATAACGATTTACTCGAAGAACAAAGACAGAAAATCCTTCGGACTAAAAACGAAAACAGAAGCGGCGCAAGACATTATCGATGTCACCCTGCAAAGTCTCCTCCTCAAAAAAAACGTTGAATGAATCAGTGTAACAAGTATATACTCGTTTCTCTTTTATGCCTAAGCATACAACAAATCTCTTATTCTCAAAAGTATATATATCCCGTCGATATTCCCCCTGCTTTAAGTGCAAACTTCGGCGAACTGCGCGGCAATCATTTTCATTCGGGTATCGACTTCAAGACCCAACAAGTACAGAATAAGCCTATTATAGCGATAGAAGACGGCTATGTGTCGCGCATCAGCGTGTCGCCGGGCGGCTATGGCCTTGCGCTTTACATCGATCATCCGGCAACAGGCCACACAAGCGTCTACGGCCACTTGAACAGCTTTTCGAAAAAGATTGCCGATTATGTCAAACGCCATCAATACGAACAGGAAAGCTTCGCTGTCGATTTATATCCTTCTGCCGGAGAATTACCGGTAAAACGAGGCGAACAAGTGGCGTTGAGCGGCAATACCGGCGGATCGGCCGGACCACACCTACACTTCGAAATCCGCGAGACCCGTACGCAGGATCCTTTGGATGCCTTGGCATACCTGCCGAAAATAGCCGATACGCAAAAGCCCGATCTCCGTGGAATTGCCATTTATCCGGTACAAGGCAAAGGCATCGTAAATGGCGGAACAAATCCTTTACGACTGACTGTGAGAAAAGATAAAACAGGCAACCCTCTTCCTCCGGCGCCTGTTCATGCCTGGGGGCGAATCTTTGCGGGAGTGAAAGCGTATGACCGTATGAACGGGCAACAAAATATCTACGGAGTGAAATTCGTTCGTTTATTTGTCGATGATAAGTTGATTTTCAGCAGTGCCATGAATCGTTTTCCGTTTGAGCAGACCCGGATGATCAATTCGTTTGTCGACTTTGAAGAGTGGCGTCAGCACAGAGCGTTTTTCATGAAGTCCGTCATCGAACCGGGCAACACGCTCCCACTCTATCCCTCAGCCCAAAACGGTTATATCGATATTACGGAAGAACGGGATTATCGACTTCGGTATGAACTTGAAGACCACTCGGGCAATATGCGCGCCTATTCTTTCACGATAACGGGCAAAAAACAATCGATCCCGTCGATGCCGGCGTGTAAAAACCCGATGGATTGGAATCAGAACAATTGGTTTATTCATTTCGGATTTTTACTCAATATTCCTCCCGGAAACCTTTATTCGAGTATCTGCTTTCAATATAATTCGTCGAAAGCACCGGGTTATTATTCCGACGTCCATCAAGCGCATACCATGCCGGTGCCGTTACATAAAAGTGCTTCGATGTGGATAAAACTAAATACGGATGTGGCTGAAAAACGAAACCGTTATGGAGTGGTTCGTATCGATCGTAACGGTTCCGACAGTTGGATCGGCGGCAAATACGAAGACGGGGGAATCGAAGTATCTATCAGGGAACTGGGAGACCGGTATGCCGTGAGTGAAGATAGTATCGCCCCGAAGATTATCCCTATCGAACCGGAGAAATGGGCATCGGCAAAACGTATCCGTGTGCGTTTAACAGACGATAAAAGCGGTATCGCTTCGTTCAGGGGAGAAATCGATGGAAAATTCGTCTTGTTCACACATGATGTTAAATCATCAGTATATACCTATCTATTCGACAGCGAACGCCTTGAACGAGGCAAGCGGCACACCTTCGTTTTTACCGCATCGGATGGCGTGGGGAATACGGCGGAATACCGGCAGGAATTTAATTATTGAAATTTTTCGTCGTTGCGGACTTGCTCCGCAATCCCCTTTCTTCAAACAGCACGCTATCGGTTTGACGGATTAGAGCACTGCAGTGATTTTACGCACCTTGTTAAGCTTTTCAATAAACTGATGATTCCGTTTGGTTATAAGCATATTGTAACGTGCTTGCATTTTAAGAAGCGGTTCAGCGGGTAAATCCAGAGCAGCTTTCAATATCTCACCCGGATGAGTGGGATAATAGGGTTCGATATTATTTGCAATCATATTAGGGTCGACGCCCGGAATAGTAATTATAATTATTATTTATAATCGTTCGATAAATTCTTTATTCTACATATTATAGCAACTGGTTGATTGCCGACTATTTTTTCTTCAAACTCAAGACGATATTTGTCATTTATTCTTACGGATGATAAGCCGAACTTATCGCCCCTCAACTTTTCATACATAATGTAACGAATTGTATTTTACCCACGCAATTATATCTACAAAAATAAAATGTAATTTAAGTCAGGATAACGGAAAGACCATGCATTTGCAGATTTGCTAATTTACTCATTCGCTAATTTACTCATTTGCTAATTCGCTCATTTGCTAATTCGCTCATTTGCTAATTGACAAATTTTTCTTTTTCAAAACGATAAGGGTAATTTCGGGAGGCATCCCTATGCGAATGGGAATGCCGACATACCCGATTCCGCGATTCACATACAGATATTGATTTTTCTCACGATACAGTCCTTCCCATTCGGGATACATGACCGAAATCGGCGAGTAACGCAACGCGCCGGTCGCAATGCCTACCTGTCCCGCATGCGTATGTCCCGACATAGAAAGGAAAATTTCCGGTTTCTTCCCGACAACCTCCTCCCGCCAATGACTGGGATCATGCGTAATGAGTATCTTCATCCGGTGCGGATCGGACCCGGCCAACGCTTTGTTCAGATCGCTGTAATCGTTGAAGTGTCCGCCTCCGAAATTCTCCACGCCAACCAGCGTCAGCGTGTCGCCCCGATTCTCAAGTTCGACATGTTCGTTGAGTAGCAGCCGGAAGCCCATATCCCGGATATTCTTTTTAATCTGCTCGAAGTTTTGCTCCTTGGCCGTAGCCGATTTCCATTGGGTATAATCACCGTAATCATGATTACCCAATACGGCAAAGTTCCCCTTGCGAGAGGAGAGTTGCCTGAAATAAGGCTCCCATCCGTACGTTTCCTGATGATAATTATTCACCATATCCCCGGCAAAGACAATGATATCGGGATTCGATTGATTAATCATTGTCGCAATCGGCTTCATAATGCCATATCGCCGATCCCAATTGCCCAAGTGAAAATCAGCGAATAAGGCGATACGATATCCGTCGAATCCTTCGGGCAGGCCTTCCACTTCAATGACTTGTTCTTTCAAATAAAAAGCGTCGCATGTAACAAATACGCCATAGACGAATATTATCGTAAAGATAAGGGCGAAGCCGACACCGACAAAACGAAACACCCGGCCTTGACGCCGAAAGATTTTATTGAAGGCGTAATTCAGATAATAAAAAAGAATATACAGGATTTTCGGAGTGTACAGCAAAGCAAAAGCGACAAATATCCATGTCACTCTCGAAAGATACTGGAAACTCTCGTTATGTATTATGCTATACCGTAGATAGATGAAGGTAAGAATAAAAAGAATGCCGGGTAAAAACCAAGCTTTTCTCAGCCATGGACGAACGCCATGTTTCTTCATCTTAACATAAAACCATACGTCGGTGGCCAAAATCAACACTGAAAAAGCGATGATGGCCGATAAATACACTGCCATAAAAAAATTACAAATTACGAATGACTAATCACTAATTACTAATTACTAATTACAAATTACAAATTACAAATTACAAATGACGAATTGACTGGAGACCGATGACCGGAGACCGATGACTAAACCAAGCCTAATGTTTCCTGTGCAAGGCGTATTTCCCGCTCGCTGCCGGTATGCTTGCCTTCGACATCCGATAATTTAATGCACTCTTGCCAACGCTCTTTAGCCGTCATCTTACAACGGAACAACTTCATGACGATGTTCATGCCCTTGATGTTGTTCCCTACATCGTTGGTAAGATTGGTTCCGATACCGAAAGTAACCCCTATCCGGTCGCCACAATAATTCTTGATCTCGATCGCCTTATCGACGTTGAGCCCGTCGGAAAAAACCAAATATTTAAGCTTGGGATTGACACGTAGCTCTTCATAACGGCGGACCACTTTATCGGTAAAAACAAAAGGATCGCCGCTGTCATGGCGGAGGCTGGTAAACAAAGCCGCATGCTTTTTGCTGAAGTTACGCAAAAAGATATCCGTGGTGTACGTGTCGGTGAGCACGGTGCCCAAATCACCGTCGTACGCATTTATCCAATCCTCCATAGCCATATAATTGGCCATTTTATAGCCGTAGATCGATCCGTGAAACTGTACCCATTCATGCGGATGGGTACCGGAAACATTCACTTTATGCTTATACGCCAGATAGACATTGCTCGTTCCGAAAAGACTGTCGCCGGCATGCTGTTTAAGCAATTCGGTAACGCGGTCTTCAATATCGAAACTGAACCGGCGGCGCATACCGAAAAGCGAAAAAGTGATATGCTCTTCCTTCATTTTCCGGGCCTTTTCGATAGCCGACTCTTCCATATACTTCAAATCGGGTTGTTGTCCGGTTTCACGGAAATAAAGTTCCGATATGGTAGCTAGGACAGGCGTTTCCCACAAAGTCACGCGATAAAGCAATCCCGAAGCTTTGATATGCAGTTTGTGATCCTCCATCCATACCTGTACTTCAGCCGGATCAAAACGAAAACCTTTTAAAAAGTCGATATAAATAGGCGGAAGATACGGCAGACTTTTCCGCACGAAAGCTTCTTCATCAATCGTCAGTGCGAGCGTTGACATTGTCTCCAGTTCCCTGCGCACCAACAGGTCGAAACCATCCGGATAATCGCCGTTGCTCCGGTCGACAAACTCAAACTCTCCGTAGGCGCGCGGAAAGAGTTTACTATACGCATAGCTGGTAGTGAATTTATAAAGATCCGTGTCGAGGATACTTTTAATGATACCCATTTTTTTCTCTTTGTCGTTTTAAAATGATTAATGTTTACTAAACGTTTTAAATCGAAATCGGTTCGGAAAAGAAACGGAAAAGTATGGTAAGCGGCCTGTCTAACCGTTTCAAGCGTTTGACGGGAATAAAAGAATAAGAACATTAGCGTTGTCTACGCAGTTTTTCAATACAAAATGGCGCAAAAACACGACTCACTACTGAAGATGATCAAAAATTTGATAAGTCTTTTTGTCAAAATATCGACAAACTCAAATGTAAAATCATTCTCTGATAACAAAAATTCAACTCCGATTGCTCCTGTTAAATAGGATGAGATTAATCCGGTATAAATTCAATCGTTAAATTTCAAATAATAAATACATCATAGTAAGAGCCTTATGCATATTTAGGCGTTAAATTTCATAGGAGTATACTTTTATAAAATTAAATACCATATCTTTGTTACGAATATAATATTATATTCGTAACAATAATTTATTCACTCGATTAATTTTCTTATTATGAACAAGATGAAAAAAACTTTTTTTTAAAGTGTAAAGTGTTTACTCTGTTTACATTTATTATTTTCATTACCTCTTGTAGTAATGACGAGAGTTTTATTGAACAAACAGATTATGTCAATGTAATGGGTGATAATGTAGAATTAAAAAATAATACATTATCGTTCAAAAATCAAGAAGAATTGCAGAATTTACTGAACAAAATTAAAAATCAGGGAAAAGTTTTAACAAGACAGGTGACAAAAGATGTATATATTTATATACAGGATAAATCTTGGAATATCGATGGCTTTGAATCACTCTATGATATATATCAAGACGCGATGAAAAATGCTGAATATTATTATGATAGAGACGGCGGTTATGAGGAATTTAAACAGAAATACAGTGCCCTCTATTTTCCTGAATATAATGATGATTATTCAGCGTATCTTCCAATCAGTGATCCTGCGTTATCTAAAATTGTGAATTCAAATGGCGATGTTTATATTGATGATAAAATTGTAAATATGAAAGATATTAATACATACAAACAATTAGTGGATTTGGAATTAACCTTCCCTGCTGAAACTACTGAAAAAGCTTTGAAAACAAGAGCAACAGACCTGAATGGCTATTATATCATCTCCGTTAATGAAATGATATATAGTGATACGGGTAAGAGAAGGAACCAAATTTCTTTAGACAACACTACATATGAACCACTTAATAATCTACAAGACCGTAAACATATCTCCGGTAAACATCATTTTAGAAAGAAGGGGTTTCTAGGAGCTTGGTATAACTATTCCTCTGAAGCTTGTGTTGGAACTGACCAAAGATTAAAGCATGCTCCTGCCCCAGTTAAAGGAGATCCTTCTTTATCTTATGACACGGGGTCTTCGCCATTGGATTATCACGTGGCTTATGTTGTAAGGAAAGATAATAGAAATATTACATCTGATTTCAGCGCTTGGCACAGAGGAATAGGATATTGGTCAATTATATCTTTATGATTATCAAATATCAATTATGAGTGCACTTGGAAAAGTCCCAAATAAGAGAAAGTCATTTTGTAAAAGGCTGTTTGTCAAGTCTATTTTCTATTGATTTTCTTCAAAATAATTAAAGTGGACTCGATTATTAAAACATTCATAAATATCTATAGAATCATTATGAATATAAGGGTCTTAATTCCTCATAACGTTTAAAGAGTTTATTGTGATAAACAGAAGCGAGGTTAACCTCGCTTCTGTTTATATTTTCATTATTAATTAGGGTCTGCTGAACAAATGGTCTTTATGCTTAAAATCAGCAAAATAAGTCCTTTATAATTTGTATAACTGCAATAAAATGAGTATTTTTACTCCATAATGCTTGCAATTTATGATACGATACAAGAGTCCCCTGCAACTTTCAATTTCAGAGTTCAAGATGCCTTTCGAGGCAAAATTGGATGAGCATAACCGTTGGGTTGTGCTTTCAAAAATAGTACCCTGGGAGGAGTTTTCGCGGCTCTATTACAAAAACTTCAGGAGCAACCGGGGTGCGCCCACCAAGGATGCCCGTCTTGTACTGGGAGTGATTGTCATCAAGCACATCATCAAGGCGGACGACCGTGGAGTGATCGAGATAATCCGTGAAAATCCTTACATGCAGTATTTTCTCGGACTCGAGGCTTTCACCCATGAACCGGTAATGACACCATCACTGTTGGTATCCATCAGGAAGCGCATCGACCTGGATGTGTTCGAGTCTCTGACGGATGATCTGATAAGGAAGGGATTGAGACTCAAAACCGGGTCGCAACCGGATGATACCGGCATGAAAGTAGAGGATGAAGGTGATAATGATGATCAGGCCCCGCATCCGGGGAACAAGGGGAAGCTCCAGATGGATGCAACCGTCTGTGACGCGGATATCAAGTATCCCACCGACCTGGACCTGTTGAACGATAGCCGTCAGAAGGCCGAGGAGCTGATAGATGAACTGTGTTTGAAGTTGGACCTTCAAGATAAACCCCGTACCTATAGAAGGGTTGCCCGTAAGGATTTTTTGAACGTGTCAAAAATGAAAAGAAAACCGGCCAACGTGTTACGCAAGGCCATACGCAAGCAGATCAACTACCTGAAACGGGATATAGGTTCCATCAACAGGATACTTGACAGCATGGGGGATACGCCGATTCCTTTCGACAGGATGCAAATGAAATATTTTTTTGTCATCCAGCACTTGCTGGAACAGCAGGAAACAATGTACAGGAAGAGAAGCCATCAAGTGGAGGACCGCATCGTTAGCATTCACCAGCCGCATGTCCGCCCCATCGTCCGTGGTAAGACGAAGGCGAAAACGGAGTTTGGCGCCAAGATAAATATCAGCCTGGTGGATGGATATGTCCGGGTGGACCATTTTGACTGGGATGCCTTCAACGAGGGGCAGGATCTCCAGGCACAGGTTGAACGGTTCAGGGAACTGACCGGGAAGTATCCGGAGTTGGTCCAGGTGGACAAGATTTATCTCACCCGGGAGAACCGCCGATTTTTGAAAGAGAAAAGGATCCGGTTCACCGGCGAGCCACTGGGCAGAAAGCCGGTGAAGGAAAGCAAGACCGCGTATCAAAAACGTAAAGAGCGACAGCAAGCGGCCGAACGCAACCAGGTTGAAGGAAAGTTCGGTCAGGGCAAGCGTGGATATAATCTCAATAATATCCGGGCTAGATTGTCCACTACGTCAAACAGTTGGATAGGAGCTATCATTTTTGTGTTGAACCTGATCCGGCACATGAGGGATATCCCTCTATCTATTTTTGTCCCGATCCTATCAAACATAATGAAACTGAGAAATATAAACTTGCATTCCGTTAAGCCACAAATGAGATTTTGTGCATGAGCGGGAATTAATAAGCAAACCCTAATTATATGATTATTTATTTAGAATATAATTTGAGTGAAGTGAGAAAATGCAAAAGGATTTATCCATTTGAGGATATATTGGAAAATACTATATGTCAAAGAGTTTCCTCTCGTTAATATTACTAATTAATTTAAAGAACGGGGATATAATTTCTTGACTTGTTACAAAAATGACAGATATAAAAATGATAATAGAATTTCATAATAAACAACGGTTCTCAATTCGATAAGATTGCACTAATGAAATATACAGATATAAAAAAAATATGGATTGCTATTCTCCTTCTTTATATATACATCTTGCCGATAATCTGTCAAGAACGTCGGCAAGATTCCTTAACTATTCAACGTTCCCCAATACATACAGAAACACCTACCGTATATAGTCCCATCCCTGAATGGGAATTCAATTTATCGAGACCCGAAATAATTAAGGGGAAACCAATACTCGAAGAAGCACCTGTTATCTACCGGATGCCTTCTGTCCCAGCCCTTTCCATCAGCAGCTATCACCTATTTTTTTCGAACGCTGTAGATCCCAACGCAATACTATTTAGGACAGACAATAATAGCCCTCATGCCCTTTACCTATATGGCAGGGTGGAAGAAATACCCGGAATAGCCATTGTAAATAGTGCAACGGTCGGCATTATCTTGCAGCCAACCGAATATTGGAATATGAATGTAGGTGGGTCTGCGTATAGATTCAGGAATTTAAAAGGATTATATAATGACTTTACAATAAACGCTTCAACCCATATAGAAATTTCGGATATAATCGGATTAAATATTTTCGGAAGTTATTCGACTAACGCAAGACTAAACGCACATCCAGGGGAACTTAAGTATTCCCCATTTGCCCCAACTACACATTATGGAGGAAGTATTCAATATCAAAAATCCAATAAATTCAGCTTAGAAACCGGAATAAAACGAGAACTTAATGTTTGGACAAACGAATGGGAAAGTATCATTTTCATTAGATCTAATTTTTAGAAAACACCATATAAAAGAAACAAAAATATATTAGAAGTTCAAGTTTCGCAAGTGTGTTTGTAATCGTTGCAACTCAAACGGAGCCCTTTAGATGTTTTGTGGGGACCCGGCGTTCGCAACGAGTGTAAAAAGAGGAGCTGTTTGAGCGAAGCGAGTTCTACTCTTTTAGCGAACGAGAACGATACCGGGTCACAAAACATCGGGAGGCGAAGGTGAGTTGCAACGATATGGCTTGCGAAACTTGAATTAGAAGAAGAATATTAATTTTTTAAAAGCATAACTTGTAATGAAAAGGAGGTGTGTATTATTATGGGGATTCCGTGTCAAGCGCGGAATGACGAAAGAAGGTAGATGAAAAAAGGCATCGCGCTGTGGAAAGCCGTTTGACCGGAAAAAACAGTAAGGACGTTAGTTACTAACGCCCTTACCTCGTCGAATAATAAAAATTGAAGAAAATCACACTAAAACGCCTTTAAAGAAACCCACTTTCAACAAGCAAAAATCTCCCCGGCACTCCAATGTTTTACGAATATAGTCTGTGTCATTGCAATCACCCTTACAAAAAGATCAACACCAACATCTGAGCCGATATCACACGGAGAAACATCGTCAACGGATATACCGTAGAATAAGCTACGGCCGGTGCATCATTATCTGCCAGCGAATTAGCATACGCCAGGGCGGGAGGATCGGTCATACTTCCCGATAACAGTCCCATCAACGTAAAGTAATTCAAATTGAGCACCTTCTTGCCTATATATCCGGTGATCAACAATGGAATAATGGTGATAATAAAACCACAAGCAATCCAAAGCAATCCGTCGGCGGAAACAACCGTTTCTACGAACTGTCCTCCGGAGCCAATGCCGACACTTGCCAGAAAGAGAGCAATACCCATTTCCCTCAGCATCAGATTTGCGCTTTGGGTGGTATAGGTAACCATTTTCAGTTTATACCCAAACCGGGCCAAGAGAATCGCTACGATTAACGGGCCGCCTGCAAGTCCCAATTTCACCGGCATCGGAATGCCGGGAACAAAAAAAGGAATACTGCCTGCTAAAACCCCCAATACAATGCCCATGAAAAAGGAAAAGATATGGGGATGATCCAGCCGCTTGAGGGTGTTCCCGAGTATATCTTCCACTTTTTTTATGGCATCCAGTTCGCCGACCACCGTGACTTTATCTCCTACCTGCAAGACAAGATTGGGACCGGCCAGCAGATCGATACCCGAACGATGGACACGGGTAACATTCACGCCCAGCATGGAGCGGAACTGCAAATCGCTGACCGTCTTTCCATTTATATTGTTTTGAGTAATGATAATGCGACGCGAAACAAGCACTTTTTCCGACTCTTTCCAGTCGAGCTCGGTCGTCTCTCCCAGAAAAGCGACCACCGCTTCCGCAGCGGCTTTGGATGTTATCACAAAAAGGATATCTCCCTGTTGCAATACGGTATTGCCGATGGGCACCGAATAATGTCCGTCGCGCATCATTCGCGACGCAATAAAGTTCCATCCTATCAGCGCCTTTATGTCATGAAGCTTCCGTCCGTCGAAATGTTTATTCGTCAATTTGACCGTCAAAAATTCAATTTTCTCCGATTGGGAATCATTGGTATCGGATACCTCCCGGTTCTCCTTTTTCAAATCGACTTTGAACACAAACCGAATCAGCAACAACGACAAAATAATCCCTGTAACTCCCAAGGGATATGCCACTGCATATCCTAAGGCGATAGGCTCTTCCGCCCTCCCCGACGAAGCTAACTGACTCAGAGCTTCCTGAGCGGCTCCGAGTCCGGGCGTATTGGTAACCGCCCCGGATAATATCCCGACCATCATCGGCATCGATATCCGCCCGTCGAGCAGATAATATAAGGCAATCGTGACGCCTACTCCGAGAAAAACCACCGTAACGGCCAAGGCATTCAATTTCATTCCTCCTTTCTTTAAGGAAGAGAAGAAACCGGGGCCGACTTGCAAGCCGATGGAAAAAACAAACAGAATGAGTCCGAATTCCCGGACAAAATGTAGAATATCATGATGGATGGTAAATCCGAGATGCCCGATAAACAGTCCGACAAACAAGACAAAGGTCACGCCCAGGGAAATACCGAAAATTTTAATTTTCCCCAGCGCCACCCCTGCACTGATAATAAACGCATACAAAAGAATGCTATGCGCAACGCCATCCTCAAAAAGAAGCGAATAAAGCCATTCCATCCTTATCCCTTACTTTTATGACCGGTAAACAAACAGCCGGAACTTTCGTACACATTTATCCTTTCACAACGGCTATCTTTTCGCGGATAGCCCAGTATTGATATTTGCATTACTTTTAACTTTTTAAAATAAATAGCTAAGAACTCTTTTCGGAACTCTGTAATGCAAGCGCTGATAAAATAATGTGAGGTAATAAAAGGACATACTTTCCCTTCACACGAAGAAGAATAGTATACACCTGACAACCTGCTTTTAACGCGAAGCATTGTCCATCCGGATGAAGGCAGGTTTCCTGACTTGCACGATTTCTGCTATCCTTCCCATCCCGAACGTCGGAACAGTGGATTTTAACGGGGCAGAAATATTCGGCGTGCTTACAGTTGCGCGACAGCTCACGATTTGCACGTGATTCCCTATTATCCCTTTTCTAAAAGGGCACCTTATCGGTTGAAGAAATTATAAAAAGAACTTTTGACTCGCAAAGATAACTAAAAAAACATCCATATCCTCGAAATATCTTTGCTATTTTTATGAACACCCCTCCTTCCGGTCACTCCAGACTTCCGCAGCAATATCGGAAATAAGCCGGACCTTGTCCCATTGTTGCTGTTCGGTTAGTTTGTTTCCTTCTTCGGTAGAGGCGAATCCGCATTGAGGACTCAAGTAAAGCCTATCCAACGGAACAAATTGCGACGCTTCCCTTATTCGAGCCTTAATCTGCTCTTTTGCTTCGAGTTCGGGATGCTTGCTGGTTATCAACCCGAGAACCACTTTCTTATTACCCGATACAAACCGCAAAGGTTCAAAACCGCCCGAACGTTCATCATCGAATTCAAGGAAGAACGAATCCACGTTTTCTTTTCCGAACAACACTTCCGCCACCGGTTCGTATCCGCCCGATGAAGCCCATGTGGAATGATAGTTGCCGCGGCAAACATGGGTCGATAGCTTCAGGTCGGCCGGCAGATCTTTTAAAGCATCGTTATTCAGCTTCAGATAGGTTTCCTTTAAATCTTCCACATTATAATTTGCACCCGCCATTGTCGCCCAGAAGTTTTTATCGCACAACATGCCCCACGTACAATCATCCAATTTCAAATCGCGGCATCCCAGTTCATAAAAGGCAAGAATCGCTTCGTGATACGCATGTGAAATGTCTGCAAATAATACCTTCCTGTCCGGATAAATCTCATTTACCTTCTCTTCGTTTACCCCTCGGACTAATTCGGCATACAACTGCGCGGGAGCCGGTATGCTCTGACGCGCCTCAATGCCTTCTCCTGCATTTTCTTTCAAAAAACGAAAATGCGCCAAAAAAGGATGCTCGGCCGTAAAACGAATTTTGCCGCTCAAGCGCGCCGAATCATCGCGGGTCTCTTCGCCATGAAACAGATATCCCTGCCCCATATTGACGTGCTCAACGCCTTCGAAGCCCCAGAAGAAATCCAGATGCCAATAACTTCTGCGAAACTCACCATCACTGACAACGGTGAGTCCCGCTTCCTTTTGTTTGTCAATCAGCTTCAGAATTTCCTCATCCTCCACTGCGGAAAGTTCCTGACGGCTGATTGTTCCCTGTGCAAATTGTTCCCTCGCTTCTTTTAAGCGTTCGGGACGTAAAAAACTGCCGACCGTATCGGCTCTGCTTGTTGTTTGATGATTACACATAATTGTTTAAGATGTATGATATATAATGTATGACGTCACCGGTCTTTAGTCTCCAGTCTGCGGTCATTAGACGTTAGACCTTTGATGTCCGACTTCATTTGCAAAGATAGCCATTTTCACTATTCAATCTATCAAATGCGATAAATACGGAAAATATATCTATATTTGCATCATTTCATCGATTTTCATTCTGAAAAGAGCTGATTTTACTGATTAAAACAGAATAATTATTTATATGGCAGCAATAGACGAAACAGACATTAAGTTATTAACGATCCTGCAAGAAAGCTCCAACCTGACGACAAAAGAAA
Organism: Limibacterium fermenti; assembly: GCF_041902845.1. Taxonomy (GTDB): domain Bacteria; phylum Bacteroidota; class Bacteroidia; order Bacteroidales; family Dysgonomonadaceae; genus Limibacterium; species Limibacterium fermenti. Next base: position 2,048,587 of record NZ_CP159486.1, read on the forward strand.
TCGCCTCCCAAGTCAACCTGTCGCCGACGCCCGTTTTCGAGCGGATAAAGAAACTGGAAAAGGAAGGATATATCAAAAAATACATCGCCGTGCTCGATGAAGAGAAACTAAACAACGGTTTTGCCGTTTTCTGCAATATCCGCCTTAAACAGCATAGCAAAGAATACGGAAAAGAATTTATCTCGGCCGTCATGTCCATCAAGGAAATCACCGAATGCTACAACACCTCGGGCGAATATGATTTTATGGTCAAGATTCACGTCAAAGACATGAAGCATTATCAGGATTTCGTGTTGAACACCTTAGGCGGGATAGACTGCATCGGCCACCTCAACAGCACGTTCGTATTGGGAACCATCAAACAACAGTATGCCATACCGATTTGACCGGTATCGTTTTCCGCCGTTAGACGCATAAAGGCTCCTTTTCTTTACGGAACATTCGCTCCGCTTCGTATCCTTTTCAACAGAAATAATAATTACCTTTGTAAACAACAAATAAACAAGATCAGCATGGACACATCCAGACGTTTACCTTACGGCATCAGCAATTTCGCCCGCTTAATAGAAGACAACTATTATTATGTGGACAAGACGTCCTATATCGAATCATTGGAGCGGGAAGCCAATCCCTATCAATTCTTTATCCGCCCGCGTAAATTCGGGAAGAGCCTGTTCTTATCGATGTTGTCGTGGTATTATGACATCAACAGCGCAAACCGTTTCGAAGAGCTTTTCGGTCGGTTTTACATCGGCAGCCATCCCACGCCGGAGCGCAACAGCTACCTGGTCATGGCATTTAACTTCTCGGGGGTCGATACGCACGATGAAGAGACCTTCCGAAAGTCCTTCGCCAATGTCGTGCAGCAATCGGCTATCGGCTTTTTGTCTAAATACCGCATTATCTTCGCAAACGCCGATGAATTGATCCGGAATATAAATGAAACGCAGCCGGGCATAGCTGTGCTACGCATAGCCTATGATGCGGCGAATGATGTGGGCCGGAAAATCTTCGTCATCATCGACGAGTACGACCATTTCGCCAATGACCTGATCGCAATGGGGGTGGATGCCATCTATAAGAAGCAGGTGCGTGCCAACGGTATCGTACGCGATTTTTATGAAACGTTGAAGATCGGTACTTCCGATGCGGTGGGTCGCATTTTCATCACCGGCATCTCGCCCGTAATGATCGACGACCTAACCAGCGGCTTTAACATCGCCTCGAACCTGACGGTGGAGGAGCGCTATAACGAGATGCTTGGTTTTACCCAAGCAGAAGTCGAAGGCATTATAAAAGAAACAGGCCTGAACAGAAAACTGGCAAAGGTGGATATCCAAAACTATTATGACGGATATAAGTTCCATAAGGATGCGCCCCGCAGGGTCTACAATCCGACCATGCTGCTATATTACTTCAACCAGTTACGCATGACCGGCAAAGAGCCGGAAAACATCATCGACGACAATCTGAAAACCGATTACGGGCGGCTTCAACGCCTCACAATGAACAGGGAAAACCGCGAAACGCTGCTGCAAATCATCCGCGACGACGGCATCTATTCGGAAATCAAAACCAAGTTCTCTATCGATAACCTCGCCGATACCGGACACTTTGTTTCGCTGCTGTTCTACATGGGACTGCTGACGATAGACAAGGCCGATCGCGGATTGCTATGGCTTAAAATCCCCAACTATTCCATCCGCACGATATACTGGGAATACCTTATGCAGATGATTGCGGACACGAACAGGGAGGTGCAACTGAACTTGTCGGAATGGCAGTTAGGGGTCAGGGATTTAGCGTATGACGGCAATGGGGTTCCGCTGCTCGACTATGTGAGCAAGAATATTTTCAGCAAGCTTTCCAACCGCGACCTGATGCGTTTCGACGAAAAATATATCAAGGTAATGCTGCTCTCGGTATTGTTTCAGTCGAAGATTTATCTTCCTTTCAGCGAACGGGAGGTGGAGGGCGGCTACATCGATATCTTCCTCGAACGCAGCTCACACCTGCCCGACATTCCCTACGAATGGATCATCGAGTTGAAGTATGTGAAGGAAAGCGATACGGACCGCCTGCCCGAAATAAGGAAAGCCTCGGCGGCGCAATTGGAGCGCTACGCCGCTTCGCCGCAGTTGGCCGGCAAGCCAGGTCTGCGAAAAGCCGTGTGGCTGTTCATCGGCAAGACGAAGTATGAAATCATCGAGTGAAACGGGGAGTTTCTAAATATCCAGTTGCAGCTCTTTCTCCAGATTGAAATCATCATGATGCAGATGAACGACCTCTAACGTCTTTTCATAGTTCGTCGATTTCTTCGAGAAGAAATCATGCTGCGTTGTTTCCACATTCAACCCATTTAATACGATCGGATTGACTTCCCCCACTTCATAACGGGGTTCGAAACCCAGATTCATCAACGCCTTGTTGCCATTATAACGAATATATTCCTTTACTTCAGCTCCCAGTCCTATATCACTGTAAACATGATCGGTATATTTCAATTCGTTTTCATAAAGCACATCCATCAACGCATACAGACCGGTTTGGAGCGATTCTTTTTTCTTGTCGCTGAACGTATCGAATATCTCCTGCGCCAATAAGCCGACGAACACGCCGTGAATCGACTCATCGGCAATAATCTTTTTGATGATGTCGCAACTGGCAACCATCTGCCCTTGCCCCGCCAACCATAAAGGAAGGAAAAATCCGCTGTAAAACAAGAATGTTTCCAGAAAAACGGAAGCGGCCAATGCCACGTATATATCTTCTTTGGAAACGTTCTCCTTGTCGAGTTTCCGGTAACGGGCATCGATGGTTTTGGCCTTGAACTGGAGTTGCTCGTTACTCGCCGCCCACTCGAAGACCGCATCGATCTCGGCGCTCGTGGTCACCGTAGTGAAAATGGTCGAATACGATTTGGCATGAATCGCCTCCATCATACACATGTAGGAAAGCACCGACCGGTTTTGCAACCCGTCGATGTGGTCGATGAGCTTGGGCATGCCCGTATGGCTCTGCAAAGTATCGAGCAGCGTCAGTCCGCCCAATGCTTTTTTGTAGGCTTCCCGCATTTCGGGCGAGAGCGACTTCCACGAATCGATATCCTTCGAGGGAATATACTCGGTATCGATCCAGAATTGCTTTAAGTTTTGTTCCCAGAACATTTCCACATAATCGTTCTCGGGAGTATTCCAGTTTACGGCTTTAAATTGTTTCATAATGCTTTATTATTGTCAACGGTCTCCGGTCTCCGGTCTTCAGTCTTCAGTCTCCGGTTGCCAGTCGCCGGACGGAACTCCGTCCATTCGTCATTCGTAATTTGTAATTTGTAATTTGTAATTTGTAATTTGTAATTCGTCATTCGTAATTCGTAATTTGTAATTCGTAATTTGTAATTTGTAATTGATAATTAAACGGAGCAGGAAACGCAGTCTTCCACCGTCGTCTTCCGTGTGCGGGTGTAGTACAACGATTTCAGTCCGATCTTATGAGCATAAATATAATATCGAGCCAAATCGCGAGTCGTATCGCTGCTCTTCGTGTGAAGGATGGTCGATATGCCTTGGTCGACATGCCGTTGAATGACGGAGATCAACCGCATCACCTTCATCTGATCCATATCGTAAGCCGATTTGTAGAAGAAATAATTGTCGTTGGTGAGGTAAGGCATGGGGTAAAACGACGTGCTGTCGCCATATTCGCGCACCTCTATGGTATCCACCACAGGCATCACCGAAGCCGTCGAACTCATAATGTACGAAGTCGATTGATTGGGCGCTATCGCCAACCGGTAAGCATGATACAGGCCGTGCTGCATAACCAGCTCTTTCAGGCGCGCCCAGTCGTCGACGGAAGGAACATAAATACCTTCGAAAAGCGCTTTCACTTGTTCGGTTTTCGGATGATAATTCCGTTCGAGATATTTGTCGAAGTACGTCCCTTTGGCATATTCCGACTTATCAAAGTCCTTAAACGTCACTCCCCTATCCCGGGCTATTTCCATCGAACGCTCCAGCGAATAGAAGTTCATCATCATAAAAAACACGTTGCAGAAGTCGAGCGCTTCGGTACTTTCGTACGAGATAAAGTTCTTCGCGAAAAAGCCGTGCAGGTTCATCGCCCCCAGCCCCACGCTGTGCAACTCTTCATTGGCTTTCTTGATAGACGGCACAATGTCGATATTCGAAATATCCGTCACGGTCGTCAACGAACTGACGGCTGTCTTCACCGCTTCGGCGATGCGTTTATTGTCCATGACCGTCACAATATTCAGCGACCCGAGGTTGCAGGAAATGCCGCGGCGGATGACATCCTCTTCGTAATAATCGTTAATCTCCGATACTTCCGACAACTGCATGATTTCGGTGCAAAGATTCGAGAATTTCACTTCGCCGATATCCTTCAACGCATGTTCGCGGTTGGCATTGTCCTTGAAGAAAAGATACGGATAGCCGCTTTCTTTCTGCGTCTGGGCTATTTTCACCAGCAACAGGCGGGCATTGAGCTTTTTCTTGCGCACGGCGGGATTATCGATCAATTCGGTATACATCTTATTCATATCCATATCGTCGAGATAGCAGCCGTATGCCTGATAGACGGTATGGGGATAGAAGACGTAAAACGGTTCGTCTTTTTCGGCAAGCTCCATGAACTTGTCGGGAATCACCACGCCGATTGACAACGATTTGATGCGTACTTTCTCATCCACATTGATCTTCTTGCAATCGAGAAACTCCTCGATATCGGAATGGAAGACGTTCAGATAAACCGCTCCGGCGCCGGGACGTTGCCCGAGCTGATTGGCATACGAAAACACATCTTCCAGCAACTTCATCACGGGCAAAACCCCGCTCGCACGGCCTTCGACACCCTTTATGGCTTCCGAACGGCCGCGAAGCTTGGAAATATTCAACGATACGCCCCCTCCTATCGACGATAGTTTCATCGATGAATGGATGGCATAGCCGATGCCGTTGAGGCTGTCGCCTATCTCATCCAAAAAACACGACACCAGCTCGCCGGAACGTTTCTTTCCGGCATTGAGGAAGGTCGGCGTCGCCGGCTGATATTCCTGGTTGATAAACAATTCGGCATACTCCAATGCCCGATCGATATCACCGTGCCCCAGGTAGAGTGCGGTACACGCCAGCCGGTCTTCATAGCGCTCGAGGAACTTCTCGCCGCTGTCGTCGCGCAAGGCGTAATTCTGGAAGAACTTAAACGCGCTGATATACGACGGGAAGCGGAACTTCTTGGCGTACATCAAATCATACACCCGCTTGATATCTTCGAAAGAATACACTTCGAGCAGGTTTTCATAATACTTGTTTTCGATGAGGTAATCGATTTTTTCCTTCAATGTATAGAAAAACACCGTGTTCTTATTGACATATTCCAGAAAATACGAACGGACGGCTTCTTTATCTTTTTCAAATTGAAACTCGTCATCCTTCTTAACCATTACCTGGTTGTTGAGCAATATCCAGTTTTTGACTTTCATAATCTAATTCCCTAATCTGCTAATCCGCTAATCTGCTAATTTACTAATTTGCTAATTTACTAATTTGCTAATTTGCTAATTTACTAATCTGCCCCTGTTCCGATAGCTGACCGCTTTCTCGATAAATATCTGTAAATCCTGCTCCAATCCGGACAGTTCGAACTTAAAGAGCAGGGGAATATCGTATTGCCGGGCAATTTTATCGGCGGCGAGGGCGAAATTCGGGCCCCAGTTCCTGTTTCCGCTCGACGAGACGGAAAGAACATACGGATGATTCTCTTGCAAAAAGCGTTCGGTCGATGCAGGGACACACCCTATTTTAGTAGTATAGGTAATTAAATGCCCTTTCTCCGAAACAACCGGTGCATCCGCCACTTTCACGCAATCCCATCCGGTCGAAGCCGATAATTTGCGCACGAACCGCTCCACATTACCCGTTTTACTGTCGTAGTAAATAATCATAATTGGGCAACTAACGTATTCAATTTATCCGGATCATATCCCACCACGCGTTCCAATTCAACATCTTCTTCCACCAACAACGTCGTAGGCACGGCGCGTATCTTATACTTCATCGCCAATTCGGGGCGGTTGAAAGGATTGACGGCTTCGAAGGCCACGTGCTTCTTTTCCAGAAATTGCGAAACCATTACGCAGGGATTGCAATCGTCTTTTTCAAACTTCACTACTTTTTTCATTTGTATACTATTTTATTTTGTCGTCCTGTCGGTACGGAATATCTTTTCAAATCTTGCGAGATATTACAACGACAAACATAGTAAAATGTTTTCAATAAAAATCAACTTTATAACATGTAAAAATAAAAAAGTTTTCCACTATTTTTCATATTCATTTATTTATCAGTTAATTATTTTTCATGATAGATAAAAAAATTATCTATTGAATTTATTTATCAAACCGTATAATATAAAAAATTGTCCGACATCCGACTTCTTCCGTCATCTTGAAGATCGCATTTGCCGCCCGTTCCTCGCCTCAGCCTCTATCTAAATTTCCAAAAAAAAGAAAGAACGGCGGGCTATGTATTATCCGCGGCCGTCCATCCTTCCCTTCCTGTCGGGGAAGGATTCGGGGATGGAACCGGGGGAGTATCGGAAGGACGAGGGGGTAGCCGGGGAAAGATAAAAAAGGCTTCTGACACATTACGGATAATCCTATAAAAAAATTAACACGAATTTGTTTTTTATATAATCTAAAACAGCTATATTTGCCCCGTTAAACATCGATGCCTGCCGTTTCATATACGACACACCGTAAATCAATAAACTTAATTATTGTAGGATATGAAACTATTCTTTACACCTATTAAATGGCCCATACATCGCCGCCGGTTTTAACCGATGCTGGCGTCGCAGCCCATCATACGGCGGCAAATCTCCATCATCACAGACCATCTCCGAGCGTTCCGACATGATCTCCGACTGCCATAATGGCATCTCCGAGTCGTCAAACGGTATCTCCGAGTCTCCGGATGACATCTCGGGGTCATTGGACGGTATCTCGGAGTCATCAAATGGTATCTCCGACTGCCACAATGGCATCTCCGGGTCGTCAAATGACATCTCTGAGTCACCGGATGACATCTCTGAGTCACCGGACGACATCTCGGGGTCACCGGACGGCATCTCGGGATCATCAAATGGTATCTCTGAGTGCCACAACGGCATCTCCGGACCGACAAATAATCGTTATCCGGATTCATAACAGAATTATAATTCATCCTAAAACGTTTTTAAATAAAAAACAGACAACTATGACACGTGATCAAATAAATCATTCCAATACCTTGCATACTGTTGAAAACCTGCTGACAGTCAATGTAACAAAAATTGCCGACATGCCGGCATTGCAGCAGGCGCATGTAAAATTGACAGGTATCAACACCAATATCGGTCAATACCAGCAGGAGCAAGCAGTCGATATAAAAGGATTAACCAAGTTGAAACAACTAAAAAAAGCAGACTTGGAAAATCGCACCATCAAGGTTAGTGATGCTTTGCATGCCTATGCCGTCGCCCAAAAGGACGTCAAGTTGGCATCGTTATCCGACCGGACATTATCGGAAGTGAAGTCTATTCGCGAAAGCGACTTGCCGGTAACGGCCAAAGCGATTTACACTGCGGCGAATCCCTTGGCCGAAGCTTTAGTGCCTTTCAAGACGACCGCCGACGAGATCACCGCATTGGGAGAAGCTGCCGAATCGTTTCCAAAGCATTATCCCGACAGGGAAACACTCATCGCTCAGCGAAAACAAGCCACATCCAACTTGAAAGCAAAAATAAAAGAAGGAATGGAATTGCTTCATAACGAAATCGATATACTGATGCTCCCGTTCCGCGCATCCGATCCGACGTTCTACGGCGAATACCGGAATGCACGCAGCATCATCAACATCCGGGGCGGAAAACCGGACAACAAAGATGAGCAGGATAAGAAATAAGGGACTGGGAGATAGAGAGACTAAGGGACGGAGGGACGGAGGGATGGAGGGACGGAGGGACTAAGGGACTAAGGGACAAGGGGCAGGACAAAAACTTTCCGGGAAAGCATCCTCCCCTTTGACCTTCTCCCGAATAATACCGGTAGAGGTTGGTTTCACGCTGTCCGAAACCGATTTTACGGTTATTCCTTTTCATCTATTACGTTCACTCGTTCTATTTGCATATACTTTCAATTTAGGTGATATCCCTGCGCGTTCATTTCGGAAGCTCGGAACAGAGCATATTGTTTTTCATCGAGGGGGTAGTCCCAACATCCGAGGCTGTGATAAATGTCTCCGCCGAAACCCGATTTGAACTTATACAATCCGAACAAGGGGTGCGACGGATCGGGTACGGGAGAGATTCCGAACAGGTCGTATTGCGTACATCCGGCGGCTTTCGAGGCTTTGAGGACTTCCCATTGCAACGCACACGCCGGCATCAGGTTACGATGCGACGAAGACGAAGCGCGCCATACAAGGAAGACCCGCGCGACCCGGTAATGGCCAGAAACATGGCTGCCAGGGGCCTATCGCCGTAAGAAGCGATGAGCAAACGCACATCGGCCGGCGAACGCCTATCTTGTGCCTTGGCCGCAAGTACCGCCTCGGAATACTTCATCTCGTTAATAAGGATGCGGTTGCGGACGGCCGTTTCCTTATATAATTCATGCCACGTGTCCCTTCCCTCCATGCCCTTCGAGGTTACGGAAACGCTCTTACGGGCAGCCAACTTGATATTATAGCGCGTTTTAGGCTTCATGCGCTGAAGCAATATATCGGCGTCGGGGCTGAGATCGAGATCGATCGTATGCGCCGGAAGGATGTTCGAGCCCGCCTTCTTGAATTTCCAGTTCTCCGTGTTAAAATTAAAACGCAATTCCTGAGCCGATATATCGGGATGTCCTTTCCAGATGCCGTTTTCGTCGAAATGTTCCGTTTCTTTCGCCTAATACGATTGCCAACACAAATCGTACCGGATAAGGAGGCAATTCTTCGGTAAAAACGAACGGAGCGATTCGGACAGTTCCTCCAAGAACATCCCCTGAAACTCTTCATCGGGTTCTCCAGCTCCGGCCCGTAAGGGACATACGCCACGCAGTGATCGCGCCCTATCGGTTGTATAACTACCAACACATCCGCCACAACGACTTCGCGGTTTGGGGGCTGATGAAACAAATTTTCTTTGCGTGATTTGAAATTAATGGCGATCGTATCGGCCCCCAGGCGGGTTTTCACATCCGACCAAAAAGCCGCTTATTGTACGATAGGGGTAGCAAAAAGTCCTTCGGGCTCTTTATTGCAGATATTCGTCAGCATGTTCTTCCTTTTTTTTCGGAAACGCAAAGATAAGGCAAATCACTTTTTTGCTGTCAGCATATAGCCTTTTGCAACGTCTCTTTTATGAAACTATTCAATGTTTCCCCCTTTTTTCTTGCCTGTATGACAATGTTTTTATGTAATTCCGCACCGATGCGGATATTGAGTGTACCGCTGAACGGTTCTTGAGGTTTACTGTTTTCTTGTTCGCAATCATATAGATAATCATCTATACATCTTCTAAAATCTTCCTCTAATTCTTCAATAGTATTCCCCTCAAAGGTAAATAAATGACTGATACCCAATACGCGTCCATGGAAACATTTGTCGGGAACGCTAAACTCAACCGTCCCTGTGTATCCTTTATATTCTAATGTATCGATATTTATTGCTTTCATACGATTATTTTATTTTCGATTTCACATTTCATCATCCATTAAATGACACTCCTGCAAAAGTGTTTTGATATCATGTAACTGATATCGCTTTAATATCTTTTCAGGATGAGGCTTATGCATTCTAAATTCTTTACCCAAAGAATCATTGCGGAACCTTACCCGCGAACCGCTTGTCTTTCCCGTTTTCACTTCATTAAAACCCATTAGTTTCAATAATGCAACCGCTTCATCGAAAGAGAAATCTGTCGGATAGCTGAAAAATCTGTTTAATATTTTCTCTTTTCCGCTCATGCCGCAAATGTATTCAAAAAAAATGAGATGTTCAAACAATCTAAATCTTTATTTAGCAAACAGGCTAAAGGCTCTGATCGCCAGCAAAGCAGGTATTATCTGTAAAATATAGACTATCGTTATGGAGCAACATTATCGGGAAAGATCACTTCTTAAAAATAAAATACACCGCAAGGATCAAAAACACAAATCCGATTAAATGATTTATCCGCAGCGCCTCGTTTTTGAAAAAGAAGACGGAGAAGAATGTAAATACCGTCAGCGTAATGACCTCCTGAATCACCTTCAGTTGCCATAAGTTAAACGGTCCGCCGTTACCGTTGAAGCCGATACGGTTTGCCGGCACCTGAAAGATATACTCGAAAAAAGCGATTCCCCAACTGATGAAAATGATACCCAATAAACCGATATTTTTAAACCAATCCATTTGTTGAAATTTCAGATGCCCGTACCAGGCAAACGTCATAAACGTATTGGAAACGACTAAAAATACGATCGTTACGATAGCTTTCTGAATCATATAAAATTATTTGATAATTGCGTGCAAAGATAGTGCAAACGGATGAGTACGGCAAAAAAAACCGTCTAAACGCCCCTCGCATACAAGTCTCTTTACCGGTGCCCGTCATGTATAACACCAATCCGGAAATTCACTCTAACGGGAAATATTCTACATAGATGTACTTTTGCTCCTGAATAAAAATTCGCCGTCCTCCGTCTTGTGGATAACCTTGTCTCCGTCTTGAATATCCATGGAGAAAGTCCCTTTTATCCTATCTTCTGTGATCTTTTCTATCGTAAACGATCCGCTGCACGGATACTCTTTCCAGTCTTCCGGTTTAATAACAATCTTCACATCCGACGAATAGGGTGTTCCTGTAAACTGAAAAAACGAAATCCTGTTACCTGTCGATTGTGCATCGAATTCATACGTTAGAGGCAAAGTCGCCCCGTATTGAGGAAACGGTCGATCGAAGATAAACATCAAGCGATATCCATCATTTGAGAAAAGATGATGTGAAGTAGCTTCAGAAGTTGACCCCATAATCCTTTTACAACCGTAAAAACTGAAATTTCCGGCATGAAACGTCGCGTACGATTTATCCGATTGCAACGACTTCTGAGGAATATTGTCCAGATCAATACTTCCCTTAATTGTTATACTTCCCAAGTTTGTTTTTAATTCATGGGATTTTCCATGCAGTTTACCTTCATAATCGAACGAAAGTTTTCGCGTATCGGGATCAAACCGGTAATTTTTGATAGAAAACGTTTCGGCCGGATTAAAATCATAGGTGCCATAATTTTCCCCATCCTTAATATAGCTCATTACAGCTTCGGTAAAATGGCCATCGCTGAATGACCACCCAATACCATACCCCACTGGAAAAGCAGGATCTGTTTTTTTTGTAGCATAATGAACAAAAACGGAAATATTATTCTCGTCTACTCCGGCTTCGACAGCCTCAGGGAAAAAGTGATAGGCTTTTCCTTCGATTTCTATTTTCAACGGACCTACTTCATCCGGTTCAACTTCCGGGTCATTACCACATCCCAACAACAAAAGGGCAGGTATCAGAAAGAGTAATTTTTTCATTTGATTTTTTTTGATTACAACAATCTGCAAATTTAAACAAATAGTTTTAGAAGAATATATATCTTAAAACTTTTTTTCTTTCATCGGACAAAATGATCTAAGCGGATATTTTACCGCCTCCGGTATTTTCGGGCGAAGATTCTATCGCCGCAGGCATTATCTAATAAAGCGTTTCAGGAGTGATATCGATCTCTTTAGAGTTGGTAAAGAGAGCGCTTACGAGGGTGAAATATTCAGGTAAACTCCCCTTGCGCCCCCATTGCAGTTCGACGCCCAGCAACTGCGATGTTGTTTTTCCGATATCGAACCCGAAAGCTTCCAGCGGAGGCCGCACCTTATCGGGATGCCGGCAAGGCAATCCCCTTGCCCGCGCACAGCCTTCCATAGGGCACAGGTAACACATTCCCCCGGCGAAGAACGCCCGGGCCGGCGCATATTTCCTTTCCCACGCCAGCAAACGGTTGTCGAGCGTGCGCCGCACTTCCCCGATGAGCCGGTACGTAATCCGTGTCGACTGTTTCGCATCGGTACATTCGCTACGCAAAGAAGAATCGGGAAAGAGTTGTGTACCCACAAGAATAACATCCGTATACCGGGTAAGGTATTCTTCCACATCGAACCCGTACGGCGGGCATGACCAATACGTATTGTAACGCGGGCATTGCCTGCAATATCCGATAAAACGCTCCGCATCGCAATACTCGCGGATATAAGCCGGTACATCCGTCTTGGCAATCGTATGGCGTAGTCGATATAACATATCTAACCTCCTTCATCCTATATACCCCCGTTTGAGATCATCGGATTCATAAGACAATGATAGAAGACACCGATTATCCTTTCATAGAGGACGGATTTTTACGACAATCGAAGACATCGGTAATATATACTATTTCCCCCACAATCCTGTAAATAAGCTTGTACCGCTTGTGTCCCCGTATAATATATCGAGTAAATATTGATATATCGATTCAAGTTCATCACGTGCCGGTTCCGTCCAAATAATTCTCACAATCCTAATTTATTTCTAACCTCATTCACCGTATATACCCGCCCTTCTTCGATTGCTTTTTCCGACCGGGCGGCTCGTTCCTCCAGTTCTTCTACCGTAAAGCGATTGACGGTAGAAGTAAAACTCTTGAGGATGTTCTCTATTTGTTCAATCGCAGAAATATCGTCCACAATGGAAAGATTTTCTACAATCTTCCTTTTTCTAACTTCCAAACTTATAGCGTTCATATTTTCTTATTTCATATCAATTGTAGTACAAACCTACAATTAAATTCTGTAAAACGCAATAAAATTACGGAATCATAGAATCGTTCAATTCCGCACCCGTAACTGCGGGAACCGCCGGGCAGCCAGTTCGAACGCCCCGAACAACACCGCCACGCCTCTTGAAAAATCAAGATAGCGTAACCTGATGGAAGTTACGCTATCTCCTATGCAAGAAATGATGATTGAATGAAACTTCTATTGGAAATTAGAAGAAAAGAAAACGCCTGCCGGATAACGGGTGTAATTTTTATAACTGGCCGTTATTTTAGGAGTTTCCCCGCTAAAATCGAACTCGTTGATGCTGTTGTTTGTATAATCCGTACTGAAACCCTTTAAGGTATTCATATATACTTTTCCGGTTATAGGATGTACGGCTACGGTGTTATAAACGATATTGGCATCTTCAACCATGTCTTTGGCATCGACCATTAGTTTTGTCTCTCCGGTACTAAAAATATGGCGATATATTTTTGTGCCCAATCCGCCATGATAGAGCGTATCACCTTTGGCGGTAATGCCGGGAGCAGCCGCTACTCCGGCGCTAACCGTACCGATGGTAATATCGTTTGAACGGATAATAGAGTAATCCTTGCTGTTTATTTTAGCTATTTTATGGGGCGTACCGGTTGTCGACACCCAAATATTTCCGTCTTTCGATCTCAAGACTCCGCTAACGGCCGCATCCATCTCTATGGTGTGGGATATTTCATGTTTGCCGGCCTCAAAAACGAATATTTTTTTCTTGGCCGGAACAAATACTTTATTATCCGCTACAGCCATCGTGTTTTTAGCCGCGCCTTTAGTTCCTTCAATAAAGGTCAATTGTTTGGTTGTGCTGTCGAAAACATACACTCCTTTATTGTCTCTGATGAAAATATTTTGTTCATCTAAAACGGCAAGATGGGTCGGCCAATCCAACAAAGCGATTTCTTCATCATACGAAGCTTCTTTCTTCAACGTTTCGGCATTGGCAACGGCCAATATTCCATCGGTACCTTCTTTTCTGTTTTGGGCGATGATATACATCTTTCCGTTCTTAATGAATAGGTCCTGCGTGCAATTTCCGGGAGCTCTTCCGTTTATGTTATAATAAATATTGCCGAGCACATATTTATCCGGCGTAATGTATATCAGCGAACCGTCCTCGCCGCCCCATACACTACCTTCGTTTAGAATGTAAACCCCCAAAGGATTTACAAAATCTATTTTCTTAGAACCCACCTTGGCGATAGCCCGGAATACCATTCCGTTTTTATCAAGCCCTTCTATAACGACCTTTCCGATATTTTCGGTTGGATTGGGGGAGGCCGTAACCGTTACATTGTTTTTTGAAATATCGATTGTTGCGTTCCATCCGTCGGGTAACGCCGCAACTTCCAATGACTGGATGTTTGCCGCTTTAAAATTCAACTGTTTTTGTTCCTCCGGATAAAAAGTAACGGGAAGTTCATCCTCTCCGCTCTCGAAAGACAAATATGTACCTCCCGATTTGGGTAAGACAATGGCGCTGTTATCCGCTAAAACGAATGTGACGGAACTTTCATCTTCTTTCACCTCCTTAAAGAAAGAATCGCCTTGTGCTTTTACCGCTTTTCCATTCGCATCAGTTATCCGGGTATTGTTTACCATCCAATAACCATCCTTATCAATCGACAAGATGGGGGTTTCTCCTGAAACGGGAAGTTTATTTTTGTTCGCATCAAGCAAGAATTCCGTTTTATCGTCCGTGGTTACCGTCCAATAATAAATACCTTCCGATTCCTGAATTCCGACGACCGGAGCATTTTCACCATTCAACACGTCAATAGTCTTTCCATCGTTAAAAGTGATCTTATAGCCGTTTTCCCCATCAAGCTTATCAACTTTCGTAATCACTTTGCCGGCATTCAAGGCATCGACAACGGTTTCTAACGACGATACTTGTTGATTCAACGAAGTCAAATCGGATTTGATTTTATCGATCTCCGACCAAATATCGGTATCATCATACGAGCAGCTGAATAAAATAATACTGCTCAAAAAAACTAAAAGAAAATGTACTGTCCTTTTCATATTACATATATTATTAATTAATTAGATTCTTATTTTCTTTGATAGATGTTGGATTAATCAGGCAAAGCCGGGGCAAATTCGTTACCTAACGGCCTTCCGTTCCATTCGTTCATGTCGTCGAGATACGACCAACCGTCCCATGACCCGTCTTCCAACTCGCGGAAGGTAGCGATGAAATTTGAATATTCCCATGCATCCAATCGATCGTCTTTGACGAAATAACTCCAATATCCGTCATACCATCCCGATTGCCAATGATCGGAAGCATCGGAGTAGCGAATATGATCGAAATCCGCAGACGTTACTTCCACCATTCCATTTGCAGGATATTTAGGTTTATCCGTTTCATTATTGATGATCAAATAATGATCACCGGTTTTGTTCATGTTATATCCGATTCCCCCGATCACTTTTCCGCCCCATTGGTCGGCAACGGCTGCTATTAAAAAAGGATCCGCCTTGACAATTTCACGGAGCATATCCAATCCGGTTGCATCGCTATCCCATCGATATCCCCACACCAACGCATCAGGATATTTACCGTCGTGCCATTCAATGACCAATGCCGCCTTCTTGGCTCCTTCGCCCGCCCAAAAGCGAATATCATCCATCGTAAAATAGGGGTCTCCGCCGTTTGAAATATCCGCCGGCGGCACATCTGTGAAAGGACGGGTGAAAATAAAATTATTTTCGCTCTCGAACTGCACCCAAAAATGACAGGTATTCCCATTTTTTATTTCCCTTTTGCGTAATACGTTTCCTGATTTTGCAAAAGGTTCTGTAGATACTACATTGTCGTGCAAAATCAATTCCATATCCGGTATTTCATCGGTTGAAGCGACCCATTGCCAAAAAGTATAGGCCTGCCCGTTTTGAAGGGGAGTTTGCAGGGGTGTCCAGACACAATCGTAACCCGAAGCATTCACGAATTTATCATTGACCAAATCATAGTAGTTCTTTTCCGAATTATAGTTCCATTGCTCACTCGAATGCAGGGTAATGGCCGGCTTCAGGGTGAGGTTCTTGCCGGTATTGTTTTTAATATGCAAGGCCAACAGCCACCCTAAATGTTGCATCGTTACATCGGCGGAAATATTCTCGGCCCGTACAACGTCTTTCTGTGCAAATTTAAGTATGGGGATATTCTTGTCTTCCATATACCGGAACGCATAATCGGCGTTCTGTTGATAAATGCTTTTATCGTACAATACCACCCTGCGGGGATCGGTATCATCCGCTTCTGTCCCGCCCGCAACGCCATAAAGGTCGAAGCTTCCGGAAGTAATTTCATCCGGCACCTTCACCTTAAAAGTAGCTTTCTTTTTATCTTCCGATATAGTCGTTACGGGAATCGTCGCCTTATAAGGAATGTCTTTTTGAACAAAATAAAGCTGAAGTTTGTCCCCCTCCTTCCATCGGACCGACATAGAACCGTCGCCTTCGCTTTCCGAAAAAGAGGCGCGCGCTTCCAAACCGTCGTCGGGCATCGTTGCCGTAATGGTCAACGTGGAAACCTGCAACTCCGGTATGTTTTCTTCTTTTTCGCAACCGGAGATGATCAGTGCCAACACAAGGAATAAATTGATAAGTGTTTTTTTCATTCTTTCTTTATTTAAGTTATTTTGTCATTATAATAAAACGAACTAAAACGATCATTAACTATTTCATAATTCGACGACTACCGATGCCAATATATTCCGCAAGGGCATCGGATAATATTGAGTGGACTCGTAATAGGTGTCGAATAAATTATCGATACGTAGCTGGGGAACGACCGTTATCTTGTCTTTCCAACGGTACGTATATCCCAACGCCGTATTGTATACCGTATAGGGGGGCGTATAATAAGACTGGTCGGTAGTAATATAACGCACACCGACATAAGCTACCTGAAAACTGAAAAAGAACTTTTCATAATCCGCCGAAAACCGGACATTCCACTTTTGCTTCGGCACATAAGGTATTTGCTTCATAAAGGAACCGTCGTCGACATGTTGTTTTTTACGGGTCCTTGAACGGGTGTATGAATAGTTGAAAGCGACGCAGCTTTTAAACTGATCATTCTGATAAGTCAGTTTTGAAAACACTTCTCCCCCGACAGAGCGTACATCGCGTTTATTCTGCGGAGTCCATAGCCATTGATTCTGATACGAAGAGCCGCCCTCCGACGGTTTATCGGTAGGAAGCCACAATATCCAATCGTCTATCAACATATAATAGGCCGCAAGTTCTAATTCGAACAATAACCGGTTGCCGAAGTTCCTGTTGAAAGAAAGGGTCGCATCATACGAGTGTCCATGCTCGGGCAGGACATCGGGATTGCCCCCCGGGCGCCAATATAATTCATTCATACTGGGGAATCGATAATTATACGATCCGCTACCTCTGACATAGAGCGATTTGGGGATAATTTCCGTTGCCAATCCGACGGAATAAGTCGATACCCGCTTCTTGTTATTCCATTCGAACATATACCGTGCATCGGCCAATAAACGGTTTGTAAGTTGCCACCGCAGATTGGTTTGCCACGAAAATACATTTCGGTATCGCAACTCGGGCGGCGGTATCGTTGGATAGGGATATTGTATGGAGTCTATCTTATATTTTGTAGAATCTATGAAGCGATAACTTTCCGCATTGGCCATATCGTACTGGTAAGCCATGGAAGTATTTCCCTTGAGCCGAGGCGATATTTGCAGCGTATAATCGGCCGTGATAAGCCCGGTTTTTGATTGGTTTGTATTTCCCTGCGGATCAAAATAGTTATCCTTAAACCATTTATCGTATTTCATCCGGTACGATATATAGGCTATTTTGAAGGAAAATTCAGATTTATCGCTATAGTAATTCCAACCCGCATAAGCCCTCAGATTGTATTCTTTTTGTTGTTCGTGCGAAGTCTCTACAACACCGAGAGGTTGCGGCAACATACGCTTGCCTTGTTGATACCATACGGCGGAAGATATGATTGATCTGTCTGAAAGCCGGAAATGGGCTTCCTGCATCAGCCCTGTCATATCATAATTCGCGTCAGCCCGTTTTTCCCGGAAAGGGGTATTCGTTAATATTTTGTTGATGTAGGTATAATCGTTATCGGAATGTTGATGATATAATCTCGTTTTGAACGAACTCTTTTCGCTGCCATATTGCATCAAGATGCGTCCCGTATAGGAATTATACGAACCGTATTCGGCCGAAACCTTTGTCTCCGTTTGGCTGTTCCACACCGGTGTATTAAAAATATTCACGCTTCCCCCTATCGCTCCCGTTCCGCTTTTCACATCGTTGCTTCCATAATACAAGCTCACTTTATCGGCAAAGAAAACGGGAATTTGTGAAAAATCGAATATTCCCGCCATGACAGGCGTAATATTTATTCCATTCCAGTTAACCCGCGTCTGCGAACTGCTGCTTCCCCTGAAAGAGGCTGTGGAGAGGGCGCCGACCCCCATACTCTTGATATGTACCACGGAATTATCCGCCAATAATTCAGCCAACGATCTGGAACGGTTTGCTTCCAATACTTCAGACGAAATAGTACTTACCCGTGAACCGGCATTTACATCTTTGGATGAATGAATCGCTTTTTCAATGACAAAAACAGTATCCAACATCCGCTCAGGCGGTTCCGTTCCCTTTCTTTGAGCGAAAAGTCCCGTTAAGGATAATAAAAAAGAGAATATGTATATAGCCGATTTACTTTTAAAGCCCATCTCGATTACGATCTATGCCCTGTTCTTTTTCAAGCCGGCCTATTTGTTGTTTTCAGGAAAATATACCATACGCGGATAAACCCCTACCTTATAACTAACCACCGTTTCGTTGCCGGGAGCATGAACTCTCACATATCCCCGTTGGGCCGAATAATCCAGACAATCGCAAATGCAGACTTCCCCGTTCGGTGAAATCCCCATCCCATACATCATTTTCACATCGGGAAGTTCCATATAAGGCTCGTACCGGAGTGTGTTCACATCGAACGTATATACCACTTGGGTTTTAAATTGACCGTTATTGTCTCTCGATGCTTCCATCAAGTTAAAATATATCTTGGTATTGGATGCATCCACATCCACCCGGTTATAATTCGGCATACCCACAATATCTCCCTTTTTCCAGTTA